>CAYVTD010000006.1:0-31634 GCA_964454445.1 uncultured Hyphomicrobiales bacterium
AGATACTAAACAAGTATTTCTGGCTTTCTTTGTATAAATGGCAGATAAAGCTTGGTTTTATCGCTGCGGCATTTATAATCTTTATGTCGATGATTTTATATACATTTTGGCTCGTGGACAGTTTAATGAAACGCGAACAAACCACCATTAATATGTATGCCAGCATTTTTAAGAAATTTTCCGATGCCAATGCCAATTCTGAAGATCTCTTTTTTCTGATAAGCAATATCACTCCTGCCATCACTTTTCCAATGATATCCACTGATAAAAACGACATTCCTAACAAACCTTACGAGCTTTATACAAAGAATATCTATCTTGACTCGACTCTTTCAGAAAAAGAAAAAGACAAGATCATCTATGATTATCTTGAAAAAATGAAGAGTAATTTTAATCCTGTCATTGTTCAAGACGATGAAGGTAAGATTATTACAAAGTTTTATTATACTAATTCCTCTCTTATCGATCAATTAAAGCTGTTTCCATTTGTTGTCGTTGTCATAATAAGCGTTTTCATTTTAATAGGTTATGTAGCATTTAGCAATATTCGCCATAACGAGGAATCGCAAATTTGGGTAGGAATGGCAAAAGAAGCTGCTCATCAGCTCGGCACACCGTTATCCAGCTTGCTCGCCTGGATTGAGATTTTGCGTTACAGTCGTAATGACGAAAATGTATTTACTGACACTTTATCTGAAATGGAAAAAGACGTAAACAGATTGAATATTATAGCCATAAGATTTTCAAAAATAGGCTCAATGCCAGAAATGAAATTGATCGATATTAAAGAACGTATCGAAAATGTTTGCGATTATTTTGAAAGACGCCTTCCTCATCTCGGAAGAAAAGTTGATATAATAAGGCATTTCGAAGGCAATTACAATGCTAACATCAATTCAGAGCTTTTCGAATGGGTGCTTGAGAATCTTTTGAAGAATGCTGCTGAAGCCATTGAAAACAAGAAAGGAAAAGTTGACATTCAATTGCAAAAAAGTATAAAAGGTTCAATAGTCATTAGCATAAAAGATAATGGCAAAGGTATGACAACGAGTCAGAAACGAAGAGTGTTTTTCCCAGGCTATTCTACAAAAAAAAGAGGCTGGGGGCTTGGATTGAGCTTAAGCCAAAGAATTATCGAAGAGTACCACAATGGAAAGATTTTTGTAAAAGACAGCTCGCCAAACGAAGGCACTACATTTGTAATTGAATTGCCCATAACACAATAACAGCTATAATTCTAAAATTCTATGCTCCATCGGAAACGAGACACTTTGTTGTGCCATCATATTTTTAAAAGCATCTAAACCCATACTATTAATAAAATTCAAAGGTGAATAAAAGCGCTCTTGCAATGTGTTTTTTGGAAAAATCAGATTAGAAGCCATTAATAGTCTGTCGAACTTGTCCAAATTGCTTTTTTTCCTGTGCCTTGCAACTTTGTTTCTTAAAAACTCCATTCTTTTTAAAATTTTCGTTTTTTCTCCAGTAACAGAATTTTCAAGGTTTTTGTCGATATCCAAAACATATTCATTTATTTTTTGAAAAGCTGCTTCAATGGCAACAAATGCCGAATCAAAGGTATTCGAATCCAGATCTGTGAGCATTATGCTTTTTAATTTCGATTGCAATTCTTGTAAATTTATGAAAAAGAAATCTGCCTCCAATCCCTCATCATTCAGAATATTAATAGTTTTTTTATCGATGAATGTAGCAGAAATCCTGCTTATGCGAGCAGGTTGCAAAATGTCGAAAAAGTTATAAACTTCCTTCAATTGAGTAAGATAAGCAATTTCTGCTGGACCGCCAATATATGCAGCAGTGGGAAAAATGCTATCCTGACACAAAGACCGTAACATTACATTCGGCGAAAAACTTGATGGTTCATTATCAAAAATTGTTAATAATTCTTTCTGTGAATACTGTTTTTTGTCAATTATTAATGTGTTCGTTTGATTATTAAGTGCTTCGATTTTATGTCTTTTATCATTATTAATATAGAAAAGGTTCAACTGCCGGGATTTCGCTTGGATATGATAGCCTCTGTTTTGTATCAAATCGTTTGATTTATCGATTAGCAGTTTGCTTTTACCGGGATTTTCCAATTCCATTCGAATAATGTCTCTGAATAATCCTGCTTTTCTTAATTCAGAGGATTTGCAAAAGAGTATGCCACTTTCAGCAAAGATTATTTGCAGAAATTCGATGAAAGCATCGCTCCAATTTTTGCCTGGCTGATAGATTTCTTCTATGATTTTACATAAATCTTGTTTGTAAATCAAGGCAGGCAATATTTCTTTTATAGTTTTTATTATAGAAATAATATCTTTATCGAAAACCCTTGAAGAAACGGTTCTTAAATCGTTTTTATCATTTTCTATAGAACAACTTAGTGAAACTGGTTCGTATTTTTCATTAAAAATATGGATAAAAGATGCTTCGAAATTGTCGTGGTCATTGTCTTCAACCCAGAAGATTGGAACAAAGGCGAGTGCATTGTGCTTTTTATTTAGAATGTCAGCCATGGAAACAGCAGTTTGCAATTTTAAAACTGAATATATGGGTCCGCCAAGAAAACCCACTTGCTGACCAGTAATAATATTCAAACTATTAGGCTCTGTCAATATCTCAAGATTTTCTCTTTGTTTTTTGCTTAATGACAAATTGCCAAAACTTTTTTCTATTACTTCAATAAATTTTGTGCGTTTAACGTTGCCATAGGAAATTTTTTCCAATGTATTGCTACTTGAAAAAATTGATTTGTTCATCGGAAATCTATCATTGAAAAACTCTTTCTCTTCGCAAAAATCGAGAAACATTTGCGAGAATTTCATTTCAGTTCTTAATGGACTTATGAGCTTCATTAAATCCTTATAATATAAAAAAACAATATTAAACTGAACGCAAAAACAAAAACGAAAAGATTGCCATAAGATTATAAACTAAAATTTATTTTATATTTATTCGTTAATAAACTAATAGGTGCAGTTATATTATCAACAGTATAAGGGAATTTATGGAAAGCGCAATAAACCATTCAGAAGGCTTTGAATTTGCAAATAAGATAGAATACTCCGAAAATGGAATTATTAGCAAAAAAATAATTCAACAAGCAAAAGGAAATATTACCTTGTTTTCTTTCGACAAAGGACAAGAATTAAGCGAACATTCGGCACCTTTCGATGCTTTAGTGCAAATCCTCGAAGGCAAGGCTGAAATAATCATCAACAAGCAACCACATACTTTAAATAGCAATCAATCAATTATTATGCCCGCCAACATTCCTCACGCCGTTAAGGCAATTGAAAGATTTAAAATGCTTTTAACAATGATTAAAGAATAATGCTTAATCAGTTATTTCTTTACATAAAATTTAAAAAATCAATTAAATACGCATTCTTTCATTGTCGCCGAGCACAATGACTTTGTCGCCTTCAGCAAAGAAAATTTGATTTGATTTTTTTGGATTAACATTAACACCATAAGCAAGCAGTCGCTCGGGGCTATCTGTTTTATTGCGATGTTTTGCAATTTTATAGCCAATAGCAATTTGGTTTTGCTGGCGGGCAGATTCCATAATCGTATAAAAATTAACTGGTCTTCCCGGTTCGACATAATGCTCGGCTGGATTAAGATAAATAGCAGGACCACCGGCAGAAAACAGGAACTCGAACACAGTTTTTAGTTCTCTATTTTCTGATATTTGTGATAACATCAAACTGTCGAGTTTAACACTAACGATGAAATCGTCGGTGTGGGTTATTTCAGCAAGCTGCCGGTTCCGGTCGTCGAGCATTTCGCTAACAATAGAAAAAGCATGTCCTTTCAAATCTGCAATGTCCCGTAAATGTAGCAAAGTGCTTAATGTTTTTGCGTCTGTCGATTGCACATCGTCTAACTCAGTTTGGCTAAGGACGATGATATGATCGTATTGTTCGATATTCAGATCGTCTAAAATACGTCTATTAGTGGTATCGCCTTGCCAAAAACTAACAGTCTGATGCTCCAAATCGCTGCATTTCAAAGAAAGCTCCTTTTCAGCATCCAAATGGTTGGAAACAACAGTAATTTTCGAGCCATGCCATACATAGAGGTCTAATTCATTAATAATCAATGGAGCGCGACGGTTCCAACCAAGCACAAGAGTTTTTTCCGGCTTTGGTGGCATATATTTTGGCGCTTTTCTGATAGCACCGGGATCAATGTTAAATTCTTTTAAACCGGAGGGAACCACTGTGTCGTCGTCTTCAGAAATAGCAATCAACTTGCTGCCTTCTTCAATTATCGTGTCCATTTTTGGCTTTAGCTCTATCTTCCCGTCTTTGTGTCTAATCCCAATAATAGTAGATGTTTCGTAAGAAAATAGCACTTCAATAAAAGTTTTTCCGAGCATGGTTCGCTCTTCTTGAAAATAAATCTCATCGCCTTCGAAATCTAATAATTCGGTGAAAACTACCGACAAGCCTGGTTGGCGGCAGGTCTGCGCTGTAATCCTTGAAATGACATGGTCAAAAATTACAAGTTGCACTTCGTCTTTGCCTGCTATCTTGGCTATACCAACATTTCGAGGATCTCTAATCTCAGCAACGATATGGTATTTATGAGGATAAGGCACTCTATTCGGATTATTGGTTATTGCAAGAATGGTTTTTATAACCATCGAATCAGGATCGGTATTTTCTGGAGCCAATATGATAATAGAACGAGCCTTGTGCACGTTGATTATTTCTAAATCATTTAAATCGATTGGGTTACCTCTTCGGCAGACAATTCGTGTACTTCTAAAATCGTGAACTTTGGAGCGAATTTCGTCCTCCATATCGACCTTGTCTTTTTCTGAAAGTATGACTATGCTCAAACCCTTTTGATTTTCGTTTGCTATGACTAGTTCAGAAATTATCTGAAAGATCTGAAATGACCAGCCAAGAATGACGGTATGATTTTCTTCCACAACAAAGGACTTACCTTTGCGCAATTCGACTAACTTACGGGCTACACCCCTATTGACAATAGCTATCAAAACGCTGAGCAGCATAACACCACCGACGGTAGTAATAAAAGTGAATATCAGAAATCCTGGCACAATCGGGTCTTGTGAAATGGTTCCTCCATCTAATGCACGCAAAATTACAAGCCAAACCACATCTAAAAAACCAATATTGTTATTGTCTTTTACTCCAAGTACACTGCCACTATCTACAGGTATAACTCCGCTTGCCAGCAAAACTAATGAAAGCAGGAGTACCATTACCAGCGAAACAGTAAAAAGTAGCATAATGGGAGCAATAGTGCCTTTTGACATCAGATTATCGAATGAGTAGCGTAGCCGCTGACGAAATGTAACATCTTTCATAGTAATATCTTAATTATTTTTCAGCAAAAGTTAAACTACAAAATATATTAATTTATATTTAAAAATATTATAAAAATAAATATTTTTATGCAAAAATAACAATAATTCTTTATTTCGTAGAAGTTTTTTCGTATATTTTGCTTTATCTAATAATTAAAATAATTTTTTTACTTTTTTTGAGTGTTATGAAAAATCTTATTATTGCTTGGCTTGCTATTCTATTGTTTTGTATTCTTCTCCCATTCAATTCCATTTATTCCCAAAAACCTGATAAAACCTGGCTCGTTGATGTTACCCAAGCTGTCGGATTGCAAGACGTAAAAGGTTCTCGTATCTGGATTGCTGACATAAATAACGACAATTATCCCGATTTGCTTTGGGGTGGCGATGTTGGAATGATTAAAAACCACATTAGAGTAATGCTTAATGTTGAGAATCCTGATAAAAACAGTCCTAACAAACGAATATTTGTTGATTTCACCGAAGAATCGGGTATTGCAAAAAGCCGTAATTCCAATAATTCAAATCGAATAACAGATGTAGCTTCTTTAGCTGATGTCAACAACGATGGAAATATTGATTTAGTAACAAGCATCTATTACCACCGCTTGCAAATGTATGACGACGACCCTGGCGACAGAACAGAAGTACTTCTTAATGATGGCACAGGACATTTTACAATGGTGCCAAACAATGGTTTGCACGATTTTGCATTTGTAGATACCCTTCCTCGTGGATTGATTAACTGCACAGGTATTGCGTTTCTAGATTATGACTACGATGGTAATATTGACATATATTTCTCAACATGGTTTATCGATTATGCGGCAAATCTTGCTGGTCTTGGCGAATATAAGATGAAAGATTTTTTATTTAAAGGCAATGGCGATGGCAGTTTCACTAATATTAGCAATTCTGGAATTGAAAGAGTTGCAGAGCCAATGTATGGCGTAAACGTAACTGATTGGAACAACGACGGTTGGCAGGATATTCTTACCTCTCCATATTGCAGAAGCGGTGGCTCGCTTTTCTGTAATAACAAAAACGGCACATTTACTGATGTTGCTCGTGATGTCGGATATAATGCACATACTATGCAGGGCGACAATGGTCAAAACCTTTGCCAGTGGGAAGCCAACCCAGGTGATTACAACAATGATGGTTACATGGATCTGCTTCAAGATTTTGTTCACGGCGGTTATGACAACTACGAGGGACGAACAACTATTGTTACGAATTTAGGAGAAGAAAACGGCTATCGGCTTCGTTGGGATCTTGACAGAATCCGCCGCGACGCTCCAAAAAACTCGCATCTTGGCGACCAGGGATCGCAATTTTTTGATTTAAATGGAGATGGTTTGCTCGATGTATGTATTGGGCAAATGGCTTACCCTGACGCTAATATTTATGGGCAGGAACGGCTTTATATATGTATGCAAAACGATACCGGTTATTTCGATGATATCTCGAAAGCTATTGGGGTCTATGACTTTAAAGAAGCACATTCAATGGAGCCAGTTGATTTCGATCTTGATGGCGATCAAGATCTGTTTTTCAGCCATCAAGTCAGAGATACCGTTAAAATCAATGGCAAAGATACTATTCTTGTTTATATGAGGATTTCCTTGCTTAGAAACGATATTGGAAATAAAAGAACATGGACTTCTACAAAATTGACCGCCTCGAAAGGCACAAACCAAAGTTCACTTGGCGCAAGAATTAAAGTTTTTTCAAGACATAAAACCCAAATGCAGGAGATTCAAGCAGGCTTGGGACATTGCACCAATCAACAGTCTTTTATTCGCAATTTTGGTCTCGGCGATGATAATTATATTGACTCCATTGTTGTCCGCTTCCCAAATAAAAATCTTAATACAAAAACAATAGTTAATCCCCCAACAAATCTTCTGCTTGATATTAACGAAAGTGGCGATTTTGATTATATTAAAACTTGGGAAGGAGATAAACCGGTTATTGCTTTCAATCTGCAAAAGCTCGATTTTGACACTGTTGATGTTAATTCATATAAATCAAAAACATTAAAAATAAAGAATATTGGTAATGCCGATCTTGTGATCAATTCAATAGACCTTGTTGGGCAAGATAAAAACTTTTTTGGATTAATTACCCCAGGTCTTCCCGTTAATATCTTGCCGGGAAAGGATATTTCAATTTCTGTTCGCTTTACTCCCAACATTCGACGCCATTTCGACGCATTTCTTAACATTGTATCTAATGCCGTTAATAAAGCCAACAGGAATTACGATGTATTCGGTTTTGGTTTCGAGCAGAAACCTATTATGGAAGTTACTAAAGATTATATTATAATGGATTCAGCTTGGATTGATAGCACAGACATTAAGACCTTTGAAATAATGAATACCGGCGAAGTGCCTCTATCTGTTAGCTCTATTAATTTTAAAAACGATTTTAACGGGGTATTTGCTGTTCCTGGGTTAACCGTTCCATTCGATATACCGGCGAAATCTTCGCAAATGGTATCGATTATTTTTAAACCAAAAGAAATAATTCATTATGAAACCCAACTTGAAATAACTTCAAATGGATACAACAAGCAATCGCACAATATTAAGGTTTTCGGAACTTGCAATGGGCCTTTTCCAAATATAAGTGTTTCTCATAAAATGATATTGTTTGGCAACGTTAATGTAGGCAGCTACAAGGATATGAGCTTTAATATATCAAACATCGGCAATGCCGATTTACACGTAACAGAAGCATCTATCAAAGATAATGGCTCTGAATTTTACAAGTTTCAGAACATAACAATACCTTTCGTCATAGCTGCCAATTCAAGCCAGGAAGCAGTAATTCGCTTTACGCCTCAAGAGGTGAAAAGCTATGTCTATCAATTAAAGTTAGTTTCTAACTCTTTAACTGATTCTGAGATTATGATAAATCTAAGAGGTAGCGGTGTGAAGCCAGATTTAGTTGACGAAAATATAGCTAAAGAAGAACAGCTTAGTATTATTGTTGCTCCAAATCCTGCCAGCAATGTAATTAATCTGAAATTGAATCTCGAATCTACTTCAGCACAAGATATCCAGCTAATTCTGACAGATATTTGCGGCTGCACAACGGAAACTGTTATCAATAAAAGGATTATTCCCGGCGATAATGTTGTTAATATCAACACAAGTGCTTTGCCTTCGGGCAAGTATCATTTAGTCGTTTATATGAAAAACAGAGCGTTTCAAAAGCCTGTAGTTATCGTTAGATAGCTATTCTCATGGCTTCTTAATACTTCGGTTAAGTTAATTCTTACCGCTTTTGAAATCGGGAACTTCTTCGTTTAAATTGCCGATGTCGGGCGAGTCCTTACCAATAGTTTTATGGTCGAAATCCATTGTCAATTCGTTGGTTCCTTTTATGGTTTCTTGTTTTTCATAGCTAAAATTGAGCTTGTTGTTTTCGACATCATGATCGGCAGTAACAATAGTGCCGTTAAGAAGATGACCTTGTAAAATTTCATCAGCCAACTCGTCTTCGATGTAATGCTGGATTGCCCGGCGAAGGGGCCTGGCTCCAAATTTTTCATCATATCCTTTTTCAACAAGGAACTCTTTGGCTTTTTCCGTTAGATTAAGCGACATATTGTTTACTTTCAAGCGTTCCTTCAAAAAATCGAGTTGAATGTCGATGATAGAGTAAATATGATGCTTTTGAAGTTTTCTAAATATGAAGAAGTCGTCGATACGATTAATGAACTCTGGGTTGAAGAGCCTTTTAATTGAATCTTCGATAGTAGATTTTATATGGTCGTATTCGTCTTTTTCAGAGTCCATAGAAGAAAACCCGATTCTACCGCCCATTTTTACATCTTTTGTGCCTACATTAGATGTCATAATGATGACAGTGTTTTTAAAATCGACTTTTCTGCCTATGCCGTCAGTCATCACTCCATCATCAAAAACTTGCAGGAGAATATTGAAAACGTCTGGGTGTGCTTTTTCAATTTCGTCGAGAAGCACAATGCTGTATGGCTTGCGTCGCACTTTTTCAGTTAGTTGCCCACCTTCTTCGTATCCGACATAACCGGGAGGCGCTCCGGTGAAACGCGAAACAGAGAATTTCTCCATATATTCACTCATATCAATTCTAATCAAAGCATCTTCGCTTTCAAACATTACTCTGGCAAGCGCTTTGGCAAGCTCGGTTTTACCAACGCCTGTCGGACCAAGGAACATAAACGAGCCAATAGGTCGTTTTGGATCTTTCAAGCCTGCCCGAGCTCTGCGAATTGCTTTGACAAGATGCTCGATTGCCTCGTCTTGTCCGACAACTTGTTTTTTCAATAGATCGGGCATTTGGAGAAGTTTGTTCGATTCAGATTCAGCTATTCTGTTTACCGGAATTCCTGTCATCATAGCAACAACATCAGCCACATCGTCTTCGGAAACAGGATAGAATGTCTCGCTCGATTTCAAATCCCATTCCGCTTGGGCGATATCCAGTTCTTGCAAGAGTCGTTTTTCAATATCGCGAAGTCGCGCAGCTTCTTCAAAGTTCTGTTGTTTGACAACATTGTTTTTGTCGAGCCGGATATCTTCGATTTCTTTTTCAAGCTTAGTAATATTTTTTGGTACAATAATATTTGAAAGATGGACCCGTGATCCGACTTCGTCCATCACGTCGATAGCTTTGTCGGGGAAGCTTCTATCTGTGATGTATCTTGATGAAAAACGGACACAAGAGTTAATCGTGTCGGTTGGATATTTTACGTTGTGATGGTCTTCATACCTGACTTTCAAGTTTTCAAGTATCTCAACAGTTTCATCAAAAGTAGGGGCATCGATAATTATTTTTTGAAAACGCCTATCGAGGGCGCCATCTTTTTCGATATATTGCCGATATTCGTCAAGTGTAGTAGCACCAATGCACTGCAATTCGCCTCGCGATAATGCTGGTTTGAACATATTGGAAGCATCGAGCGAGCCCGAAGCCCCACCTGCGCCCACAATGGTATGGAGTTCATCGATGAACAGAATAACATCTTTTGCCTTTTCCAGTTCGTTCATCACGGCTTTCATTCGCTCTTCAAACTGGCCACGGTATTTTGTACCTGCAACAAGCGAAGCAATATCAAGAGAAACGATTCTTTTATCAAACAGCAATCGTGGCACTTTGCGGTTGACAATCCTGTCTGCCAACCCTTCGACAATAGCAGTTTTGCCAACGCCTGGCTCGCCAATCAGAACGGGGTTGTTTTTCTTCCTGCGGCATAGCACTTGAGTAACACGTTCAATTTCTCTTTGTCTGCCAATGACAGGATCGAGCTTTTTCTCCAAAGCAAGCTTTGTTATATCTCTACCAAAGTTATCGAGAACGGGTGTCTTTATGTGTTCTTTACTTAATAGCTTCTGTCTCGGAGTAAAACCATAACTGGGAACAGCCACCTGTTTTCCACCGGGGATATTGTGGATTGCCCCTTGTCTCCCACCAAGGATGTTGTCAAGCTCCCGGCGAACTGCATCATAATTAATCTCAAATTTCGACAGAGCATTGGCAGCTGTATTTTCATCGTCTCTAAGCAAAGACAGCAAAAGATGTTCGGTGCCAATGATATCTGATTTATACAACTTTGCTTCGAGATATGTGATTTTTAATGCTTTTTCAGCTGGTTTAGTAAGCGGAATGTTGCCAATAGTTATTGTCGAAGTACTGGGTCTGACAGTATCTTCTATATTCTTTTTGAGCTTAAGAGGGTCGCAGCCAAGATTTTTTAGAATTCTAATGGCTATACCTTCGCCTTCGCGAATGATGCCAAGTAACAAATGCTCAGTTCCTATATAATCATGTCCCAGCCGAATTGCTTCCTCGCGACTAAGCCGTATAACTTCGTTCACTCTATTTGAGAAACTTCCTTCCATATTATTTCTTCTCGTTATTAATTTCTAAAATACTTAATATTAAAACAATAAATATGCCGAATAGCATAATATTATATGTTATTTGACGGAATTGGAAAACAATTATTTGCTTTCAGGTGTTCTTAAAAAAACATTGACAAATCAAACTATGGCGTCTTTATAAAAACAGTAAAGGTTTTTGTAATTAATTGGATAATTTCGTATACTGCATTTCCAGAGAATTAAGTGTTTATTTCACAATAAAAAACTTATTAGCAATTTTTAATAAACAAACTTTTGTGACAGTCAAGGAATATAGAATTTATGATATTCTGAAGGAGCTTGCTGATCAAGATGATTTGATAATCATTAAATCAAAAATACGCAGAATATTTGAAATACTCCGGGGCTTAGTTCCTGATGAGAATGGCTTTTTAGAAATAGACAAGAACGGTAATTCGTTTAAAATTAATGCAGAATATCTTCGTTCAAAAATAGATCAGATTTCCGAAACTAAGAGTTTAGAAAGAACACAATATTATATTCAAAGATTAATCAAAGCATTATCTGAAGAAAAGACTAGCAAACTTAACGATATAAACCTGCATAGGTGAAAAGAATACAATGATATTATAACAGATAGTTTATGGATTTTAGAAAAGAGAGATAATTCTGGTATTCATAATGCTGGCTATTGGGGTAATTTTATTCCACAAATTCCAAATCAATTATTAAGAAGATTTACAAAACAAGGTGAGTGGGTACTCGCTCCATTTTTAGGTAGTGGAACTACTTTAATTGAATGTCAACGGTTGGGAAGAAACGGTATTGGGATCGAAATACAACCCGAAGTGGCTGAAATAGCTAAAAAAAATATTGAATCAGAAAAAGGATTGTTCTCTAAAGATGTTCACATAGACATTATTGTTGCTGATAGTTTGAATGTAAACTACGAAATGGAATTTGAAAGGATAGGGATTAATCAAGTTCAATTTGTTATTTTACATCCTCCATATTGGGATATTATAAAATTCAGCGATAATCCTAATGATTTATCTAACTCATTGATTATTAATGATTTTTTAAATAGAATGAAAATTCTTATTGCTAAGATTAACCGCATACTAGAACACAATAGATACTGTGTTTTAGTAATCGGGGATAAATATACAAATGGAGAATGGATACCTCTTGCTTTTTATACTATGCAGGAATTCTTGAATTTTGACTTCCAACTGAAAGCTACTATTGTCAAAAATTTTGAAGATACTAGAGGCAAAATGAATCAGAAGGAATTATGGCGTTACAGAGCTCTTGTTGGAGGTTTTTATATTTTTAAACACGAATATATTTTTTTATTTAAAAAAATCAAAAAGAAAACTGTTTAATTCAATATGGCAACAACACATGTATTTATTGTAGATGCTACTACTTTCAAATTTCACCTTGAATATTCATTTGTTGGAACAGGTGCAAAAGATAAAAGAATTGATTTCACCGATTCTGAAAATACTGTTTTGAAGTATAGTGCCGAAAACAATTGAATAAGTATGATTTCTGACATTCAGAGGTTGAGAAAAGGAGATTTTATTGTATTTTATTTACAGCAGAATGTTGCAGATAGTATTCTAGATGGTAAATTTTATGGTATTTTCAAGGTGACTAATAATCAATCTTTCTTAGACAATTATGATAAAAATCAATATCTTGCTAAAGATATCAAGAAATCATTAACTTTCAAAGCCTTGATTGAACCTAATGAGGTTTATCCTAAGGGTGTAACTGAATGGGAGGCACTATCACTATTATCGGTTTCAAACAAAAAAAAAGACAAAAATACCTGACCTACTTGAAATTTCTGGATTTAGTAGGACAGACATTTTTGTCTGTTTGAAATAATGCTGCTAATAAGATAGTCGCAATATTTTAATATTATTATATAAAAATACTTGACTATACAACTATTATCTCTTGAGAATTGTAGCCTGAGCGAGGATTTGATCCATAACGGTTATAATTCTCGCAGCAGTCTCGTAAGCTCGTTGTGCCTCGATCATTTTTGTAAATTCAGTCGTAAGCTCCACATTGCTATGTTCGATGCTTTCACCGGCAATAGAAGTGGACGGGAAGACCTCACCTGCAGTGCCAAGATAAGCCAAACCCGAGTTAGGCGAATTCCTGTAAAAATTGCTACCTTCTTTCACAAGCCCACCGGGATTAGTGAACTTGGCAAGAACGGTTTGCCCGAGAGCTTCTGATTGTCCATTTGTAAAAGTGCCCCATATTTTTCCTGTATAGTCCACCGAAAGCGAATTCAAGGATCCCGCAGCATATCCATCTTGTGCGCTTGTTGTTGCCGAATTTGGTCCTGAAAATTGCGTTAGTCCACCAAGTAAATTACCAGTATCAGCGAGCTTAATATTAATATTTTTCGGCGTCGTAGCATCAAACACATTTCCTCCAAGAGCAGTGTTTAGGTTTTGTGCTGTTACCAAAAACGAAAGTGGACTATTGAGAGTGCCGTCTGCATTAAAAGTTACTGTGCTCGAGCTAGGGGTAATCGCTTTGCCTTGAATATTCATCGTAACGGCAAATTCATTTGCGTTAGCCGATTTGGTGAACGTAATCTCCAAATCGCGAGCAGTGCCAACATTGTCGAAAATCTTAATACTCGTGGTTTTCGATTCACCAACTAACATTCCTGCATTAAGATTTCCAGTAACAGACACATTTTGCGTCTGGCTTGGCTGTGAAATAATATCGTTTGCAATTTGAAGGTTCTCAGCTTTTCTGACAAGAACATTATTACCTTCAGAGTCCTTGGCAGTTCTGCCTCTTGCGTCAGTTTCAAGGTTATAGCCTTGCAAATAAGCCCCTGTTGCACTGTCCACCAAGAAACCATTCTTGTCTCTTGAAACAGCCCCAGCACGCGAATAAAGCTCTTGTCCATTCATATTATAAACGAAAAAACCTTCGCCTTGTATAGCCATATCCAAAGGGCGATTTGTGCCCTCGATTGCTCCTTGAGACATATCGTTTCTGATAGCGCCTACTTTGACGCCTAAGCCGAGTTGTTTTGGGTCAACACCTCCGACACCAATGCCAGCAATGCTATCGGGTGATTTCCCATGAGTGATTGTTTGATTCAATTGGTCTGTAAAACTGACGGAACCTGATTTGAAGCCCAAGGTATTGACGTTTGCCATATTGTTTGACACAACGTCAAATAATTGCTGTTGAGCTTGCAAAGCCCCCGCCCCTATAGCGAGAGAACGCGCTAAAGCCATATCTAACCCTCCGTGGTTATAAATAAAAAAGTTACTTCCATGTAAAATTATTCTGCGGATTCCTTCCACAGATTTGAAAGATTCGTCTGTCGTTCGGAATCTTTCCAAGCGGAGTCTCCAGCCCAAGATTTGAGATTGTCAGACATGGTCCAACTCCGTTATTTCAATTATTTCTCAAGCAAAAACTGCTGAGTCGATATTAGTAAAAACATTTTCTTTTAACTGCGTATTATCAACAGCGGTTATCACGGTTCGGCTAGGAACATTTACGATAAAAGCGCGGTTGTCGAGCAGCACCAATGCACCGTTTCCCCCTTTTTCCTCAATTCTATCCACAGCATTTTCGAGCCGGGACAACTCCTCGAGAGAAATATCCATTTCTCTACTAATGAGTCGTGAGCGAGCATGAGCCGAAAATTTCAGCTTGCGAAGTTCTTCGTCGAAAATTCTACCAAAGCTATCATCAATTTGTTTTATTCCCTGATGACTGACCGGTTTGCGAAGTTCTTCGACGCCGCCAATTGGCAGAAAAGGCAATGAAACGCCCTCAATTTCCGGCACTGTTTTCACCTCCTTTCAATTTTTATCAATGAGTATTATTTATTTTATTTGTTAATTATCTGTTTAAGACGCTGTAATATCAGTGATGGCATTAAGTGGCACTTCCATACCCCCAACGACGAGATAAGTGCCATCAGATTTGAATCTTACAGCATCAATTCTTCCATAAGCAAAATTGTCTGCGCTGAACTTGTTGCCCGAAGCATCATAGCCTTGAACCTCGAATGTATATTTGCCTGCTTGAGCTATATCGCCGTTGTTCATTTGACCATCCCAATCGAGTTTGTGTTCGCCACTACTCAATTGCGTGCCGGTAAGCTCAAAATTTCTAACAATATTACCAAATTCGTCCTTAATTGTCAAATTGCCTTTAGCTGCATTTGAATTTAAATTATAACCTATCTTAACAGGATCAACGCCATTATACTCGATCTTGCTACTGTAAGCCTTTGCATATTTACCGAGCATTCCCGACAGTGCAGTGTTTGAAATTGTTTCTGAAAGAATTTTATTAGCAGCAACTTGCTCTTCCATCAGCGAACGGATGTCTATCATCTGCTCAAGCTGGGAGAATTGTGCTAGTTGTGCAGCAAATTCTTGGTTATTATATGGATTGAGAGGATTTTGCTCTCTCAATTGAAATGTGAGCAGTTTTAAAAACTCGTTTTTCCCTACGATGTCTTTAGATTTTTCCTGCTCGGCAGACGAGCCAAAAGCTTTATCGTTTGCCCCTGAGATACCCTGAAACATATCAACCTCCTTGTTGAACTCCCCTTTGTTGTAATTCTTCAATGTAGTTCCCCCAATTTTTTACATTGTATATTTCGTCAAAATGTTCGTTATTTGCTATTGATTGGTTCGCAGAAGCAAAAGATCTCAGGTATTGTTGCCTTGTCTCTTTATCCTGCTTAGCACCACTTTGATTTTGTGCATAATTGTCTCTTTCGGCAAAATTATTATCTGTTCCTTTATATTTCAAATCAACCCTGTCTGCCGTCAAACCTTGTTGAGCTAGTTTTTCCTTCAAAGCAGGTAATTGGTTTTCGATGCTCTTCATTGCTTCCTGTGTCTCGGTTTTAATATCTAATTGAACATTTTTATCCTTTACCGAGATTTTTACAAATACCGTACCAAGCGATTTGGGTTGTAAAATTAATTTGGCATTTTGTATGCCTTGCTCGGGTAAATTTCTAACCATTTTCAATGTTGTCTTATCGAAATCCTCAAGTCTGATGTTTGGAATAAGTTGATTTTCTGTCGTATTTTGTTCAAAATCGGCAGATTTGAAGCTTTGTCCCTTTCCAAAATTGCCTGTATCGGAATTTAAGAATGTGTTGCCGTTTGTTGATAGATTCTTTCTTGTCGAGTCATATTCAGATTGTTTCTCATATTTTTCTGTGGCTGATTTTGTAAGTTTTTCTTTCTTTAGGTTATTATTAGCATCACTAATTTGAGCCGTTGTCTTGTTGCCCGATAATGGCTCTTGTTTGGCAAATGAAATTCTAAGTTTATTGTTGTTATCAATTTTAATATTTTCTTCTAAGGATACTGCCGAATACTTATTTTTTACGATAGGAACAGCAGCCTTTTCGTGGAAAAGGGTTTTTCGTTCAAATTTGGGAGCTTGACTTTCCGTAAAATCTTTAAAATTATTGTCAACATTAAATATCTTGTTCTTGGATTTAGATGTATTGTTAATTTTAGCCAAAATTGCTTCTTTATCTGCTAAAAAAAATCTTTCTTCAAGAACTTGCTCAATTTCGCTAGAATTTACTTTTGTTACCAACTCATCAGATATTTTTGCTAGAAACTTGTCGATTCGGTTTTGCTTGCTCAAATCAGCCAATTGTTCATTTCCTTTTGAAACTCCCTTGAAATTGACAATTTGTTGCTTATTACCAGTATCTACTTGCCTATTGTTGTCTGTTTTATTTGCTTGTATCTTAACTTCATTCTTATTAACGTAATCAAAAGTCGATTTGGAAATATTATTTTCATTTGGTTTAAATTGATTATTAACAGTGTTCTTGGATTGTAGAATTGTTTCAGATTTTTTTGTTTGTTGTGCATCGAGAACGGACTTGTGAGTTTGAGCTGCAGATTCTGAATTAAAAGAATATTCTGTCTTTGCTTTCTTAATTCTGTTATCCGTAGCTTTCGAGTTTTGTTGTGATATGAGCTTCTGGCTGCTTATATTAGCCGAAAAGTTTTTATTAGCCGAAAAGTTTTTATTAGCCGAAAAGTTTTTATTAGCCGGAATAGTCTTGTTCAAACGATCGCCGCTGAAATTAGTTTCAAGCCCGCTTTTAGGTAATCCTGATTGGGAAATGTTGTGATTGAATGAATTATCGAGAGTATTAGCTGCTCTCAGGTTTACAAAGCTAATTACCTGTTTTGTATTAATGTTAGCATCTGTTTGTAGTTTATTACTTAACTTTTTTTCTTCTTCAGTATCATTTTTAGTTTGTACTGCAAGTTTTTCTGTTTCAGGAATATTTCTTATTATGTAATTCTTGATTTCATTCTTATTTATTTTTTCATCTAACTCACTCGTAAGTTTAAAAAGAAAATCATCTATCCTTTTTATCTTATTGTTTAATGCAGATTTTTCAGGATTTCCACTGTTTTGAGTTGAATTTTCTTTATTATTGATAAGGGTTTTATCTTCGTTTAAACTTTTACTTTTTGCAATTAATGGTATTTCTTTTTTTAAGATGTTATTCCCGTTTAAAATCTTGTTTTGTACAAGTAAAATATTGTTGTTATTCTCATTATTAATAATTTTATTTTGAGGAGGATCCCCAATTTCAGTTTGTTTTATAGGTTGGAAGGCAAAGATTTTAATCAAATCGAAGCTATCATCAGTTTCTTCTGTCGTTTTTTCACCTCTGTTTATTTCGATTTTTTTTGCTTTGCCATTACTTAATGAATTTAGTATCTTACCAATACTTGAATTAAAGAAAGAGCTATCAGAATTCTTCTTAGCCTTATCATTAACTATGGATTTAGAGCCTGCCCTCTGTAATCCTTGTGAATTAGAGAATTGACTTATCATTAGCGCATCCTGCGTGTTTGTTTTTACTAAGCGTTGTGCTTGTATAGTCTTAA
This sequence comes from uncultured Hyphomicrobiales bacterium, assembly GCA_964454445.1. Taxonomy (GTDB): domain Bacteria; phylum Bacteroidota; class Ignavibacteria; order Kapaibacteriales; family UBA2268; genus CAYVTD01. Next base: position 18,177 of record CAYVTD010000006.1, read on the forward strand.
AAATTTAAATCGTTTACGGTTTATTTTACTATTCCAAGCAAAAGTATAGCCGCCGATTGTTCCGGGTTCATAGCATCAAGAACCTTGCCAGCTTTGCGTTTCTGCATATTCTTTAAAATGATTGCTGCATCTCGTTCATCTATTCTTTCTAAAATTCTCGCAACCACGGCAGGACCGGCATTGTCGTATATTTTCGCAAACATCTGGAAATTCTTTTTTTCCAATGAATCCAGCTTAACTTCCATAATACTTTCCATATCCTTGGCTTTTTTTTCGCAAAGTTTCAATTGCTTGGTTCGATTGGTTATTAGATCATTAAGCCGGGTAATGGAATCGAGCAAAACAAGTGAATGTTCGTTGCGTTTGGTAATGCTATCTTTCATTTGCTTTGCAGTAATTCGCTCTTTTTCAAAAGATTTACCAATGCTTTTTAAAGAATCTTTTAGTAATTTTATGTTTGATTCGTTTTTTTTCTTAATTTCCCTCAGCACATCAATTTTTAAAATTCGATTTTGCATTTCATCGAATTCTTGACTGGATAATTGAATAGATGGCTCGACATATACAATTTTCTTTTCAGCTTCTAGCGTTGATTTTCTATTGGGTTGCAAACCATAAAATTCAGGATAATACTTAAATATACCCACAAGGGCAAGTATTATCAAAGTCATAATTGTAGCAGTAACAACAGCCGCTATTATTAGGTTTCTCGCTTCCATAATGCTATGACTCTTGATGAATGAAATTTCTGATGGCAATTTCGTCCAATAAAAGTATCTCTTCTTTATTGATTAATTGATTGTATTCCGATTGTTTCTTTTCTTTTAATTTAAACAATATTTTTTCTTCTTTTTTCGCTTTGTTATATGCTTCTCGTTTAATTTGTTCAATTTCAAGTATTTGAGCTCTTTCTTTCAGCAAGTTTTTTATCTGGTTTTCAACGAATTCGATGTGAAAAACCATAGATTGAAGCTCGTTAGCACGCGATGAGACAGCTTTTTGCCTTAATAGTTGCGTACAATAATCTATTTTTTCTGCAATTTCTGTTTCTTTGCTTTGCCTTAAACTAATGATCTGCATCAAACTTTGCTTAGCCATTTCTTGCTTGTGCGAGCGTATCCTAAGTAAAGGTTCGAGCCGAAAAGTAAATTTTTTTGCCATAAAACAACAATAATAAACATTAAACACAGCCCTAATTAAACAAAAAACTTGCCAAAAAACAAATTATTTATTTTTCCATTGAGCACTAGTTTATTACTCACATTAATAATTTAATTTATTATCAGCCATAATAAATTTGGGATATAGAAATAAATTCCTATTTTTTTAAATTATTATATATAATTGTTAACTATTAATATTTTTCGTTATTTTTGTTATAGTATGTTTCGCCATAGTTACTTATTCCATTATGAAACAGAAAAATTACATTATACGAAAAAAGAATGCGACAAGCGAAAACAAGATATCTCAAGAAATAATATCTGAGCCTAAACCTAAGCCTAAGGAAAAAGAAATAAAGAAATCTGATAGAGAATTGACAATCAACTTTGAAGAGCTTATGCAATCAAAATATTGGATTAACGCTGTTTTTTTGGTCATACTGTTCATAGTTGGTTTGTTGATATATTCAAATATTTTCGACAACCAGCCACAGTTCGATGACGTATTGTGGACAGATTTTCCCGAATTTAAACAACTCGACAAGCCGATGGAGATTGTTAAGTTGGGACGGTTGCGAGCCTTGACCTTGCTTTCCTTTGCAGTTAATTATCATTTTTCGGAAATGAATCTTACAAGCTATTTTGTTTTTAATTTATCTGTTCATTTTATTAATACCCTCTTAGTTTGGCTGATCTTGCAATTATTATTGAAATCACCTGTTCTTCGCGACAACCCAATTTCAAAATATGCAAAACTTGTGGCTTTCCTTGCAGCATTGATTTTTATCACACATCCCATTATGACGCAATCAGTTACTTATATCTATCAGCGTCTTTCGTCTTTTGCAACAATGTTTTATCTTCTAACAGTATATATTTTTTTGAAAGCCCGGTTGAGTGATAATAGAACAAAAAAATCATTATTCTATATTTTATGCTTTTTTTCGTTCGGAATTGGAACGTTTACAAAAGAAATTATTTTTACTGCTCCGGTAATGCTGTTAGTTATCAATGAATTCTTTTTCCACCAGAAGATTCGTATTAAATTGTATCATTTATTGATTTTATTAGTTGCCGGCGGTCTAGCCATATATATTGGTGTAGAAATGCTTGGTATCAAGCAATTATTTGGCGTGAAAAAAAGTTATTTTGGTGAAGAAATCACCAATTATACCTATTTCATCACACAATTTCTTGTTGTTGTCAAATACCTGCAACTATTCGTTTTTCCATATAATCAGAATTTTGATTACGATTGGCATCTGCTAACAACCTTTCTTGACCTGAGGGTTATCCTCCCGTTAATACTTCATCTTGCAGTGCTTACTGGTAGCTACTTCTTATTTAAAAAGAACCGTCTAGCAGCATTTGGTATTGTTTGGATATATCTTACTTTATCGGTGGAATCGACATTTATCCCCATCGAAGATATAATATTCGAACATAGAATGTATCTGCCAATGCTCGGTTTTTCGGTGTTTTTAGTATCGATTATCTTCAGCCATATCAAAGAAAAACACATAAAAATAGCGGCTTATGCCCTTGTTACCTGGGCATTAATAAATGGTGCCTTTACTTTCTATAGAAATACAATTTGGGACACCCCTATTAGCTTGTGGACTGATGTTATAAAAAAATCACCGAATAAAACGCGCGCGCATATACTTCTTGCTCACGCTTATATTTTCAATAATGAATACGAAAAAGCCCTCGAAGTTTACTCGCAAGCAATTCGAAAAGCATCCGATAAGAAAAGTGCTTATATGGGGCGTGCTGTTGCATATTTTAGTATGGGCAAACATCAGCAGGCTATTGATGATTACACAAGCGCTATAAAAATCGCTCCAGATGATGAATTGTTATATGAGGATAGAGCTAAAGTTTTTATTTCTTTAAACCAATATCAAAATGCTATCAATGATTTGAGTTTTGTTTTAAAAAATTTGAATCCAAAACATCTATGGACTGTTACCTACCACTTGGGCGAAGCATATATGTATTTAGGTCAATATGAAGAAGCAGAATTTTACGCTCATAAAAGTTTTAAGCTTAATAGAAACAGGGCAACATCAGAAAAGCTCCTTATAAATATAGCAATTAAGTCGGGAAATTTTCAAAAAGCTATTGATTTATGCACGAACATCATTGCTACTGATCCTAATAATGTTGAAGCTTATATTATTAGAGGTGATGCTTATAACGCATCGAACCAACCGTTTGAAGCCATTAAAGATTATAATAATGCTTATGAATTTGATAATAAAAATATCGGGATTTTGAAAAAAATAGCAGTAATATACTATGATTTAAAAAACTTCAAAAAGTCTGCAGAAACCTTTAAGAAGATTGCTGAAATAACTCCTGATGATGCTGAAATATATTCGGATATGGGTAGTTCTTATTACTTGGCTGGCGATCCTCAAAAGGCAATTGAATGTTACCAAAGGGCTTTGCAGATTAATCCAAACTTTGAAATAGCAAGACAAAGAATTATTTATATTGAAAATGAGATGAAACGTATCTCTTTGGGCATTGCCAGGGGTATTAAAACTGCAAAAAAGAGAATTCTCTGATAAAATTGCTGATTAATCAATAATGAAAAACCCAAATATAAACATTCTCGAACTCTCTATTGTAATGCCTTGTTTGAACGAGGAAGAAACAGTTGCTATTTGTGTTGAAAAAGCATTGCAATTTTTGGCTGAGAATGATGTAAAAGGCGAAGTAATCGTTGCAGATAACGGTAGCAGCGACAACTCAGTCGAGATAGCAAAAAGAGCAGGCGCAAGAATCATCATTGTGAATAAAAAAGGTTATGGCTCTGCATTGATAGCAGGAATTGAAGCAGCACGAGCAAAATTTATCATAATGGCAGATTCCGACAATAGCTATGATTTTCTTAAGATTATGCCACTTTTAGAAAAAATGAGACAAGGATACGATCTGGTCATTGGTAACCGGTTTTCTGGCGAAATCGAACCCAAGGCAATGCCTTTTTTACATAAATACATTGGTAATCCTATGCTTTCGTGGGTAGGGCGGCTGTTTTTTCAAAGTAAAGTCGGCGATTTTCATTGTGGCTTGCGCGGAATAACCAAACTTGCTTTCAATGAACTAAATTTAGTGGCTTCTGGGATGGAGTTTGCAAGCGAAATGATTGTCAAGGCAACTTTAACAAAAAAGAAAATAGCCGAAGTGCCAATAGTGTTGCATCCAGATGGTCGCCAGGGCAAGCCACATCTAAATTCATTTCGCGATGGTTGGCGACATCTCCGATTCTTGTTGATTTATTCGCCACGCTGGGTGTTTTTCTATCCTGGAGTTGTGCTCATGGCTATTGGTTTGGTTTTAAGTTTAATGATATTTTTTTTCAAAAAGGATAGCCCTGACATCCACACAATGGTTTATGCCGTTGCTGCAGTGCTGATAGGGTTTCAAGCAGTTGTCTTTGCTATTTTTTCAAAAACTTTTGCCGTGCATGAGAACCTTATTCCACTTAACCCAATAATCCAAAGGATATTAAATAAAAATATTCTTGAGATAGGCATTATATCTGGAAGCTTGATGCTCATTACAGGACTTTTACTCGGATTGTTTCTCGTAATTAGCTGGTTTAATAAAACATTTTGGGATATGGAAATAACATCAACAATGCGCATAGCCATAGCTTCTTTCGCATTAATAGTATTAGGGTTTCAAATAATATTTTCGAGTTTTTTCTACAATATTCTCTTACTAGAAGTGAAAAATGGAAAGATATGACCGATTGGGATTTGGCTTGAATATTGCTTTTTGCATTTTTTATAAATAAAAAGAATTTTTTAGATAAGCAAAAATATCTAAAATAAATTACTTATATTTATGTTTTTGTAAATAATCTATTGTAAATAATTGACAAAATAATATTAAATCCGATGAGTGAAGAAAGCAATCATAAAATTGACCAAGAAACAAGAGAAATGCTTAGTTCCTTCGTATCTGAAGCATTCGATTCTTTAGACACGAACGAGCCAATAGTTGAAGATTTGCGAGCTGAAGATAATTCAGAATCGGTAAATGCCATTTTCAGGGTGTTTCACACATTGAAAGGACTATCCGGCTTCTTCGATATGCGCATCATCAACAAAGTAACCCACGAGGCAGAAACCCTGCTGGATATAATGCGCCGCCAAAACCGCAAACAAAGCGAAGATACGATAACAGTTATTTATCAGACCTTTGATTTTCTTCGTTCTCTACTTGAGCGCGTGAGTATGGAGTTTACTGATCAATCTGGCGCCGAAGAAGCAGAGGATATGATATTAATAATACGTGATGCCCTTGATACTGTGAAGAATTCTTCTGATTTAGCTTTTGTTCAAGCTGAGCAAAGGCAAAGTACTGTTGCGGAAACCACCGATATTGATGCTTCTCCTGTCGAAATGAGCGAAGAATTTAGTCTGGATGCCAATAAAGATTTCAAAGAAGAATCCCGGCAAGCAAGCATAGAGCAACCCTTAGAAAGCTCTACTCAAGATTTGTTGCTTGGCGACGAAATGTTTCAGCAATATCTAAATGACGCTAATGAATTAGTCGATATAGCAGAGAGCAATCTCATTGAGCTTGAACATAGTCCGGACAACGAAAAGCTCGTTCTGGACACTTTTGGAGCTATCCATAGCTTGAAAGGTAACTCCGGATTTATGGGCTTTAGCATCGTCGAAGAAGTGGCTATGGAGATGGAAACAATTCTCGATTCGATACGCAAAAAAGATCTTGATGTCGAAGAGATGATTATTACAGTGCTACTTAGCAATATAGGGTCACTCCGCAACCGTCTTTCAGAAATTGCTCTCACTGGCGGTAATCAACAGAGACCCGATGACGTGTTTGAATTAAAGGTTGATGAGCCACAACAAAGTATATCGTCTGAAGATTACGATATCCAAGCTAAAAAAATTGGACATCTTGATGGAGAGCACAGTTATGAATCGAGCAAGCATGAAACACCTGATGCAATCGCAATAGAATCAAAACCAACAGAACAGAAATCGATAGAACCTAGCTCACCAGGTACACAAACTAAGCAAATAAAGCCACCCAAAGAAAAAGAAACACAGCAAACAGCAGCAACCCTGCCGCAGATGCAAAAAAAGGATATTCGCGTCGAAACTTCGAAAATTGACCGCCTTTTTGATATGGTCGGTGAACTGATAACAATAGAGACAATGGTAACCAGAAATCCTGACCTGCGCGGCTTAGATCTTCCTAACTTCGCAAAATCGGCGAATATGCTCAACAAAATTACTCGCGATTTGCAAGAGATTTCGATGTCAATTCGTATGATGCCTCTCGAGGGCTTATTTAATAAAATGAAACGGCTCGTGCGTGATGTTACTATTAAAATGGGGAAAAAGGTTAATTTACTCGTTTCCGGACAGGAAACAGAAATGGATAAAAACGTTATTGATGAGATCTCCGACCCTCTTGTGCATATTTTAAGGAACGCTATTGACCATGGGGTGGAATCGCCTACAGATCGTCGCGAAAAAGGCAAACCAGAAGAAGGCACGGTAAAATTGAGTGCCGCTTACGAAGGCAATGAAATAATAATTAGCGTCGAAGATGACGGCGCTGGCATGAGCCGGGAAGCTCTGATTAGAAAAGCTGAGGAAAAAGGTATTTTAAGGACTGAGCCAGAGAATATGTCTGACAAAGAGGTTTTCCTGCTTATTTTCGAAGCTGGCTTCTCGACTGCTAAAGAAGTAACCGATATTTCGGGCAGAGGCGTCGGAATGGACGTTGTTAGAAAAAATATTGAAAAGCTTCGCGGTTCAGTGGACATTCAAAGCCAATATGGCAAAGGCTCGAAGATTACTTTGAGAATCCCACTGACTTTGGCAATAATGGAAGCAATGATAATTAGACTTGGCGAGGAGATTTACGCTCTTCCAATTTTAGCTATCAGAGAGTCGTTTCGCCCTAGCGCAGAGGCGATAACAGTTACTATGGACGGGCTGGAAGTTGTAAAGGTGCGCGAAGAGATTTTGCCGGTTATCCGTCTTCACGAAGTTTTCAATGAAGAAGCCGACAGCGTGGACCTGTCGAGCGGTATTCTAATCATCGTCGAGGCAGGAGAAAGAAAAGCATGTCTCTTTGCCGACGAAATTGTTGGACAACAGCAAGCAGTTATTAAGGCTTTGTCAAATTATATTGGTAAGGTGGAGGGCATCACAGGTTGTATGGTTCTTGGCGATGGAGGTATCGGCTTGATTTTGGATATTGAAGGGCTAATCAATATGGCGGAGCATCCTAAACTATTTCAGCCTGCATAATTTAAAGTATTACAAAACTAATAATAAAAAAGTTTATTCTTCAAAATTACTTGTGGCTTATAAAATGAATATGGAAGAACAAATAATCGAAAAAGATAGCGTCAACTCGAAGCTAGATGAATTAAAACAACTCCAGTTGATCGAGGACGAAGACACTCAAAAGGACAAATTTCTCACTTTTCGCATCGGTAATGAGGATTATGCCATCGACATTAAATATATTAATGAAATTATTAGTATCCAAAAGATTACTTCTGTGCCTAATATCAAGAAATATATTAAAGGTATAATCAATCTTAGAGGTAATATTATCCCCGTTATTGATGTTCGTCTCCGCTTTCACATCGACGAGAAGGAATATACTGATAAGACTTGCATTGTCGTTACAAGTATTAATAATGTCCACGTTGGACTAATTGTTGATGAGGTTTCTGAGGTATTAAGCATCCCCGAAGATAAAATTTCACCTCCCCCGCAGACTAACAAAGGAGCTAAAAGCCGATATATACAAGGAATCGGCAAAGATGGACAAAAAGTGAAGGTTATGATAAATTTATTTAAACTTCTTTACGATGAAGAAAAACCTGTTATGGAGAATTAGAATACATAATGGACAAATCGAATATCAAAGAGATTGTGCCCAATAACTGGGTCGAGATCCAGCCAAAAGAATTTGCCCTGTTGCGTGATTTGGTATATGATAATATTGGTATTAATCTAACCGAAGAAAAAAGAAACCTAGTGATGGGACGCTTGCAGAAAATACTTCGCCGGGAAGGATTCACGAGCTTTCATGAGTATTATCAATATGTTAGCAAGGACAAAACGGGACAAGCTTTGAGCGAACTCGCAAACAGCATATCCACTAATCATACTTTTTTCTATCGGGAAAACGATCATTTTAATTTTTTTTTAGAAAAAGCATTACCTGAAATAGTTGAACGACAAAAAGCAGCAAAAGAGTATGATATAAGGGTTTGGAGTGCCGGATGCTCGAGCGGTGAAGAACCTTATACTCTCGTTATGCTGTTGATGGAGTTTCTCGGTTCTGATTATTCTCGTTGGAACGCGGGAGTGCTAGCCACTGATATTTCTGAGAAGGCACTGAACACAGCAAGAGCCGGTATCTATGAAAAAGAAGGAGTAAAGAACCTTCCTGAAAAACTAGTAAAAAAATACTTTAAAAAGCGCCCTGAAGGCAATTATGAAGTAATTGAAGCTGTGAAAAAGGAAGTTACTTATCGCCGTTTTAATCTGATGAATACCTATTTTCCTTTCAAAAAGCAATTTCACGCTATATTTTGCAGGAATGTTATGATTTATTTCGACAATCCAACAAGAAAAACCCTTGTTGAGAAGTTTTATAATCTAACTACTCCCAAGGGCTTCTTTTTCATTGGTCACTCTGAATCTTTAAAAAGAGAAGAGTGCAAGTATAGATATGTTATGCCAGCATTATATAAAAAAGAATAATAAAGTAAGGTAAGACGAAATGATTCCAAAAGTTACAAGAGTGTTAATAATCGACGATTCTGCTTTAGTTAGAGATATTTTGAAAAAGGGACTTTCTGCCGATTCCACTATTGAGGTCGTCGGAGCAGCACCAGACGTATTTGTTGGCAGGGATATGATAGTCGAGTACAAGCCTGATGTACTGACTCTTGACATCGAAATGCCCCGAATGGACGGGGTTGAGTTCCTAAGGAGGCTAATGCCTCAGTTTCCTTTGCCTGTCGTGGTGGTAAGCTCGCTCACTCAAAAAGGAAAAAGCATAACACTGCAGGCTCTGGAGGCAGGTGCAGTGGATTATGTTCCAAAACCGACAGCCGATGTTGCCCGCGGCTTGGAAGATATGATGCTCGAACTTCGCACAAAAATCAAAATCGCTTCCACTGCAAACGTAGCACATTGGAAAAATAAACGTATTGACAGAGCTGCCCATACTTTGCCCGGCAGCAAGGCACTTGCCGAATCTACCGATAAGGTGATAGCTATCGGAGCTTCAACAGGAGGTACAGAAGCTATAAGAAGAGTGTTAGAGCCTCTGCCTGCCACAATGCCAGGTATTGTCATTGTGCAACACATGCCAAAGGGCTTTACAAAAACATTTGCCGACCGGCTCAATGAAGTATGTATGCTGCAAGTGAAAGAAGCTGAAACAGGCGACAGGATTGCTAATGGAAAAGTATTAATTGCCCCAGGCGATTTCCACATGAAAGTCGTCAGGCGTGGTGGTTATTACGAAGTTATATGTGTGGAAGGCGAAAAAGTGAACGGACACAGACCTTCTGTTGATGTGCTTTTCTATTCTGTTGCCGAGCAAGTCGCTGCAAACGCTTATGGCATTATTCTTACCGGTATGGGTGGCGATGGCGGCAAAGGGCTGAAAGAAATGAAAGATAAAGGAGCAAAAACTATTGGTCAGGACGAAAACTCTAGCATTGTTTACGGTATGCCTAAAGTTGCCTTCGATCTTGGTGGCGTTGACAAACAACTACCTCTTGAACAAATTCCGATAAGCATAGTCCAAACTGTAACCAAAGACCAAAAGAATACTTAGTTTGAGATGAGTTTGGATATACTAAATAACGATTTTAAAATTTTAATAGTCGAAGACGATCCGCCTACTCGTTTTTTTACTTCAACAATAGTCAAAAGTAGATATAAGAACTTTTTTGTCGCTGAGAACGGAATCGAAGGTTTGCAGTCGTATGTTGATAACAAACCAGACATAGTTATCTCGGACATTAGTATGCCGGAATTAGATGGTCTGCAGATGTCACGCAAGATACGCGAAATAAACCCCGAACAGCAAATCATCATCACTACTGCTCTTGATAATAAAGAGCTACTCTTCGAAGCCATTGATATTGGTATTAATCATTATATTATTAAACCTATTACCAAAAACCAACTAATCGCTACCTTAAAGCGTGCTGATTATGCAGTCAGTATTAAAAATCAACTTCGAAAACAATACGATTTAATCAACAAATTATCTCTTGCACTTCAGGAAAGCCCGACACCTGTTTTAATTCTCGATGACAAGGGAGCTATTGAGTATTTTAATAAGCAATTTTCAGTTCTTTTTCAATTCAAGCTTAACGATGTCAAAGGTAAAAATTATAGCTTGGCCTTCCCTGATAGTGAGTTCCTGGATAACTTAGATTTGTTTTTTAAACTTCAAAGTGAAAAAGATGGATTTCAGGCTGACATTGCTTGCGATTTTCCCAATAAATCAAAAATGTGGTTTTCGTTATTCGTCTTTTCTGTGAAAAATCAAGACGGGAATATAACAAATTATGTTGTTGAACTCGAAGATATTACTCAAAAAGAGCTTGCACGGCGCACACTCGAAGAAACAAATGTTATTCTCGAGAACAAAGTTTCCGAAAGGACAGCCGAACTGATTGCATCTAATGAAAATCTCGAACAAGAAATAATTGTTAGGCTAAAAGCAGAGACAGAATTGATAAAAGCAAAGGAATATGTCGAAGCTGCAAACAAGGCGAAAGACTCTTTCCTTGCAAAAGTTAGCCACGAGCTTCGAACCCCAATGAATGGAATTATTGGACTGACAAGTATCCTTTTTGGAACGGAACTAAGCCAAAAACAAAAAAAATTTCTTGAAATGATTAAGTATTCAGCCGACAATTTGTTGAATATTATTAATGATATACTCGATTATTCTAAACTGGAAGAGGGAAAACTAAAGATTAAAAGCGAGCCTTTTCAACTTAATTCATCAATAGAAAGAGTAGTCGAACTACTCAAACCAAATGCTCAAGAAAAGAAACTCAAGTTGAATTATACTATTAATGAATCCTGCCCCAAGGTGCTTGTCGGCGACAAAAATCGTATAGAACAGACACTAATTAATCTTGTAGGCAATGCAATAAAGTTTACAAATGAAGGTTCAATAAAAGTAGAGATTGACGTAAGCGACGAGAGCGACAAGTACATAGAGCTTACTTTTTCTGTCGAGGATACAGGGATAGGCATAGCTGACAATCAAAAAGGAATGTTGTTTAAAAGCTTCTCGCAAATAGAAGATACTATGACAAGAAAACATGGCGGTACAGGGCTTGGACTAGTTATTTCTGAAGAATTGGTCAAGCTGATGGGAGGAAAAATTTGGTTTGAAAGCGAAGAAGGGCATGGTTCGATTTTCAGCTTCAGCATTCCTTTTGAAAAAAAGTCAAGTCGTAGCGGTCAGGATTTGAAAGAAATCGACGATTATGAAATTGCCTCAGAAATAGTTTCTCGGTATCCGTCTCTGTCTCTGAATATTTTACTTGCTGAGGATAGCATAATCAATCAAGAGCTTGTCAAACAAGTCTTTATGCAAAAGCAATGGCTGGTAACTTCGGTAATAAACGGGAAGGAAGCCGTAGAAGTTTTTCGAAATGGCAATTTCGATATTGTGTTGATGGATGTTCAAATGCCTGAAATGGATGGATATGAAGCAACAAAGCATATTAGAAACATCCAAGGCGAGCTTGGCAAAAAAACACCTATCATTGCCTTAACGGCTCATAACGACGATTTCCACAAACAAGAGTGTTTGAACGCAGGTATGGATGATATTATTGTTAAGCCATTGAATTGGAAAGAAGTTTTTGATACTATCTATCGAGTTGTTAAAACTGAAGATAATAATGTAAAAAATGATGAGGAAAATGAGTTTATTGTTGCAGATTTAAGCAAATTAAAAGAGGCTGTTAATAATAATACTATTTTCATTAAAAATATAATTGATTATTTCATCAATAATTATAAAAATGAAATGAACGAGCTTGAAATTGCAGTTGGCAAAAAAGATTATAAAAGAGTTCAGGCATTAGCTCATAAGATGAAATCGGAATGTGGTAATTTTGGTGCACAAAGCTCAGTCGAACTTGCAAAATCTATCGAAAGAACTGCTGTAAATGGATTAAGTGATCAATTGATAGAATTTGTATATGAATTCAAGCAAGAATTAGCCAAACTAGAAATATTTTTACAGAAAGAATCTCGATTTTTATAAACTAATCTTAGGATAAATTATGAAAGTAATGATTGTTGAAGACGATTATATAACTTCACAAGTTATGAAAGAGATACTAATTAACTATGGAGATTGCGATATTGCCGAAGATGGTTTGCAAGCAATAAATTTATTTACAGAAGGGCTCATCGACGGTTTTCCTTATGATTTAATTTTTCTTGATATTATGATGCCCAGTTTAGACGGACAAGAAACACTCACCAGGATAAGAGGAATAGAAAGAGAATTTGGGATTACTGGCCTTGATGGAGTGAAAATCGTTATGACTACTGCTCTTGACGATTTTGACAACATTAAAAAAGCATTTCATAGTCAATGCGAGGGCTATATCGTTAAGCCGGTCGAAAAAGAAAAAATTGTACAAAAACTTATTGAGCTTGGTTTCTTAGATGGATAATGCATAAAACAATGATTTAGTACAAAAAAGAATGTTTTATGCAAAGATATTCTCAGGCATATAAGGATGAGTGCCTTCAATAACGTCGCAAGCAGCTTTTTTCTTTATTTTGGCTATCAGGGTTTCTTTATAGGGACAATGGTCTAAGATGCACCGTGGCAATCACCACAATTCAACATACCAACTTGCTATTAAAAATGCATAGTATTTTTGCTTAATCCTGAAATATTTATTAGAAAGATTTATTATCGCTTATTCTATATATTTTGGACAGATGAGACATTTCCTAAAAAAGAAAAAAAATATATTTTTTTGGAAATAAACTATTTTTTTTTTATATTTGAATTTATATGGCTTGTTTCACATTTTCAAGGAGTAAATATCATGAAAACAAGAAATTTTATTTCTGTTTGTTTGATAGCTTTTTTTATGAGTGTATTTGCAAATGCACAATGTCCTCCAGGTTGGAATTTTGTATCTTTGGCATTTGGTCCAGATCCATCAGGGTGTACATTCCAAGTGGATTTTTGTTACAAA
>CAYVTD010000006.1:31734-84079 GCA_964454445.1 uncultured Hyphomicrobiales bacterium
ATTTTGAAGGCGAGAGAGTAACGAGCGACTGTTTTCAATTATATTCTTGTCCATAAGAAGAATTGACTTGTAAATTCTTTCTAATTTTTAATTTGATATTTTATAAATATTTATATAAGGAGTTATTATTATGAAAAAGTTTGGAATTTTATTATTGATAACCTTGCTAACTTATTCTCTTTATTCAGCAGAAAAACCGTTTAAAATTGAAAGACTTAATTGTGATTTTAAAGGTATTGTTTCAAATGGGACAAACACTATTTGTTATGGAAATTATGGAATTTTAACTTTTTCTTTAGATTCTGGAAAATCATGGAAACAACTTAATATTGGTGAAAAGAATAGTTTAAATAGAATAAAAACCTCAGGCTTTAGTTTTATTGGAGTAACTGACAATTCTTTAATAAAATCTACAGATAACGGACTGAATTGGAGTATAAAAAAAGTAACTGATGCTCCAATGTTTATCGACATGACCCTTCTTGACAATTCAATTTATATCTTGACAAAAAATAGTATCATTCTATCAGATACTAATTTAAATACTTCACAAAATCCATTATTGATTTTAGATTCTAACTCGAAATACTCAGAGATTGAAACTGACGGTAATAATTTATTTTTTATTCAAAATCGTAGATTTCTACTAAAGTATAACTTGATTAACCAAACTTTAGATACAATAGACCTAATTAAGGACTTTGATTGTACGTATTGTACTAGCGTTTCAGGTATTAAAGTCAAAGAGGGCTTGATTTATATTCAATTAAATCGAACTGTCTCTGGTGGATTGAATACTTCTTACTTTTTACAATCATCCGATCAGGGAAAAAGTTGGCAAAAATTGACCTCAAATATTTATAACAGCTCATGTTATAATATTATTGATAATAAAATATTTTTTATGCAAGCAATTCTAAAAGGAGATCCTTCACATAATAGATTACTAGTAAACGGGTATTTCATGATTGATTCTTCTCATTATCATATTGATGCTTCTTATATAACTCAAGTAAATGTTAACGAAAAGATAAGCAAATATATTTATTTCGATAAAAATATTAATTATCAGGATTTTCTTTTAATTAATAAGGACATTATTATTTCGGTTGGTAATAACAATATGATTTCTGTTTCTGAAAATGGTGGAAAATCTTTTGAATTTAAATCATTTTTCACAGGATTCTATGATGGAACTGATAATATTTATAAACTAAATGATAGTTTTTTTATTGTTAATAATTGGTACTCATTTTACACCACACGAGATGGCGGCATAACATGGCTTCCCCAGAATCATTCAGATTATAATAATGATATTATTTATGGACATCCTTTTTATTTTTATCTTGATAATAATGGCACTGGTTTTGCGAAGTATGGTCCTATTAACTCAAAGAATGATTCATGTTCTTTAATCACCAATGATTACTGCGAGAATTTTAGAAAAACGAACGAATCTCAATACTCTATAGGTTCGCATGGCGGTACTTTTTGTCATGGAATCGATATGGGCTCTTTATTCCTCTTTATCCTTACTCAGGCAACTAGTTCTGAAGAGGATTTTTTATATTCAATAGTAAGATACGACAAATCATTTAACTTGATCGATTCAATAAGTTTTGGAACTGATAAGATAAGGAATATTACAAAAATTGATACCAATACATTAATTGCTCTAACATTAAGAACTAGTGGCACTAATGAAGCTGACAGTGAAGGTAATACAGTTGATTATTCATATAATTATTATCTATTAAAATCTGTGGATAAAGGCAAGACCTGGGAAAAATTAAATGTTAATATCCCAATTCGTCAGAAACTTGCTTTGCGTTCTGATTATCAATATTATTATATGGATATTTTAACGAATCGTTCATCAACATTAATCTATAATAATCTTATTTTATTTCCTACTACTGATTATGTTATATATACTTTTGATTTTATCAATAACAAATTTGATTCCATTCCTTGCCCTGCGGGACTGAGTCAAAGCTTACCGTTCGCCTTTTTTAAATATAAAGAAAATTTATTTATTACATCTTATAGAGAAAAAAATATTATATATTATTCTAATATACAGAAATTTGATAATACTAAATGGGATTCGTTAAACCCTGCTGATATTTTTTATCAATGGGACGGATATGACATTTCAAGTAGTAGTACAGGCAAAGATGCAATATTCAAGTCTTTTATGATAAATGATACTTCTGGATTTCTAGTTATTGGAAAAAATTTTTATGACAGTTTTACTGGTGCATTAGGATTTAATAATTATACTTTCGTTAAAATATCATCTCCCTTGTTAACCGGTGTTATTGAAAATGATCCTAAGATCGAGCAAGAAAGGGTTTTTCTATGGAATTCTGATCCTTATCCGATACCTGGCAAATCCATTGTTCAGAGTAATATATATTGGAATAAAACATATTCAGGTTCTGATATTAAATATTGCGTATATGATATTAATGGAACGAAACTAATTAACCCCAAAATTGATTTTAATTTAACTAACAGCTATTGTGGTATTTTACAATGGGATTGCTCTGAAATCATTTCTGGCATTTATTTTATCCAAGTATTATTAGGTGGCGAATCAATTTGTTTTCCTGTTATAATATCAAAATAATATCTAAATATAATGGTTTTGCACTAATAAAGTACTTCTCATATTTTTGATAAAAATCAATCTCTAATTCGAAAATTATTCAATAAAAATCAACCAAAACCATCAGTCCTACCAATATTTGCACGCTTGGAAAGTCTTTATACCAATCGTTTTTTAATTATTTAACACAAATACATCGAGAATATGTCAATATATCCAACTTTTTTAAATGATAGACTCGCGAAGTATTTACTTGAGAATTTTTCTTCTGAAGATGCTTTTTTAAAACGGCTTCGCGAAGAATCTGCCCGTCTTGGCTATCCTCAAGTCAGTATTTCTGGAGAGCAGGGCGCTTTCCTGCAATTTATGCTTACAGTTATCGAAGCCCGTTATGTCCTCGAAATTGGTTCGCTAGCTGGTTATTCGGCAATTACAATGGCAAAGGCATTGCCAAAAGATGGAAAAATAGTATGCTTGGAAATTAGTGAAGAACGTTCAAATTTCATCAGAACTAAGGCTATCGAAGCCGATTACGAAAATATTATCGAAGTGAAAACGGGAGCAGCGCTCGACACATTATCAGCATATAAACCAAATTTCAAATTTGATTTGATTTTTATCGACGCCGACAAAGAAAACTATATTAATTATGTTAATGTAACTTATTCCTTATTAAGAAAAGGTGGTGTTGTAGCCATTGACAATGCACTTGCTTGGGGTTTGGTTGCTGACGAAAATCCAGCTCACCATGTCGATGAGGTGCTGGCTGTTCAAGAGTTTAATGAATTTTTTAAAAATGATTACAGGTTCATCACTTCTTTGCTGCCTATCGGCGATGGAATGTTGATGGGGGTAAAATTATTATGATTTTAAGGCGATTGTCTTATCTGGTATTATCAAGCATTATTGCTGCACTGATGCTTTTTTCTTGTGGAGGTCAACGACGCGTTACTGGCTTCGATTTGCAATCGTCATTAAGAGAGTTTTCTAACGACACGAGCAAGCCAATCTATCTGCGAGGCACTATGCCAATAGATTCTGCAGATGTCGATAAAATAATCTTTGATGTATGGCGCCTTGAAGCAGAAGATTACCCTAAAGAAATACGGCTTTTCACACGCGTTTTTGACTCTACAGGTATGTTCATTACCAATATGGCAGACCCATACCGCAAAGATAAATCCATCACTTATTTTACCTCCTTAACTGAATTTCTTGGCGTTATATATAATAGAAGAGAAGCACCCATCGACAGCTTTACGGTAAGGGAATTTGGCGCCAACGACTCGATACCATACAACATTGTGCTTTCTGTCGATTACAGCGGTTCGATGTCTGCTGTTATGGATGCCATTTATGAAGGCACTGAGCTTTTTGTTGGTATGAAATTTCCTTACGATCAAATAGCGCTAACATCTTTCAACAAATATTTTGATGTAAAAGTGCCTTTTAATAGTGATACAGGCAAAATTTTAAAATTATACCGGGCAAAACGCCAGCAAAATTACGGACAATTTTCTGGTATGTACGACGCTTTAATGAGCGGTATGGCAATGTTTAAAGGCACTGACCCGAATGTGCCTCGTGTTTTAGTTGTTTTTACCGATGGAGATGACAATTATTCGAAGAGCGGTTTGTCGAGCGTGATTGATACGGCTATGGCAAATAAAATTCATTTGTTTACTGTTGCTTTTGGTTATTCGAAAGACGATAACTTACGGCAGCTCGCCAAATACTCTGGTGGCAAGTTTTATAAGGCATATTCAAAAGAAGATTTGATAGCCATTTTCCGCGATATTTATATGTCTCTTCGCTATTACTATCTTGTTTCCTATAAACCTCCAAAATTTTGGGGACATCACGACACTTACCCAAAAATAAATCTGCCAGGCAGAACCGATACACTCGTTGGACACGGCGAATATGATATGACTGGCAGCGGTCCCTGGGACGTTGGAGATGTATTCGAAAGACCAATCCTCTTCGATTTTGACAAGGACTCTGTAAAAGCCGAATCTTATTATATTATCGATGAAATTGTGGACGTTATGATGAGTATGCCCAATTTAAAATTAGAGATTCAAGGGCATACCGACAACGTTGGCACCATCGATTATAACCAGAATCTATCTGAAAGACGTGCAAGGTCTGTATATGTGGAAATAGTTCGTCGAGGTATCGAACCTAATCGCCTTCGTTTCAGAGGATTTGGCATGTCTCGCCCCAAAGTTAATAACGATACCGAGCAGAATCGTGCAATCAACCGGCGAACGGAGTTCCATATTTTAGCAAGATAATATGGAGCTTGAAATAATTGTCTTGGTTTTATTGATTTTTTTTGTATCTACTACGATTCGGAGTTTCTTTGGCTTTGGTGATGCTCTGCTCGCTATGCCTTTGCTAACGATCGTTATCGGTGTAAAAACTGCAGTACCTATTGTGGCTCTTGTAGCCATTATAATTGGATTGAGTATTTTGCTCAAAACTTGGAGGGAGATTAATTTTAAACAGCTAATCCCATTGATAGTAGCTTCAATAGCTGGTATTCCGATTGGGCTGATTTATTTAAAAGACACAAGCGAAGTAATTGTCAAGTTAGTTCTTGCCATAATACTAATTTCATTCAGTTTGTACCGTCTCTTTAGACCGAATTTACTTTATTTGAAAAGCGAGCGATTATCTTTTATCTTTGGTCTGTTTTCAGGTATTCTTGGAGGAGCATACAACACAAATGGACCGCCAATTGTATTGTATGGAGCAATGAGGCGATGGGAGCCGAGCCAATTTCGTTCGAATTTACAAGGGATTTTTCTACCAACAAATCTGTTTATTGCAACCGGTCATGGTCTTGCCGGGTTTTGGACAGAAGAAGCAATTATTTTGTTTTTTTATTGCATACCTGTTGTAATCCTTTCAATCATCTTAGGATCATATCTAAACAAGCGGATACCGGCTGAAAAATTTGTCAAACTTGTAGATATTTTCTTAATTATTATTGGTTTGGTGTTGGTGGTGCATTCATTGTTTTAATATAATTCAAGTTTTCCCTTGCTTGCTGATTATTTGGATAATACTTTAAAATATATTCTAACAGCATAGCAGCACTATCGAGTTTGCCGAGTTGACGATAACAATAGCCACTCATCAAGAGTAAATTTTCATTTTTTGGATGGAATGTAACTGCCGACATTAAAATATCTTTTGCAGGAGCGTAGTTTTTCTGTTGAATCATTGAGTTGCCATAATACAAAGCTGCATTAAGCATCAAATTATGAGCATTATTAGATATATATGATTTCCCATTATCGATTTCAAGCGTTTTTTTAAAGCTAAAATATGCTGAATCGAACTTGTTTATTCCTATATAATACATCCCTAAGGAAAGAAATGCTTTTGGGTTTGCTGGCTGCTCCTTGACAATATTTCTTATTTTTTCACCTGCCTTAAGTATTTGTATAGATTTTTCTTTTGAATTAGGCAAATCCATCATAGAGTTTAAAATAGCTTCATTTTTGGCAAGCTTTTCAGCAGTGGAAATAGATGGCTTTACATCGCTTGCGCTGATAGAGAAAATAAATAATAGAATCCCAAGTAGCAAAGGAAGCAGGAGAATAAAGATATTTAGTTTTTTAAAAATATTAAAAAATGGGGGCATTTCCATAGCAAAAAGATAGCGATTAAATGAGCTTTGCTCTATTTTGTCTGCTGATTTATTTTTGGCTTGTATGCTTTTCTTTGAGGCTTTTGCTTGAGTCGCTGGCTCCGGCTTCGTCTCTATCGATTGTATCTTTCTTATTGGCTTTTTTTTGCTCATTTTGATTGCTCTTTCATAATTCTAAAACCTTGTTGGAAAGATTCCCCTCTTTTATAGACATTTTTTGCTGTTTTGCCGCAATTTGACGGGATTGGCGAATAACCTGTTGCAGTAGCGTAATAGACGTTGAAACCATTTACTTCCTCTACATTCAGACTGCCAATATTGTAATCTGGTGGCAAATAAAGTGAATTCCAAAAAACTCCCCTGCCAATAGTTTGCTTTCTTTGATCGATCATTGTTTTCATATCACTGTAAATATCAATAAATAGATATAATGCAATAGCCGAAAACAAAAGATAAACAGCCGTTTGAAACTTGGGAGCAAATTGAAGCTTAATTCTTTTAAAAATATAATTAATCAATATTTGCAATGGCAAGAAAAGCAATATTCCGGCAAAAGCGAACATTATTCCCCAACCGAACCTAAGATCAGGTGCGGTTTTGAGCCAGAAGATAAAAGATATAGCTGCTATTATAAAAATAATGATATATGCGAAAATTCTACTTTTTTGTCTGTTAAAATGGTTACTAACTTGTTTTATTCTCGAGAAAAGAGCTATGAAATATATCACAATAGCTGCCAAAAATGCCGCTGAAAGATAATAAATTGTATTTAATAATTCTTTTAGCATTGGCATGGTTTGGTTTGCAAGCCATACATCATACCATTGTGAAAAACTCATATTATCGAGCGTAGCTCCTTTTGGCACATTTCTAAACCAGGCAGGGAATTTCGCCCAATTCTCGATGACTTTCTTCGTTTCAGCTACTTTTTCTATTGGCATTTTCCAATCGAATGAAAAAATATCAATAGCCGGATAAGGAAACAATAAATATCCTGAAAAAATGACATTTCTAATTAAAAATGGTGCCAAGACGATAAGCACTAAGCCTGATAGGACGATTGCATTGCGGTATTTCTTTGTAAGCAATTCATTAACAAACAGGTAAACCGCGAACAAAACAAGCAAAGCGCCAGATAGCTTAATTGTCATTAAAAATAGCGATATCAATGCAAGCGATATCGTCCATAAATTGGTTTTAAAGCTACCCTTTTCTTCGATTATCTGAAGGGCAAAGCAAAAGAAAACCCATGTAAAAATCACTGTTGGCACATCAGGGCTTGGGGTGGTAATCCAACCAAGATGTGGATAATGAAATGAATATAAAAATATTGGTATTAGGAATGTTCGAATCCAATTTGAAGCATTAAAGTTTTTCCTAAACAGATTATTTACTCCGCCTACGCTATAAAAAATAATTAAAAGTAAAAGGAAGTGGCTTAGCGCATTGAATGACATAATACCTAGAAACGAAAAGCTGAAAGTAGCAGCTAGAACAATCCATGAACTATTAGTTGCAAGCCTCTCGTGGAGATTGCCCAGACCGGGAACCGCTGCATAATTTTCATGCCATTTTATTAGGTGGGAATGATACAAATCTGTGTCGTAATTTGTGCAAGGTATTTCGATTACAAATAGAAAATAACCTATTAACACAATAATCATAATCAATCCTGGCAAAGATATCATTCGGGCATTATCGAGCATTTTCCGAACTTCACTTGCTACAAATTGTCTATCAAAGAATAAGTAAATTAAAGAGAGAATTAGCAAGGTGAGAGTTGTAAAAAGAGCAGTTTTCATAAATATGCTAATTACAGAAGCGATAACTGAAATTATGGCAAGCCCGTTAATGACCACTATTATAAAAGGTAAAGGCTTGTCTTCACTTAGCCGGAAGAGCCTGTTCATCAATCTGATGGAAAAAATGCCATAGATAAACGAAAGTGAAAATAAATAAATGCATATTCCTATTATTGCAAGCATAATGTTACTCCTTATATCCTCTTGAATATATTGTATTTTAAAATACACCAAACGGCTCGGAATCCATCTTTAAAACCAATTTTTTTTCCTTCATCATAAGTCCTACCATAATAGGAAATACCAACTTCAAAGATTCGGCATTTTAGCTTTGCGATTTTTGCTGTCATCTCGGGTTCAATTCCAAAGCGCTGCTCTTCCAAATTTATTTTTTTTAATATATCAGAACGAAAGACCTTATAGCAAGTCTCCATATCAGTCAGATTAAGGTCGGTAAGCATATTTGATAGAAGAGTAAGGAATCCATTGCCGAGCCGGTGCCAAAAATAAACTACCCGATGTGGCTCGCCGCCCATAAATCGAGAACCGAAAACAACATCTGCCTTGTCGTCGATAATTGGTTTCATTAACTTAATATATTCCTTAGGATCGTATTCCAAATCAGCATCTTGTATGATAACAATATCGCCTGTGCAATGCTTGAAGCCAGTTTGCAAAGCGCCTCCCTTACCTTTGTTTTTAGGGTGAAAAAACTTTATTATACTCGGATCGTCGATTTGTCGCAATAATTCGGTAGTTCCATCGCTCGAGCAGTCGTCCACAATGATAATCTCTTTTTCAAAATCGGAAGGTATCGTGCTGTTTTTCACACTTTCGATAATCTCGAGAAGGGTATTTACTTCGTTATACGTAGGAATTACTATTGAAACTTTCATAGTATATATTTGAATGAAATTCTAAATAACAGGGACTATTTCTTTTTGGATCTGAAGCCCTGAACATCAATGCCATATTTCCGAATTTTATTATGCAAGGTTTCTCTGCTAATACCCAAATGGGCGGCAGATTTACTAACATTGCCCTTGTTTTGCTCGAGAATCAATTCGATATTGTTTTTATCAACTTCGGCAAGAAAATCCTTTTGCGATTTGGAGTTAGGAGTCGAAGCAAGAAAAGGTTTCTCATTTTTGCTGGCAGGATAACCCGAATCAATAGATTTTGCTTTGTGAATATCGGCAACTTCAACACTATTACTTTTCAAAGTAAGCAAGACACGCCTCATTACGCTGAGAAGTTCGCGAACATTGCCGTTCCATTTTTGCTCCTGAAGATACTCTATTGCAGTTGGAGAGAGGATTTTCTCTTCTTTATATTGGTGATTATGTTGCATTACAAAATGCTCGACTATCTCGGGAATGTCTTCGATTCTGTCCTCCAAGGTTGGAATGTGTATCTCACATTCCCGCAGCCGGTGGTAAAGCTGCTCGCGGAAGTTGCCCTCTTTAATGTTTGCCATTAAATCTTTATCTGTAGCAGAGACAAAGCGAAGGTCTATTTCTTCACTTTCGGTCGAGCCAACGCGCCGAATAGTCTTTTCTTCAATTGGATTGAGCAGGTTAGCTTGCAGATTCAAAGGGAGATCGCCAATTTCATCGAGGAATAGTGTGCCTTTGTTTGCCTGATGGAATAAACCTTTTTTTGTTTCGTTTGCACCTGAAAAAGAGCCTTTTAAATGTCCAAAAAGCTCACTTTGAAACAAATCACGCTGAATATTTGGTATATCAACAATTACGAATGGCGATTTGCTGCGGGCACTAATTGAGTGGATTGCCTGAGCTACCAATTTCTTGCCTGTGCCAGTATCTCCAGTTACTAAAATGTTCAAATCAGTTCTGCCATAACGAATTATGCTGTCTCCGACTTCGATTATACTGTCGCTCGAGCCGTATAAGCCTTGAGAGCGAAGAAACATTCCGATTTCTTTGGCATCTCCTTTTAAATGAAATCTTTCGAGTGCAGTATGTATTACATCTTTCAGTTTGCTTCTATTTAAAACATTTTTTTCGATGAAATTCACTGCACCGAGTTTTGTCGCACGCACAGCTGTTTCGATTGTTCCTTTTCCGCTTATCATTATAACAGGTAACTCAGGATAATAACGTTTGCAATGCTCTAAAATGTTTAATCCAGTTAGATTATCTGCAGGAGCAAACTCGATATCAAGTAAAGCAGCTGATAAATTCTTGTGATTCTTGTCAATGTATTGTATTGCAGCCGAAGGATTTTGCAAGCACTCTGTTTCGTAGCCAAATGAAGCAGTTAAACTAGCCAAAGTCTCGCAAAAATCCATATTATCATCAACAATTAAAATTTTCATTTTTAACCCTTATCTAACAGGAATTTGTTCCATATACTTTTGCAAACTGTCGTAGATAAACTGGAAACTGCTATTCGTTTCTGTTATAAAAACTGGATTCCAGATGGCACGCATTGTTACAGAAGTAGTTTTATTTGAATATTCAATAAACCTTGATGTATCTGCTGGCACATTAATAACCTGCACCTTGAGAAACATCTTTTCCAAATTATTTACAATATCACAATATTTCTCATTATCAAGTTTGCCAATTTTTTGTAAATCAATATCTTTGTTCAACTTTCTTGTAATACTATATAATTCAGCATCATTCGTCAGTTCATAACCTTTCATAATAGCTTCTTTCGGATAATACTCGCCCCAGGAAATTTTTAATTCTTTATTAATTTCCGATTGGCAGCCAGCTTTTTGGGATTTGCACCCGGGAATGAAACAAGCGAAAATAATAGCTGAAATAAAAATAATAAGACTTTTCATCAATAATGTAAACATTTTTAATCAAAAAATAATCCAAAAAAAAGAATTAGCAATATAATAAATAATTGTAAAAAATCCATAAAAATTATAAATATCCCTTTTCCTTTTTATCAAGAAAAGCTTCAATACGTTTAAAACATTCGTCCCTGCCCAGAACCTCCATTGTTTCAAACATTCCCGCCCCAGTGGATTTGCCGGTGATCATCAATCTAAGTGGATGAACTATCTCTTTGAATTTCAAACTATTTTCATCTGCATATTGTTTTGCAGCGTTATGAGTGCTGTCGTGTGTAAAATCATGCACAGATTTTAATTTAGCTATTAAACCGGTAATTGTTTCTGGAGTATCATCTTTCCAATGTTTGTTCATATATTCTAATTCATATTCAGCAGGAATACTAAACATATAAGGGTGATTTTCGAGGATGTCGCTAACAAAGGTAATTCTTTCGATGAAAAGCGAAACTGTTTTTTCGAGATATTCTTGAGGACGAGGACTGATTTGCATTTTCTCTAAAATATTTGCTAGTTGCACGGCAAGCTCCTGTATAGGCGTCTTCTTTAAATATTGGGCATTCATCCAGTCGAGTTTTTGAGTATCGAAAACAGCTCCACCCTTGTTCACCTTTTCTAGATTAAAGCTTTCAACAAGTTGCTGGATATCGTAAATCTCTTCATTAGCGGAAGGATTCCACCCGAGTAAAGCCACAAAGTTAACAAAAGCATCCCGCAGATAGCCTTTTTCGCGAAAGTCTTCGACAGCAACGCTGCCTTGTCGCTTGCTCAGCTTTGATTTGTCTTTATTCAAAAGTAAAGGTAAATGGGCAAAAGCGGGAACTTGCCAGCTGAAAGCATTATAAAGTAAAATGTGCTTTGGCGTCGATGGCAACCATTCTTCGCCTCTTATAACGTGAGATATTTTCATTAAGTGATCGTCCACAACATTGGCAAGGTGATATGTCGGGAAACCGTCTGATTTCATTAAAACTTGATCATCTATATCGACACCTTTGACCTTGATTTCTCCGCGGATAATATCTTTGAAAACAATTATTTCTTCTGGATCAACTTTTAAACGGACAACCTTTGGAAAATCGGAATTAAGCAACTTATCGACTTCTTCTTTGCTCAATGTCAAACTGTTTCGCATTTTTTCACGGATGTATTTTGGGTCTTTCTTTTGTGCTTGCAGTTCGGCACGCATTATTTCGATTTCTTCGGGTGTGTCGAAAGCATAATAGGCAGTCTCGTTTTCAATGAGTTTTGCTGTATATTCCTTATATATTTCAAGACGTTGCGATTGAATATAAGGACCATAAGGGCCACCTTGTTTTGGGCTTTCGTCGAAGTCAATGCCTGCCCATTGGAGCGATTGCATCAGATTCTCTTCAGCATTTTCCACATAGCGGCTGCGGTCGGTATCTTCTAGCCGCAAAATAATTTTACCGCCATTTTTACGGGCAAAAAGCCAATTATACAAGCAGGTGCGAAGACCACCCACATGCAAAAAACCGGTAGGCGAAGGGGCAAACCTTACTCTTATTTCCATTTCTTGTCCATTTATAATTTTTTCTTACAATAAATTACAAATTTACAATAATCAGGCGAAACTATCACTAATAAATACTGTTTTTTATAGTTACTCAAGAAATTTGGAAAGGTCATTAATGCTATTAATCACAAATAAAAATGATGCAATAACGTTTATATTTTCTTTATATTTCGGTTAATAAAGAATAATGAAATTTTGGTATAAAAAATGATATTGCTTTATTACAATGAAAGAGACTTGTTAATGTTATATAAATGAAAAACCCAATAATAACAATAGGAAAACAGCTTGTTAGCGAGAAAGACTCGATTCAAGATATAAAACCGATGATGAATGCTATACGCAATGCAATTGATATTAGCGATGAAAAGTTTTTTTTGATGATGGTAGCTGCTACCGAAGCAGTAAATAATGCCATAATACACGGTAACAAGCTCGATAGAGATAAAAAAACAATAATAGATATCTCTGCTAGCAAAAACTTGGTTAAAATTGAAGTAAAAGACAACGGAACTGGCTTCAATTGCAATTGCCTCGACGACCCGCGAAAACCCGAGAACTTGTTGAAAGAAGGTGGCAGGGGCGTATTTTTAATACGCCATATAGCCGACCGTGTCGAATTTCGTTGTTCAGCGTGTGGCTCTCGCGTGTTGATGGAATTTGACTTATAGCTCCAGATAATGCCGAACTTTAGCTACTTATTTATTATTATAATTAGGAAAATAATACTAATATAAATATGAACGACCAGAACCCATTTCCAATCAACTATCCCCGCCGCCATAGCCGTCCCGTTTTTGTCGGAGATATTCAAATCGGTGGAGATGCGCCAGTTAGCGTGCAAACCATGACAAAAACCAAAACTGCCGATGTCAAAGCGACACTCGAACAGATTGCCCGTTGCAAAGATGCAGGCGTTGATATTGTACGCATAACGGTTAATGACAAAGCTGCCGCCGAAGCGTTTGGGGAAATAGTGAAAAAAACTACCGTTCCAATAGTTGCCGACATCCATTTCAACCATGTTTTTGCACTTATGGCAATCGAAGCAGGAGCGGCGAAGGTGCGCATTAATCCTGGAAATATTGGCAGTAAAGACAGAATAAAACAAGTCCTTGACAAAGCAAAAGAAAGGAATATCCCGATAAGAATAGGAGTAAATTCAGGCTCGCTCGAAAAGGATATTCTTGAAAAACATGGCTATCCTTCGGCAGAAGCACTTTTCGAAAGCGCGATGAGACATGCTAACATAGCACAGGAATTTGGTTTTGATGATATTATCATAGCTGTAAAATCAACTAGCGTCAAACTAATGATCCAAGCATATCGAATGATAGCTCAAAAAACCGATTTTCCACTTCATCTTGGCGTTACCGAGGCAGGAACATTTACTGCGGGAACAATCAAATCATCTGTGGGCATCGGCACTCTACTCGCTGAAGGCATTGGCGATACAATCCGTGTCTCTCTAACCGACGAACCCGAGCAAGAGGTCGAAGTTGGAAGACAAATTTTACGTTCGCTCGGATTTGCACAAACTGGTATAGAAATCATTTCCTGCCCGACATGCGGACGGCTCGAAGTGGATTTAATAAGAATCGCCAAGGAACTCGAAGAAGCGCTCAAAGGAGTTAAGAAAAACATTCAAATATCTGTGTTAGGTTGTGCTGTCAATGGACCAGGCGAGGCAAAAGAAGCTGATATTGGAATAGCTGCCGGAAAAAACTCCGCCCTTTTGTTTAAAAAGGGCGTTGTTGTGAAAAAAATTAAAGAAAGCGAAATTGTTACTGAAATCTGCCGTGAAGTCGAGCTTTTCGATGATGGCAAATGAGTTTTTTTAACTATAATCCAATGAGCTTTGCCTCAAGATTGAAGTAATTTTCCAATTCATCTTGAAAATGATAAGTCAATCGCTTTGTTAATCTCAAGACTTCATCGTCGATTTGTATCAATTTTTGTGCTTCTTCGATACATGCATCGTGAAATTCATCTTCTGGAAAAATCATATCGACCAAACCGAGGTTTAATGCCTCATTCTTTTTAATATCTGCGCAATTGATTAAAATTTTCATTGCTTTGGATTCATTCAAGAATTTTCCCAAGAAAAATGGCAAAGCACCAATAGGATGCACCCCATATTTAATATGTGCAAGTGAGAAAACGAGGGAATCGGAAACAAAACGAAAATCTGAAGATAAACAAGCTCCAAAATATGGAGTTACAACGCGCCCTTGAAGACAAAAAAACACTAATTTTCTGAGATTGATTATCTTTCGAATAAAGTTGTTCAACGAATTTATTTGCCTTGCCCGGATAATGCGTTTTTCTCCTAATAAAGTTCTATTAATGTCTTTATTGTTTTTATCTCCGATTAACTCTTTAAGAAACGCTTCATAAGATTCGTCAGCAAATGCATCTTTTGTATTGAAAACCAGAATTCCTTTGATGATCGGGTCTTGTTCGAGCCAATCAAATATATCAAGAATCTTCCCTGTTGTTTCCAAATTGGCGAGTCCGGCGAAGGCGGCTTTTTTGAAAGTTATTAAGCCGAGATTGCCATCTACGCGAAAATGAAGTTCATCGTTTTCAAATTTAAAATCGATATCTGACATTGCTTACCTCCATTTAATTAATATTAAAATATCAAACAAATCAGAATCAAACTTATTGCACTGACAGTGTGCTTTGCGATTTCTTTTTTACTTTTGATGTAATATAATAAAAAGCAGGCACAACGAAAAATGTAAGCATCGTTGAAGCAACCAAGCCCCCAATCGACACTACACCAAGCGGTGTCCGGAATTCCTTGCCTGCGTCGCCTATGCCCAAAGCAAGTGGCAACATACCAATAATAATAGCAATAGTCGATGATGTTATGGCTGTTAACTTAGTCGGTCCTGCCTGTAAAAGTGCATCTTTTGGCGTCATATTTTCTTCTCTTACCATTTGATTGGCATAATCCAAAATGAGAATGGCATTATTGACAACTATACCAATTAGCATAATGATTCCCATCATAGAAGAAATATTAAACTGAGTGTCGCTGAAATACATAAACAAAAATACTCCAATCAATGCAAGCGGCAATGTAGAAAGGATTACAACAGGTTGCCAGAAATTTTCCAAGATAGCAGCAAGCAGCAAATAAGTAAGAATTACTGCCAGAGCAAAAGCGAATAACATATCATTCATCAACTCTTGTTGCATTTCTGAGGAACAACTCCACTTCAACCGATAGCCCGGAGGCAATTCTGACCTTAATTCATCAATTTTTTTATCTACATTCTGAATTAGATCCCCGAGAGGCTTATCGGGAGCGTTATCCCCAGAAAACATTATTGCCTTAAATTTTTCCTTATGCAGGATTTTTGTATATCCCATAGTAAACTTTATATCGGCAAGCTCGGAAAGCCGGTATGTCGAGCCCATTGGCGAAACAATTGGAATGTTGCCAACGTCTTCAGGGCTAAGCACATTCGATTCTTCGAGCATTAGCATAATATCGTATTCTTCGCCGAGCTCGCGATAAACGCTTGATTTTATCCCTTCCACGGAGGTCCGAAGAGTAAGGGCTAGATCCATTGCAGTAAGTCCTGTTTGAGCCAGCATATCGCGTTTTGGTTCGAGAGTGATTTCAGGCTTGCCCGAGCGTGAGCTATTGTCGAAATTAACCAATCCTGGTGTGTCTTTTATTTTTTTTATTATTTTTTCTTTTATCTTTTCCATTTTGTCTAAGTCTTGTCCCATAAGATAAAATGTAACTGGATCTTCTCCACTTCCTATACCTTCGAGAACATTAACCTTTATTTTCGCGTTAGGTATGCCGGAAAGCTCGTTTATCAACATAGAATTAAAATCAACTATACCTATGTTTCTGTCATTTGCATCGCAAAGATATACCTCCATTCTTGACATATTGGTTCCAATATTGATTTCATCAGTTTTTCCAACTTTAATTACTGTCTGTTCGACTTCTTTGTGATTTGTTACAATTTTGCGAATCTCATCTAAAACATCTGAAGTTGCATCGAGGTTGTAGCCTTCGGGCAGTTCCACGTCAACTTTTATTCTGCCATCATCGACAACAGGAATGAAACCGGATCCAATATGAGAACCGAAAATCCCGGCAGTAAGAACTAAAAGTGCAAAACCACTAATAACAATAATAGTCGATACCAATTTATTATATAATACTAATCTTAAGATATAGCGGTAAACATCTTCCATCCATCTAAGAATACTTTCAATAAATTTGCCTATATCCTTTGTTTTAAGTTGATCTGGCAATATCAAAGAAGCAAGCATTGGGGTAAGAGTAAAGGACATTAGCAGAGAAAGCATAGTGGAGAAAGTAGCGGCAAGTGCTAGTTCCTTGAGGAATTCTCCGGCTATCGACTCGATATTTGCCAATGGCACGAAAACCACAACATTTGTCAGAGTGGCAGCAATAACGGCAACTGTTACTTCAGAAGTGCCTCGATAGGCGGCTTCCTTTCTCATTTTTCCTAGTTGCTTGTGCCTGAATATGTTTTCCAATACAACGACTGAGTTGGACACAAGCACACCAACAGAAAGCGAGATACCCATCAGGGACATCATATTTATTGTCATATTGAACATGCTAAAAAGCAGGAAGGTAGCTATTATCGAAGTTGGCATCGAAAGCGCCACTATAATAGTCGAGCGTATATCGTGTAAAAAAATCAATAACACTATGGAAGTAAACAAAACACCGAGCAGAATATTGCTTATTGTGTCATCGACAGTGCTGCGAGTAAAGATGGAAACATCATTTACAATTTTTAATTCTGTTGAAGGAGGCAACACTGATTTTATTTCGGATAATTGTTTATAAATCTCATTAGCTACTTGAATAGCATTACCATCTGGGCTTTTTATAAGCGAAATGCGGACAACATCGTCGTATTTTTGTTTTGTTTTATTATCGAAATAAAATGCTTTTTCTCGAACTTTAATGCCTGAGTCTTCAACACGAGCGAGCTGTGAAATCTTTTTTCTGCCGAAAGGAGTCATGATTTCTGTATTCCGAATAGTTTCCAAATCGTTGAAAGTGCCTTTCAAGCGGACAGTATATTCTTGATTATCAATCTTAAAATAACCGCCAGGGAGGTCGAAGTTCTGAGCAGCGAACAACTGCAAAAGCATCGGCAGCGAAAGAGAGTTCTCATAAACAGTTTTTTTATCAAAAATAACGTGGATTTCCCGCTTTTGCCCGCCGGAGATATTAACTTGGGCAACGCCTTGAATTTGTGAGAACCTGTCTTTGAGCTGCTTATCGGCAATTTCGTATAGATCACGCGAATCGAGACCTTTGCCGCTTAGCACTAAATCGACTATTGGAAATGCCAGCATATCAATTTTTTGTACCACGGGTAGCTCTGCATCGTCGGGTAGTTCATTACGAACGGCATCTACTTTTGCTTTTACTTCTTGATAGGCAACATCAACATCTTTACCGAGGCGAAACTCAATAATCAATATAGAAGCACCATCTAATGAAAAAGAAGTTAAGTTCTTAATACCGCTAACTGTAGCTACAGCGTCTTCAATTTTTTTTGAGACTTGGGTTTCAATTTCTTTTGGACCGGCTCCTGGATAGATTGTTACAATAGAAGTGAAAGGTATTTCAATCTCAGGCATCATATTAAGCGTCAATTTCGTATAACTAATAGCACCGAAAATAAGTAGTGCCAAAACTAAAACAGTGGTCATTACGGGCCTGTCGATTGACATTTTTGCTAAAAACATATTCTTTTCCTTTTTATTTGCATTTTATAACTTAGGCAGAGTGATTGAAATTACATAAAGCCTGTTTTAATCGACCACTTTCACCTTTTTCCCATCTTCGAGTAATGAAAAACCTTTATTAATCAATCTATCACCTACGCTGATTCCAGCAACGACTTCGGTATTGAGACCATATCTCATCCCTGTTTCAATCTCTCTTTTTACTGCTTTACCTTGCTCTTCGAGATAAACAAATTTATCACCATTTGTTTTTTGAATTAAATTGTCAGGAATAACTATTGCCTTGGGATTTTGGTAAATCTTGATTTCCACGGAGCTTGTTACGCCAGGTCTAAGAAATCTATCGGGGTTGGGAATGGTGATTTGCACCCTAAATGCCTTGCGATTTGCGTCCATAGCAATACCTATTTCAGAAATCCTGCCGGTATAAACTTTATCGCCTGATTTGATGTTTGCAGGCATCCCTGTTTTTAGCCAGCGAACTTCTTCTTCGGTTGTCCAAACAGTTGCAATAATCATATTTAATTGTGCAACTGTGAAAAGAGGATCACCTGGATTAACTGCATCTCCCTCTTTGAAAGGCATTTCGGTAATAATGCCATCAATGGGCGATTCAACTTCAATCAATTGCTGAATGCTCTGGAAATTACGCTTGTCCACATTATACATTGTTTCTGCACCGTCGAGCTGCACTTGAGCGACATCGCCGGCTTCGACCAATGCTTTTATACGCTTATAATTACGTTCTGAGTTATCCAAAGCGGTTTTTGCTTGAGTGTATTGAATTGCTGGGTTATTGTTTGGAAATTCGACAACAACTTGCCCATTTTTTACAAAATCGCCGATTCTGGCATTGATTTTCATTATTTTATCTCCCACTATCGAGGATTTTTTCGATTGTTTGATGCCTTGCAAATCAGCAAATAGAGATAAATACTTCTCAAATTTTTGCTCTTTGATTATTTCAACAGAGACGGGGATGCCTTCTTCTTTTTGGATCTGCTCCATACTTTTCGACTCAGCTTTCGATTCGCCTTCACCACAGCCGTTTAGCAAGGCAAGGAATAGAAATGGAAGAATTGTCATACCCGTTAAAAATCTTTTAAGTAATAAGTTTTTCATCATGATTAAACTCCGATATTATTTTATTAATTATAATTTATCTTCATTTATAGTTTTCTGTTAATTCATAAATAGTACTCATACAAAACAGTTTATATTCCATAATAATTCAAATAATCGTTGCTAACATTGCCAATCAAATTTTCGAGTTGAAATTTTGCCGTAAGGTACTCGTAAACGGATTGCAAGCGGTTTATTCTTGCTTTTCTTTGTTCGATTTGTGAATTAAGCACTTCGAGTTGGGTGCCTTGCCCTTCTTTAAATCGGGAAATGGCAATCTGCATAGCTCTGTCAGCAAGCATTATATTACGATCCTGGGCTTCTATCATTATCTTAACTTTTTCAAGCTCGAGAATTTTAGCTCGAATTTGTGCAGCAAGAAATTGCTTGTATTGTATGATTTGCTCATCAGTTTGGCTAATGCCAATTTGTGCTTGTTCGACTTTTTGACTTGTTCTACCACCTTTAAAAAGATTAATTTGCAAATTTAATCCGACTACCGACGATTGATAGGTCTGAAAGTTGAAATTATCTGATGCACCGGAGAAAGAATAATTACCGAAGGCTGTAAGCATGGGCCAATATTCTGAGCGGTAAAGGTCGATTACAGCCTCATCAACATTGCGTTTCTTTACTAAAGTATTTAATGTAAAATTTGATTTGTATGACTGATTCACCATATTGTCGGCATTAGGTAATGTCTCATCGGAATACTCGAAAACACCTTGCACGTCGATTTCTTCTTCTGGTGATTTCCCTAGAATAAGTTTTAAGCCATCTTTAGCGTTTTTTAGAGCATTTTTTGCATTATATACCTGGGGGCGGAAGTTTTCCAAGCTGACCTCTGCCTGAAGCAAATCAAATTCTGAAACTAAACCCGAATCTCGCAGGGACTTTACGTTTGCAAGGTTTTTCTCGAAATTATCCAGCGCTTCTTCTGATATTTTCAGAAACTCGTCTGCCAATAAGACCCCATAAAAAGCAAGCTTGACATCTCGAACCACATCAGCAATAACGCTTTTCAGCATAGTTTTTGTTACTTGCAGGAATTCTCCTGACACACCAATACCGCGGAACACTGCTGAGTTAAAGATTATTTGCGATACTTCTACTTTGGTATCGAAGTTATTATTTAGAGTAAACGATTGTAGTTTATACTTCAAAGGTCTGAGCCTCTGTTTGAGCATTTCTTCGTCGAAAATTCCATTTCTTGTTTGCACTCCTTCAGCAGCAAAAATTGAGTATGTGGCATTAGTAAGCAAAGCCTCAAAATCAGGGAAAGGCATCCGCGTTTTTTCAATAAAATGATAATACATGGCACTAAAATCAACGTTTGGGTAAGCATAGCCATACGCTTCGTGGACAACTGCCTGGGCAGAATCAATACTACGCAAGGCCATTTTTGTCTGATGGTTGTGTTGCAATGCCTCCTCTATGGCTTTTTCAAGGGTATAAGTCTGTTGCGAATATGCCTCTAAACAAAGAAACAATGCAATAATTGGCAAAATTGCAAGGAACTTCATAGTTTTTCCAAAACTCTTATTTTTCATCTAGTAAACCTGTTTTTTATAACACTCTCTTATATTATTTACTTTTAAAAAATCGACAAAACTAATTATAATCATTCATTTTATAAATTTCTATCAAAAAAACTTCTTTAAATACTACTTTAAGAAAGATTTGTTTCACAAATTTTATAATTTTCATAATTTATTATTATTCTATATAGATTTTGTTGTGCTTTTCTTGTATTCTTCCCTTCCTTTATCGGTAAGTAAATCCATCATTAAAATATTGTATATCGAACTGATAACTTCCTCCAAACTCATTGGCAGCTGAACGATAATATCTGGAGCAATTAAGTAGTCAAGGACGATGAGATGTATAAAATATATCATTTTTTGGTTGTGTTCTTCAATAAGATATCCTCTCTTTTTTCCCAACTCAGAAATTTGACGATAGCTTTCCATCAGTTCCTCATTTCTGAAATACTTTAATTTGTTGAAAAGGTCGGGATAGTATTTTTCAGCATCTTTAATAAACTCAATAGTGAAAGTTCGCGAAACTTCGAGATATTCTCTTGAAAGTCTTGCCATACCATTCATAAAATCACTGTCATCGTCTCGAGTGATGTCTGCAAGAATTCTTTTTATATTTTCTAGATGCTTGAATAGTGCATTATCGACAATATTTTCGAACAACTTTTTTTTTGAAGAGAAATACTCGTAAAGAGTTCTTTTGCTTATGCCTACCTCACGGGCGAGTTCGTCGGTTTTCAGCCCGGACAAGCCTCTTCGAGCAATAATCTCTTTTGCTTTTTCCAAAATTCTTTCTTTTGTATTACTTTTTTGTAACATAATTATAACTATAAAATCTATTTTTACATATTCCTTGTCAGTCTTAATTTTAAATAAATTTAATTCTATGTATTTTTTTAGTTAAAAAAATCGGTACTGAAAAAACTTAAATAGTTTTACGATTACAATAGCTTTTTATTTTCAATATTTTTCAGATAGCTGAAAATTGGTTATTTTTGTTATGTTTTTTTGAATTTTATTAAAAAATTGTTTAACAACTGTATATTAAGCAGGCAATGAATTATTCGCAAGACAAGAATTTATACAGTGAGATAGAGATTTCAGAAGAAACTGCTCTCGAAGTAGGACTGACAAAAGAAGAGTATTCAAAAATATTGGAAATACTTGGTCGAGTGCCTACTTATACTGAACTTGGCGTGTTTGGTGTAATGTGGAGTGAGCATTGCTCTTATAAGAATTCCATCAAACAGTTGAAAACATTGCCCCGCTCAGGTGGGCGCCTTTTAGTAGATGCCGGCGAGGAAAATGCAGGACTGGTCGATATCGGTAATGGATATGCAATCTGCTTTAAAATTGAAAGCCACAACCATCCTTCAGCTATCGAGCCCTTCCAAGGAGCCGCTACTGGCGTTGGAGGTATTCTTAGAGATATTTTTTCTATGGGAGCGCGTCCTATAGCCTCGCTTAATTCTCTGCATTTCGGTAATTTACAATCAGCAAGGACTCAGTTTTTGCTGCGTGGAGTGGTCGAAGGCATTTCGCATTATGGCAATTCTTTCGGAGTGCCTACCGTTGGCGGTGAAGTTATTTTTGACGATTGCTATTTCGACAATCCATTGATTAATGTTATGGCTGTGGGTATTGTCGATGTCAATAAAACGGCTTCAGCCTCTGCAGGCCCAGCCGGAAATCCGGTTTATATCGTTGGATCTAGTACTGGTCGGGACGGTATTCACGGCGCTTCCTTGCTTGCATCTCGCGAATTTGACGAAAAAACCGAAGATATGCGCCCAACAGTGCAAGTCGGTGACCCCTTTGCAGAAAAATTGCTTCTCGAAGCTACCCTTGAACTTATTGATGCTGGCGTTGTTGTCGGTGTGCAAGATATGGGCGCAGCAGGTATTTCTTGTTCAACTTCTGAAATGAGCGCCAAAGCAGGAATTAACACAGGAATGGATATTGATTTAGATAAAGTTCCTCTTCGCGAGCAAAATATGAGTGCCTACGAGATTATGCTCTCCGAATCTCAAGAAAGAATGTTGTTTATTATTGACCATCAAAAAGTCGAAAAAGCCGAGCGAATTTGCAAAAAATGGGATGTTCCCTTTACCTGCATTGGCGAAGTAACTAGCGATGGTTTGTTAACTATTAAACGAAACAACAAACTCGTATGCCATTTCGCCGCAGATCCCCTCGTGCTTGGTGGGGGCGCTCCTCAATACATTCGTGATGCTAAAGAGCCGGAATACCTTGCCGGAACTCGCAATTTCGATTTTGATGGACTTTTCATTAATATTAAACCCGAAGAGGCATTTTGGAAATTGCTTACCTCACCAAATATTGCATCAAAGCGCTGGATTTACGAACAATATGACTCGCAGGTTCGCACTAATACAGTTAGTATCAAAGGAGATGCTGCGATTATCCGCTTGAAGGAGATCCCTGGAAAAGCTATTGCTATTTGCACTGATTGCAACAGTAAGTTTGTTTATCTTGATCCCTATCGCGGAGCCGTTGCCGCTCTTGCTGAAGCAGCAAGAAACGTTGTTTGTACAGGTGCCGAACCGGTTGCTATAACTAATTGCCTTAATTTCGGAAATCCTTATGACCCAGAAGTTTATTGGACATTCATGCAAGCGGTGAAAGGTATGGGCGATGCTTGCCGGGCATTGAACACACCCGTTACAGGTGGTAATGTTTCCTTTCATAACGAATCCAGGGACCGTGCTGTCAATCCAACACCGACCATCGGAATGTTAGGACTTATTGATGATGTAACAAAGGTTTCTTCTGCTGGTTATAAAAATGAAGGGGATTTTATTTATCTTGTTGGCAACCAGCGAAAAGAACTTGGGGGAAGCGAGTTTACTACCTTATATCTTGGAAAAACGACAGGTCAAGCCCCTGAGATAGATATTGAAGAGGAAATTCGCCTTCAGAAAGTTATTTTGCAAGCAATTCGCAATCAATATATCAGTTCTGCACACGATTGTTCTGATGGTGGACTTGCAATTTGTTTAGCTGAAAAATCTATCTTTTCAGATGATAGATTGGGCGCTTGCTGTGAGCTTGACGATGTAAGTGTTGAATATCTTTTTGGCGAATCCAATTCCCGGATTGTAGTTAGTTTAAATGAAAAACATATAAAAGATTTGGAATTGCTTTGCAAAAAGTATAGTATTCAATTAAAAAAGCTTGGAAAAGTAGTTAAAGATAGCTTTGAAATAAAAAATGTCATTATAACAAGCGTCAATGAATTGATTGAGCAATATGAAACAGCCATTCCAAAATTGATGGGATAATAAAAATTATTTCCAAATTGAAATAACTAATATCTTAACGTACAAATAAATTATTTCAGGATAAGTCCCTGAAAATATAATACCTTAAATACGTGAATACTTAACCCTATTTCATAGATGAAGCTAGTTGTCCGCACGCAGCCTCAATATCTTGACCAAATGATTTGCGAACATTAACGATGGCACCATTTTTTCGCAATGTATCCACGAAAGCATCAATTTTTTGTTGAGATGCTGGATGGAGACTTATATCAGTCTTTCTGATTTGTGTTGTGTGGGAAATATCGTTGAAAGGAATAATATTAATAGTAGAAGGCACTCGACGTGATATTTTTGCAAGTCTTATGGCGTCTTCGCGACTATCATTAAAACCGTCGAAAACAATGTATTCAAAAGTAAGTTTTATCTTTGATTTTTTGTAATAAAGTTCGAGTGCATCGAGAATTTCGCTTAGCTTCACGTTTTTCGAAGCGGTTTTCATAATCTTTTCACGTCCTTCATCTGTTGTTGCGTGTAAACTCAAAGCAAGTTTTATTTTTAAGTTTTCTTCGGCTAACTTTTCAATACCTTTTAAAATGCCTGCTGTTGAAACTGTAATACGTCGATTTGAGATGAGTTTATGTTTTTCACTGGTAATAATTCTAATGGATTTTATTGTGTTTTCGTAATTTAAAAGAGGTTCGCCCATACCCATATAAACGACGTTGCTTATTTTTTCATTAGTCATTTTTTCTGTTTCGAAGATTTGCCCGATAATTTCCGAACATGTTAGTTTTCGTCTGAAACCGAGCGAGGCGGTGGCACAGAAAGCACAATCAAGAGGGCAGCCTGCCATTGTTGAAACGCAAATAGTATTTCGTATAGTTTCGTTTGTTTCGTCATCAAGCCAGGGCATAAACACTGTTTCGATTGAGTTGCCATCGAGCAAGGTAAACAAAAATTTAATCGAGCCATCAACAGATTGCCTCATAGAACGGTCTTTAAAATCGCTTAACTGGAACCTTTCGGCGAGAAAGTCGCGCAGTTTCGATGGAATTAATAGCATATTTTCAAAGCTATCAGTCCTTTTTTTATAAATTTTATCGAAAATCTGTTCGGCACGATACTGCTCGAAACCAGAAGATACAATTATTTTCTTAAGTTCGGCTAGTGTTAAGTCTTTTATCGCTATTTTCTGTGTTTGCATTAATATCTAGTAATATTTGAAAAACTAATAAGTCCGAAATTGCCAAGAATTTTAATTGGTTACTGATAAGCAATTTCATTATCTTACAATGAATTTCTTCGCAATAATCTTGCCGTTAATCATCACTTTAAGAAAATAGACACCTGAGCTTTGATTTTTTAATTGTATTTCAGTTTGTTCAGAAGATAAGTTTTTTGCAAAAAAACTCTTTCGGATAGAATATTGAATATTTCAATGTAATAATTAGCTTTAATATTGTCTTTGAAAAGTAAAGTGAAATTGCCGTTGTTTGGATTTGGAAAAACAATAAACTCTTGATAAACATTTGGATTGGAAAAAACAGCTACTCTAGTATGGGTAGCGCCATCATTGTAATATGAACCACTTTCGTAAGTCATTAAATCACAATATTTCCCATTGTTACTTCCTGTCCATCGCCAGATGTTCGGGAATATCTATTGTTAAAGAGACTTTTCCGTAAGAAATGGCAATAATGCAAAATGAAAATGGGAGACCGTCGAGTTTAGCCATTATAGAAAGTGTGCCGTTTACATTAGTGCTAATTTTCGAAATTTTTGCAAGATAACTATTTGATTCGAATAAGTCTAATGTTAAATAATCATTTTCATTAATCATCGATTTATTCATGAGCAAGGAATTTAAAGTAAAAGGTCTTGCACGCTTTGCTGACGTAAGATTTTCTTTCACAAGAATTTTGTTTCTGTTAAGTTCTCTTAAGCTCGATAGCTTTTCATCATTGATGCTAAATGTCTTTGCAAGGGCAGTTGTTGATGCAAGAAGGAAGAGACTGCAGGCAAGTATATATATTTCATTGTTCTTTCCTTTGCTATAATTAACAAATATTAATATTTCAGAATAATTATAAACAAATATATAAAAAATATTTTATTGATAACAAAAAAAATTTATTAATAAAATATTAATCTAAAAAAACGCAAAATAAATAAACGATAATACTTGATCAGACCTTCCGGAGGTTTACTCACAACAAAGTCTGTTATAGACAGATAGAGGAATAGAATTCAAAATAATGTAAATAATTGCTATAAAATTTCCTAAAAAATATTTTGTTCATTTGGAAATTCAAAAAAGTTTCTCTATATTGTCAATAGAGAATTTTACCATCGCGGCATAACGAGGGAATTCAAGTCTGTTTGGATAGAAATAGTACAAAACGCAAACAAGCCGTAAGTTATTGGGGAATAACGGTTTAAACGGCGTGTCGTTTGAATGTCTTGTTTACAAAATTTTCTTGAAAAAAACATCTATTGTTATTTTTCAGGAGAGGGCATAAATATCATTTCGCCAGAATCCTCCATTTGTTGCTTTTGGTAAATAGTTGAAGTTTTTATGTTTATCAAAAGGCTTTTTATGGGGGACATTTCTCAAGCAGCTGACAATCGGAAAAAAACATACAGGCGTATTCGTTTGGTTGTTCTGATTTCGGTTATAGCTATCATTTGTATTATTGCTGTGAAGCGAGATAACAATAGATACAACATCAAGTATTCTTTTAAAGGCAACGATTTTCTATCTGTCCAAGAACTTGAAGCAGAACTTAATTCCAAAATCGATACTAACCTAAGAAACATAACACTTCGCAAAATTAAAGAAAAGCTTGAGAAGAATCCATTTATTGAAAAGGTAACCCTTGTTCAACAGAATGCAATGAATATTAATATTTACATTAAAGAAATCGAGCCGCAAGCACTCATTGCCGGAGATAATCGCGAGCTTTACTTTTATTGCAAAGGAAATAAACTAATAGATTATCGTCCCACCGCCTCTCTACGCACTTTTCCCCTCGTTTCAGGTGTTCTTGATACACATAAGATAATCAAACCAGCCATTTCTGGAGTAATTAATATATTAAATGAAATGAACGCTAAGGAATATAAACATTTGTATTCTCTTCTTACAGAAATACAATATCAAAGAAATGGAACATACAAGCTTGACTTCGATAATGGCAATTTCACAATAATTTTTGGAGAAGCTAAAGACATTGTAAATAAACTGAACAAACTCGACAAATACCTTCAACACAGATATAGCAACACCGAATTTGCTTCTACCAAGATAGCTGATCTTCGCTGGAAAGGTAGCTTGGTAATAAATTAGAAATTTTTACAATAAATATATGGAAAAATAATATGTCAAAATCAAAAAGTTCATTTGTAGGTGAAGCACAGCAAGAACAAGAGTTTACCGTTGCTCTCGACATAGGAACGTCAAAGGTTTGTGCCTTGGTTGCTTCTCCAGACGCAGATCCTGAGCGAATCAATGTTTTAGGTATGGGTATTACTGAGAGCGATGGTCTCAAACGGGGAGCTATTGTCAATATTGATAAAACTGTTAATTCTATTGAAAAAGTTATAAGGCAAGCAGAACAACAATCAGGTGTTAATATCAATGAAGTCGTTGTGGGAATTGCTGGCGATCATATTAAGTCCGAAATTGCTCATGCTAGAATAGGCATCTCCAATCAGGACCGTATTGTTTCCCGCGACGACGTGGCGCGACTTTTACAAGAAAGTAAAAACATACACCTTCCTACCGAACGCGAAATTCTTCATACAATACCCCAAGAGTATTCTATTGATGGACAAAATGGTATTACATCACCAGAAGGGATGTGTGGTAACATGATGGAAGCCGATGTACAAGTGATAACTGGACAGAAATCTTATATTCAAAATATAAGTCGTAGCATACAACGTCTGGGCATCGACGTAAAATCGTTAGTCTTGCAACCTCTTGCAAGTAGCAGAGCGGTACTTACTGAACCGGAAAAAGAAGTTGGCGTTGCACTTGTTGATATTGGCGGGGGCACCACTGATATAGCTGTTTTTGATGAAAATATATTACGTCACACGAGTATAATAGCGATCGGAGGCCGCTCGATAACCGATGATATCCGTAGAGTTCTTGGTATTATTAATAGCGAAGCAGAAAAGTTGAAACGGGAAGTCGGGCATGCTCATTCTGATTCGTTGCTGGACGACGAAACTCTTATGATCGCAGGTATCAACGGCAGGAAGCCTTTCGAAATTACCCGTAGCTATCTTTGTCGAATTATTCAATCCCGTCTGGAAGAAACTTTTAAATTTGCTCTTGACGAAATAAGGAAATCAAATTGTTCGCACCAACTCGGGGCAGGTGTCGTATTGACTGGCGGTTCGTCGCTGATTAGTGGTGCTGTTGAGCTTGCAGAAGAAACTTTTGGAATGCAAGTAAAGCTGGGGTCACCTTCCGGAATTAACTATTCAGGTCTTATCCCTGAAATCCAGAACCCAATTTACTCCACAGCCGTTGGACTTTTACTATACGATATGATGGATAGTAAAGATAATTGTGTTAATTCGGAAATCAAAGGCGAAAAAAAAGTAACTAAAAGCAAGAAGCCTAGGATTTTTAATAAAGTTATAAAGATTCTGAGGGATATATAATGATGAGAATAATAAACTATTTTTCAATTTTCAATGGGAGAGTTTATGTCAGTAGAACTCGAAAAAGATATTAAGCCTAAAAGTGATGTCAAAATTAAAGTTATCGGCATTGGTGGTGGAGGCGGCAATGCGATAAAAAGTATGATTAATCTTGGCTTGGAAGACGTCGATTTCATTGCGGTTAATACTGATTCTCGAAGCTTGAAGAGCAATACTGCTCCGACGAAAATCCAGATCGGTAAAGAAACAACTAAAGGACAAGGAGCTGGTGCTAAGCCTGAAGTCGGGAAAAAATCTATCGAAGAGAACATAGAAGAAGTCCGGCAAGCATTGTCGGGCAGCGACATAATCTTCATTACTGCTGGAATGGGTGGAGGAACAGGTACTGGAGCTGCCCCAATTGCTGCAAAAATCGGCAGGGAAATAGGCG
This sequence comes from uncultured Hyphomicrobiales bacterium, assembly GCA_964454445.1. Classification (GTDB taxonomy): domain Bacteria; phylum Bacteroidota; class Ignavibacteria; order Kapaibacteriales; family UBA2268; genus CAYVTD01. The sequence goes on from CAYVTD010000006.1 coordinate 60,996, forward strand.
CTCTAGTGATTGGGGTAGTTACAAAACCATTTGATAAAGAAGGGCAGGATAGGATGAATGTTGCCGAAAAAGGCATCGAATCTTTAAGAGAGTATGTGGATTCGATACTAGTGATCTCAAATCAAAAATTGATTAGCATTACTGATAGGAATACTTCATTACTGGAAGCATATCAAAAAGTTGACAGGGTACTTTATAATGCCATAAGCGGAATAACAGACATTATTACTAAAGATGGGTTTGTTCACATTGATTTAGCTGATCTTTGCACTATTATGAAAGGGAAGGGCGATACATTGATGGGCACAGGCGTAGCTGTTGGAGAGAATCGAGCTATTGAAGCCACCCAGAAAGCATTAAATTCACCCTTGCTCGAAAGCGTTACAATTGATGGTGCACAAGGGATACTTGTGAACATTACTGCTCCCGAAAATATGGGTTTCTTTGAGCATGAAGATGCTATATCATTAATTAAGGAAAAAGTCAGTGATGATGTTAAGTTAATTTATGGTATTGTCTTTACTGATAAGGATGATAGTGAATTTAAGGTTACAGTTATAGCAACTGGTTTTAAAAAAAATCAGAAAACAGAACCTCAAAAAGACCAAACCTATAAGCCTCAAAATAATGAGGATCTAAATAACAAACCACAACGAGTCCCAACTTCTATTAATACTCCCATTGTTATTAACACGAACTTCTCTGAAAAAAAGACATCCTTTAGACAGGATAGTCCAATAAAAGTGCCTCCCGGTCTGAAAGATATAGCTGAATCTAATAAACCAGCATACTTTAGGCAAAAAAATAACCTTGATAGTAAGATGGAGGAAACCCAGAGATTAGAATTCGGTAACTTGGAAACAGATAAAGTCGATGAAGCTAAGACAACTACTCAAGTGATTGATGGTTTTCGTGAAAGATTTACCAATCTAAATAATAATGAAAAAAACAAAGATATTGAAAAACCTGCAATTTTACGAAGAACGAGAGATTAGTATTTAAAAATATCTGTTTCCTTTTTTTTAAAATTCGTTGAATATTCTGCAGAAACACCAAACGAAAGGCAAGAAATCTAAAAATTAATATACTGGAATTGAAAAAAGATGAAATAGTTGAAGAGATATTATTAATCCTCAGATGGGAAACCGGCAAAAGGATGTGTCAATATGTATATCCGATGAAATATAGTATAGCAAAATGATGCATAATAATTTATTTAGTTATACATAAAATATTTTTTATATTTCACAAAATATTTTCAGTTTTGTATACGTCTTATTCTTAAGATTTTAGTTTTATTTTAAGTTTTTCATTATGATTACTCTTAAAAGAGTTTATGATAAACCCGATGAGACTGATGGACGCAGAGTCCTGGTTGACAGATTATGGCCGAGGGGTTTATCTAAAGAAAAAGCCAAAATTGATTTTTGGTGGAAAGAAATTGCACCAAGTGATGAATTGAGAAAATGGTTCTCTCACGACCCGGGGAAATGGAGCGAATTTAAAAAAAATTATATATCTGAACTAAAAAACAAAAAGGATCTGCTTCAAGAGATTAATAATTTCGATGTGCGAGATAAGAATCTTGCTCTTCTTTATGGGGCAAAGGATGAAGAACACAATAACGCCGTTGTTTTAAAGGAATTTTTGTTAAACGAATTTTCAAGTTATCTTTCATTTTTATAGATTTATCTAAAAGGAGCATTATGACTATAACAAAAGAACAAACAGTTGCCGAATGTGTGGCAGACAACTATCAAACAGCAGTAATTTTTAAAGATAATAATATAGATTTTTGTTGCGGCGGAAAGATTTCCATTGAAGATGCCTGCAAAAAAAACAATATAGATGAAGAAACACTTTTACAAAGTTTAAACGAGCTAGTACAGAATAAAAAACAGGAAAATCCAGTGGAACAATATGAATTAGATGATTTAGCTGATTATATCGTGGGAAAGCATCATAAATATGTCAGAGAGAGTATTCCACAAATTGAGCCTTTTTTGGACAAAGTGGTCGATGCGCATAGTCAAAGGCATCCTGAACTTTACAAAGTAAGGGAAAACTTTTTGAAGGTAAAAAACGAACTTTTAGCACACATGGTCAAAGAAGAAAGAGTTTTATTTCCCTTTATTAAAGAAATGGTTAAGGCAAAAAAGAATGGCAGCAAAGTCGCTCCGCCCTTTTTCGGAACAATAAGAAATCCTATCAATATGATGGAAGCAGATCACGAATCTGCCGGCAATGACTTTAAAGAGATAAGAAGCATTACAAATGCTCTTACTCCACCTTCCGATGCTTGTAATACATATCGAGTTACTTTTTCACTGCTTGATGAATTTGAAAGTGATCTCCACAGACATATCCATTTGGAAAACAACATTTTGTTTCCTAAATCAATAATTCTGGAAAGTGAATTGCTATCATAACCGGATTGGAGAGTTACCTGATAATTACTCAATCTTGTAGGTTTCAAAAAGAATTTTGCTCATTTAACAAGCAATCTTAACAATTTTGCGGAATCAATCGGTTTCGATAAGTAATCATCGCAACCTACTGTTAGGATTTTTTCTCTTTCCTGGCTAAAAGCATAAGCAGTTTGTGCTATAATTGGTAATTCAGGCCTTATTGTTTTTATTATTTTGGTGGCTTCTAAACCATCCATTATCGGCATAGCAATATCCATAAGAACGAAATCGATCTCGGGATTATTTTTAACATGCCTAACAGCTTCCTTGCCGTTACTTGCATGTATTAATTGAAATTCTTTATTTTTAAAAATCTTTTCGAGATAAAGATAACTTGTGATGTCATCTTCAGCTACTAATATTATTTTTCTTTTTTTAACAAAACCTCTGCTTTCAGTTGGTTCTTTTTCTTCCGCCTCTAAAGTGTTTTGATATGGAATTGTAAAATAAAATGTAGAGCCGATACCAATTTTAGACTCAAGCCAGATGTTTCCCCCTAGCAATTCCACAAGTCCCTTGCAGATAGCCAGACCAAGTCCGGCTCCTTCAAAATCTTTTGTTGCTGTTAAATCAACTTGTGTAAATCTGTCGAAGATTCTTTCTTGATGCTCTGGCGAAATGCCAATGCCTGTATCTTTTACAAAAAACTCGACAAAATTGCCTTTTATTTCATAGCCAAAATCGATTTTTCCTTTTAGAGTAAACTTAATGGCATTGTTAATTAAATTGGTTAGTATTTGGTTTAGCTTGACGTCATCAGTGTAAACCCATGTTTCTTTGATAGTTGTGGGGATGATGTAGTTAATTTCAATACCTTTACTATGAACAATAGGTTTAAAAAAGCTAAATAAACTACATAGCATAGAATTTATTGAAAACGATTTCTTTGTAATGAAGACTTGCCCGGTTTCTATTTTAGAAATATCAAGAACATTATTGATAATACTCAAGAGACGTTCGCCGCTTTCCTGAATTATTCCTGTGTATTCTCTTATCACTTGTAAAGAATTGATTTCATCGTGAAGTAATTTTGAAAAACCGAGAATGCCGTTCAAGGGAGTACGAATTTCGTGAGATATATTTTGTAAGAAAGCAGTTTTAAGTCTGTCGCTTTCTTCGGCGTGCTCTTTCGCTTTTTGTAGCTCTTCGTTTTAAATTTCTATTTCTTCATTTTTTTCTTCGAGTCGCTGATGCTCAGCTTCGAGTTGGTCTAAATATTCTAAATTTTGTAAATTTTTTAGTCCAGTTTTTCCAATAATGTCAGTAAGAAGTATTAAGAATTGAATGGTTTTTTTAATATGCTCTTCTTTAAGAATAGGTACTTGTCTAACTGCCTGTAAATACTCTGTTTCGTTAAATCCGTATTTATTTGCTCGTTTCTTAAAATATTCTATATCTGGCTCTTCAATAAAAAATTGACCAGTGAAAAAATTTCCTATATGCTTGTTATCAACAATTATAGGGAAAGCAATATCAATTAGTCCATTTTTGCATTTATACTTATTATATCTTTTTCCTTCATTAGCTTGTCTGGCAAGAATAGTATCGCTTTCAATGCAGTTTTGCAATGTTATTTCATTTTTCCGATGAAACAGTGTGCAAATTGGTTGCCAACCAGTTTCAACAAAAACTTTGCCTTCAAGATCAATAATTGCATTAGCTATTCCAACTATTTTTCCGAAACTTTCGCATAGCTGTTTTAATTCTTCAAAGTTGAAAATTTGAGGTAATTGGTATTTCATTTGCTTATGTCCTCTATTATAAATGCAACTTTTTTTGTGAAAGCAACAATTATTTGATTAATTGCCCCAATATTCGATTCCTTGATTAATCCAGTCAGGAGCAGGTTTTCCAAGCAGATAATGGTCGAAAAATTGTTTCATACGAATAGAATAGTCCAATTTATTGGGATATTTGTTGGGCCAATGTGGCTCGCCTCTATATTGAAGGAGAATAGCTGGTTTTGCGAGTCGCCGCAATGATAAATACAGCTCGACACCTTGCTCCCAAGGCACAGCGTCATCCATGTCACCGTGCATAATCAGAAGAGGTGTGTTCATAGTTGGTGCGTGGAAAATTGGTGAGTTATCAATATAATTATCAAGCGAATCCCAGAGATTGCCGCCAATTCTGCTTTGTTGCTTCTCGTATTGAAATTGTCTAGCCAAGCCGGAACCGAGACGGATCCCGCTATAGGCACTAGTCATATTTCCTACGGGGGCGCCAGCCACACCTGCTTTGAAATTGTTTATTTTGCTAAGGATATATGCAGTCTGATAGCCGCTCCAACTATGTCCCCAAATGCCGAGTTTGCTTGTGTCCGCATAACCTAGTTCTCGAAGTTTCTCGATACCGGGCATAATACATTGAATTGCTGAGCGTCCCGGTGAACCAATTTGGTAAATGATATCAGGCAAAAAGAAGCAGTAACCATCACCAAGATATTCGGGCATATAGGGTAAATGCCTGTTTAGCGGTGCCCAAAAGTCGTACATGTCTTGCGAAAATTTTTCGTAAAAAAACACGATTACGGGGTACTTTTTCTTTGGATCGAAATTGTCGGGTTTTACAAATACTCCATCTAAAGAATCGCCTTTGTCGCTTTTCCAACGAATTAATTCGGTGCTTCCCCAAGTGAAATTTTCTATTTGCTTGCCAAGTTCAGTTACTTTATTTCGGAAAGAAAAAATACTATTTGTAACCCACACATCGGGGAATTCCTCGAAGCTTTCTTCGCTGTATATTATTCTATCGGCATTCTTAGCTTTGGCTCTATATGAATATTTCTTGTTACCCTGGGTTAATCTCTCCGTTCCCATTATCTTAACGTTAGTTTTAAAAAGGTTGGTATATTTAAACAGTTCGTTGTAGGCTATTAAATAAATATCATCTTCAGGAGTAAAGAACTTCATTTCCTTGTCGAGTTTAACAATCCTGTATTGGTTTTTGGAGATTCTACCTTCTGCGGCTGTTTGATTGTATGCACTGCCCATTGGATCGGTTTCAAAGCGCCAGATGTCGTATTTATCATAGAGAAAGACCATACTATCGCCAACCGTCCATGCGCCGAAGCCATAGCTGCCAGGTTCGCCAGGTGTATCATTATCCACATCGTAGAATTCTGTTTTTATAACTTCTGTCAAATTCCACAATGTGTCTTTAGTAGTCGAATAAATATGCCAGTGCTTATCCTGGAAGAAAACAACATAATTGCCAAGGGGCGATAAGTGTGCTGCTTCAGTGAGTTTTTCGGCAATTCTTTTTCGTTTGCCATTCTTCAGATTGATAACATAAAGATCATTGTAAAATCCATCCCAAGTTTGCAATTTCAAATACGGGTCTTCATCGTAGCCGATTGTAAACTGTGGGTTATCAGTAAAATTCACTTCTGGTACATTCAAATCGGCAAGTTGTAGAAAAACTTTTTCTGTGGAGAAATATACTGAATTGAAAACTCTATCTTTGTTGTTCGACCACCATTCTCTTTGATGTGTCTTGATGCGGGCGTCGTTCCAATGCCAAACATCAAGAGTTTTTTTCTTTAAGATACTATCAATCGAATAAAAGGTTGAATCGGCGAATTTAGGGTCTTCACTGGCATAATACTCTTCGATCTTTGGTTTGACGCCAAAAAACAAGCGTTCACCATCTTCTGTCCATTTTAAGTCGTTTTTATAAGGAATGTACCAGTCGGAATGGACAACGCTTGGAGTAACAGCTGTATCTATGGTTTTGCTTTCGATATTCCAAATAATTATCCTGCACGAATCTGGACGATTCTTCTTGTTAGCCTTGCCTGCAACGAAGGCAAGATTACTGTTCCTGTTGTTCCAAGCCAACTCGGAAATATAAATGTCTTTACCACCAAATATTTTTTGTGGTAATGCAAAGCTACCTTGCAAATTCAAGAAATAAAGTCCATTTGCATCGCCTTCTTTATCAACTTTTACAAAAACGAAGTATCTTCCTGTGGAATCGAAACAAAAATCTGTAACATCGTTAAGTTCGAGAACGGATTTCTGTGAGAGCGAATACAAGAATGCTTTCCCGCCGTTTATTTTCGGGTCTTTCGATTTGTCTTTCGCATCGGGAGTGGGTTTGCTGCCTGTTTCGTTAAAAGCAATCCAGCGGGAGTCGTTTGAAAATACGAACCGGTTAACTCGATTAAATGTATCAACTTGTCCATTTGATGTATTGAGAATTGCCATCTTGACATCATCGCTAAGCTTGCTCATTCCTTCATTTTCGATTTCAAGCGCTGCAGGCATTATTTTCATCGCTGCCCATTTGCCATCTTTCGAAAAAACAGGTGTTTTTCCCCGTTCGACAATGTATTTAACTGTATCAAGAGTTGCTTGTACAACAGCTTGGGGATTTCCACGCTCAGGATCTGCAGTATAACCAATAAATTCGCCATTTTCACTAATTTTCAAATCTTTTATCATTTTGATTTTCATAATATCTTCGGGAGTTATCGGTTTTTTCTTTGCTTCTGCTGCATTAAGCATCATCACAATGAATAAAACTACAAAGAAAATACTTTTAATAAATTGCTTATAATTGAACATAGTTCTACCAATAAAAATTTTTAACAATAATTCTCTATTAACATAAATTATTTAATGCAATATAAGAAATAAGTTGAATTTTTTTTTATATATTGGAAAAAATTACACTTGCCTGGTTTTCCAATTTCCTCGGTGGAAAACCCAAAGTGCCGATAGAGTCATAAAGGTTTCTGCTAACACAATCGATATGAACACGCCGTTTTCGCGCAAACCAAATACGTAAGCAAGCAAAAGAGCCATTGGTATTTCAAATAGCCAGAAACTCACTATATTGAGAAATGTCGGAGTAAAAGTGTCGCCTGCACCATTAATCGAATGAACCAACACAATGCCAAGTCCATACGAAGCATAACCCAAGCTAATTATTTGCAATCCTCTTGCACCTATTTTGACAACTTCCTGTTCTTGAATAAAAATCTTAATCCAGAATTCAGGAAAAATAATGAAGCAAAGCCCTATTGTCGAAAGGAACAGCATACTTTGCTTTCCTATTGCCCAAACCGCTTTTTCTGCCCGTGCCGGGCTTTTTGCTCCAAGGTTTTGCCCGACAAGTGTCGAGGCTGCATTGCCAAATCCCAAAGATGGCAAAAGTGCAAATATAATCAACCTGAGAGCTATCGTATAGCCGGCAAGCACAGAGCTGCCAAATTCAGCTAAAATGCGCATAAGTGCAATCCAACTCGCAGTAGCAATAAGATTTTGCCCGATAGTGCCTACAGATAAACGAAGAATAGATAAAATGACTTTATAATCTAATTTCAAATCTTTTTTTATCAGTTTTATTCTACCATTTCCACGGAAAAGCAAATAAAACTGGATAAGAACAGCCATAGCCCTGCCAATGGTCGTTGCTATTGCTGCGCCTTTGATTCCAAGACAGGGTACGGGTCCCCAGCCAAATATTAATAATGGGTCTAAAATTAAGTTAAAAATGTTAGCTATCAACAGCACTTTCATAGCTAATGCAGCATCACCTACACTTCGAAAGATGGCGTTTATGACAAAGATTATCATTATTACAATGTTACTGCCGAGTATTATTGTTGTATATGAGCTAAAACTGTTAACCATAGACCTTTCAATACCCATTAACATTAATATGTCTTCTGAAAAGAGTATGCCTGCGATGCCGATGCTAATGCCTGGTATTAAAACAGTCAAGATAGCTTGAAACGAGGCATTATTAGCTGCTTTACTGTTTTTTTCGCCAATTCTGCGAGAAATAACTGCTGTGGCAGCAACGTTTAATCCAGCACCTATGGCATAAACGACTGTTGTTATTGTTTCTGTTATACCAACTACTGCAACAGCTTCAGAGCCTAGCTTGGAAACGAAAAAAATATCGACAACAGCAAAAACTGATTCCATTGCCATTTCGAGAATCATCGGAACGGATAAAAGGAATATTGCTCGCTTCAAACTTATTGCAGTAAAGTCTTCGGAATTGCCGTTGATTGCTTCCATTAGGATTTTCCAAAGCCGCTTTAATCTAAATAGAAGAATTGTGGCAAAATCTGAATTTGCTATATCGTTAAATAATTTATTCATTCCTGATAAAAATAACACCTTGAATCTGTTAGATTTGAAAAAGAATGCGCACAATAGTAATGTGCTTTTTTAATAATAATTGTTTCATTTTTTCTTTTGTGTGAGATGCAAATTATGTAATATAATTGAGAAATAAACTGAAATTTCAATTTGAGTTAGTGTTTTTCGACGATATTTTCTTTTTTTATGTGAAAGATTGATAACAGTGTTAAGAATTATATACAAAAAAAGCAGAATTAAATTCTTAAAACTTAAAATAATATTTTGAAAAAATAGAAATATGTGCTATATTTGTATTCTGTTATTTATACAATAGCGTAAGGGGTCGTAGCTCAGTTTGGTTAGAGCGCCAGTCTGTCACACTGGAGGCCGCGAGTTCGAGCCTCGTCGGCCCCGCAATTAATAAAAGGGAATCGGATTACGATTCCTTTTTTTCGTTTATATGCTCAATAAATGTAATCTTTACTATATACAATTCATATTTTTTAGAACGTCCTATTGAATTATTGTTTTTTTTAATAACGCTACTAAAATTAAAAGCATTATTTTGTAAAAATATAAGCAAGTAAGTCAATATGAAATTAGCTATAGTGCAATTTTGCCCGCAATATGCCGAAAATCAAAAGAATAAAGAAATAATAATTGATATTTCTGAAAATACTAATGCCGACTTGATTGTCTTTCCAGAATTAAGCACCAGCGGCTATTTTTTCAAGAGTAGAGAGCAAGTGTTGCCTTATGCAGATTCTTTTCAAGAAGGCTTTTGCCGACAAATGCAAGAAATAGCAACTAGAAAAGACCGCATAATTGTTTATGGTTTTCCAGAAATTGATAAAAATACTGATGAATTGTTTAATTCTGCTGCCATACTATTCCCCGATGCATCTTTGAGCAAAGTGTATCGCAAAACGCATCTTTTTTACAAAGAACATTTTTTCTTTTCGCCCGGCAACACTGGTTTTTTCGTTATTGAGGACAAATCTCGAGATTTTCTGCTTGGCACAATGATTTGCTACGACTGGAGATTTCCCGAAGCAGCAAGGACTCTTGCGCTGAAGGGGGCCGATTTGATCGTTTGTCCATCAAACCTTGTTACTCACTTATGGCATGGCGTTATGCCTGCAAGGGCTGTTGAAAATAAAGTATATTTTGCAGTTGCCAATCGAACTGGAACTGAGGTAAACGATGGCGAAGAACTGTTTTTCAATGGCGAATCGGCTATTTACGATTACAATGGCAAGCAAATTTGCAAGGCTGGCATTAAAGAAGAGCAGATTCTCTTTGCTGAGATAGAACCGCAAAAAACAAGGAACAAGTCATTCAACGAATTTAATGATTTGTTTAAAGACAGAAGACCCGATTTATATGTTTAACAGCTTGGTAAAGGTCTCTTATATGAATAACGATATTTTGCTGCAATCAAAAAATGATTTAATTGAAATAAAAGATCACTATTTCAAAAAAATCATATCCAAAGAAGAAATTGCTGAGATGGTCGATCTTATTGCTGCGAGAATCAACGAGGATTATAAGGACAAAGAGCCTCTTTTCCTCGTTGCTTTAAAGGGGGCGATATTTTTTGCGGTTGATCTTTTACGAAAAATAACAATCGATTGCGAGATTGAAACTGTTACTGCACAAAGCTATGGCGACAATATGGTCAGCTCGGGAAATGTCTTGCTCTCGCTTTCAAATGTTAAATTAGTAGATAAAGATATAATAATAATCGAAGATATTGTCGATTCCGGGCGAACTATGCAGAGATTATTGGATAAATTAAAGCAAAGAGGCGCGAAAACTATTGAGACCGTTGCTTTGTTAACGAAGCCAGAACAGTATAAATGTAATATTAACATAAAATACTTCGGTAAAGCAATTTCCCCTGATTTTGTTATTGGTTATGGTATGGACTATGCCGAAAAAGCAAGGAACTTGCCAGACATTTACAAATGCGTTTCAATTAATGAGGATTAATAAAAAAAATCATATCCGTCATTTCTATCTAATGTATTCCTATTAATATTTATTCATCTTCATCAATGCTTATTTCTGTGTATGGCGATTTGCCAATTTTATAGAAACTAAGCATTTCTGCGAAACCATATTGTTTTATTGTCCCTGAAGCCACATTCTTTTTGTTGCCATGCTCCCTGATGTATTCTAACATACCCTGTTGCTGCCATAAAAAGTTTTGTGGCAGGCCTTCAAATCGACGACTTAAGATTCCATATTTATTAAGTGCAGGAGTAGACCAATACCATAAAAATAGTGCTATACGAGATTCCTCATCAGCAATACAAACAGCCATCGGGAGCAAACAGTTTAAAAGCAATTCACGCCGCAGATGCGCTCCTTCAATCGAAATGCGTGTTTTTAAAAGTGTTTGAAGATAATCAGAAATGTGGAGTGTCTTTTTTTGATGAAGTTCACTTAAAAATGCAAACACTTTGGAATTAATCATATCTTCAATTAATTTATCCAGTTTCTGAGCATCATAGACAGGGAAACGGCGCTTTTTGTCATATCTTTTTATGAAATCAGCACTATACATCTGAAAGGCTTTTTCTAGTGTATTTTGACTTAATAGCTTTTGAGCTTCAGAACTTTTACGCAGAAGACGAATGAGGGCATAATGCTGCAATTCTTCCAGGGAATCAATTACTCTTGTGTTAGTTTCTATGTTTTCCTTGGACTCTAAAGCTGTTAACAATTCGTTTTCATTGATTAGCAGTGTTTCAAACTTTTGATAAATATCTTTATTATCGTCGATGACTATATGTAGAATGACGTTATTATAATTTTCGTCAGAGGAATGAAGGTGGTTGTCCCATTCAGAAGATTTTCTATGAAATTCGGCATCGCCAACTTGTACCAATCCATCAAGCAGAATTGCTATTTCAAAGAAGTCGGGACCAGAATTGACATTAATTCTACCGGGCGATAAGATCTGGAGTCGTTTGCCCGATTGTGTTTTGCGAACAAGTGATGGATCGGAAAGCAAGAAATGAACCGCTTTTTGCAGGCGTTTCTCGTCAGTTTTTAATATTCTTTCATCGAGCATATCAAATATTATATTTTTAGTTTAGAGATTCCTTCCTTGCTCTGCATTTTTTCGCAAGGAAGCTATGTTGTCGAGAAAATTACCCTTGAACAAACCCGAACCACAAACAATCATATTAGCCCCAGCACGGACTACATCGGCAACATTGTCAATTTTAACTCCACCATCAACTTCAATCTCGACATGTCCCAGGCCATTACCATCTATAAAATTACGCAATTTTTCCGCTCTTTTTAAAAAAGAAGGTATAAACTTTTGTCCACCAAATCCGGGATTGACTGACATCAACAGAATAAAATCGACATATTCAGCAGCTTCAAAAGCAAAGTCCAAAGGAGTAGCCGGATTAAGTGCCAAACCAGCTTTTAAGCCAAGATCTTTTATTAGGTAAAGTGTTCTGTGGACATGCACTGCCCCTTCAGTGTGGACAGAAATCAAATCAGCACCAGCTTCTTTGAATTGCTGGATATACTTGTCCGGGTCTGTTATCATAAGATGGCAGCTAATTGGAAGTTTTGTCAAAGGGCGTATCGCTTTGACAATCATTGGACCAATCGTAATATTTGGAACGAAATGTCCGTCCATAACATCTACATGAATAATATCTGCACATCCTTGCTCGCAAAGCTTTATTTCCTCTCCAAGTTTTGAAAAATCTGCTGAAAGCAATGATGGGGCTATTTTTATTTTGTGTTTTGTCATCCTTTAACTCTTGGTTTATCTTGATTTCAAATAATTCACAATATCTTACGACATCGCTACATCATCTCTTTATAAGTAGAGATAATTACAAAACTACAAAAAAAAATAGTTACTCATTAATTAAAATTACTTATTTTTACAATCGATAGCTGTCTTTATCAATTAAACAATAAAATTTAAATTTAGCGAAAAATTTTCAAAACATGGCAGAAAGGACAAAAATAGAAAATATAATCGACGATATTTCTGACATTATTAGTGATATTTTGCAATCGATACAAGGCATTGGATTTCAAGATTATCGTATTGATAGGAAATTAAAGATTTATATTGTTAGGAAGTTTCTTGAGATAGATGCACTCGCCAAATCGGTGTATGAAGAAGAAGAGAGTGCCTACCCGCATGTGCCATGGAAGGAATTGCGAACGCTGATAGATAATTTTGTAAATTCCGAATCTGGAGTGGACGACAATGTAATTTGGGATAAAGCCCGCCGTGTCTTATCGAGCATTCAAAAGAAATTGGATAAGAAATGATCGATTGACTAAGATAATTCTTTTAAACTATTAGGGCCATTTTTTCGATTTATTAGCATTGCCATCGAAATAATCAATACCGGCAGGGTTGAGATTTATGCGCGATTTTTTGACCGGTTCGTAATAATATATCCCAAAAGCATTAATATTAACAACGAATCTGCCACTGCCTTTCGGGTCGAAGAAAGTGAGCTCCGGTACAAGAGGATAGATGTTCACTGATGGGATCTCTCCTTTGTCAGTGTATTTTTGGAAAGAAAGCACCGATGGGTTTAATATAAGCTTACCTTTATTGTACATTTCCATCGTTTCGCCGTTCATCATCGATTGCAATTTGCCGTCTCTATCGAGTAGCTCAAACCGGGATCCAAAGAGTTTGCTGCGGATAACTCCAAATTCGTCTTTTACGAAAAGATATTGTGTTTCGAGCGATTTGCTGTCGATGATTGTCATTGTTTTACCTTTAGAATCAAAGAATTTCAGAGTATCAGCAGCAATTCTTATTCGGACCTTGCCATCTTTATCGGTTATGTTTAGCTCGCTGAGTGCAAGAGTTTCTTTTTTTGTTTCTTCTTCTTCACTTGCCTTCCAAGCTATTGCTCCAGCTCCGAAAATGAAAATCACAAGAAACACTAAAAGCTTGCGATATAAACCATTTTGTCTTTCAAGCCTGCATAAACGCTCTTCAATTGAACTCAAATTTTGATTTTCGTTGTTTTCCATAGTTATTCCATTGTAAATTTTTTTGAAAAAGAGTAAATTATAAAAATACAAAAAACTAAATTGAATGTAGAAATTAATGATAATATTTTATAATAAAGACGATATGTAATAGATTTGCGGTTATGAATTTATTAATTATTCAAAACAGTATTAATGTTATTAACAAGAAGACAACTATTAGGTTTTTTAGCAGGGGCATCACTTGGTATATCGCCGATAGCCAAAGCACAAAATTACAGAGTAATTGGCAATGTCCTTTACAATGAGGATTTAGAAGAAAAAATTGAAAGCACAAGCCACTTTGTTATACCTAAGGCGTTAAAAGAAGGCTCTCGTGTCGCAATAACATCTCCAGCTAGCCCTATAAGCATTTGGGAGCTGCGCAATTCTCTTAAAGCACTACAAAAGCTTGGTTTGAAAACGGAAATCGGAGAAACAGTAAAGAAACCTGATAAGAATTTCCGCTATCTGTCCGCTCCAGATTCGCTGCGTGCTGAGGAGTTTATGAACTTCATTAAAAGAAAAGATATTGATGCCATTTTGTGTGGCAGGGGTGGCTATGGCACATTGCGTGTGTTAAGCGGGCTTGATTTCGATGTTATACGTGAGAATCCAAAAATAATAATGGGATATAGCGATATAACCGCTCTGCTTAATGCTATCCATACAGCTTCAGGATTGGTAACTTTCCATGGTCCCGTTGCAAATTCGAGCTTTCCAGACTATACTTTAGCCCGAATAAAAAAAGCACTTTTTTACAGTAAGGAATTTAAAGCAGAGACAGAAAAGCTTCCTAAAATGACTGTTTTAAACAAAGGCAAGGCTGTTGGCAAGATAGCAGGAGGCAATCTGTCGATGGTTGCAGCCACGATTGGCACGCCCTATCAGATTGATACTAATGGAGCATTGATTTTGTTGGAGGAGGTGTCTGAAGAGCCATATAAAATCGACAAGATGCTTACTCAAATGCTATTGGCTGGTATGTTTGAGAATTGCACAGGCATTGGCTTCGGATATATTAAAAATTTGGACACAAGAAGAAATTTCTATCCGGGTATATCTTTTACTGTCCGTCAGGTTATTGAAGACAGAATAAAGTTGCTCGGGCTGCCCTCTTGTATTAACCTGCCTTTCGGGCATCTTGAAAACAAGTTGATTCTGCCTTTTGGCATCAAAGCCGAACTCGATTGCGACAATAAAACATTTACTATCTTAGAGCAGGCTGTCAGCCAATAATAAAAATAGTTTAAGGAATGTCATAAAAATGAAGTTTTCTGCACAGGAATTAAAAGAATTATCCTCGATTGACGGAGGCAGATTTCAGATTTCCAAGCTCGAAGAGGCTTTTTTTTTCACAAAAACATTAGCTAGTTCCCATTATGAGAATTTTCCTGTGGCGTCGCTATTTTTGCCAAAACTACAAAGACAACATATTTTCAATATTTATGCTTTTGCACGTATAGCCGACGATATAGCCGACGAGCCGTTACCTTTAGATAAAACCGAAAGGCTAAGGATGCTCAATGGTTTGGAAACATTATTCGAAACTAACAATAACAAAAACCCTATTTTTTCCGCTCTTCATCAAACTATTATCAAACTAGGATTACCATTATTACCATTTAAAAAACTTTTGGAAGCTTTCAAGTTAGATGTCAGTTTTTGTAAACCATCGAATATGCAAGATTTGTTTTACTATTGTGAGAGGTCGGCTAACCCGATTGGCGAGCTTGTTCTGCGTGTATTTGGACTTTATAATGATAAAACTGCTCCTTTATCCGATAAAATTTGCACTGCTCTACAACTAGCTAATTTTTGGCAAGATTTTTCAAGAGACATACCCAATAGTCGAATGTATATTCCAACAGAAATTTTAAATAAGTATGATCTCAATTATGAAACAATAATTGATGAAAATAATAAAAATAAAATAAATGAAATGCTCGAAGAGCTTTACGATACAACAAGCAAGCTCTTTTTAGAGGGAAAAGCCCTTATTAACTATCTTAAACCAATTATGCTCAAATTAGAGATTGAACTGACAATAGCAGGCGGACGAGCAGTATTATCGAAAACAAGAAATTTAAAAGAAAATATCTTTGTGAAAAGACCAAAACTAAGAAAAAGTGAAATACTGGGGTTTTTTATTAAAAATTTGTTTTTTCATTAATATTTTACAAGATGGAGGCTGTCTCATAAGTAGTATTACTCCGAACAGACAAGGATGTCTGTTCTACCAGCTCCTATAATTTCTAGGGGGTTAGGCATCTTTGCCTGACAAATTATATAAAAAATAATCCTTTTGAGACAGCCTCTGAAATCTTACGAATTAGCTATTAAAGAGGCTTGACAGGCACGCAAATGCTGACGATATGCTTATGCTCCGGATGCTGATTGGGGTCGTTATGATAGATTTCAAAGCAGGGGCGATCGTCGGGTTGATAACCGCTTTCGGGGAACCAACCGCCATAAACTGCTTGCCAAGCTTGCGCATATTGGTCAGCCATAATTTCAAATTTTGCAAACCCATATTTCCCGGCAGGTATTTCCATCTTTCCAATTTCACCTTCAACTTTCGTATCGGCAGGGACAGTTATACATACACTAATACGCAATTTGTCTTGATCGGTTAAATCGGGGTTATCGTGGTAGATTGTTATGAACTGAGTGTCTTCGCTAAACAGATTGCGAGGTCCAGCCCAACGGGAAAGTGCCCCGAACAGTCTGCCGAACAACGTTTCGTCCCCGGCATAAGGTCCAATGTGGCGGATGTAGGCAACTGTCGTTGCAGGCATTTCTTTAACTTCTACATTTGCTGTTAGTTTCGTTGGTTTTTCCATTTCGAGTACCCATTTGTTTTGTTGAGAATCAGTTAATTTGACAGTGCAAAAATACTTGAAATTTTCGCCGTAATCTTTCCAAAGCTTGCTTTTCGTTTGTTGAATATTGCTATTCGATATGCGATTCTTGCTATTTGAAGATAACTTTCTTTCGCGCCACTCGCTTGGGGTAATTTCGAAATAATCTTTGAAACTCCTCGAAAAAGAAGCAGAACTGGAATAGCCTAATTCAAACGCAATATCAGTTATAGGTTTGTTGATATTTTCATGTAAAAGAGTTGCTGCTTTTTCGATTCTTATACGCGAGATGAATTTATTGAGTGGCTCGCCAATGATGCTGCTAAAAATTCTATGAAAATGATAGGGTGAAAAATTTGCAATTTCAGATAGTTTTCTTAGGGTCAAATCGCTGTCAAGATTTCCTTCAATATAATCAATAACGCGATTAATACGGGATTTGTATTCGCTGACCAGTGGGCTGTTTGACATAAACACTATTCCTTTATGATGTATTTATACAATTTATTAAATTATTGATACTGTTCACTTATACTCTTGGAATAATTACAACAAAGAAAGAATTTTGACATCACGACAAGCTATTATCTAATAATCTCAATTCTTTGGCGTAGCGAATTAATTGGCGTTTGCAGAACAAGGAAGTAAGTTGCTGCCGGCAGACCTGCCGCACTAATAATTTTCTCATAATCACCTGCAATACAATAACCGTCAAAAATCGTTCGGATATTTTGTCCTAGAATATTAGCAAGATATAGTTTCGTGGCTCCATTTTCGATTAATGTAAACTTGATTGTTGTTTCATAAGTAAATGGGTTGGGATAATTTTGCATTAAATTTAGCTTTCCACCAACTTTGATAAGGCGTTTACCTGCCTCTTTACATATACCGTTAAGACAAAATCTGCCGTTTTTAGAATGGATCTTAATATCTTCACATTCAGAATTGAAAGCAAAAACATCGAATTCTATGTCAGTACACTCGCTATCGCCAAGGGCAGCTATAAACTCCAGTCGATTAGCCGATAAATCTGCAGCATTGATGTTAAACTCTATTTCCTGAGTGTTGCCATACGTTCTGCCTGTTGGTGTGCTGCCACTAGGTAATAAAAGAGTTTTGTTGTATTTAACTTTTGCCTTGAAATCAGTATAGCCACACTCAATAATGTTTTTCAAAACTTCAAGATTAATTGGAAATACGACTTTTTCTCCCGGTGCCGCTGATTTTTGGTCGAGCATTATCGAAATCTCCGAAGAATAGAAATCGAAACTCTTCGAAAATGATGATGAGCAACCGTAGTCGTCTGTAATTGTCAGAAAATAATTTCCTGCTTGGTTTAAAGTTATGCTTTTAGAAGTTTCGCCTGTTGACCAGCGACAATGGTAATCATCTTCTATGTAAAAAGTTATGCTATCGCAAGGGCAGATTAAATCTGGTTTGTTGCTATGTATTTTGGTTTTTGGCAGAGGATACACTTCGACAAATACGCTATCTACATATATGCAACCAAGTCCATCTTTAACAATAAAATAATATGTCTGTGACGTATCGATGTTTACCTCAGTTTTTAATTTGGTGGGATTTGACAGCCCGTTTGTTGGAAACCAAGAAACAGAATAAGGGGATTCACCCAAAGAATAATTTCCTTGCAATTCAGCGATTTCTCCAGGGCAAATAGAAACACTTGATCCAGCAGAGGCATTTATAGTACATAAGGGCTTGAAAGAAATATCGTCAAGGGCAAAATCGTTGCCTAATGGATCTTTATTGCGATTTACAAGTTTTATAAATGCCTTGCTTGTATCTGCCGAATACCAAATAACTGAATACTGCTTCCAATCGCAAGTTGATTCTGAAAATGTTATCGAAGAAGGGCTAACTAATTCATCGTTGATGTAAACATCCAAGATTGCTGGGGAAACACAATAAACGCTCGAATACCAGAAAGAAAATTCGTAAGCATTGAAAGAAAAAACTCCTGTTTCCTGCCCCCAAACTGTTTTCAAAAGAGTATCATTATCGACTATCTTCCAATTTCTTGTATCCCCATTGATAACCATCATAAAACCGGAGCCGTTGGTATGGTCGTGGCAGCCATCGAGAAAGCTAAATATCATATTTGGATTTTTCGTAATGGCAAACACCCCCTCCGGCTCGAGATTATAAGGTGAATACCTGTAATCTGTTATGAAATCGGTATATCCCTTGTCGAAATTACCATTTAAAATAAGCTCTGTTCCATAATAAGTAGTGCTATCAGTCGCTGTACGAGCCACAACGACTGCAGACATAAATATCATTAAGACCGTAAAGATTTGTTTTTTCATTTTGCTTATCACTTTGTTCAATTATCTAATATACTAATGTAAAGTAAGAAAAGCAAAATCTATACCGAAATTTTTTATTAAAATATTCATTTGCATAAGTCAATAATTTATGTTAGTTTGCGTGTTTGTATATCATATCAGCATATTGACAGACAACAGCATAATTAATATATTGACAGAAAACGAGGGAAAAGAATGGAACTAATCTACAAAAAAGAGCACTTTGATGCAGAAATTAAAAAATCATCTATTGGCTATGAGTTGATCTTCAATAACGAAACAATACCTTTGGAGCTTGTTACCCAATCGAGCAACGAGTTTCTTGTCGAATTAAATGGAAAAAAGAAAACAGTTTATGTAGCCGAAGACAAAAAGCGAATTTATGTTAATATCGAAGGTAAAGCCTTTAATTTCAATAAACCATCTGATGATGAGATAGATTATGAAGGAGGAAATTCCGTCAATCAAAACCGTGAAGAAATCAAAGCACCTATGCCGGGAACAGTTATTAAAGTAATTGTTGCTGAAGGCGACAAGGTAAAGGAGGCAGATCCTTTGATAATTGTCGAAGCAATGAAGATGGAAACCACGTTATATGCTTCTATTGACGGCGCCGTTACTTCAGTAAACACTAAAGAAAAAACTCAAGTCGATTCCGAAGATATTCTTATCGTCATCGAAAAAGTATGAAATAATGAAATTATTAGATAAAAAAACAAGAAAGTTGCCTAAAAAGCCCGAATGGAAAATCATTTTGGACAATCTGATGTATCACGACCAGACAATGCTATATCGCATTTGTATGAAAATGATTATCCACCTCGACAAGATAAAAGCTAAAGAGATCTATGAATTAATGGATACAATCAATCCTGGCAGTAGTGGACATCAACTCGATTTTGAGCAAACTTTAGGTACTAACTGGCCTAAGCCTATTGCACAAAGGGAAATAGACCGGGAAATAGTTGATAAGGTTTTCAACATAGCCGACCAATACATAGAAGATGACAAGCTGACCGAACTACTGCGCTCCTGGATATACCGGGAACAAACGAGTTTTCTATCGATGGTACTTGAGAAAAGGCATGCCCCATTGGCAGAAGTAGTCGATTCGCTGAAACGATTTTTCAACATATCCATTAAATCAATTCCTCTCACTCAGGATGAAAAAATCGGCTTGCGCGTTTTTCTTATTTATCGCCTTCTATCTGAAAATTTGCAATATATCAATATAGCCAAGAAATATATTAAGTTAAAATCAATCAGCAAGCTGCTAGACCACACAATCGGACCAGCTCAAGGCAATGGTAAACTTGGCGGGAAAAGTGCCGGCTGGATTTTAGCTCAGAACATTCTCGAATCGAAGAAAAAAACTAATCCATTATTTGCAAATGTCAATTACCCGCGTAGTTGGTTTATAACTTCCGATCAAATTCTCGATTTTATGCACTATAATGCACTCGAGGAATTTGTGTTTACAAAGTACCAATCGGTAGATGAAATCAGGCAAGTATATCCTTTTTTAGAATATATTTTCAAGCACTCCCATTTTCCTCCCGATACCCGATATGCTCTGAATATGATTCTTGACGATATCGAAGACAGACCAATTATTGTCCGCTCTTCGAGTTTGCTCGAAGACAGCTTCGAGGCAGCTTTCAGTGGGAAATACAAAAGCTTGTTCCTTTCCAATAAAGGTAGCAAGGAGGAGCGAATGAACGACCTGACAAATGCAATCAAAGAAGTTTACGCAAGCACCCTTGGTCCTGACCCCATTGCCTATAGAAAAGAAAACGGTTTCATCGACTTTCGCGAAGAAATGGGTATATTAATAATGGAAGTTGTTGGCTCACAGGTTGGCAAATATTTTTTCCCTTGTTATGCCGGTGTAGCTTTTAGCACCAACGAGTTCCGCTGGTCTCCCCGTATTAACCGCCAAGATGGTGTTGTCAGATTGGTTACCGGGCTCGGTACAAGAGCAGTCGATAGAACAATAAATGATTATCCGCTACTTTTTTCACCAGGTCAGCCTAATTTGAAAGTAAATAATTCTTATCAGGACAAGGTTCGTTATTCTCAAAGATATGTTGATGTAATTAACCTCGAAACAAAAAATTTTGAAACTATCGAATTTGATGAATTAATCAATGACATTGGCGGCTATTTCCCGGATATCGAAAAAGTCGTTTCTTTCGATAGAGGAGGCACTCTTGTTGACCCAGTGAGCCATCTTTCTGAATTTAAGAATGAAAATCTTGTTGTAACTTTCAATAAACTGCTCGGAAACACATCTTTTATAGACACGATTAAAGATATATTGAAAGAACTCGAGAAAGCAATAGGCAGGCCCGTAGATATTGAGTTTGCTTGCAATGATAGCAAGTTCTATCTTTTACAATGTCGTCCCCAGAGTAGTTTTTCAGCCGAAAACATGGTTAAATTGCCTGTAAACATCCCATCTGAGCTAATTGTCTTTAATGCTAATAAATATGTAAGCAATGGCTTGGTCGAAAACATCAGATTTGTTGTCTTTGTCGATTCTGATAAATACAAGGAATGTAAAACACGCGAGGAAATGCTCGATATTGGCAAGGCAATCGGCGAACTTAACCGCATACTTCCAAAACGGGAATTTATCCTGATTGGGCCAGGAAGATGGGGAAGCAGAGGGGATATCAAACTTGGTGTGCCTGTTACATATAGCGATATTAACAATAGCGCTATGTTGATAGAAGTTGCCAAGGAAAAAGATGGATATATGCCCGAACTTTCTTTCGGTACACATTTCTTTCAAGATCTTGTAGAGTCAAATATTAAATATTTGCCTTTGTTTCCGGACGAGAATAAAACGGTTTTCAATTCCGATTTCTTTTATAAATTGGAAAATGCAATAAAACAATATATATATTGTAATGAGAATCAGGAATCAGTGATACGATTAATTGATATTGCTGATTTTAACAGCGGAGCTACTTTAAGTATTTATATGGACGGTGAAAAAAACAAAGCTGTTGCATTTATTAAAAACCATAGTAATAGTTATTAAAACACTTACAAATTTTTAATATTTATTAAAAACATAGCTTTTTTATTATTTTAAAAAAAAATTTATTAAATTCTCATTTATTTTCTTTTAATTAAAGATTTTATTGTTTAATTTAATACATTAGTAGCATAGCAAAAAGCATAATCTATGTCAGTGATAAACGCTTTAATAGAAACACAGGAGTTTGCCACTTTGCCGCCGGTTGCAGCAAGGATACTTAAGTTATTGGAAGACGATAATATTGACATTCGCGACCTGTCAAAAATAATCGAGGCAGATGCACCTTTAACTCTTAAACTGCTCCGTGTTGCAAACTCGCCTTTATATGCTACCCACACTGAAATAAACTCTATTCAGCAGGCAATAATCATTCTTGGGCTAAACCGCTTGACCAACATTGTCCTCGGTGTTTCCATTTTTTCAAGGTTCTTGATTAGTTCGCAAAAGCAAGCTGCTGAGCTTATGGAAAAATTTTGGTGGCATTCCTCCTGTACTGGTATTGTTGCCAAATCGCTTGCTAATAAAATCAAAAAGCAATTCAAAGAAGTAGAGTTCATAGGCGGCTTGCTCCACGACATAGGTAAATTGGTAATGCTTCAGTTCGATTCGAAAAGATATTTTGAAGTAGTCGAAATCATCGAAAAAGAAAAAATAAGCGACTTGGAAGCAGAAATGAAAGTCTTCGGGGTTACACACTTAGACGTCGGGCAAAAAATTAGTGAGCTTTGGAAACTACCTCATGAGCTTTGCACTATCATTTCCAATCACCATTCGCCAAGCTCACTTAATTCCAATAGAGCTGTTGTTTCTGTCGTTCGCACAGCCGATTTGTTATGTGAGATTTGGGGGGCTGGTTTTTTTGAAGGAATTGAATCTATCGAATTTGCAAAGCAGGAGTCATGGCTTTTGCTTTGCAACGAATTTCCCGAGCTTAATCAACTTGATGTCGAAGTATTTACCTTCGAGCTCGAAAAAGATTTCAAGAATTCTTCTGAATTCCTCAATATGATCATATCTGAAAAATAATTCTTATTTTTTTAATTTATAGATTTTTTCTTTTATTAAGATTTTATCTCCTTGCCTTACCATTAAAAAATAAATTCCTTGTGGTAAATCTCTAGTAGCCAACTTAATCTCGTTTAGCCCTTCATCGAAATAATCCTCAATCGGGCGTAATACTTTCCCTTCGAGGTTAATAATGCTAATATTCAAGTTAGATCTCGAAGCTAAGAAGAACTCAAGAATGA
>CAYVTD010000007.1:0-76931 GCA_964454445.1 uncultured Hyphomicrobiales bacterium
ACTTGATAATCATTAATTCATAAAAACAGTCAATTAGTTGAGAATCCTTAATCAAAACGAAAGTTTTCCAAATCACTTAATAAAACCTCTTCTTGTGAGCTATCAGCCATTTTCTTAACTATCACTTTCTTGCTTTTCAATTCATCTTCGCCTAAAATGATGGTAAATAAGGCGTTTAACTTGTTCGCTTCACGCAGCTGAGCCTTAACTGAACGGCGCTGAATATCAAGGATAATTTTGTAGCCGCGTTGCCTCAATAATTCAGCAATTTTTTGTGATTCTTCAAATAATGAGGGGTTGGTATTAACAATATAAGCATTAGGGTCAAGATCAAGTTTCGGAAGTGAGCCGGTTCCTTCCAAAACAAGCAAAAGACGTTCTACACCAAGTGCGAAGCCAATTGCAGGAGTTTCCTTGCCGCCAAGCTGTCTGAATAATTCATTATATCTGCCTCCGCCGCCAAAAGAATCTTGCGCACCAAGAGCTTTATGCTGAAATTCGAACACAATGTGATTATAATAATCAAGCCCTCTGACTAGTTTTGGAGATACAATATATGTTATTCCAACAGAATCAAGCAAGTGTTTGACTTGCTCGAAATGTGCTCGACTTTGTTCGTCAAGGTAATCCAGAATTATGGGTGCCCCGGCAACAATATCAATATCTCCCTTTTCTTTCGAATCGAGTATCCTTAATGGATTTATTTCCAAACGGCGACAGCTATCCTCGCTTAATCCATCTTTTTTTGAAGACAGGTATTCAATTAACGCTTTCCTGTAAGCTAATCTAGATTCATCACTGCCTAATGTGTTTATTAAAAATTTGTAATCATTTATACCAATGGATTTTATAATAGCATTAGCCAAAAGAATTATTTCCGCATCGCTCTCGGGGGTTGATGAGCCAACACATTCAGCTCCGTATTGATGGAATTGCCTTAATCTGCCTTTTTGAGGTCTTTCATATCGAAAATATGGACCGAAATACCATACTTTCAAGGCTTGTCCCTGCTGTAATAAAGAATTCTCGATAATAGAGCGAACTATGGGCGCTGTGCCTTCTGGCCTTAGCGTCAGCGATTCGTGACCTCTATCTTCGAATGTGTACATTTCTTTGTTTACAATGTCCGTTTCTTCGCCTACTCCCCTCGAAAAAAGCTCGGTTTTCTCGAAAATCGGAGTGCGCAATTCCTTAAATCCATACTGCAGAGATACAGTCCTGAACTTATTCTCAACAAATTGCCAAAAATGCGAATTTCCGGGTAAAATATCTTTTGTCCCACGTATTGCTTGAATCATTTCTTACTTTAATGCATAAGTGTTTATAATTACTTTTATCTATACTACACAAATCTATTTATGAGTGTTAATCAGATCAATCATATCTCTAACAGCCTTATCCAAACCAGAGAAAATTGATCTAGAGATAATCGAATGGCCGATGCTAAACTCATCAATTTCTTTGAAACAACACATTGGCTTTATATTCTGATAATTCAAGCCATGCCCTGCGGCAACTTTCAGATCGCTCTGTTTGGCATAAATAGCAGCCTCCTGAAGCTTTTTCAATTCAGCCTGGATTTCATCAAGAACTGTCAAATTAGCATAAGTGCCGGTGTGCAATTCGACCATATCAGCCCCACAAAGGACAGCGGCATCAATTTGCTCGTAAATAGGTTCGATAAAGAAGCTTACTTCGATTCCTCTTTCGTGCATTCGCTCGCAAACATTACGATTTTTGTCGAAGTTAGCATTAAGGTCTAGTCCGCCTTCGGTTGTTAGTTCTTGCCTTTTTTCGGGAACAATGGTTACTAAATCGGGCTTTAGTTCAAGAGCTATTTTAATAATCTCTTCGCTTGTTGCCATTTCAAGATCCATTTTCGTTTGGATACACTCGCGAATTAACCGAGCGTCTCGGTCTTGAATATGACGACGGTCTTCCCGCAAGTGGCAGACAATAGCGCTAGCTCCGGCAAGCTCTGCAATTAGTGCCGCTGTTACGGGGTCGGGTTCGATGCCGCCTCTTGATTGTCGAACAGTTGCAACATGGTCGATGTTGACATTTAAAGTTATCATAGCGTTCTCCTTATCTTCATTGCAATATTATAAGATAAAAAACCAAATTTAATCCAATATTCTATGGTGCCAAGCCAAAAAAACGGCTTTATTAATATGGCTGTTATGTTCTTTTTAAATATAATATTCAGAATTGATTCAATATTCATAGCAAAAACCTCCAGGAAAAGCCCAGATTTTAAAATTTTCTCAATTTCGTAGTTATCTTTAAACAAAGAATTATCAAGCATTGCTATCAAATCGCTTTCAGAATAATGAAAATGCTTTTTCAAATGAGCTGGATTGTAATCAATATTTAATTTATCATTTTTCAATCGTCTAATAAATCGAAACAGGCTTTTGTATATCGAAGGCATAAATTTTTTTAAATAATAGCCATAATTGTATGGGTCCAAAAATTCAAAAAGACCTTTGTGAGGAGTAGTTATTATCATTGTACCTTGATTCTTTAAAATACGATTCATCTCGGATAATGATTGTATTTTGTCGTTTGTATGTTCTAAAACGTCAGTAATGACTATTGCATCGAAAAACTCATCAGGAAATCCAGTATTCTCAAGTGGCGCACATTTGAAATTGATACCCGGATAGCGTGAATTTGCTATTTCCACACTTTCCTTATCCACATCAATACCATAAGTTTCCTGAGCTTTCTGAGCAAAAAAACGCGTGCCATAACCGTGTGAACAACCTCCATCAAGAAGACATTCGTATTTGCCATCAAGCCATTGATAAGCAAGTTTGAGCCGAGTAGTCAACCGCGATTCGGAATAATTAGTGCTTATAATATCAGTTTTTTTTTTGCTCATTTATAATAAATTCAACATTCAATCGAATATTAATTGTAAGGAAAATACAAAATTACTGATTATTTGTCTAACAAAAAACTTAAGGAATAATTATGCCTATTTATCTCTATAAATGCTTGGACTGCGGAACAAAATACGAACATTATTTCAAAACAAAAGAAGTCAAAGATGAACTCCATTGCCCTAAATGCAACTCAAACAACTCGGAAAAACTAATAACAGCGGCTAATATTGGGTCTATTTCTTCATCTTTTTCAATGCCAACAGATGCATCTTGCCCAACTTGTCAATGTCCCGGTGGAGCTTGTGGACTTAATTAAAGCAGTTCTCTAACCTAAGTAAAAAATTCGGGTTTGCAATGAAAACAATAATTAACAATATCTTAACTTTGTTCATAATATTATTACTGTTTTCCTGCGCCAAAAACGATGAAGTAGGTAGGAAATTGCAAACAAAACCCGGTGAAAAAACCAAGAGCGGAGCAAAAGTAAGCAAATCCCACAAAACAAATGTAAATAGGATCAGACAACAAGAAGTTTTCAAGTCCATCGACGACCTTTTACTCAATGCAAGACAGAAATCGAGCTTGATAACCAAGCAAGCACTTAAAAACAAACTTGGTTCGCATGAGTTAATACTTGTCGATGTTCGCGAGCCAGACGCATTTCGGCTTGGCAATATCCCAAATTCAGTGAATATTCCTCGGGGAATACTCGAATTTGATATTTATAGCAAATTTCCGCATATCAGACTCGACGATGAGATCATTCTATATGACAGAACTGGTAAGGACCTTGCACCGCTTTCCGCCGAACAACTGATGAGAATCGGCTTTACAAGGGTATTTGTTCTAGAGGGCGGCTGGAAAAATTGGATTGAAAAGCCAAAAGAGTCAAGAATGCAAATTCAGGCGACACAAGAAATTAAAAATGAATGAATTAATTAATAAATAAGTAACTAATTGAACCTGCATCTTAAACCTGTCAATTAATAGCCATTCTTACCATTGCATTTTTATTCATTTTTTATTCGGAAACCAGGAGTTTTATTCCATTAATAATCCTGTTTTCATTTGCCTCAGCAGCAGAAAAACTGTCGAGCCTAATCAATTGTGGCTTATCTTTTAATAAATTACTGCGGTCCATATATCGCTCGATAGTTGTGCCTGTTGTCGATGAACTCCAACTGTTTTTTGCAACTGTAATTCCAATTCGATTGGTATAGCTAAGCAATTTGTTGGTTTCCTCGAGCATTTCTTTGCCGTCTTCGTCCCAATCGTCTCCGTCTGTGCCGTGAAAGATGTAAATATTATAATCGTTAAAAAGGTTTTCTTCTTCGATAATTTTGCGGGCGAGGGCGAAAGCAGGGGCAATACGCGTACCTCCCGCTACCTGCGATTGATAGTAAGTGTAGAAATCCTTTACTTCTTTTGCCTCTGTGTCGTGCAATATGAACCGCGTTTCGACATTGTTCTGATATTGAAACATAAGCCAGCTATAGATGAAAAGATGCTGCTGCGAGATAACTTCTGTCGGTTTGCCCTGCATACTGCCCGAATAATCACGCAGGAAAAATACCACAGCTTGCGTTTCAAAATCTTTTTCTCTGGAAAGGATGCGATAGACCTCATCTTGAGGAGTAATAAGGAGTTCCGAAGTATCGACAGGCTTCTTGGCATCAAATCTGCCAAGTTGTATATTAGTTTGGATGATGCGTTTCATCGTCTCTTTCTTCTCAAGCACTTGTCCGAAACCACGGTTCCTGTCAGTAAGGTCGTAAGTAAATTTGCTGAAAGAGCGTTTTCTGCCCTTGTCCTTCAAATTAGGGAGCTTAAATTTTTCGGTAAGCACTTTGCCGAGATCGAAAGCACCTTGTGCAATGTCATGTCCAGCTTCCTGTCCTTGACCGGCGCCCTGCCCTTCTCCTTCGCCTTGTTGTGGTTCAACGGGAGCTTCGCCGATCACTTCACCTTCGTCGCCTTCACCGGTGCCGCCTGTTGCTTCTTCGTCTTCAGTAACTGAGTCATCGTGGTAAAACTTCGGTTCGTAAGTAGAAGGAACAATGACAACTTTTGTTTTGCTGTCCTTGCTTGGTTTGGAGAGTTTTCCGATACGAATTCTCCGGGGGAAACCGTCTTTTTCTCGCTGATTATCGCGTTCGAGCAGGTCTTCAAGGGTTTCAAGCGCTGTAATAGGTGAGATTTGATATTGGGGATAGCCCGGCAAGACATCAAAATCGCTTATATCGTAAAAACTACCGAAAATATGGCGTAAAGGTGTAATTTTAAATCGCTTAGGTGAATCGGCTATCATATTGAGTTCTCTTTCGATTAACTCTTCTTGCTGCTTGCTTATACCTTTTGATTTTAACTCAAGATATTTTTCTTTGTCGTTCATTTAATTAAAATTTTAATTTATATTTTTTAAAAAAATAAAGTACAAAGTACGAAAATATAAACAGAAAAACAAGGTTTTTCAGAGCTTAATAGATTGAATTTTTTTATTAAATTGCAGCATTATGAATTTTCAATTCTTAGATTGGTAATTAAAAAAATGAATATAAGCAAAAGCAATGAGCTTTTTACAAGAGCAAAGCAAAGCATACCCGGCGGAGTAAACTCGCCTGTCAGAGCTTTTAAATCCGTTGGCGGAACTCCACTATTTATTACCAAGGGCGATGGTGCAAAGCTTTTTGATACCGATGGCAATGTGTATATTGATTTTGTTGGCAGCTGGGGACCACATATCTTTGGGCATAATCCCCTCTTTATTAAAAAAGCAATAAGCGAAGCACTTGAATATGGCACAAGCTTTGGCGCCCCAACCGAAAGCGAAATCGAAATGGCTGAGCTAGTTTGCAAACTTGTACCTTCTGTGGAGTTGCTGCGCATGGTTAATAGCGGTACTGAAGCAACTATGAGTGCGATCCGCATTGCCCGCGGCTTTACTGGTAAAGATAAGATAATAAAATTCGAAGGTTGTTACCATGGGCATGCTGATAGTTTTTTAATTAAAGCAGGTTCGGGCGCTCTTACTTTTAGCGTTCCAACCAGCCATGGAGTAACAGCAGGCTCTGCAAAGGATACACTTATTGCTGATTTTAACAACATTGAATCGGTGAAAGTGCTAATTTCAAAGAATAAAGGAGAAATAGCATCTATTATTATCGAACCCATAGCGGGCAATATGGGCGTAATTCCTGCTAAAAAGGACTTTTTGCAGCAATTAAGAGACATTTGTATCGAAGAAAAAATCGTTTTAATTTTTGATGAAGTAATGAGCGGCTTTCGTGTTGCCACAGGCGGCGCTCAGGAAATCTTTGGAATAAAACCAGACTTGACAACTTTTGGGAAAATCATTGGCGGCGGTCTGCCTGTGGGGGCTTTCGGCGGGAAAAGAGAGATAATGGAACAGCTCTCACCGCTTGGTCCGGTTTATCAGGCAGGAACACTTAGTGGAAACCCTTTGGCAATGGCGGCTGGCATTGCTGCTTTGAAATATATTGACAATAATAGGGACATTTATCAACTTCTTGAAGAAAAAGCAGCTTATCTCGAAACTGGAATTAAACAGA
This sequence comes from uncultured Hyphomicrobiales bacterium, assembly GCA_964454445.1. GTDB lineage: Bacteria > Bacteroidota > Ignavibacteria > Kapaibacteriales > UBA2268 > CAYVTD01. Next base: position 6,458 of record CAYVTD010000007.1, read on the forward strand.
ATCTAAACACTATCGGTAAAAATTTTGAAATGAATCGCATCGGCTCGATGATGTGTCTGTTTTTTACTGAAGCAAGTGTCGATTCATATCAATCTGCAATTAGTTCAAACACAACTCTTTATGCGAAATACTTTCATAATATGCTTGAAAGAGGGATTTATCTCGCTGCGGCTCAATTCGAGGCTATGTTTGTTTCGACTGCACATACAAAGGAAGATTTAGACAAAACTATTGCGGCAAATGCTGATGCATTAATTAAAATAATTTGTTGATAATTATCAGAAATCTAATAAATATGTAAAAAATATATTCATAAAAAAAAGATGTAAAAATGATAACAACCATTAATCCCGCAACAGAAGAAATCCTTAATGAGTATCAAGAGTTTGATGAAAGTCAAATTGAAGCTAAAATCGAGCTTGCCTCAAAGCAACAAAAATTGTGGCAAAAAACCACCTTTGCCCATCGTTCAACTCTTATGAAGCAAGCCGCGTGCATTTTAAGAGATGGGAAACAGAAATATGCCAAGTTAATGGCTCTCGAAATGGGCAAACCACTATCTCAAGGTATTGCAGAAGCTGAGAAATGCGCTTTGGTTTGCGATTATTATGCAGAAAATGCTGAAAATCAGTTAGCCGACGAAATTATAAAAACAGAGTTTTCAAAAAGTTATGCCAGTTATCAACCAATAGGAACTGTACTGGCTATTATGCCTTGGAATTTCCCTTTTTGGCAAGTATTTCGTTTTGCTGCACCTGGTTTAATGGCTGGAAATGCTGGTTTGTTAAAACACTCAAGCAATACAATGGGCTGTGCTATTGCGATAGAGGAAATTTTTAAAGAGGCAGGTTTTCCAGAGGGTATTTTTAGCTCTCTTGTCGTCGGTTCTGCTCTCATTGCAAGAATTATAGAGCATCACAAAATTGCAGCAGTAACTCTAACTGGTAGTACCCCCGTAGGGCAAAAAGTTGCTGCCAAAGCTGGCTCTTGCATCAAAAAAACTGTTATGGAACTCGGCGGTAGTGACCCTTATGTGATACTTGCAGATGCTGATTTGAAAAAAGCCGCCGCTGCTTGTACCACTGCAAGATTAATCAATAGCGGACAAAGTTGTATCGCCGCAAAACGATTTGTCGTTGTCGAATCTGTTATAGATGATTTTACTGCTCTTTTTGTCGAGAATATGAAGAATAACAAGATGGGGAATCCTTTGGAAGAAGGAATTGCTGTCGGGCCCCAAGCACGCAAAGATTTGCAACTCGATTTGCAAAGGCAAGTCGAAACAAGTGTTAAAATGGGAGCAAAACTTCTTTTAGGCGGCAACATCCCCGAAGGCAAAGGCTATTATTATCCTCCTTCCGTGCTAACAGACGTGAGAAAAGGCATGCCCGCTTACTACGAAGAACTTTTTGGTCCTCCGGCAGCAATTATTCCCGTGAAAAACGAGGAAGAAGCGATTGCTGTTGCTAATGATACAAGTTTTGGGCTTGGGGCAGCAATTTTCACTGAAGATATTGAAAAAGGCGAGCGCATTGCTCGCGAAGAATTGCAGGCTGGAGCTTGTTTCTTGAATGCCTTCGTCCGTTCCGATCCTCGCCTTCCTTTTGGAGGCATCAAGGAATCGGGCTATGGGCGAGAACTATCCTCTTTTGGTATCAAAGAGTTTGTTAATATCAAATGTGTTTGTGTCGAATAAATTCTTTTCTTTATTGTTTTTTATAATAATTGACTCAACCACAAAGCGTTATTTTGCTGCCTTCTTGATCTGTTCTTGCTACAAGTAGATAATAGTCCATTTCCGATTTCATTTCCTCGAGATGCGAAATAACGCCAACAGTCCTGTTTTCATTGCGAAGCTGCTTCAAAACATCAAATACAATCGAAAGCGATTCCTTGTCGAGCGAGCCGAAGCCTTCGTCCAAGAAAAAGAATTGCTGTTTAACTTGTTGGAAGGTCTGTATCTGTTCGGATAAGGCAAGTGCCATGCACAAAGCCGCTTGAAAGGTCTGTCCTCCGCTCAGTGTTTTTAAAAGTCGCACAGAGCCATTATTTAAAAAATCACGCACAATGAATTCATAATCATCATTTATATCTAATTGTAATTGATTGTTTGTCATTTTTTTATAGCGTTCGTTGGCTAGAGAACATAACTGAGACAAGTAAACTTGGCTAACATATTCAAGAAAACCATCGCCACGAAACAATGAAGATATCGTTTCCAGATTATTCTTTCTTTTGTCTTGCCATTCAAATTCCTTCACAGTTTTGTTCTTTTCTTCAAGATTTTCAATGATGGTTTTAAGCTTCTGACTAATTCCACCAATCCTCATTTTTTGAACATCAATTGCATTATTCAATTCTGCAAAATCCTTTTTTAGCCCTGAATATGCGTTTTCGTCAAAAGCTTTTCCTTTGAGTTTTTCTTCGAGTTCTGCTTTTTTTGATTTTATATTAAATAGGTCATGTTTGAATTGTTCAATTCTATTCTTTTCTTTTTCAACATCTAATTGGTGTTTTAAAATCTCGAACACCTGGGTTTCGCTATTATAACCATCATTACTTAGTTTAATATTGAATTCATTTTGTTTTTTCAGTAACTTTTCTCTGTTTTCAATTATTCTTTCATCATAATTTTTAAGATCTGATGATAAGAGTAGCTTATCTGTTTCAATTCTCTTTAACTCTTCAGTCAATTGCTCCAATTTATTTAAACTTTTCGATAAAATATCTATTTCTTTTTTAAGCTCTTTTTTGTCGAGCATCAGCCATTGCTTGGAAATATCGCGTCCTTTTTCATTAATCGAAGCGTTAATGGCTATACGTTCATTAATAATTCCTTGCAATTTCTCTTTTAATTTATCTATTTCAATTCTATCATCGACTAGCGCTTCGAGTTTACTAACTTCCTTATCAAAACCGTTTATTAACTTTTTAATCTCTCCGATTTCCTTCAAAGAATCCTTCACTTTTCCTGGTTGTATATCTAGGTTTAAAAACTCCCTATCTTTTTTGCATTTGTCTAATTCTTTTTTTGCAGAATCGAGTTCCTTCATACGTAATTCTTCTGATTGTTTATTCTGTTTAAATTGTTCTATCAAGCTTTTTATTCCAAAAGCTGCATTAGTTAATGCTTCTTTTTTCTGCTCTTCCGTTTTTTTAGCATTATTTACACTTAACAGCTTATCTTTATAATCATAATTGGAATATGGCTGCGGATGTTTTAAAGAACCACAAAGAGGGCAGGGCTGACCAGTTACAAGTGTAGCTGAATATTTAGATAAACCTTCGAGTTGCGTTAAATGTGTCTTTTCTTTGTCTAATTCTGAAATTGAATTCTTTATAATTACAATTTGTGCTTCTATTTTTTCGAGTAATTTATCAGCTTTTAATTCTCCCCAATCTACTGTTTCAGGAACCTTTTCTTTTAAGGCGACGAACAAATCGTTTTTTTTCTTTTTAAGCGTTTCGATGTTGTCTTTGCAAGTATTTACTTCTTTTTCGGCATCATCATTTTTCTTTCTTAAAATATCTTCTTTTTCATAACTATTTTTTAGTTCTATCAATCGAGATTCATCTTTTATTTTTTCGCGAAGTTCCTTTAAACTCGCTTTTTTTTCATTTAGTTCGGATATTCTTTTTTTACTGGTTTCTTCTTTTTCATTTATTGATTTTTCAATGATATTAATTGAATTTTCATGCTCTTTTAGCTTGCTTTTTAAGTCAATAATATCTATAGCTTTGTCAATCTGGGAAATTGCCTCTTTATGTTGGGGAGCATCACCATACTGGTCAATTATTTCCTTTTGAGTGCTTGTTATTCTATTTTCATTCTGTTCAATTTCCTCGAGTAATTGCTTTTTTTCATTATTTTTATTGTTTAAATCTTTTTCTTCTTTCCTTAAGTCAGAAATACTATCAAATAATGAAGAATAATTCAATTTAACCTTTTCAAATTCCTGAATAATCTTTTCCAAATTGTTGAATTTTGCTCTTTCTTTTTCCAACTCAACAAATTGTTTTTCGAAAGTTTCCTTTTCATTAAAAAGTGCTTTAATGGATTCTATCTCTTTGATTTGATTATTTAATATTGCCAATTTTGCTTCATTTTCTTTAAGCTTGGTTTCCTCAATAAACAAGTCTTCTTTTTGTTTTGTCTTTGCTTCTTCCGTTATGTCTTCAAGGATTTTTAAACTACCTTGCAAACGGTCTAATTCTGTTTTATTCTCTATACTCAATAGTTTTAGTTCTTGCTTAAGATCGAATTTTTCAAGTGGAAACAAATCTTTTAGCATTTTTATTCTATCACCGCCAGTCAAATGAATAAAATCGCTGAATTTTCCCTGTGGAATTATGACTATCCGCTTAAAATAATCGTATTTAATGCCAAGTATCGTTTCGACATCTTTCGTATTTATTGGTATCCAATCTCCTTTGCTCCATTTATATGCTTTGCGGTCAGGTGTAGGAACGGTTTCAAAACTCTTCTTACTGCGCTTCGAACTTACATTAAACTTGTATCTCTCCTGATTATGCGAAAATATAAACTCGATATAAAGCTCATTTGAGCTTAGATTCATCAAATTATAAGATCTGTTTTTTTGATTTAATCTTTCGACTTCACCATAAAGTGAATATGTAATTGCCTCCAATATTGAGGATTTACCACTACCTACCGAGCCAAATATTCCAAAGATCCCTCCCGAAGCAAGCTTTTCGAAGTCGATTTCTACACGATCCTTGTATGAATAAACACCTTTTAAAACAAGTTTTTCCGGTTTCATTGCAGCTCTCTCCTATTTAAAATCTCTTTTAGCAATCCCATTATCTCCACGTTTGGTTTCTGACCTTTTTTCAGCATAAAATAGTCGGTGAAAAGCTCTTCGATACTTTTTTCCAAATCAGCTATCTTGAAACTTTTTTCATCACTTACGTTCTTCGGCTCTGGAATTATATTTAATAAGTTTTTACTGGGTTCGCGTAATGCTTTATACTCCTCCGGACTTAAAAATGTATCTGTTTTCATCGTTATTTCTGTAAATGCCTCTGTATTCTGTTCTAACCATTGAATCGCCTCAAGAACTGAAGTGAATTCTGCCTTTTTCAGTTGATAACCTTTTATTAATTCACGTTTGCTCACTGTAACCTTTTCTCCTGTATTTGCCTCAATTATATGGACATACTTTTTCTGACCAGCTTCTTTAAAGCTATATGCAAGAGGACTGCCGCAATAAGCTGCAACAGTATCTCCCGAATCAATGAATTGCGAGCGATGGAGATGACCCAAGGCGGTATATTGGATTTCTTCTGGGATTAAATCGACATAAACTATGCTTGCATTTCCAATTCTAATCGGTTTTTCGCCATCTGGCTCTTCGGGTAGCTCTCCTTCTTTTCCCCAAACAAACAAATGAGCAACAAGCAGATTTACACCCTTGTCGTCGCAATATTTTTGCGCTAAAGTCTTCCAAAAATTTTGAAGAAATTCTCTTAAACCCTTATCTTCATCATCTCCTAGCGATTGTAACAAACGAATCTCATTTATATATGGAGTAGCAATAATTCTCAAAGGAGTAGTACAATTAGGCAATTTTAATTCTAAAAACCCCTCATCACTTTGTAAAACTTCCAACCCGTTTTCTAACTTAAATGGCGAGCATTTCGATTTAGGAAAACCAAGCAAAATGATGCCACATTCCCGCGCTAAAGGATCTAGCGACTCTATCCTATCTGGCGAATCGTGGTTTCCCGCAATAGCAATAATTGGACATTTTCCATTTTTACTTAATTTCTTAATGGATTTATAGAATAGCTCATTAGCATCATTAGATGGATTAATTACATCAAATAAATCGCCGGCAACAACAATACAATCTACATTTTCTTCTTCGGCAATAGAATGAATCTCATCTAATACTAAAATCTGCTCTGGAAGTCTGTCGCGGGAATAAAGCTTTTTACCAAGATGCCAATCGCTTGTATGAAGAATTTTCATAATTTTTTTGATTTTTGTTTATCTTTTCTATTTTTATAAAACAAGGATATGTATATAAAAAAACCTTAGTAGAAGTTATAATTTATTCACTTTACTCTAATTAACCAAATTTTAATTGAAAAGTCAGGTCAATTTTATTAAAAAAATAAGTTCTACTAAGGTTAAAATAAAAACTTACGAGAATATGATTTAATAATTATCGATTTGCGCTCTTTGCAGTTTATCTGAGAAATCTACATAAACCGTCTTCCATTCGGTAAAGATTTCGAAAACAGTCCAGCCGCCTTCGCGATGTCCGTTCCCTGTGCCTTTTACACCTCCGAAAGGCATGTGTGCTTCTGCGCCGATTGTTGGGGCATTAATATAGGTGATGCCTGCTTCAATATCACGCATTGCTTGGAAAGCGTGGTTCACGTTTCTTGTATAAATAGAAGAAGACAAGCCGAAATCACAATTATTCTGCAATTCAATAGCATCTTCGAATGAATCAGCTTTGGTAACAGATAGTACCGGACCAAAAATTTCTTCTTTGAAAATAGTATGGGTCGGCAAAACATCGGCAATGACGGTAGGTTCGTGAAAATTGCCTTTTTGGAGTTCGCCTTGAGTGGCTCTCTTGCCTCCGCAAATCAATCTGCCGCCCTCTTCGATTGCTATTTTAATATAGTTTTCAACATTTTTCAAGGACTGTTCGTGTATGACCGGACCAACATCAGTTTCTTTTTTCCTTCCATCGCCTAAAACAAGTTTTTCGGCTCTCTCTTTTAGCATACCAAGGAATTCTTCATAAATATCTTTGTGCAAGATAAGTCGGGAGGTAGCTGTGCAGCGCTGTCCGGTTGTTCCAAATGCACCCCAAAGCACGCCTTCGAGAGCTAAATCGAAATTGGCATCGGGCATAACGATTTGGGCATTTTTTCCGCCCATTTCGAGCGAGCATTTTTTGTTAGTTCTGCCACAAATCTCTCCAATTTTAAAACCGATATCTGTCGAGCCAGTGAATCCGATGAGCTTTATGTCGGGATGTTCGACTAACATATTGCCCATGTTGCCTTTGCCGAGTAAAACATTGAAAACACCGTCAGGTATGCCAGCTTCCTCAAGAATTTCTGCAAAAATGACGCCCGAATGTGGAGAATCTTTCGACGGTTTGTAAACTACGGTATTGCCAGCTGCGATGGCGGGAAGTATTTTCCAACTCGGCACAGCAACAGGGAAATTCCAAGCAGTAATAATTCCGCAAACACCGACAGGAACTCGAAACGACATATTCTGCTTGTTTTCCAATTCGCTTGGGGCAGTAAATCCGAAAAGTCGGCGGGTTTCAGTAGCAGCGTAATATGCAGTGTCGATTGCCTCTTGGATATCTCCTTTAGTTTCAAAAACAGGTTTACCCATTTCGCGGGTCATAATGTCGGCGAGTTCGTCTTTTCGACGATTGAAAATGTCGCCTGCTTTGCGTAGCATATCGCCTCTTTTCGGTGCAGGAACTCTTTTCCACTTTTTAAACGCCTCTTTGGCTGCAGCAACTGCTGCATTTACGTCTTCTTGACCAGATAAAGGAAATTCGCCGATAATATCTTCTCTGTCGGCTGGGTTTATATTTTTAAAATACTCGCCTGATAGTGGCTCCACCCATTTGCCATTGATATAATTTTTAAATCTTTCCATAAGTTGCTCCATTCTTTTACAAATTGATTAAAAAAAGTTTGTTTATTAAAATCCAAATATTAAATTGAATTTGAATGAATTACAAAAATAGCTTTTTTAAAGTAAATTTAATAATAATTATAACAATATAAATAGAAGAAGAAAAAAACAGTTGGATTAAGGAGCAAATCTATGAAAAGAGTTTTATTTGCAATTTTGGTAATTTTAACAGCAGTAGCCAATTTAAAAGCTGCAGATTATTACAATGAAACAAAGATATTTGTATTTCTTCGTTCAGACGACGTCGAACTAACACCTCAAATGATGACTTATCTCGATGGTGTTGCCAATTATATGGAAGAAAATCCGGAAACAGTGGTAAAAATTGTAGGACACTCTGAATCTGTGATGACAACAAAGCAGCAACAGTATATTTCTGAAGCCCGCGCTCAAGCAGCTATGATTTATCTAAACAACAAAGGTATTTCCCAATCAAGAGTATTAACAAGCGGTGAAGGTGCAAGCAAGCAAATATACGGATTTGAGCAATCGAGCAAGAATAACCGAATTGAAATTAGCGTTTTTATCCCCGGTGTAAAGCCAAACATAGAACCATCATCAACCCAATATGATACACATAATGGGACAAGCTATTCCGGAGGACATCATCTCCATTCTCATCATTTGGCTCTATTTGGAGGAGCAACGACAAGTTTAGAAGTCAAGCACACAGATCCAACAGCAGGTATCGACTACGAATTTCGTTTACCATTTTGGGACAATGTTATTGGTATTGGCATTTTCGGTGAAGCAGCTTTTGCAGAACATATTGAATTTCTAGCAGGTGGATTGATTGTTGTTCATCCAATTGCCGGTTTGAAAGTTTTTGCCGGTGGTGGTGCCGTTCGAGTTGAACACACTGTTCAATCAATACCCGAAACTATTCCACTTAAAATAAAATCTGATAGAATTCTTGCAAATGGGTCAGAAGAAACTGAAGTTAAGTTTGAACCGCTCATTCGTGGCGGCATTGGCTATGATTTCCATTTTGAACAGTTTTCGATTGGCCCAGTTGTATCAGCAGATTACATTAATAAAAATACTTTACTTGTTTATGGTTTAAGTTTGGGAATTGGGTTTTAAATAATATAATTAATTAAGAATTATGAAACCAATAAAAGTAGCTCTTATATGGCATTTCCACCAGCCATATTACAAAAAAGAGAAGGAATTTATGCTGCCTTGGGTGCGCTTGCACGGGATAAAAGATTATTTTAGTCTGCCCGAGCTTTTTCAGGAATTTCCGAATGTCAAGCAGACAATAAACTTGGTGCCTTCGCTAAGAATGCAGTTAGATGAATATATTGAAGGCACTTGCGAAGACAAAATCCAAAGGCTTACGAAAATTCCTGCTGTCGAATTGTCAGAGTGCGACAAGGAAGATATTCTTCGCTTGTTTTTTCTTTGTAACCACGAGAATATGCTTAATCCCTATCCTCGTTACAAAGAACTTCTCGACAGATCCAGCGATAAAATTAAGGCACTTAAGGAATTTAGCCAGCAAGATTGGCGTGATTTGCAAGTTTGGTATAATCTAACCTGGCTTGATGGCTATTCCCGCAATCACAAGGCGGTAAGACGACTTTTTGACAAAGGAAGGGACTTCGCTGAAGAAGAGAAAATCGCTATGCTCGAAATGCACAAATATATCCTTAGCCAGATACGCCCACAACTAAAGATGTTGCAGACAACCGGGCAACTAGAAATAAGCTGTACACCTATGTACCATCCTATTTTGCCTCTTTTATGCGATTCCAATGTTGCATCAGAGTCTATGCCCGATATAGAGCTTCCAAAAATTCGTTTCAAATATCCTCAAGATGCAGAATGGCAAATCGCTAGTTCATTGGAATATTTTGCAAAATCAAGCGGTAGGAAACTATATGGAATGTGGCCCTCTGAAGGCTCAATTTCAAACGAAGTTCTCGATTTGATGATTAAAGCAGGCGTCCAGTGGGCTGCAAGCGATGAAGAAGTACTTAAAAAATCTCTTATGCCCGATTATAAACATACTCATAAATACTTTCCCCGTAAATACCTTTCAGAAAATGGAAGTATAGCTCTACTTTTTCGCGACCACTCTTTATCCGATGCCATCGGTTTCGTTTATTCTCGATGGAATGCTTATGATGCTGCTATCGATTTCACGAATAAATTAAAGCATATTCGCTCGGAAATAATCAATGAACATGGCGAAGATGCTTTGGACCACGCCGCAGTTCCTGTTATTCTCGATGGAGAAAACTGTTGGGAGTTTTATTACGAAAATGGCATTCATTTCCAACGTTCACTATATGATATTTTATCTAATGATGGCACTTTTTTGACAGTTACTCCATCTGAAGCCATACAAGCCGAGCATACTGAGTATTTACCGACAATCAAGAGTATTCGTGCTGGCTCGTGGATCAATGCAGATTTTAGAATTTGGATAGGTAACCGGCAAAATAGGGAAGCTTGGTCGATGCTAGCACGAGCGAGGGAAACAATCGAAAAAGCTAAGGAATCTGTCGATTTGGATAAATACCAAAAAGCTTTAAACGAGATTTATATTGCTGAGGGATCGGATTGGTTCTGGTGGTATTGCGACGACCATCAAGCAAGCAACAAATACGATTTTGATATGCTATTTCGCTGGCATCTCGAGCAGGCATACAAGCTCATAGGACAGGAAGTCCCTAATGATATATTTATACCTATCCATACTCCAGAAGACAAAACAATTATTACACCACAAAAAAACTTAATTTCACCTCGAATCACCGGATTGAACAGTACTGAATCAGATTGGCCAGAAGCCGGCTGCTACGATGCAGAAAAATCGCTCGGCTCTATGCACTTTGCAGGCGCTATCCTTAAAAAACTTCTTTTTGGCTCGAACAAAGAAAAAATCTTTTTTCGTCTTGTTCTTAGCCGGAAATTGAAAAATGAAGAAAAAATCGAAATCAATGTATCAGAGCCAAATAAGTACAAGATTATAATAAAAAATCATTCATCTTGCATTCATTTCTTTTCAAAAACGCGACCCTACTGTATTGAACTAGCATCTTCTGAAGTTATCGATATTGCATTAGATAAATTAATAACTGAAAAAATGGGTAGTTCTACATGTTTTGCTGATATTTCAATCAATGTGATAACCGAAAACAGTAATATAGTATATCCTCTTCAAGGCTCCCTATTTATCGAATTTATATAAAGCAAAACAATTAATTATAATAATTTAATTTTTATATTTATGTATTTTTCTTAATTTTAACCTTATCAAAAGCTTCATTGTTTAATAACCTAATAAAAGTTAGTTCGGGGGAACTGTGGATAGTTATAAAAAAAATGAAAGCATTAGAGTACTTATCATCGAAGATTCAAGAACGTATGCATTAATTTTAAAAAAAGCGCTGATTCGTGGTGGATTCGAGCCTGAATGTACGGTCGTTTCTACTGTAAAAGATATTCTCTATCAGCTGAAATACAATCCACCTGACATAATCCTTTGTGATTATACTTTGCCCGATATGAACGGGCTTGACGCTTTTGAAGCTGTAAAAGCAACTGGTGCTGACATCCCTTTTGTTATCGTATCAGGCACAATTACAGAAAAAACTGCAGTAGAAATGATGGAATCCGGAGTTAAAGATTACTTGATGAAAGAAAATATCAGTCGCTTTGTCCCTCTAGTAAAGCGCGAGTTAAAAGCCGCTAAAGAAAGAAAAATAAAAGCCATAACAGAAGAAAATCTACGCAATTTAACAGAAAATCTAGAGCGAACTGTAAGGGAAAGAACTTCTCTTCTCGAAGAAATCAATGTCAAGTTGGTAAAAGAGATTAGCGAAAGAAACAAAACTGTCAATCTGCTCAAAGAAACACAAAAATTCTTGGATACCATACTGGAAAACATGCCTGTTACTGTATATGCTCAAGACCCTTTTACGCAAGAACTTAAGTTTATCAACAGAACTGGGGAGTTGCTGACAGGATTGAAAAAAGAAGAACTCATTGGCAGAAAAGTCCCAGATTTATTTTCAAAGCATTTTAACGATATTTTCACTTGTCCTGATGACATGCTCATTAGTGGCGAAATCGAAATGGATATACGCGAGATGGCTGTTCAAATCGAGCCAGATGCAAATAAAGAAATTCTATCAAAGAAAATTTTAATCAAAGACGAAAAAAACAATCCAAGTTATATCATCGGCATAATCGAAGACCATACAATACAGAAAAAAACAGAGAAAGAGCTTGTCAGAACTGAGGCATTATTTACCAAACTTTTCAAACAAAGTCCGGTTGCTATTTGTGTAACTAACGACAAGACAAGCAAAATAATGGACATAAACGACAGCTTCCTCGAATGTTTTGAATACAAAAGATATGAAATTATTGATAAACCATTAATTGAATTAAAAATATGGTCAAGCACTCTTACACGCGATACACTTATCGAACAAATCAAGACAAATGGATCTATTAACGGTAAGGAGCTATTATTAAAAACAAAAAACGGGATGAAAAAAAATGTCCTGTTATCGGGTGAATATCTTGATTTTGAAGATGAAATATGGCTGATTTTCTTCTTTCTCGACATCTCCGAGCAAAAAGAAGCTAAAGATGAGATACAAAATGTCTTGAAAGCAGAATTGGAATTAAGCGATTTGAAATCTCGCCTTATCTCTATGATTTCACATGAGTTTAGAACTCCATTAACATCAATTATGCTTGCCGCAGACATGTTGAAACGATATGGGGACACTTTGGATGCTGATAGCAAAGACAAACATTTCAATAAGATACAAGATACCGTGCTTGGAATGACAAAAATGGTCGAAAATGTGCTTACAATAGGTAGATTTGAAACAGGCAAATTCAAATTTAATCCAGAACGTCTCGACATTGGAGCTTATACAAAATCTCTCGCCGAAAGTGTGCAGTTTCACGCCAAGGCGGGCAACATAATCAATTATAGATATCTTGGAGGTTGCAACGATGTGTTTCTCGACGAAAACCTCCTTGGTATGATACTATCTCAACTGCTAAGTAACGCCATAAAATTTAATAAAAACGGCAAGAGCATAGATTTTAATGTCTTTTGTCATAAAAACGAAGCATTTTTTGAAATAATCGATAAAGGTGTAGGCATACCCGAGGCTGAGTTGAAATCTGTTTTTGTTACTTTCTATCGCGGTTCTAATGTAAGCACAATCCCTGGCTATGGGCTCGGATTAACAATAGTAAGAAAAGCTGTCGATTCACACCAAGGTTCAATTTTTATTGATAGAATCGAAAACGAAGGCACCAAGGTTTCTGTTGTTTTGCCAAACAACTTGTATTTTAACCAATAGCTTCCGTCAATTTTTCTTTTACCTTTTCCATATACCATTGCGGGGTGCTGGTGGCTCCTGTTATACCGATACTTTCCGCTTTTTTGATTCTTTCTATCTCGATTTCTTCATAACTTTCGATAAAAATTGTTCTGTCATTAACGCTTTTACAAACATTAAACAGACTTTTTCCATTTGAAGAATCCCTACCAGCAACGAACAACACAATTTCGTGCTCTGATGCAAACTTACGTAACTGTGGCTCGCGATTGGACACAAATTTACATATTGTATCTTTTGCAACGAACATTTCGGAATAACTCTCGGGGTAACGTTCTTTAAATTTGTTTCTCAGGGCATCTTTTATGTTCTTGTAGCCTGGCTTGTCCATAGTAGTTTGCGAAAAAAGCATTGTCTTCCTTTCGTAATCGATGTTATCGATAGCCTCTTCCACATTTTTAATTACCACACAATCGTCATTACATACACCACGTAATCCAATTACTTCAGCATGGCTCTTTTTCCCAAAGATCATAACTCGCCATCCATCTAAATAAAATTTTCGTACCCTTTGCTGAAGATTCTTTACTAATGGACAAGTGGCATCGATAACGTTCAAGCCAAGATTTTCGAGTTTCGTATAAGTCGAAGGCGGTTCGCCATGAGCTCGAATGATTACTTCTGTTTTTTGTGTCTCGAGTAATTCAAGTTTGTCATGCTTGACAGTTTTCAAGCTTTTCGATTCAAGTCGCTCTATTTCGCGGGGATTATGGATGATATCGCCCAGAACATAAATATCTTCTTTATGATTCTTATTTAGTTCACTCTCGACAAGCTCAATAGTTTTTACCACCCCCCAGCAAAAACCGGCGTTTTTATCTATATCTATTTTCATTTTATTATTTCTATTTCAAAAAAACAATTATAAAGAACGAATTAAACATCGATTCCTGCAAGACGGGCAGAAACGACTTTCGAGACGCCTTCTTCTTGCATCGTTATTCCATACAAGGTGTCAGCGGCTGACATACTCCTTTTATTGTGAGTAACTATTAAGAACTGTGTTTCAACGCTAAATCGGCGAATTAATTGTAAAAATTTATCTATATTGTTATCGTCGAGCGGAGCATCTACTTCGTCGAGTATGCAGAAAGGACTCGGTTTGACGAGATAAATTGCAAATAGCAAAGCAATTGCAATAAGAGTTTTTTCTCCTCCGGAAAGCATTTCTATGATATGTGGCCGTTTGCCCGGTGGTTTTGCCATTATCTCTATATCCGATTCGAGTAAGTTACCTTCAGCAAGCTGTAAATTCGCTTCGCCTTCATCGCCAAACAATGTTTTGAACAATGTTTGAAAATTCTTGTTTATTTCTTCAAAAGTAGTGAGAAATTGCTGTTCGGCATTACGATTGATTTCTTCTATAGTTTCTTGAAGATTTTTTTCAGAATCACTAAGGTCTTTCATCTGATTCTCGTAAAACTCAAGCCTCTCTTTTTCTTTTTCATATTCCTCGAGAGCTAAAAAGTTTACATTACCGAGCGAAGCAAGTTTATCTTTGATATTATTTAGTAAGGTCGTAGCAGCGTCAATAGAAAAACTTTCTTCGAGAGCAACAGTTTCTTTTTCAAAATCGACAGTATATTTTTCTTGTGCTTTGGCAACAATATGACGTCTTTGCGTGCTATGCTCGCTAAGTTGAAGCTCATATTTATGAAGATTATCCACAGTTGCAGAATAAGCCTCACGCAGGCGCTTCAAGTCGTCGGAGTAACTTTGCAACTGCTCTTGTAATGAATCGAGTTGTTCGGCAAGATATTTTCGTTTAGCTGTTGCTTCTTCATTCTCTTTTTTGATTCTTTCGAGTTCAACAATATAACTATCAATCATTTTAACAAGAACAACTATGTCGCCTTCTGCTTTTTGAAATTCGATGGATTCGTTTTCTATCTTGTTTATTGCATTCTGTTTAATATTTTCAAGTCGTAAAATATCTTTTTCTAAGTTTTCTGCTTCTGATTTAAGCCGGACAGATTGCAGCTCTAACTTTCGCGATGCATCGGCTATTTGCTCATAAATTTTTCCGGCTTGAGCGAGATCATTTTTAGTATGCTGGAGTTCATTCCGAAAAATAGCTAAATCTGATGATATTTTTACCATTTCCTCATTGCCAACGACCATATCTTTTTCGATGGTTTCGATTTCATCGGAAAGCCCTTTGTTGTTTTTTTCGAGCAGATTAATATTGTTTTCAATAGATTCACGGCGATATTTCAACCGGGAAAGCTCTTGAACAAAACTATTCTTTTCGGCTTCTTTGCTTCTAAGTTCAGCATTTATGCTGTTTATATTAATCTCGGACAGTTCGTTTTTTATTTGATTGAAATTGTCTCTTTGAATCCCGAGTTTTTTATCAAGTGCATCAATTTCAACTTTGAGTTTTTGGATACGCTCTTTCTTGCCAATGGTCCTGCCCTCTGTTTTTGTTACTGAACCACCCCGATATAAACCTACTTTGCTAATAAGCTCACCTTTTAAAGTAACTGCTGTTTCAGTTACACCACTTTCGACAGCTTGCAAAGCCAAAGCAAAGTCCTTAACAACAAGTGTCCTTGGAGCAATAGCTCGGACAGCAGATCTAATAGTTTCATCGACTCTGATCAACTCGGAAGCCCAACCGGAATAGCCGTCTTGACAAGGGGCATCTACGGGTTTGGGGATATTTGGGATACTATCCCGGCACAAAAAAGTAGCTTTGCCTTTGTCTGATGCTTGCAATAGGGCGATGGCATAATCAGCATCGGAACGCTTGTCCACCACAAAATATTGAGTAGCTTCTCCAAGGGCGGCATTGATTGCCAGCCGGTAGCTTTCGTCAACCCCGGCAAGCTCAGACAGGAGGCTCTTTTCTCCGGCAGGCGCCCATTTTTGTTCTTTTAAAAGATATTTTGTAGTCTCATCGCTGTCGATTAAGCCTGTCAGCAATTCAAGAGATGATTTTTTCGAGTTATATTCCCGTTCTGCATCAGAAATCAGATTTCTTATCTCATCGAGTTTCATTTGCAAAGATTCTTGCCTTTCTTGAGCCGTTTTCAGCCGATTTTCAATCTCGATTATTTCATCGCCAAGCTTTGTTTCTGCAATCGATTTTTCTTGGAGATTATACTCCAAATTGAGAATATCTTTCTTTAAACTGACAATGTTTTCGGCGTCGGCAACAATTTTCTTTTCGATGGAAGTTTTTCTTTCGGTGAGTTTTTTTTCGCCCTGTTTCAG
The DNA here is from genome assembly GCA_964454445.1 of uncultured Hyphomicrobiales bacterium. GTDB lineage: Bacteria > Bacteroidota > Ignavibacteria > Kapaibacteriales > UBA2268 > CAYVTD01. Next base: position 22,754 of record CAYVTD010000007.1, read on the forward strand.
CGAGTTCAATTTGTTTTCGAGGGCTATTATCTGACGATTGTTGACATTGGCATTTTCGCGAAGCGCGTCAACTTTCTTTGATGCTTGTGCTTTTTTGTCGTTTGATTCAGCAAGTTCTTCGATATTGTTTTCGAGGGCAATCTTTACAAGCTCTCTATTTTTTGAAGTATCGTCAAGATTTTGTGTAGTATTTTCAATTTCGATTTTCAAGTTTTCCAGGTCGATATTGATTCGCCTTTGTTTGTCGCGTAAAGACAGCACTTTCTCTTGTAAAACAGCGATATCCTTTGATTTTTGAGCAATGTCGGCGTTCAACTCGCTTTCTTTGTCTCGAGCCAGCATATACTCTTTCTCGATTTGCGATTGTTTTTTTTCTAACTCATTAAGATTAGCCTCAGCTGCATTCAAGCCAACTTCTTTATTCTCTTTATCAGTTTTAACTTTGGCAATCTGTTCTTCGCGATCTAAAAGCAAAGAATTTTGAGTAAGAAAATGATACTTTAGCACCTCAAGGTCTGTTTGCTTGAGATGCTCCAATAAATCGTTGTATCGTTTGGTTTTTATTGCCTGTCTATTTAATGAATTGACGAGCTTGCGAACTTCAACTATTATGTCTTCGACACGGAGCAGATCGTCTTGCACATCTAACAATTTTTTGCTTGCCTCTTTGCGACGCACCTTATAGCGAACCACGCCGGCGGCTTCTTCAAGCAAATTTCGTCTTTCTTCGGGCTTGCCGCTCAAGATTGCTTCGACCATCTTTAACTCAATGACCGAATAAGAATTAGCCCCTAAGCCAGTATCCATAAACAAATCGACAATATCGCGCAAGCGGCATTGTGTGTTATTCAGCAGATATTGGCTTTCACCATTGCGAAATAGGCGCCTGGTAATGGTAACTTCTGTATATTCAAGAGGGAGTTTGCCTTTGTTGTTTTGCAATGTTAGCGAGACTTCCGCCATTCCCAATGGCTTGCGGCTCCGCGTTCCGTTAAAAATAACATTTTCCATCAAGTCGGAGCGTAAAACGGCAGTTTTTTGTTCACCAAGAGCCCAACGAATGGCATCGACAACATTTGTCTTACCGCAACCGTTAGGTCCAACGATAGCAGAGATACCTTCGGTAAAATTAAATAATATCTTTTGTGCAAAAGATTTAAAACCAACAAGCTCGAGTTTTGAGAGATACATTTATTTTCTTAATAAGAGTTTTTTCTATTTCTTCATTCAAGAGAACCACAAATATAGAAAAAAAGTTCGTATTTCTGTTAATCTACTTTTGGCTTCTCGAACAAGCTGTCATCTAAATCAATGTTGAACTCGAACTTCTCGTATATCATAATCTGGAATGTTTGTCCCTGGACATGGACTTCAACGGCATGAGGGACCATTATGCCATTTTCACGGCTATAATTCTTAAGAAACACTTCACCAGGAATCTTTTGTGGTGCACCAAGATCGAGCATTACATCTGACTTTATAACAACATTCTCTTTTGGGTCCACATAAATAATCTTTTCATCATCTTTCTCAATAACCTTTAACTTATACACATCGACATCATCGACTTGATCATCGGTTAGATAGATAATTTTTGTACCTTTTTCTTTGTAATTATCGAAATCTGATTTTAGAATATCATTTTCAATGAATTTAGCTACTTCCTCATTATCCATTTTTTCTGGAGCTTTATCTCCTTTCATCTGATTATAACTCCAGCCCTCATTTCCATTATAGGTGGCAATATATTTTTGTAATGTTGAATTGATAGTTCTCTCAGATCTATATTTGTTTGGTTTTTTGAACATCATATCCATACTTGCTTCGATTTGCATCATCGGCACCATCATAGTCCCTTCCACCCGCCAGGAAGTTATTTTGTCGATATCCACATCTTTTGCGTGGTTTGCCACGATCTTGGCGATAATTTCTTCTGCTTCATCGTCTTGGGAATAAACAGGTAAAAACATTAATATTGCGGCAAAAATTGATAAAAACAGCTTCATAACAACATCCTTTTTAATTATTGATTAAATATATTATTTATTTCTAGCTAATTATTACAACTCATTCTTATGTGATAATTTTTCTAATTTCGCTAGGAACTCTCTTTTTTCTCTACCTTTTAAACCTAATTCTTCAATTTCTTCTTCTGATAGTTTATTCTCAGTGAGCATTTTTCCTAAAGCATTCAATTCTATTCTTGAGAAGAAAATGCTATTTAACATATAATCTTCAAAAGCTTCGTAAGCAAGTGGCACAATATATTTTATTATCTCAGCCATCTGTTTGGCATAAACACGAATTTCATATTGGGCGTGTTCGTCGAGACGCAACTTTAAAAAATGAAAGAGATTGTGAAGGTCGATTTTCCAATACCATTCTGTATAAGTGGAAAGCGGCAGATTGATTCTTGCAATTTCGCGAGCCAAATCCTGATCTAACAGCGTTTCATATTCCTTAAAGAGAATAGATTGAATCTCGCTCATCTTATTTAAAATTTCTTCCGACAATGCTTCATCAAGTACATCGTCGGAGCGTCCCTGTTTGTTCTGCAAGCTTTGCTTCCTTATCTGCTCAGTTTCCGGCAAATAAAACTCGTTTCTCATTTCAGAGTATCTGCCGCTGTATTCATTCACGTTCGCAGTGCGGTGCCGTATCCACTGCCTTGCAACAAAAATCGGTAACTTGACGTGAAACTTAAACTCGACCATCTCAAAAGGTGAGGTATGACGATAACGCATTAGATAACGTATCAAGCCGCGATCCTCACTTACATTTTTCGTACCTTTACCATAAGAAACGCGGGCAGCTTGCACGATTGCCTCGTCACTACCCATTACATCAACCAGCCTGACAAATCCTTTATCGAGCAGCTTGTATTCTTTGCCTATTATTTCTTCTTTATTCAAGCTATATCAGTTAAAAAATATCAAATTTAGCAAAAATTGTTTTATATAAAAACCTTTTTCTGCGATTTAATATTATTAAAATTATTAAATTGCAACCTAACTACAAACATTAACGTATAGATATTAAGCTTGTTACTTTTTTTTAGAGAATTATTATGAAAACACGAATTACAATAGGAATAATAATTATAATCATCGGTATAGGTATGCTTTTAGATCGCATTAGCGGCTGGAGCTTTTGGGGTGCAATTGGAGATTGGTGGCCCATTATTCTCGTGATTATTGGGCTTGTAAATATCACTAAAAGCCGATCTTCAATAACATTCGGAATAATAATGATATTTATTGGGTCCTTGTTATTGAGTAGCAATTTAGATTTAATTCCTCTAAAATTTTGGGATATGTTTTGGCCTCTCTTGCTAATTTTATTGGGAATAGCCCTGTTAACGCGCTATCAGATCAGTCGCAGGTCAAAATTTAAAGACAAAATTGATATATTCACAATATTTGGTAGTGCCGAGGAACATATCACTACTGATGAGTTTACAGGTGGCAACATATTGACAGTATTTGGCGGATGCGATATCGACCTAAGCGAATCTATGCTAAACATCGAAGGGGCTAATCTTGATTTATCTGCAGTTTTTGGTGGTATTCAAGTAATTGTCCCAACCGATTGGAAGATAAAAACAAAAGGTATTCCTTTGTTTGGCGGAATGTCTAACAACACAGAAGCAAGCATTGAGAAAGATGCGCTTTCGCCTGTTTTAAACATCAATTACACAGTGATTTTCGGTGGTGTCGAAATTACAAATAAGAAAAAGAAATACAGATAAAAAAACATTAAAATGCCTTATACGTCTTATTTTTATCCTTTTATTTATGCTATTTAGCTATTTATTTAATTTGTTTAGAACCGGAATTACATAAAAAGTAAATAATGAGACAAATATTCGACAGAATTTTCAGAATTGCAAGATCATACTCAGATTCTCAAAAATTTGACGCTAAACATTATGACATCAATGGTGATGATGCTCTAAGAGCAGCAATCGACGAGCTTGATAAGGAAAGAAATACAAAAAAAGAAAATAATAATTTCTATAAGAAACAATCTCGACAGAACAACGAGAAGAAACAATCGGATAATAGTCAGAAAACAGACACTGACCTCGATTTGAAATCTGCATCTGCAACTCTGGGCATTAGTGAACAGGCAACAATCGAGCAGATAAAAGCTGCATATAAACAAAAAATAAGACAATACCATCCCGATAAGGTTCAAAATCTTGGTGAAGATATTAGAGAAGTAGCTGCAAAAAAAACAATTGAGATAAACGTTGCTTATCAATTCTTTAAAAAATTAAGAGGTTTTAATTAAAAATTCTCATATTAAAATTGTGTATTTAAATGAAAAAATGAAAAATCTGTTTAAAGAAATATTCTGGATAATAGCCTTGGCATCTTTTATTGCTTTGATTTATAATTTTGCTTCGAAAAGATCTATTCCGCTTATTCCCAAAACATTAGAAGAACAAACGGTCTCAAATGATGAATTGCTAGCTGGTATTGATGACAATTCGCATAGCAATGATCAATTAAACGATATAGATTCAAATGCAATTAATTCAAATTTAATCAATAAAAGTAATAGCACCGAGAATTTTGCCAACAAAAAAGATACTTCGACTGATAGTTCTAAAACATCAAAAGACTCTCAGGAAAAAAAAGATCTCCAGCAAACAAATACTGAAAAGAACGATCTTGCAAGCAAAAGCAATCCAAAGATCAACCCCTCGACACAATCCGAACAAGAACCGACTGATTTAAAATTTGTAACTTACAAACAAGTAAAGCAACTTGTTGGAAAACCAGGTGTTCAATTTATCGACGCAAGAAGCAGCGAATTTTTTACCGATGGCACCATTGGCAACTCTATTAATCTTCACCCCTGGAAAGATGGGATGCCATTCATCGACAATAATGTAATCCTAAAACTCCAAAGAAACCTGACATACATTGTATTTTGCACAGGAGGCACCTGCACCGACAGCCACGAGATAGCAGAAAGAATGCTTCAACTTGGTTTTACAAAGGTTTATGTCTATTACAATGGCTACGATGAATGGGAAAAATTTGAAAAAATCAATAGACCTGGCTCATAATAAAATTATTCCCTCTCAGGAGTCATTCAAATGGAGCAATTAGATAACAACTCTCATATTAATAATTTATTGGAATTTCGTTATGGCATTGTAGGCAATTCCGAACCGATGGCAAGAGCCAAAGGTTTATTAATGCAAGCTGCTCCAACAAATCTCTCTGTTTTAATTACTGGCGAAACAGGTACAGGCAAGGAAGTTTTTGCCAATGCGATACACGGACTTAGTGAACGGCGAAAAAAGCAATTAATAAGTGTTAATTGCGGTGCAATACCAGAAACACTTCTCGAATCTGAATTATTCGGACACGTCAAAGGTGCTTTTACAAGTGCCAACGAAAACCGTAAGGGTTTCTTCGAAGTTGCCGACAAAGGAACGATTTTTTTAGACGAAATCGGCGAAATGCCTGTTGGCACTCAGGTCAAACTGCTAAGAGTGCTCGAATCGGGCGAATTTAACAGGCTTGGCAGCACTGAATTAATAAAAGTTGATGTTAGGATAATTGCCGCTACTAACCGATTGCTCGAAGAAGAAGTTACTGAAGGCAATTTCCGCAAGGATCTCTTCTATCGACTTAAAAATGTTCAAATAATCTTACCTCCCTTGCGGGATCATCCAGAAGATATTCCTGCTCTTGTTGAATATTTTGGTAAAAAATTCAGCGAATCGCTTTTTTCGGAATATAAAGGTATATCGGACGAGGCAATTTCAATTTTAAAAAGCAGATATTGGCAAGGCAACGTTCGTGAGCTTAAGAATATGATTGAAACCATACTTACTCTAGAAAAAGCACAATTTATAACTCCTGAAATCCTGAGAAAGTACATAGCACCTGCCTTGCCTCCTTATCAAGTTGCCGATTTGGAAAAGAACAGAGCTTTGGTTATGAAAATGCCTGAAAAAGGTAATGAGATCTTCGAGCTTGCCTTGATATTCCGCACACTGCTCGAAATCAAAAATGAAATTGCTGATTTAAAAGGTGAAATATACAAGAATCGCAGAAGTATTGAAGAAATAAAAGACTCGTTTATACCATTGCAAACTGCTACTTTCGTAACTGATAATGAAAGCCAACATAGTCTGGATTATGAGAAAATAACCCTTTCCGATATGGAAAAAGATATGATAAAGAAAGCTCTACAACGTTTCGATGGTAATCGTCGCCTCGTTGCCGAACATCTTGGGATTAGCGAGCGAACTCTTTACAGAAAGATTGCATACTTAGATATTCAATAGAAATAACAACTTTAAAACTAATAATAAATAAAAGAGCCGCTTAGGGGGTGCGGCTCAAGGATCTGTACTGAAAATAAGAGGGTAATAATTGTTACGACACTTATAATACGTTTTTTTTATCAAAAAGTTACAAAAATTTTTATAAAATATGAATAAAAAAAATAAATCTTATTTCCCGGTTTTAATTGATCTAACTCAATATAAATCCCTCGTAATCGGAGGCGGCAGCATTGCTACACGCAAAGTGCTGAATTTGCTTGAGTTTGGAGCTAGACCAGATATCATTTCTCCCGAAATTATTGATGAACTTGCCTCATTAATCGTATCGAACGATTTAATCCATAAAAAAAGAAAATATGAAGTTGGCGATGCCAATGATTATAATCTCATTTTTTCTGCCACAGGCGATAAACAATTAGACGAATTGCTCAAAGAAGAATGCTACGGAACTGGATCCCTTCTTAATATAGCAGATGTGCCACAACTATGCAATTTTATAATGCCAGCTACTATAAAAAGAGGTAGTTTCACCTTTTCCATTGCTTCTCAAGGCGAATCGCCCTTCATGGTCAAGCATTTACGAAAAAAATTGAGTGCCGAATTGCCTGCAAACCTCGAAAAGATTTCCGAATTAGCCTCAGAACTTCGCGAAAGGATGTTCGAAGAAAACATTTATGATAAAGTTAACCAAAGAGAAGAATTAATCAAAGATTTTCTTTCAATTGACTGGTATGAACTACTCGATAAAATTGATATCGAAGAAGCAAAAATGATAGTCGAAACAATGATACTCGAATATGTTAACGATTAATAACTCTTTTATTTATTAAATTTATATAATTAAATAGAATTTGGGAATGAAGTATTTATATCCTAAATTTGCAGAGTCTGTTCTCGCATTTTTTATTTATATATATTTTTTATAAACTAATAGGTGAATTCAATGAAAAATAAAATGTTGATTGATTTCCTCAAGGAAATTGAACTTTTCAAAGACCTGGAGGATGATGAAATAGCGAAAGTTGCAGAGATTACTGAATCAAAAATGTATGTGAAAGATGAATATTTGTTTATTCAAAACAATCCACGCACTCATTTATTTTTGATAAAATCGGGTAAAATTGATTTGCTAAAAGTTACATCTTGGGGCAAGGAAAAACTTATTAATAGCTTTGGAAGTTTAGACTTTATTGGAGAAGGTTCTTTAATGGACGACTATCCACATTCGACATCGGCTCGCATTGGTGAAGATGCTTTGATTATTTCAATTGAACGTGGCAAATTCAATGCTATGCTCGATGAAAATCCTCAACTAGTAGTTAAAATACTATCTCGCGTTTCAAGAGTTATATCAAGAAGAATGCGCCAAGCGACAAACCAAGTTGTTGATGCCGCCGCACAATACATATCAGGCCGCACTCGAATTGAGCATGATCTTCTTGGCGAGCGTAAAGTGCCTTATGAATTTTATTATGGAATACAAACCCTTCGCGGACTGGAAAATTTCAACATTACAGGCGTTTCAATCAATCATTATTCAATGCTTATTGTCGCCCTTGCTCAAGTTAAGCTCGCTTGTGCTAATGCAAATTACGATTTGGGCTTGCTGACACCTGCTGTTCATTCAGCAATTGCAGCAGCTTGTGAAGAGATTATTAATGGCAAATGGCATACGCACTTTGTTGTCGATATGGTGCAAGGAGGAGCAGGCACTTCGACAAATATGAACGCAAACGAAGTCATTGCCAATCGTGCTTTAGAGATTATGGGGTATGAAAAAGGGCAATATGAGCATTGTCATCCCAACAATCATATTAACCTTTCCCAATCTACTAATGATGTCTATCCTACTGCTCTGAAAATTGCTTTTATCTATAAAAATCAAAAGCTTATCAAATGGTTAAAGGAATTGATTCAGTCATTTAACAACAAAGCCAAGGAGTTTTCGCATATAGTTAAAATGGGCAGAACTCAGTTGCAAGATGCTGTCCCCATGACTTTAGGTCAGGAATTCGAGACTTATGCGGTAACTCTTGAAGAAGAGGTGCGCCGGCTTGAAGAAAATGCCAGATTATTCCTTGAAGTCAATCTTGGCGGTACTGCCATCGGCACAGGTATAAATGCTGACCCCAAATATAGGGAACGCGCAATTTATCACTTGTGGGAAATTACCTCCTTACCCGTAAAGCTTGCTCCAAACCTTGTCGAAGCTACTCAAGACACTGGTTCTTTTGTTATGTTTTCCTCTGCAGTTAAACGACTCGCTGTAAAGCTATCCAAGATCTGCAACGATTTACGTCTTTTAAGTTCGGGTCCACGATCTGGTTTCAACGAAATCAATTTACCAAAGATGCAACCTGGTTCATCTATAATGCCCGGAAAAGTTAATCCCGTTATCCCTGAAGTAGTTAATCAGATTGCTTTCCGTGTCATAGGCAATGATCTCACGGTTACTCTCGCTGCTGAAGCTGGCCAGTTGCAATTAAATGTTATGGAACCAATCATAGCTCAAGCTATTTTCGAATCTCTCGATATGCTTAAAAATGGTATTGGAACCCTGAAATACCGTTGTGTCGATGGCATCACTGCCAACGAGAATCGCTGCCGCGAGTATGTCGAAAACAGCATTGGACTTGTTACTGCCTTGGTTCCAACCCTAGGTTACGAAAAATGCAGTGCTTTAGCTACAGAAGCACTTGAAACGGGTAAAAGCTTATATGATTTAGTACTTGAAAATGATTATTTAACCAAAGAGCAACTTGACAAATTGCTTTTGCCTGAAAACATGCTTCATTCCCAAGAAATGAGAAGCATGATTAATCATTAAAATAAATTTCAAGCAATACAAAATCAAAAGGGCTTCACTTTCTTTTAGCGAAGCCCTTTTTACTTTTTTTTAAACCCTATTTTATTTTCCTATAAACATCAAAACAGAGCTTTTCGCCCAATTTACTATTGGAGTGTAATAAATACCGAAAAGGAGAGTGGGAATGGCAAGAAGATAAGCAATAACATAAACTCCCATCGAGAAATGCAATTCTGGCTTTTTAGAGTCAACATCGCGAAGATACATATTGCGGAAAATTTTGACATAGTAGAAAAGCGACACGACACTATTTAAAATTCCGACAACAGCAAGCCATATCCATTGATCACCCGCTTTTAAAACCGCCATAAACAAGAACAATTTTCCGATAAATCCTGCAGTTGGAGGCAAGCCAGTCAAAGAAATCAAGAAAATGACCATCATAGCACTAAGAACTGGTGCGCGGTAGCCAAGACCATAATAATCCTCGATATTCTCGCTTCCAATTTTGTTTGCTATGAGCATTACAAAATAAAAAGCACCAAGATTCATTATCAGATAGAAAAAGAAATAAATCATAACAGCGGTGAAACCTGCCGAAGTCATAACCACTACGCCCATAAGAAGATAGCCTGCGTGGGCGATACTCGAATAAGCTAGCAAGCGCTTCACATTTTTTTGCCAAATAGCAGTTATATTGCCCAAAGTCATTGTTAAAACAGAAAAGACTGCCAGAATAAAGTTCCAATCAATCTGGTGAATTGTTGTCCAAATATGTTCGGAATTATACAATTGAGAATCAATGAAGACAGTCTTAACAAAACGCATTAAAATAGCAAAACCGGCAGCTTTAGAGGCGATAGAAAGAAAAGCTGTGATTGTAACAGGCGCACCTTCATATACATCAGGAGTCCAAAAGTGGAAAGGAACCATCGAAATTTTAAATCCAATGCCTGCCAAGATCATGAAACCAGACATAACAAGAGCAAACAAAGAAACATTACCGTTCATTAATGCCTGATTAATTTCCATAAAATTAAACGAGCCAGTCAGACCATAAAGAATGGATATACCATATATCATAATACCTGATGAAGCTGCACCATAGATGACATATTTTAAAGAAGCCTCGCTAGCGCGCTTGATTTCCTTTGTGAAACCGGCAAGTACATAAGAAGACATGCTCATGGTTTCGATTGCCAAATACATCATCACCAAGTTAGTAGCAGAGCTAAGCAGGAACATACCGAAAGTCATTCCAATTATTATAGTAAAGTATTCGCCGAGCCGTCTGTTTTCTTTATATAATTCGTCGGAATAGAATGACATAAAAGTAACAACAAGAGAAGCCAAAAGAATCAACAGCTTAAAGAAACGAGAAAAAGGATCGGCAGCAACAATATTTGAAAAAATACCTATATTGGCTGTGCATTGCTGACTACATATCAGAAAATAACCTGTAACAAGAAAACCGACAACTGCAGTCCATCCGGCAATATTTTTTGATTTTTTAAAAATAAGGTCGAGCAAGATGGCAAGCACGAAAGTAACTACCAACACTATTTCAGGTATGAATATCGCCAAACTCTTCCCAATTTCAGAAGGCATCTGTTCTATCGGCACAATAAGATCTATCGGTATCATAAGCATTATTATTTTTTGTTAATTATCCTAATTACAATTCAAAAACAACTTACATTCCGGCAAAATGCCCTGAAACTTTCACAAAATCGATTAGATGATTAACCGAAGTAGTCATAAGTCCAACAACTGGATTTGGGTTAATGCCAAGATAAATAACAACAAAAGCCAGAGGCAGCAAGGCAGATAGCTCTAAAGCATTTACATCATCATTTTTATATAACTTCTTAGTTGGATCCCAAGGTCCGCTCCAACGATCGGGTAATTTCCCAAGAAAAACTTTTTGCAAAGCCCATAGCATATAGCCGGCACCGATGATAATACCCGAAACAGAGATAATAGTATAAACTGGATACGATTTGAAGGCACCGACAAATACAAGAATTTCAGAGATAAAGCCGCTCATACCGGGCAAACCGATTGCTGCAAAAAAAGCGATTGTCATTATTCCTGTATAAATTGGCATTTTGTTTGCAAGTCCGCCGAAGTCATCTAAGCCTCTCGTATGAGAGCGATCGTAAATAACTCCGACAATCATAAAGAGCATTGCTGTGATTGTGCCGTGATTGAACATTTGAAAGATTGCCCCGACCATTCCTTCGGTCTGCATCGATGCCATTCCAAGCACTACATATCCCATGTGTGAAACAGATGAATAGGCTATCAGCTTTTTGAAATCTCTTTTACCAACTTTAAACTGGCCAAGCGCACACAATCCGCCATAAACGATTGACACCATACCGACGATTGCTATAAAGTCTTGGAAATATTTAACGGCATCTGGGAAAATGGGCCAGCTAATTCTAAGCATTCCATAAGTACCCATTTTCAAAAGGACGCCTGCAAGTATGACGCTGATTGGTGTCGGTGCCTCGACGTGTGCATCGGGTAACCAAGTGTGGAACGGCACTGATGGCACTTTGATGGCAAAACCAACAAATAAAGCCATAAAAGCTATATATCTCCACGTAGTTCCAGCTCCATAAAGTATTGAATCAGGAGAATATTTTGATGGGTCCATCATATCGAGCATATTGAAAGAGCCAACGCCGAAATAGAGAGCTATTATTACCAGCAGCATGAAAACCGAGCCAAATAAAGTATATAGGAAGAACTTTATTGCCGCATATTCCTTGCGGGGACCGCCCCAAATACCTATTAAAAAATACATAGGTAGCAACATCAATTCCCAAAACACATAAAAAAGGACGAAATCGAGAGAAACGAAAACACCCATCATACCTGCATCGAGCAAAAGATACATTGCAAAGTAACCTTTCACTGCCTTTTTTATGTTGAATGATGCCAAAGAGGCAACAAAACAGATAAGTGCCGTTAATAGCACCATCGGGGCGCTTAAGCCGTCAATTCCGACAAAATAGTCGATTCTTACATCTCCAAACAGTGGCAGATTGGATACATCTATCCAGCGAACCCGCTCGACAAATTGCATCCCATCGATACTGTTCACCCCCGCCAAGGTCTTATCGAAGTTCGTAAATATCCATATTGCAAGTATTAATTGCAAGAATGTAAAAAAAACGGTACCCCATCTAAAAAGCTGAATGGAAGTAGCTTTGCTTATATCATCTTTCCCAGATGGGATAAGAATAATGATAACCATTCCAAGTATAGGTAAAAATGTTATCCAAGTAAGAGGCCCTGCACCTAATATTTCTGACATCAATCCTCCGGATCAAATTTATTTATTTAACAATTTAATTTCTTTATATCAAGCATAATACGTTTATACAAATACATATACTAACACCATTATGCCAACAATGACCATAACAAGATAAGTCTGTACGCGTCCCGTTTGAGTTTTTCTCAGCACAGCACCAAAGAAACCAGTAATATTTGCAACGAGGTTAACAATGCCGTCGATAACGATATTATCAAAATGACCTATAAAATAAGCAAGCCCACGAGTCAATGTTGCTGAAAGATTAACAGCTCCATCAATAAATGTATTGTCGAACCAGGCAAGGAATTTGCCTCCATATACAAATAGATTTATTGCAGTTTTATCGTAAAGCTCGTCGAAATACCATTTATTATATGAAAATTTATATAAAGGATACAATTGCTTGCCAATAGCTTTTGCATTGAAAACCTTGAATTGCCAAAGCAAAAACGCACCCAAAATGCCTAACGAAGCAATCAACAATGAAAGAATCATAGCCGGCACGTGTGCATGATGCACTTCTTCTTCATATTTATTTAAATAATGGTGAGTATCGTGTTCGGCTTTTCGATTTAACTCAAAGCCCGGTCGATTTAACTCAAAACCCGGTCGATTTAACTCAAAGCCCGGTTTATGTTCAGCCGGCATTTGGTCGTAATGCACAAGGAAGTCCCATTGATATTGTGCAGGAACTGCTGTTTTTGGAGCGGGCATTTTATCGTAATACCAACCGGCATGAGCATCAAATGGATTAGGTGAATACAAGAACCATACCGATAAAGCACTAAGCAAAATAAGAGGTATAAGAATTGCGTAATTGTTTTCTTTTGTATGAGCTGCAATATCATTTTTTGGTTTGCCGTGGAAAGAAACTATGGTCAATCGGAACATATAGAAAGCGGTCATTCCTGCCGAAGCAAAACCTGCAATAGGAATAAGCCAATGACCTGTTAAATGTGCAAACGCGAGTGTGCCTGCAAGTATGCTGTCTTTGCTTAAGAAGCCAGATGTAAACGGCACTCCGGACAGAGCAAGAGTAACGAATAAAAATGTTATGTATGTCAATGGCATTGTTTTTCGCAAGCCGCCCATATTGTTGATGTTTTGTGGGTCCATTGTATGGTTGTGTGCGTGGTGCATGGAATGGTGCATAGCGTGTATAACAGAGCCAGAAGCAAGGAACAAGCATGCTTTGAACCAGGCATGAGTCATTAAATGGAAAAAGCCTGTTGCCCAAGCTCCGACACCGAGCGCCATAATCATATATCCAAGTTGGCTGACAGTTGAATATGCCAATACGCGTTTGAAGTCGTTTTGAGTGATGGCTATGGTCGCAGACATAAATGCTGTAATAGCTCCCACATAAGCAATGAATAGCAAAGCATCGGCAGAAAACATTGGGAAAACACGAGCAACCATGTAAACACCAGCGGCGACCATCGTTGCGGCGTGTATCAATGCTGAAACCGGTGTTGGACCTTCCATAGCATCTGGCAACCATACATGCAAGGGAAATTGTGCCGATTTGCCGATAGCTCCACAAAATATCATTATACCTGCAGCAGTTAAAATTGCTGGACTGTTGAAAGGTATATGACCCGTTGACATTCCGGCAAAGATATCGTCAAACATAAACGAGCCATAAGTAAAGAATAGTATTAAAATGCCGATAAAGAATCCAAAATCGCCTATTCTGTTAGTAATAAATGCTTTTTTTCCTGCATCAGCAGCAGAATCCTTTTCATACCAAAAACCTATTAAAAGATATGAACTAATGCCGACAAGCTCCCAGAACACATACATAAAGAAAAAGTTATTGGCTATGACTATGCCCAGCATCGAAAATGTAAACAATCCAAGGTAAGAAAAGAATCTCCCATAGCGAACATCACCACGCATATATTCAGTTGAAAACAAATGTACCAGGAAACTGATCACCGTTACAACCAATAGCATTAACGCGGCAAGATTGTCTATGCCGATTCCGACTGTTAGTTTGTAGGTGCCGAGATTAATCCACTCGAACTTCGTTTGCACATAATTAACCGGGAAAGTGTCGGTAAATACTTTATAATATGCTATAAAACAAGCAAACAAAAGATCTATTCCAAGTACAGCGGTGCCGATAATGCCGCTTTTTCTACCCAACCGTTTGCCATAAAGCAAATTGATAATAAAGCTTGTCAGCGGAAAGACCAAAATAAAAACCGCCAAAGAAAGCAAAGTATCCTGTGTCATAGTCATTTATTTCCGAATTAATGATTTTTTCAAATTATAAGCATATAATTAATCAAATAATTACTCTTTCAAGCTATCAATTTCGTCCACGTTAACGTGCTTGAAGTTCTGGTAAATATTAACAATAATAGCAAGCGCAACAGCCGTTTCAGCGGCAGCGAGAATAATGACAAACATTGCAGCTATATGCCCTTGGAAATTCAAGCCGCCAAATCTCGAAAAAGCAATGAAATTGATATTGGCAGCGTTTAAAATCAGTTCGACACCCATTAGCACAAGGATTGCGTTTTTCCTTGCTATAACTGCATAAAGCCCCATCGAAAACAAGATGGCACTTATTATCAGGTATTCGTTTAGTCCGACATTCATATCAATATCCTGTTAAAAATTTATAATTTCCATGGTTTTTTGCCCTGAAGATCCTTCGATATGTCCTTGCGGTCTCGTCTTACTATCAATGCTGCGCCAATGAAGGCAATAAGCAACAGAACGCCTGCAACTTCAAAAGCAAGCAGATAATCGGTTAAAAGGAGAGTACCCAAGGGCTTGATGGTCGAAGAGACAGGGATAACATCTTTCATTATGAAGCTCGCATTGCTAAACATTATTATTAGTGTTATAGCAACAAGAGCACAAGCAAGTCCACCGACAATCAAAGAAGATTTTGAACGCGAACCGCTCGATATGTTTATGTCGCTAATCCTTTGAGTCATCATAACTGCAAAGATGATAAGTATCAATATACCGCCGATATAGACCATTATTTGTGTAATGGCTATAAAATCGGCAAGGAGCAAGACATAAAAGCCAGCGACTCCAAACAAGGTAAATAGCAGCGCAAAAGCCGAGTGTATCAGCTTTTTCGAAAATACAACTACTGCCGCCGAGCCAAGAATGACTACGGCAAACAAGTAAAATACTATATTTGTAAGTTCCATAAATAACTCGAATAATTATTTTTTATCGTTAGGTTCCGTTTTAGTTTCTAATTTTGCAGCGGCAGCTTTTGGCTCTGGTTTAGTATCAGATTTTGCTGCAGCGGCGGCTTTTGCTTTCTCTTCAGCTTCCTTTTTCTTTTTCTCTACAAGGAATGCTTTGTACATTTCTTCTTTTGATTTTCCCTCTTCAGGTGTCATTATGCTAAATGTATAAAGCAAACTGTTTCTATCATAAGTTGAATATTCAAATTCGTTTGTCATATAAATTGCCTCTGTAGGGCAAGGCTCGACACAAAGAGCGCAGAAACAGCATTTTGCAAAGTCTATCTGGAAATTCGTAACCCAAAGTCCTCTTTTATCGCCATTTTTCAATGGTTTTGTATCTGGATCACCGGGAGTTACTTTAACTGTATCAACTGTTATGCAACCAACAGGGCAAGCCCTGACACAGCCATTGCAACCATTGCACAAATCTATGTCGAGAAAGAGCCGGTTTCTTGCATTTTCAGGCATCTTGTCGTCGCTTGCTTTTACAGTTGGATGCACATTAGGATATTGGACTGTAACGTTTTTTCGGAACATGTGGTCTATCGTTATCTTCATTCCGATTAGTACAGTATAGATTCCAAGCCAAATATTTTTAAAGTATGTTACCATATCTATAAATTCTCCGTAATTTCACAATAAAAACAAGTAAATCTTTATTTCAATAGAGCCCAAAGGGATATAGCAAAGAAACAAATAAAGGACATCGGCACCAGCACTTTCCAGCCGAGATACATCAGTTGGTCAACTCTTAATCTTGGCAAGGTCCAGCGAAGCCAAATCTGCAAAAACACAAAAAAGAACGATTTGCCTACAAACCAAAAAACGTCCCAGAACCAATGATTGCCAAGAAAACTACCAAATGGTGAGTTCCAGCCACCAAAAAACAAAATAGTTATAAGTGCCGAAACCACAAACATATTAGCATATTCGGCAAAGAAAAACATTGCGAATTTCATACCACTATATTCAGTATGATAGCCCGCTACAAGTTCCGATTCACCTTCAGGAATATCGAAAGGAGTTCTGTTAGTTTCGGCAAGTGTAGATATCAAATAAATCAAAAATAATCCAAAAGTAAATGGCAATAGAATTAATTTAGCTAAAGAACCATGTCCCCCGAAAATAAACCAATTCCAAAGCGAACCTGATTGCTCGACATTGATTGTTTGCAAATTCAGGCTGCCAGCCAGAACAGCTATTGTTAATATTGCCACTGCCGCCGGAATTTCATAACTGATTATCTGTGCAACGCTCCTAAGAGCTCCTAAAAGAGAATATTTATTATTGGATGCCCAGCCGCCCATTACTATGCCAATAGAGGCTAAAGAGCCGACTGCAAAAATATAGAATAAACCAAGATCGATAGCAGCAGGTGCGAAATAACGGCTGAAAGGAATTACTGCAAAGGCAGCATAAGCTCCAGTAAAAATTAAAAATGGTGCCATATTAAACAGCGTTTTGTCGGCTTTGTCGGGAGTTATATCTTCTTTTTGTAAAAGTTTAACGACTTCTGCAAGCGGCTGAATAATGCCCCAAGGTCCTGTTCTCATAGGTCCGAGTCGTTCTTGGATAAATGCAGAAAATTTCAATTCACCAAGGATTGCTACCAGAGCATAGATCAGCAAAAAAATCAATGGAGCTATAGAAACTACAATTATCGGCACTAAATCAGTGTTAAATGCAGCTAAAAGCCATCCATATAAATTTGTTTCCGGCATAATATATTTATAATGTTAGTTTTTAAAATCAATTTCAATTAAAAAAGAACTTCTTTTTTATCGCTTTAAACAGTTTTCGCTATCTATCAACTTCGCCAAGCACAATATCGACACTGCCAAGTATCAAAATCAAATCAGCGAACATGTAACCCTTTGAGATTTCAGGTAAAACGGCAAGATTGACAAAACTTGTTGCCCTCGGTCGTACACGAATAGGATTATTCTTTCCATCGCTAATAATATAAAAACCAAGCTCGCCTTTCGGGCTTTCGGCACGCAAATAAATCTCACCTTTCGGAGGTCTTAATTTTTTAGGTATTGCTCCCCGAACATCTGTTGGAGCAGGCATTTGGTCAAGAGCTTGATCGATAATATCGCAACTCTCGTACATTTCGCGTAAACGGACAATATTTCTATCCCAACAATCGCCTACAGTGCCAACTTCGCCCTTGCCAACTTGAACATTAAAATCAAAACGATCGTAAATCGAGTATGGTTCGACACGCCTTAAATCATAAGGGACACCAGAGCCGCGAAGCATTGGTCCGCTACAAGCATAGCTGAAACCTACGTCGGCAGGCAAAATGCCAACATTTGCAGTTCTGTCAATAAAAATTTTATTATAAATAAGCAGATCTTCGATTTCGCGGTTTGTCTCACGAATTATTTTTATTATGCGACGGACATCTTCCTTGAAAGTAGGATGCACATCGTGACTTAAACCACCAACCCAGAAATAATTATAAAGAAGACGCCCGCCTGATGCCTTCTCGAAAATTGTCAAGACCATTTCGCGATCGCGGAATAAGTAGAGAAAAGGCGTAAAAGCGCCAGCATCTAAACCGAATGTCGCAACAGCTATTTGATGGTTGGCAATACGATTGAGTTCAGCCATAATAACACGAATATATTCTACATATTCAGGGACTTTTACGTCCATCATTTTTTCAACAGCCATCACGTAGGGCCACTCGTTGTTCATCGAGCAGACATAATCCATTCTATCGATATATGGAATTACCTGCTGATAAGTGCAATACTCGGCGTGTTTCTCAAAACAGCGGTGCAGATAACCTATATGTGGAATTACTTCAGTAACAACTTCACCGTCGAGTTCGACCTCGAGTCGAAGCACACCGTGTGTCGAAGGGTGCTGAGGTCCCACATTAAGTCGCATTCTGTCGGAATCTATCCGGCTATATTCGATATCTACTTTTTGAATTTCATTCACGTTAATATTACCTGTTAATTATAATTTATTTCAAATTTTCATTTCCCTTGTCCCATAATGAATAAGGGAGTCGTTGTGTTCGATGAACTCACACAACGAAACTGTATTACCCACCTTGCTTGCAAGGGGGCAGGGGAGATTAATAAGGCACTTTCATACCATGATATTCTTCAGGTTCCTTATAATCCTTCCTCAATGGGTACCCTTCCCAATCATAAGGGAGCAAAATTCTGATTAGATTATGATGCCCTTCGAAAACAACACCATACATATCATACGTCTCCCTTTCGTGCCAATCTGCCGACCGCCACACTCTTTCGACTGTGGGCATTTTGCAATTTTCCTTGCTAACGCTTGTCTTCAACACTATCCAATGCTTTTTCGTTGTGGAATAGATGTGATAAACAACAGTAATCGTATCTTTCTCATCTACGCCACTTAACAAAGTAAGATAATCGAACTGAAGATCATTGTTATCACGCAAAAACAAAGAGATATCGAAAATTCTTGCGGAATTGACAGTAATAAATGGATTAGATGTTTCCTCTGTAATGAGGGCAATAACATCGTCTCCAAATTTTTCTTTAAGTTTTTCGAAAATCTCTGCGGCTTGCATATTTATCTCCATTTCAAAAAAAATTCATACTAAAAAAACTGTTTCATTTGACCGATTATTGGCGCTAAACCAATTCAGGTATGACAATGCCTTCCTCGGCTAGTTTCTTTCGTTTATTGAAAATTGCTTCTTTCTTGATTTTGGCTTGAAGCATAATCATCCCTTCTTCTAAAGCTTCAGGCCTCGGTGGACAACCGGGCACATATACATCGACAGGAATAATTCTGTCCACTCCCTTTAGCACATGATAACCATATTGCCAATAAGGTCCGCCACAATTAGAGCAACTGCCCATTGAAATAACATATCTGGGTTCAGCCATCTGCTCGTACAGTCTTTTTACCCTTTCAGCCATTTTCAAAGTAACGGTGCCGGATACTATCATAAAATCCGCCTGTCGCGGGCTTGTGCGGGGTATGCAACCATAGCGCATAAAATCGAAATGCGCAGCATTTACAGCCATAAACTCAATAGCACAGCAGGCAAGACCAAACTGCATATACCAATCAGATTTGCTGCGTCCCCAATTTAGCACATCTTCCACTAGCCCCATCACAACACCACCGCCGTCGAAAGGGTCGTTCAATCTATTTAAAAGTCCCATTTTTCAATCCTAACCTTTTTTAAATTTTACAGGTATCAATCTATCTTCTTTTCCACAACCAAGTGGCTCATCTCAGGTATATATGGCGAAGGTCGTTCCCAATTAAGATAGCCCTTTGCCCAATCATAAGCCAAACCCAAAAGTAATATCAG
Organism: uncultured Hyphomicrobiales bacterium; assembly: GCA_964454445.1. Classification (GTDB taxonomy): domain Bacteria; phylum Bacteroidota; class Ignavibacteria; order Kapaibacteriales; family UBA2268; genus CAYVTD01. The sequence goes on from CAYVTD010000007.1 coordinate 42,743, forward strand.
CGCAAAAATCAAACCGGCAAAGTAGGGTATCCAAGTGATCAACGCACCATTATTGTCCTGAGACAATTCTTTAAGAACAACTGCCCAAGGGAAAAGCAAAACAACTTCCACATCGAAAAGCAGGAAGGCGAGGGCGATAACATAAAAGCGGATATTAAATTTAATCCACGGCTCGCCAATTGGCACTTCACCACATTCATAAGTTGAATTTTTTTCCGGGTTCGGATGGCTGGGTCTAATGATGGCAGCGACTATCAAGCCGGCTGCAACGAAGATAATTCCTATAATGAAGTATATAAGGATTATGCCAAAATCTGATAACATAAGCTCCTTGGAAATCTAAAAAAAACACGTTCTTTTATTTTTTTACCTTGCTTTTTACTCATTTATTCTTTATGCAAAGTTCCTATTGTCAAATTTAAAAAGTTGTTTCAAATTTAACAAATAATTTTAAAATAAAATACAATATTTGTTGCTTTTAATTATTTATGCTTACATAGATTTATTGTTAGTTTATGCTTATTTGTCTAATATTAAAACACTTATTTTACATTCTTATTAATTAGAACACTTAAATACAAAATACAAATAAAATTAATTATAGGGCATGGAGAAATAATCTTTTTTTCAGTCTATTGGCTCTACTTGCAAAATTGTTTAAATAATTGCTTATTCTTGTTGAAATAACAATTAATAATTTTGCATTTTGTAACAAACCAACTTTTAATTAGTTATCGGAATTATACGAAATCAAACAAATGATTGATTTTTGTTTTCTAAGTCGCTTTATACTTCTTTTGAAAGATTCTTAGCTATTTCCGGGAATTCTGCTAGCAGGTTTCTCATCGAGGCAATATCAAATCTTGAAGCATATTCTTTTAAATTCGAGGAATATTCTTGCAAGAATCTGAAGCGATGTTCTAATCCGACGATTGAAAGCTCATCGGCAAACTCTTGAATGTCGCCAATTATCAAAGTTTTTAAAAGTGTATTGGCAGTATCAGCCAAATCGCCACTCAAGATAGTTTTCAGATGATTAACATTTAAAATTGAACTTTCATCGGCAAACGATATTGATTCTTTTATTTGAGGATTTGTGGCATACTCACTTGTCCGGGAAACGAATTGGGGAATAATATCAGCAATTAATTGTATTAATTGAGTTTTATCGACAGGCTTTGAAATAAATCCATTAAAACCAAATTGCATAATCCTTGCTTGATCGCCTTTCATAGCCGAGGCAGTGAGGGCTATTATTGGAATATTTTTTGTAGCATCGTCTTGCCTCAATTTTTTTGCAGCTTCGTAACCGTCTAACACGGGCATTTTCATATCAAGAAGTATAATATCAGGTAGCAACTTGTTTGCTTTTTCAATTGCCTCCAAACCGTTGCCTGCTTCAAAAAACTGCATTCCTGTTCCCTTAAAAAACTCTTTGATAAGCTCGCGATTTACAATAACATCATCAACAATCAATACTTTAGCATCATTAAAACAAATATCCATATCGTTACTTGATTTTTCCTGTTCGGGTAAATCAATAATAGAGGAAACAACAACGTTGTCAAGGCTGACAGTAAACGTTGAGCCAAGTCCCAACTTGCTTTCAAGAGTAATCGAACCGCCCATAACTTCCACGAGGCGTTTTGTTATTGTCAAACCAAGCCCGGTGCCGCCATATTTACGACTATTTTGTCCGCTTTGTTGGCAAAAAGCGTCGAAAATAATCAATTTTTGGCTATCGTCAACTCCAATACCCGTATCTTCGACACTTATCAGTAAATTCACTGTACTGTGATTATTTTGAATTGATTGCTTGGCAATAGACAGTTTTATGAAACCTTTATTTGTAAACTTAACGGCATTCCCAACCAAATTAACAAGTATTTGCCGAACACGGATTTCGTCGATGAGCAGCCCTGCAGGCAACGATTTGTCGATATCAATAATAAAACCGAGTCCTTTTTCGGCAGCGGAATATGAAAATATGCTTTCTATTTCTTTTAATAACGTATATGGGTTAACATTGCTATAATCTAATTCCAATTTACCTGCTTCAATTTTCGATAAATCGAGAATATCATTTATTAAGCTCAATAAACTCTTCCCGCTATTAAATATAGCATCAGCATAAAACTTTAACTGTTTATCTTCGAGTTTATCGTTTAATATTTGCGAAAAACCGAGTATTGCATTCATTGGTGTTCTTATTTCGTGGCTCATATTGGCAAGAAATTCCGATTTTGCACGATTCGCATTTTCAGCTTGCTCCTTAGCGAATCTCATAGCATTTTCAGCAGCTTTTCTATCGCTAATATCAATTATTCCTGTTACAATACATTCTACATCATTAACGAAAACAAAACTCGATGATGCTAATCCCCAAATAATACTACCGTTACTATGCTTCAATTGAATTTCGAAATCCTTTACACACCCATCTTGTTTTAAAACTAGCTCTAAATTGTCTCTTTGAGATGGGTCTAAGTAAACATCACGAAAAGATTTTCCATCTAAATCCTCTTTTTGCAAACCTAAAAATTTTAACAGAGCATCGTTATATCCTAAAACCGTAGTATTTTCAAAAGTAGAAAGCACCATAGGCACAGGTGAAGAATCAAAGATAGTCCTCAAATTCTCTTCTGATCTTCTTAAATATGCTTCAAACTGTTTGCGCTCTGCTATTTCTTTTTCAAGGCTAGCATTCGTTTGAAAAAGTGTTTTGTTTTGTTCATCAAGAAACTTATTATATTTTTCAATCTCTTCGATATGCGCTTTTCTTGATACAAGTATTTGATTGACCATCGAATTAAAGGAGCTTGCAAGCTTTCTAACCTCCGAGCTACCTTTCTTTTCCTCTGCCTTTTGCTCATATTTCCCGCTGCCAATTTGGTCTGCTGTAAAACTAAGTTTTTCAATTGATGATGAAACCGCACGCGTGATTAGATAAACACCCAAAGTGCCGAGCAATAAGATTATCATAGTAAATAAACTTATATCCTTTACCATATCAGCAGACTTTGCTTTGTAAGACTTAGTGTTAAAGCCCATAAAAACAAAATATTTAGCTCCACTAATGAAAAGAGAATCTTTAATAACAACATATTCATTGTTTAAACTATTCATCTTTTCCAATTTCCATGGCTCTGAAACAGTGTGTTGAGGTTTGCGTGGATGCTGACAAATGACATTTTTCTTATTATCTGTAAGCTTTATAAATCTAATATGCTTATCTTTATCTGTCCATCCAAGGATTTCGTTAACCAATTTGTAATTACCTTCCTTGAGACCATGATTTAGCCCAAATTGGATGTATCTCATGACTACAAATGAATGTAAATCGAAATTCTCACGATAAATCTCTGTCTTGGAAAAATATTCATAAGCTGTTAAACTAATAGAAATGGCAACAATAACAAATGTGAACAATATCAGCATTTGTGTTTTCAGTTTAAGATTATAAAACTTCAATCTTTCCATAATTTTAGCATAGTGTTAGTTACCCACAAAATACCCATTATTATCGGAAATTATGACGATTTTACTGCAAATATATGCTAAATGAAAAAGTAATTTGGGAAAGCTATTAAAAAAGCCTAATTTTGCAAGGGGGGAAACAATGAAATGGAAAAAATGAAAAGAACAATAGTATTTTTATTATTTTTCTTGTTTACTTGTCTTAGCTTGCATAGCAGGGGAATCTCTTTTATAACAGCTGTTCCACAGCGTGGGGACGGTGTTTTATCTTTATTCCGACGTTACGAAATACCTTTAGATAGCACTTATCTTGATCTTTTTTATGAATTAAACAGTGAGATTCTCGGAGAAAAAAGGCATTTACATCTCAATAGAAATTATCTGTTACCTATTGTAAGCATTCCTTACAATAAAATTTCGATTCGTAGCACACTCGACATTGGGTATGACACTGCCAAATTGATCCAAGATTTCAATGAAACACTTCAAGAAAAGGGAGTTCGTAAGACTGATTATCGCAAAAACTTAGATTTATGGGCTTTGTATTTTTCTCTGCCAGAAAAACTACGTTATAAGGCCGGGGAAGACACATCGGCTTCTAAAGGAGTTGAATCTAACGAATTTGACATATTTGGCGCAAAATTTAAAAATATTAAGCAAATCGACAATGCGTTGGAGGGAAGAGTCTATTACCTTAAAAGTGGACACGGCGGACCCGATCCAGGGGCTGTTGCCGAAAGAGATGGTTATCTACTTTGTGAAGATGAATATGCTTACGACATCACTTTACGCCTGGGACGCAAATTGATAGAGCATGGAGCAAAAGTGTATATCATCGTTCGTGACAAAAATGATGGTATCCGTGATGATGCTTATCTCAAAAACAGCAATGATAAATATTTGTATGGTGGCGATACAATTTCAAAATTTCAATTAGAACGTCTTCGAAAAAGAGCAGAAATCATCAACGATTTGTATGCAAAAAATAAAAATACAGCGAAAAAACAGGAATTAATAGTAATACATGTCGATTCACGCTCTTATGGCAAACGAATTGACGTTTTTTTCTATCACCATCCCAACAGCGAAGAAGGCAAAAAACTTGCCGAAACGTTACAGCAAACAATAAAAGCAAAATACAATGCAGCACAACCCGATCGTGGATATCAAGGCACTGTATCCCCTAGAAATCTATATATCCTCAACCATGCCTTGCCAACAAGCGTTTTCATCGAACTTGGCAATATTCGGAATCCACAAGACCAAATACGACTAATCAAATCTGACAACCGCCAAGCTTTAGCAAATTGGCTATGCGATGGATTAATCAAGGCAGCATCTGAGAATGAATGATTTGGATTTAATCTAGCTTGAAATCTATCTCTCCAGTAAAATAGCTTTTCATTTTTTCGATCATCCCATCGATTGTGTGTGTGTCAGTTTCCAGTATATTCTTTATTCCTTTTTCTTTTAAACACTGGCTCGTAACTGGACCTATTGAAAGCGGAATTGTTTTACCCGAATTTAGCAGCTTTTCGGCAAAATCGCCCATTGTATCGAAAAAATTATTAACAGTGGAAACGCTCGTAAACATACAGCAGTCTGCGCCGTTTTTTATTATGTCGTCGATGGTATCCTGCGGAGGATTATCTTTTTGAATTTTATATACATTCAAAGTAGTTAACTTGGCGCCTAGTTGTTTTAAACCATCGCTGAGCTGGTCGCGATCGAAATCACCCTTTACTCTCAATATCTTTTTCGATTTTAGAGCAAAACTCAAAGGCATTTCTTCAAGAAGCGATGCAGAGGTGAATTTTTTTGGAACGAAATCTGGAAATATATTGAATTCATTCAATTTTAAGGCGGTTCCGCTGCCAATGGCTGCTATTTTCGTACCGCCAAGGGCTCTCGTATCAAGTTTATTATCTTTTAGAATGTCGAAAAAATGGCGTACACCATTTTCGCTAGTAAAAAATAGCCAATCAAATTGATTATTGTTGAAAAAAGACTTCATATCAACATAAGGGTTTATTCTGCTCGTTTTAATTGATTGAAATACAATCGGAGCGGCATATTCATCTAATAATCTGGTAAAAAGCGATTCAGACTGGTCGATAGCTCTGGTCGTAATGATTCTTTTCCCCGCTAAAGGCTTTAATTCTCGCCACATTATGCTGTCTCTGAGAGGGACAGTAGGACCAATCAAAAAAATCAGTGGAGAAGAAAAATTCTGTTGTTTTGCTTTTTCTGGAATATCTTTAATGTTAGAAACGAGCGACCTCTGATTAGGCAAAGTACCATTTTCAACTACAGCGGCAGGCATATCAGGGATCATACCATAGTCGATGAGGAAATTGGAAATCTTTTCTATCATAGCCGCACCCATATATATCACAAGGTTGGTATTTGCCATTTTTGCCAAATATTCCCAGTTTATTTGAGTTTCTTCCTTGCCAGGTGCTTCGTGTGCTGTAAGAAACACGCATTGAGTAACCAGCTTTCTGTGGGTAAGTGGAATTCCGGCATAAGCAGTAGCGCCCATACCTGCACTTATGCCGGGAATGATTTCATATTCGATTCCTGCATCCTTAAGCGCAAGAGCTTCCTCGGAACCTCTGCCAAAAATCAGCGAATCGCCACCTTTTAATCGTAAAACAGTTTTGCCCTCGTTTGCTTTTATTTTCATCAACTCGATGATTTCTTCCTGCGATTTATGGTGATGCCCTGGCTCTTTACCTGCGAATATCTTCTCGGCATCTTCCCGGCAATAGCTTAAAAGTAAATAATTTGCCAGCCGGTCGTAGAGAATGCAATCTGATGTTTTGAGTTTATTGAGTGCTTTTACGCTTATTAAATTTGGGTCACCAGGCCCGGCTCCTGCAATATATACTATACCTTTTTTCATTTTGCTCGTTTTGATATTGTAAGATAAAAAAAACACAATTTATAAAAATATCGTCTAACAATCAAATGAAAGGTATTAAGTCTCTTTGTTCCCAGCTTTAACTTGTTTTAAATCATATAAATATTTCGATAACTCGGCAGAAATAAGAATGATGAGTGTCATATAATAAATCCAAAGTGCTATAGAGGCAACTACGGCATACGAGCCATAGAAACGACCGAAATTTGACAGGGAACTGAGATACCAAGCAAAAATATTTCGAGATATTTCGATGAGAAAAACACTTAGCAATGTGCTAATAAGTCGCACTTTTCGAGGAATTCGTGCATTAGGTACATAGCGAAACAATAAATAAAAGAAGACAAATGAAGTAACTAACGTAACCATAGAAACGGTCAGCCAAGAAAAAAGCCAGGCAATCTGATGCGGGATAAACTGCAGCAAATAAACACGAATAATGGAGATGACCGGAAATATAAATGATGAAATAAGCAATAATAGTGTTAGAACTATGGTAACAAGAATGTCTTTCAACTTATAGAGAATAAAAATCTTTGGAGTTGGTATCTCGAAAACAATATTCAAACCTGAGCGAAGAGCAGCAAAAAACGCCGAAGATACCCATAACAAAACAAAAACACCAATCCATCCAGCAAGAGAACTTTTGTTAAATATATCATTTACTTCATAAATCACTGTTTGCAAAAATCTGCTTGTTTGCTCAGTTGGCGGGAGCATTTCTGTAGCAAGGCGTTGCAATGTATCAATTAATATCACTGGATCAACAAGTTTGCTAACAACAAAGACCGAAACGAGAAACAAGGGTAGTAAATATAATAATATACTATAAGCTATACCGGCAGCAAGTAAAAATACATGGTGGTTGTCGAGCCGTTCTATTAAAACATAAATAAAATCATATATCTTTTTTATACGACTTATTAGGGAAAAATGCAAATTTTTCATTTTTTACAAATGTTTTTTTAATAGATCTTATTTTCGATTTTTATATTAGTAATTTTTATAGTATTAATGATAATTTTCAACATTAATAGCATAAAAAATATTAACATTGCAAATATAAGGATTGTCCTGATATTTTTAAACAATATACAAGATATTTTGTAATTATTATGAGCTTCTTCCGGTTATCCCCCCTACCCCTCTTATAAATAAGGGGGTAAGAAACTTTGTTTTAGCGCCTTTTATTAAAAACGATAAACAATGAAATCATTATCATAGATAATGTAATGAATGCCCATAAGGGCAATGTTGGTATAGCCTGAAGGATTATTAATTGAAGAATAGCGTCTTTAGAAATATTATAATCTTGCAAAGTATTACCATTTTCGAGTGTTACACCATTATACACAAGAACTTGCAATTCTGGAAGAATACCTTCTTTATCCAGAATCTTAGCTTTTACATCTTCTATTAAATCAATTGGTTCAACTTCTATAGTTATATGTGTCCCGCGGGGGGTTACAACAAAGATTTGCATTGAATACAATTGATTTACTGAAAGGATTAGCAATACTAAAATAAAGCAAAAACTATAAATCCTCTTTTTGAAGAACTGCGAAATCTGATTTTGTATCATTTGATGATTCTTTTTTGTTTAACAATATTATCCAGTTGAACAAAATTAGGCATATTTTGAATTTTTTTTTATGATAAAGAAAAGCGATATAATTAGAAATGTTGACCAATTTATTATTCTATTAACGGTGTAAATATAAACTTCATTGATATATAACAGCTTGCATTGATTACAATTATCTCTTGCTTTCATTACTTTTTCTATTATTATTTTCCATTGAAATTTTCTTATCTCTGCAGCTAAATGGCACAACTATTGTAATTATGGTAGCGAAAGGAATCAATTATGGACAATAAAGAACTAAAAAGAGCAATTTCGAAGTGGTATCAGGAAGATTCCAAATCGAATAATGCAGGATTGCACACAAGAGAGCAGGAAGCTAAATTGCTGATACAAAAAGCGTTGGAGTGTGGCGTTCCTGTCAGGGAAGACAAGGAACTCCTACGCCAACTGCTGCAAGAAAACTTCCTTAACACAATCCCGTCGGTGCTTTTCGGAGTAGCGGCGGAAACCCTTATGTATATCTACAAAATAGACTCGAAGTTCAAGGGAATGAAAAAAGGAGTAGCAAATGCTTAAGGAGTTTTATACTGCGGCAATGGGTATGCTGCCACAACAAACCCGATTGGAAGTAATCGCAAACAATTTATCGAATGCCAACACAACAGGATTCAAGCGATCTTCGGTTTTTGAACGCTCACTTATCGATGCAAGAGCTAATTTCTACGAAGTGCCAGGCGATGCAGAACAAGAAGATCCTCCCCATGGTTCTTATATCGATTTTTCGCAAGGTTCTTTCGAGCAGACAAACAATCCATTGGATGTTGCCATTGACAGGAAAAATGGTTTTTTTGTGGTTCAAGATCCTGAAGGCAATGAATATTTGACCAAAAATGGACATTTCGAGCTATCACCAGATGGCAGAATTGCCTCAATGGACGGGAAAGTTTTGATGGGCGAAAATGGTCCTATCATAATCAGAGGCGATTTTTTTAGCGACAAAGAATATACAAACGACAAAACAGCAATGAGCATCAAAATAACAGAAAACGGCGAAGTTCACGTAAACGAACGCCCTGCCGGGGCTATATCTGTTATGGAAGTAGAAAATTTGGAATCACTTGAAAATGTTTCGAATTCCGATTTTATTATGACCAACAATACGATTGCCAAAGAAGTTAGCCGGGAAGATATTCTACTTCGTCAGGGCTGGCTCGAAAATTCAAATGTGGATATTGTAAAAGAAATGGTCAGTATGATTGAGCTTCAGAGGATGTTTGAATTGGGCAGCAAAGTGATAAAAACCAACGACGACACTCTTGAACCTAGCATCCGGCTAGGAAGATTTCAATAGTTGATAAGAAAGAAGGAATAGATAAATGGATAAAACACTCAGAACGGCTTCCACCGGGCTTTCGGCTCATCAACAATACATTGAGATTATTGCTAATAATCTCTCGAACGTAAATACTTCGGGCTTTAAAAAAGTTAGACCTGAATTCCAAGATTTACTTTACGAAACACTTCGCCCAGCAGGAACGAACCGTCGACTCGACACAGAACCATTAAACGAAGTGCAAATCGGCTCGGGTACCGAGATGGTGGCTACGTCAAAAATGTTCTCGCAAGGCGACATCCAACAAACAGGCAATCAAATGGATTTGGCTATCAATGGAGATGGATTTTTCATTATTCGCAAGCCCGACAACAGCTATGCTTACACCCGTGATGGCTCTTTTCAACTCGATAGAAACGGCACAATCGTAACATCGCAAGGCTTTTCGCTTGAGCCCGGTTTTAGCATTCCCAATGATGCCATCGAGGTAAGGGTTTCGCGTGAAGGCGTTGTGTCTGTTTTGCTCGAAGGTGGTATCGAAGAGCAAACTTTGGGACAACTCGAATTAGCCCGATTTATTAATCCGACAGGCTTGCGCTCACTCGGCGATAATCTTTATTCTGAAACTCCAGCATCGGGACAAGCCATTTTCCAACAACCCGGCTCGAACAATACTGGTGAAATAATACAATCGCATCTCGAAACATCGAACGTCGATATTGTCGAGGAAATGGTTAATATGATTACAGCACAAAGATCTTACGAAATCAATTCGAAATCAGTGAGAACAGCAGATGAGGTTTTAAATACCGCTGTTAATCTAAAGCGTTAGTATTAATAAGAAATAAAAATAGAAATGCCTACTATAAATAAATATAACAAAATTTTTATACTTGTATTGATACTGCTTGTAGCTAGTTCAATGCTTCAAGCACGTTCTTCTTTTTCTGGCGAGAGGTTAAGGGAAGCAACCATAAACTACATTAAGGAATCTACAGAAGAAGATGTGGAAATCTCTATTTCCAAAACAATCGAAGATGTTACTTTCTCTCAAAACGGAGTTACAGCAAGATTTAGTGGAGACAAGAATTTCCGCGGGACTGGATATGCTGCAATAGAATTTGTTCTCGACGACAAAGTTTTAAAAAGAATACAAATCCCCTGCAATGTAAAGTTCTTTGAGAACGTATCTGTTGCAACTCGTAACATTCAAAGGGGAGAAATTATTAGCGCTAACGATGTTGAATATCAAAGAAAAGATGTTACTTATTTTAATAATCGCATAGCAAGTAAAGAAGGGATAGTTGGAAGAGAGGCAAGAGTCAATATCCCCAGCAATAGCATTTTTACCGAGCTTGTCTTGAAAAAACAGGAAGTAATCAAGCGCGCCAGTAAAGTAGAAATAAGAGTCATATCAGGAGCAGTACAGATCACTGCAAATGGCACGGCAATGCAGGACGCAAGTGCCGGTGAGCAAGTCAGAGTTCGTCGAGACGGCACTCAGACAATTTTGACTGGAATAGCAGCCGAGGACGGCTCGGTTTTGATTAATTTGAGATAGGATATCCGGAAATTCAGGAAGAACTTATATCCCCTCTACCCCCCTTGCAAGCAAGGGGGGTGATGAGATGGGAAAAATTGTATCCCCCCCTCCCCACTTGCAAGCAAGGGGGGGTGATGAGATGGGAAAAATTGTATCCCCCCCTCCCCACTTGCAAGCAAGGGGGGGTGATGAGATGGGAAAAATTGTATCCCCCTCTACCCCACTTGCAAGCAAGGGGGGGGAAAAAGAGGTTAATATTACTAGCCCCCCCTTATTTATAAGGGGGTCGGGGGGATACCCGAAATAAGAAAATTTTTTTGAATTTTAATTGGGAATAAGATATGAAAAAAATAATCTTAATAATGTTAGGGATAATCTTTTTTTGTGGCACGGAAGCTGCTTATTCCCAATTTATTCAAAATAGCTCAAGATCTCTGTTCTCCGACGTAAAAGCGTTTCGGGAAGGAGATGCACTGATAGTATTAATATTGGAAGACACTCAGGCAGATGGCTCTTCTACCACTCAAGAATCACGAAACACCGATATTAGTGCGGGAGTCGGATTCAGTGCAGGAAGCAGCGGCACCGACATTGACGCTAATCTTGGCACTGGCAACAGTTTTAAAGGAAGCGGAAAGACTTCTCGCACCGAGAAAATACGCTCCCGACTAAGCGTTAGGGTCGTGGAAGTTGTTGATAATGGGAACTTAAGGATAGAAGGCACGAGAAGCACAAAAATCAACGGAGAAACTCAAAAAGTTAAAATTCAAGGCATTGTCCGACCTGTGGATATTTTGCCAGACAACTCTATTTATTCATACAGTATTCTCGATTTGACACTTACTATTGAAGGTGAAGGAACTATAACAGATACTAATCAACCAGGGCTAATAACAAAATTTTTAAGATTTTTATTCTAATTTCCGGATTAAAAATGACAAAGAAATATCTTCATATTATCTATACGATAAGACATAAATATAATTTAATTCATATATTTAAGGAAAAAGAAAACTTAATCTTTAAAAATATATTTATTGTAATATTCTTCTTTCTAATTCTTGCAAATCCCCTGTTTTCAGCCCGCATCAAAGACATTGCAACGATTGATGGTGTAAGCGGTGTGCAAGCAATTGGTTACGGGCTTGTTAGCGGACTTAACAACACAGGCGACAACCAACAATCGACCTTTACAGTTCAATCTGTAAAAAATATGCTAAAGCGCTTTGGCTTGACTGTGCCTGAAACAAATCCAAGGATCCGTAATGTAGCAGCAGTGATGATATCTGCTAATATACAAACCTTTGCAAAGAAAGGGGCAAAAATTGACGTTACTGTATCTTCAATTGGCGATGCAAGGAGCTTGCAAGGTGGTGTCTTGATAATGTCGCCCTTATCGCTTTCTGATGGTAGTGTTGTTGGAATGGCGCAAGGGGCAGTTTCCGTAGGAGGTTATGATTATCAATCGCTTGGCTCGCGAGTTGGACGGAATTTTGTAACAACAGGAAGAGTGCCAGGCGGCTTGATTTTAGAAACAAACATCGAAGGTCAATTTGTCCAAAACGAACAACTTAGCATATCGTTGCGAGACCCGGATTTTACGACTGCTTCAAATATGGCAAATATTATAAACACTGCTCTCGGAGTAGCTAATGCGGCTATACCAATAGATGCAGCAACGGTGCAATACACTTTTCCCCAGGGATCGACACCTCAACAAAGAATGGCGTTGATTGCACAGATTGAATCGCTTAATATACAAGGAGATCCATCGGCAAGAGTGGTAATTAACGAAAGAACGGGCACAGTGGTCGTTGGAGGAAATGTTCAACTGTTGCCGGCTGTTGTGGCTCATGGTGGTTTGGAGATACAGATTCAGAAACAGATAATCATTCCACAGCCAGCTCCTTTTACAATCAGACCTCCTCACCCTGTCGAAACGGCAGCTCTATCAACTTCTGAACAAACAAATCAACCTGTTGCTCTTGATGTTGCCGGAGCAACTGTCCAAGATATGGCTGCTGCCCTGACAGCTTTAAAAGTATCTCCAAGAGATTTGATTGCAATTTTTCAGGCTTTAAAAGAATCCGGCTCATTACAAGGAGAGTTAATTATTCAATAGATTATATAATTATAATAAATATGAAATCTGCTATTTAAAATTATTTTAGAAAATATGGATACTAATCTAAATATTAACGAAAATATCGATACTTCTTCATTGATACAAGGAACATTGAGGAAAATTTCGAGTATGGCTGCTCTTAATGGACAAAGTTCCGTTATTGACCAAAGCCAAAAGGCAGGTTTTGAGGCAGCAGCCCGAGGATTTGAATCTTTATTTGTCCATACGCTCATCAAAGAAATGAAAAACGCTATGTTGGGCGATGACGAAGAAAACAAAGATTTGCAATTTGGCGCAAACACTTTGCAGGGCTATACGGATTTGCTGTTTGCTGACCATATATCCAAAATCGGCAAAGGCATAGGAATAGCTTCTATGCTTTACAAGCAAATGACCGGCGAAGAATTGCCCACTATTACAGAAAGAAATCCTTCCTTTAATATTCCAATTTCTCCATATACAAAGCCGGAAGCAGAAGATATTTCAACTGGTTACAAAAAACAGATGAAGACAATAAACGATGTTCAACCGACTATTCTTACTTCCGATAGTTTTCTTGAAAGAATGCAAAGTCGCCTTGCAAACTATGATGATATTACACGCGAGGCATCAAGAAAATATAATATACCTGAAGAATTAATCAAAGCTGTTATAACGGTAGAATCGGCAGGCAAGCCAGATGCAAAATCATCTGCCGGTGCCAAGGGTTTAATGCAATTGATGGACGGAACTGCTAAAGACCTCGGAGTGGGAAATTCTTATGATCCTTATCAAAATATTATGGGCGGAGCCAAGTATTTGAGGCAGATGCTCGATAAATTCCAGGGTGATGTTAATGTCGCTTTGGCTGCTTACAACGCTGGACCTGGTAATGTTGAAAAATATGGTGGCATACCTCCATTTTCAGAGACTCAGTCTTACGTAAAAAAGGTTGGAAAATACCATGAGATTTATCAAAACAATATGGCATAGTTTTTTCTTTTATTCGAGTATGAGGTAAAATTATGCTTGAAAAACTTTTTACATATTTGAAAAAAGAGCAAGAGTTTATTGATGAATTAATAGAACTTGCAAAAAAACAACAAAGGGCTCTTATCAGCTCCGATATGGGTTTGCTCGAAGAAGTTACCCGATATCAAGAGGCGCTTGCGAAAGGCTTGCAAACTGCAGAAAACCAAAGAATTAAATACCTTACTGCTACATTGGGTATTTCCAACTCCGAAGCACTATCACTCAAACTTTCCTCTTTGAAATCGGAAGCAACGTCAGCAGAAGAACTCGAAAGAATAAGGCTTTTTAGAAATGAAATGAAAGAAAAAATGGAGAAATTCCATGAAATGAATATTACAAACAGAATGCTTACAAATCGGGCAATGAGTAATGTAAGGGAAATCCTTGCTTTATTTTCGCGTGGAGGTCGAAAAGTTTGTAATGTAAGGGTTTAGAACTAAAATGCGAATTTTTTTTATATGAGAACATAAAAAATTGGATATCATCAATAACAAAGAATCATTGGGGGAAACAATGAAAATGAATACTTTGCCAAATGGGAAATCTGAACTTATCTTAAAGACAGAGGAACTGAAAAATTCTCTTCTGTCATTGAGTCAAGGATTACCTAAAACGCAATTTTTAAGAATTAGCGACGGCTTAAAACAAACTGCTATGGATATGCCGTATAAAATCGAAGATCTTTTTAAAAAAGACAGGAAAATCGATTACATTCGCTCATTCATCAAAGTAAGCAGTTCATTAGAGGAATGTAAAGTGTATCTAAATCTCGTTCAAAAATTGAAATTTGGCGATACTAAAGACCTGATTGATATGATTGAAGACATTAACTATCAGATATCACAAGGCTATAGTAGATACTTAACCAATGTTGAAGACGCAAATTAAGGAAAGATTATGTCGGAGCTATCGACCCTGCAAATTAGCAAGATGGGTCTTCTGGCGCAGAAATTTGGGCTTGACGTAACAAGTAATAATATTGCAAACGTCAATACTCCGGGATATTCACGTCGAGATGCCATCATAACAGAAGCTGATCCCCTGCTAAAAGACGGCAGTTTTCTTGGTATGGGAGCTGCGGCGGCGGCTTTGAAAACTTTCAGGGAAGAGTTTTACGATTCCGAGCTTCGAAACAACTTAGGGAGATTTTCTTCCTTTTCGAGCGATGACCAAATCCTTACTCGATTGGAGGCGATTCTTGCCGAGCCATCAGAAAACGGTCTGGGCGATTTAACAGCTAATTTCTTCAACGCTTTCGAGAATGTCTCGCTCAATCCTGAAAGTGTTGCTCACAGGGATACACTTCTTTCTGTTTCCGGATCGTTGATAGACAGATTTCATTTCCTTTCGCAGCAACTGACCGATATGAGAAGAGATATTGGGACAAATATCGAGTTGAACGCCGATAAAGCAAACAAATTAATTTCAGAAATTGCTGGTTTGAATAAAAATATCGCTCAAGCTAGCGTTTCTGCTTCAAAATCGCAGGGCGTGCAAAGTTATATTGACGAAAGGGAGAATAAGCTCGAAGAACTTGCTTCTTTGGTTGGTATTAGCATTAGTGATGGCAAATTTGGCACTGTCAATGTTTTTTTGAATGGTATTAATCTAATAACTGGGTCAGATTATTCGAAAATAAAAACCAACGAAACGATAAATTCTGTTACCGGCGAGCGAACTATTAACCTTTTGCAAACAGATATAAAAGACAATGCCATTGGCTCTCTTACTCCTCAAAGTGGAGAAATCGCCAGCCAATTAAAGCATTATAATATTACGCTCGACGATGCAGATTCAAGCAACGGCTTTTCGGTTCTAACAAAATTAAATGATTTTGCTGATGCTATTGTTCAAAATGTAAATAATCTTACAATTAATGGCTTTGGATTGGACGACAACGGACCAAATCCGCCAGGAAGAAGCTTTTTCGAGCCATCTGTCGGCAAGGCAACGGCTTTCAATATTGAGATTAACAAGGAAATTTTGCAGGATTCGCGGAAAATACCGCTATCTTCGGCTGCTAATGAACCCGGGAATAACTCTGTTGCCCTTTTAATTTCAAGAATTGCACAAAACAAATCATTTCTTGATGACCTTACGCCTTCTGAATTTTACAACGGACTTATCTCCCGACTTGGTTCCACGAGCAAAGAAGCTCTAAATGGCTTGAACAACACAAAGCTGATCAACGAGCAGCTCCACAACCAACGCGATGCCATTTCCGGTGTCAATCTTGACGAAGAAGCTGTTAATCTTATCCGTTTTCAAAAGGCTTATGAAGCATCTTCGAGGGTGATGGCAACGATGAACCAGATGCTTTCTACTTTGGTCAATCTTGGTAAGTAATATTATTCAGGGACAACTATGAGAGTAACAAACAGCAGCGGAAATTTTACCTTTTTACGTTCTTTAGAGGATGTTCAAAGCAAAATCGTAAAAGAACAAATGCGCATCTCGACAGGCAAACAACTCCAATCTGTTGCCGACGACCCAAACAAGCTATACAATGCAAAACAAGTTACTAATTACCTTAACAGAAACTCGGAGTTTATAAAAAATATTGATAATGCCGTTGCAGAGATGTCCATTGCGAGCGAAACACTTGAGTCTATTTCCAATAATATGACCAGACTTCGCCAATTGACCATTGATGCATCTCAAACAGGCAACTATGGTAATTTACCGAGCATCGGCGCTTATGTTAAAGGTATTCTCGAAGATATTGTTCGCGATGCAAACAATGATTTCGATGGAAAATTCCTTTTTTCTGGCACAAAAACCACTACTAACTCCATAGTTCCTCAAGGAAATCAAAAAAACAACATGCCCTTTGAAATTTTGCAAGGCGAAGCTACTCCTGAAAATCTCACCGGCTTGTCAGTAGTATTCAAAGGTAACAACAACGACCGTTTCATTAATAAAGATAACCAATCTACCGAGATAATAAACAATAAGGCAACAGAAATTTTTGGAGCTAAAGGGTCAGAAGTCTTCGATTCCATCATTAAATTATATAATATCTTGATGTTCGATACCAACGGAGAAAAAAGAAACGAAAATTCTGTCCTGACAAATGCTGAAAAGCAAATAATGAATGATGCTCAAGCTCAAATTGCCAATATTATATACCAAATTGACAATGTTTCAGGAAAAAATGGTGCCCGCGTCAATCGCTTGCAATCCATAAGCGATATGATGACAAACGAAAACATACGGTTGAAAGACTATCGTTCTGCACAAGAGGACACCGATGTTGCTGCGTCGTCATTCGAGCTAACAAAAAGCGAAACTGCTTTAAAATATTCGCTCCAAGTCGGTGCAAAGATTTTTCAACAATCTTTGTTCGATTTTATTAGATAAAATTTTCTTATTTTTGAAAATATGAAGGCAAGCACACTCATAGGGATATTGTTCGGATTCCTTGCGATTTTCGGAGCATTTGTTTGGGAAGGTGGCACGCTCGATGCATTAATCATGCTGCCCGCCATGCTTATTGTTTTTGGAGGCACCTTGGCAGCGGGTCTTGCAGGAAGTTCGTTTGCCGATATAGCGCGCTTGCCAAAATTGTTCTGGCTCGCAGTCAATCCTCCAAAATATGAAATCGACAAAATCGTAAAACAAATAATTGAATTCTCTTACATTGCCCGCCGCCAAGGTATCCTTACTTTGGAAGATAAGATTTCAGAAATGAAGCACCCATTTATGCAAAAATTATTTCAAATCTGCATCGATGGCTCCGACCCCGAAACCTTACATTCCATTGTTCAATCCGAAATAGCAAATATCTCGCTAAGGCATAACAAAAACATCGGCTTATTTGTTAAATTAGGTGGCTATTCCCCAACAATGGGTATTATAGGCACGGTTATGGGATTGATTTCCACATTAGCCGCCGCCGGTAGCGATCCCAATATTTTAATTCATCACATCGCTTCTGCTTTCATTGCCACTATGTGGGGTATTTTTATGGCTAATATAGTTTGGTTACCGATTGGGGACAAACTTCGTGCGATGCACAACGAAGAGATACAAATCATTAATATTATGTTTGAAGGTGTCTATTCGGTGCAATTAGGCGAAACGCCAATGGTTATAAAGCAAAAAATGATTGGTGCTTTTCCTTTGCAAACACAAAAGGCAATCTTCGACGAGTTTATGAAATACCAACCACCAAACGAAAAAGCTGGTTTTAAGCCAAGCGTAATGCCTGCCTCTGATGAATTCTAAAAAACCTAGTGATTATTCACAGCATTAGGGGATTACGATATGCTTTCGTATAACATTAGGGGATTACGATATGCTTTCGTATAACTCTGCTGTTGTCGATAGTTATTTCAGCAATGTAATCGCCGTGGGGCAAACGTCTTCCTTGGTCATCTCGAAGATTCCAGGTAAGATTATATCTGCCTTCAGATTGGAAACCGTCGAACAAAGTAGCAATCGCAATTGCCTGAATGGAATAGATAACAATTTTAACATCCGACGGGTAATCGAGAGCATAGCTTAGTCTTGGCGAAACATCTTCTGTTAAGCCGAGCAAACTAGCGATTTGACCGAATGAGACAATGCCTGCATATGGATTGTAAGTATTAACAAAGGGAACATAAAAAGCATTTTGTATCTGTATTTGTCTTTGCACTATCTCGTTGCCTCTTGGAGAATAGAGTTCGCGAGGAATGTCCATATTTTTTTTAATAATGTCCATCGGAGTGCCTTGTTGAAGATCTTGCATAAATTCTCTTTGCTTGGAAAAGACGATGTAATCGTTGGAAAAACGAACTTCATTGACAATATTGAGCCGCAAAGCACGGGCATAGTTGCTGTCTTGCATTTCAAGATATTCTTCTTTGCTTATTCCCGGCAAAACGGTGGTTGTTCGAAGCGAATCTGGCATGCGCAAGGTATCGCCGCTTATAATTTGGTAAGGTGTCAGAACCGGCTGCTTTTTAATTATGGTTCCTTGGTCATCGTTCTTGATAGGTTGCGAATAAGCAATCGTGGCATTAAAAAAGATTATGATGATATTAGCTATTATGGATGCGCAAATGTAAAGCACAAAATCAGTGGTTTTTATACAGTAATATTTCGCCATACAGGAATGCAAAAAATAAAAAAAACCGACACTATTTTAACAGTATCGGTTTTATTAAGAAATTATTGTAAAGTATGTTTACTCGATACTTCCCAAGAGTCCTTTTTTCTGTTCTTCAGTAAGGAAATCATTAAACGTAAAACCAGAATTGTCGTTGTCTTTTATTTCCTTTGCAACTTTTGATGACTCCTTGTGTGGAGAACTGCGGAAAGCAGCTCGCTCTTCAATTCGAGGATTTAAAATAAGAGATTCCTCTTCGGGAATGATGTCGTTGATAACAACAGTTATAATATCACCTTCGTTGAAAGGTATCTTTCTCCCTTTTAAAATAGGTCTCATTCTACTGCGTGGCATAAAGCCATCGACTTCGTCACCAACAGTTATTACAGCTCCCTGAGGTACTAATTGTAAAACTTTCCCTTGTGCTTCGCTATTTGGTGGATATTTTTCTTTTAGACCTTGCCAAGGATTGGGCAGGGTGCGTTTATAGCTTAATGCAATAGCTTGTTTTTCTTCGTTTACGCTTATAATGTAAACGTCAATTTCCTGATATAGTTTGACAACTTCGTTGGGGTGCTTCAGTCGTCTGGTCCAAGACAATTCTGATAGTCTAATCAAGCCATCGATGCCAGGAGACAATTCGACATAAGCACCGAAATCGGTAATTCTTTTTATAATTCCTTTGTGGGTAGTTTCTGGTTTATAAACTTTATTAATACCTTTCCAAGGCGAATCTTCCAGTTCTTTTCTACTGAGAGAGACCCTGTTTTTATCTCTATCTATTTCGTAGACGACAGCTTGGATCAAATCGCCTTTTTTAACAAATTTTGTAGGGTCTTCGATATGCAATTTCGAAAGTCGTGATATGTGGATAAGCCCTTCGACACAACCCAAATCGACAAAAACACCAAAAGAAGCGATTGATGAGATGCGCCCTTCGATGATATTGCCAACTTTGATTTTTTCCCATAGCTCTTCTTCGAGGACGGCTTTCCTACTGACGATGATCGAGTTGCGATCTTGCTCATTGTCGTGGATTTCGTGGACAACAACTTCCATTTTATGTCCGATGGCATCGACAAGCTCTTCTTCTGTCGGAGATTTTTTAATGGCAAAATGGGAGGCAGGCAAAAACAAGGGTGCATCTTCGAAATCGACTCGCAAACCGCCGCGAATTCTTGCTTTAACGATGACTTCGATTCTTTGCTTGTTTTCTTTGAATTCTCTTAATTTATCTATAACAGCATTGATTTTCTCATCTTGAATTCTCCTTTCCTCAAGCCGTTGTTTTTCTTTGGCTTCGATTCTGTCAAGATCGATTCTTTCGGCAAGTGGACCAGTTTTTTGAGTTGTTTTTGGCTCTTCAGGATTGACTGTTCCTTGTCCCAAATCCATTGGGGTTGTTTCTTCAGTAGCTTGGCCCAAGTCAACTGTGGCAGCATGCTCACTTTCCGTGTTTATTTGAGTTTCAAGCGGACTTGATTCTTCTGTAATTTGTAGTTGAACCTGATTTTCAGTTTCGTTATAAATAATGTTTTGTTCATTGATAGCTTGTTTAGCTTCTTCGTTCATAGAGCACGCTTCCGATTTTCTTAAAATATCCAATAAATAAAATTAGAGACATATAAACTGCAAAGTTAAGTATAAAAAAACAAATATAAGATAAAAATTTCTAAATATTACCATTTTTTTCATTTTCTTTTCTGCAAAATAAAGCTTGCTTCGAGACAAAGGTAATTTTTCACAAAAGAAATCCTTGCGAAACCACCTAATCGCAATGATGGTAATCCGAATTTTTCTTTGAAAACGGGTCTGAGAATATAATAATCCTCTAAAAAAATCGAATATCCGGTTTGCAAAGCCGCCTTGATTAACTTTTTTGGGGTTAGCTTTATCGATTGCAATCGCTTCACCTCGCCTTGATCGTTTGCCCTGCCTCCATAGAGGAAAGGATAGAATAAGAAATTTGGCAACAGGTGCGTATAAGGCACTTTTCCAGCAAGATTAGCCACAGTATGCTGATGCCCTCCAAAAGGAGAATGGTAAGGTGGGAATGTCAGATAAAGAAAACCACCGGGCTTGATTAGTTTTTCAATCCGCTCAAGAGCCAAGCTGGTATCGTCCAAATGCTCGATAACATCACGCAAGATAACTAAATCGAATTGCTCAATCCAATTTTTAGGAATGTCATCCAATAAAATGTTATGCTCGACAAAATCAATATCAATGCCTGCTTTGGTGGCTATTTCCTTGCCATATTCGAGACGCTGGGTGTTAATGTCGGTGGCAAGGGCATATCCGGCGCCAGCCAATTTAAGCGCAGCAAGCACACCAGCTTCGGCGCTGCCGATTTCGGCTATTAATGATCCTTCACTGAAAACTTTTGCTTTTTCGAGATAAGGCACAATAAAATTGCGACCAAATCTGTATTGATAGCCAAGATAGTATTTTATATGTGATTGGGTATCTGGTGATTCTATTAAATCGTTGTATTTATCGCTCATCTTATTCTGAAATTTTTGCTTTATAAACAATCTTTTTTATATTTTATTTTATTAATTCAGGTATTTATCAGAAAAAAACATATAATTAATTAATTTGAATTGTAAATAAAAATTTTGTAATTTTGAGAATGTTTATTTATTAATAAATTAAGATTGAAGCGAATAAATATTTTGGTAGTTGATGATTCTGCTTCCACACGTCGGATAACGATAAGATTCCTCAAGTTAATAGGTTATGAAGTTATCTTTGAAGCAGCCGATGGCAAAGAGGGCTTGAAAAAGCTAAAATCTAAGGACATTGATCTTGTCATTACTGATTGGAATATGCCAAATATGAATGGGTTAGAATTTGTCAAAGCCATAAGAGCAGACGAAAAACTCAAGAAAATTCCGGTGCTTATGGTTACTACACGCGGCTTGAAAGAAGACGTAATCAATGCAATCAAAGTAGGTGCTAATAATTATATTGTTAAGCCATTTACACAAGATATCCTTGATCAGAAAATCCTTCAAGTGATAGGCTTGTTAAAATAAAGATATGTATTTATCGTACAAAAGTTTTTACTATTTTGTACTAAAAAAAATAATATAAAAATCGGTTTATTATTCTTCTATAAACAGATACAAAATATCTTCGGGTTTGAGATTTGCCTGCGCTCCCAATGCATCTTTTTTAAATTTATCTGAGTGGATTTGGCTAAGCTCTTTCAACGCTTCTTCGAAAGTTTCAATAGGCAATGCCGCGAATTGGTCAAGAGGGTGAGTATTGTCCACTTGCTTATTATTCTCCAAATAAGATATGGCATTGAGCAAAATATCCTGTTGCCAGCTATTAATTTCCGATGGTTTTTCCTTTAGATCTACTGCTTCTGCATCCTTTTGCTTCTTAATGGTTGATGGCTTAAAGCTATTATTTGCTATCTGTTCTGTAATTGTAGCCTTGACTTCTGTTATATTCATATTTATCCTTGGTGAATTTGTTTTATAATCTTAAAAATAATGTAACAAATTGCATACCGTTTTGTTTATAATAACAGATAGCAATTATAAAAATAAATAAAAAACAAAAGAAAAAGAAATAAACAACACGAGAGTTTAAAGAAAAAGATGATTTTTACTAAAAATTTGAAATATATTGTTTTTTTATAAAGATTTATTTCGTATTTTAAGATTAAGGAAAAACGATTTTTGTTTGTAATTCGTTTTTTTGATAAATATCACTATTTTTAGTGGCTAAATTTTTTAATCTTTTATCAATAGGAGCGCTTATGAAAAGTTCTTTACTTGCTTTATTAACAGTACTTTTAATTGCAGCTTCATCTTGCGGACCTAGTCAGCCCTTGCCTCTTACCGATCAAGAAATTGCTAAAGAAAAAGAGGCAATAATTGATGTTGCTAATCGATACAACATATCCAGCGCTAGCAAAGACTGGTCGGGTATCGTGGAACTTCTATCAAAAAAAGTTACCTTCTATGGGACAGATTCTGCCGAAGTGCTCAGAAATTTCGAGGAATTCCAGGCAAAGATCAATCAGCAATGGGATTTCTACGACACAATGATTTACGGAGATATGGTTGATATTCATATTGATATCGACCCTCAAGGACAGCTTGCTTCAATAATCTTTGGCGTGCCTTGCGATATTGTAAAGGGCAACAAGGCAATTCATTATTTTTTGCGTGTTTCTCGCACATTGAAAAAAGAAGATGGCAAATGGGTCATTTGTAGCGGTATTGTTGGTATTGCAAAGACAGATAATACTTGGAAAGAATTCAATAACAATACTGAGCCAGAGCCAGCAGAGGGCAGCAAGCAACCGTAGAAGTAACTTGTTAAAAAATACTCTATTAATAAGAACAATGTCAGTTCTGATTGCACTAATTGCGCAACAGAATTGACTTTTTTTGTAGAAGGACAAAAACTATAGAAATAATTTGGAATTTAAAAAAAAATTATATAATTTTGTAATTCTCTTTTGTTCGGGGCATGGCGCAGTCCGGTTAGCGCGCCTGCTTTGGGAGCAGGAGGCCGCAGGTTCGAATCCCGCTGCCCCGACAAAAATTCTTAAATCTTTAATGCCTCTTTTTAGCAAACAATTCCGATAAATGAATCTGCATGTCATCAACTGCTTGAGAAACAACACGAATCTCAGAAAGCACAGGCATAAAGCTCGTATCTCCGATCCAGCGAGGAACAACGTGGAAATGGAAATGACCCGGGACTCCCGCTCCTGACACCCTGCCAACATTGACACCAATATTAAAGCCGTGGGGCTTGGCATATTCCGTTAAAACCGATGCTGTTTCCCGGACGGTGAGAATCATATTTGTTAATTCTTCCGTTGTAAGCTCGTCAAGTTCGCCGACATGCCTAAATGGAGCAATGAGCGAATGACCACTATTATATGGGTATCGATTGAGCATTACAAAACATTTCTCACGGCGTGCTACAACGAGCATTTCCTTGTCTGTTTCCGGATTGTTCATAGCAGAACAAAAAAAACATGGCTTCGCTCCATTTTTACCTTCTTCTTTAAATCCTTGAATATATTGAGATCGCCAAGGAGACCAAATATAGTCCATTGTGGTCCTTATGTTTATTAATGTAAAAAATTTTGATTTGCACAAATATAAGAAAAAATTTAAGAAATTATATTGAAGTTCGAGGAAAAACTGTTTCGAGCATATCAGTGTAATCGTGTAACAAATCTTTGATAGATGTGTAAAAAGCAACAGGTTTTATTGTAAAATGGCGAAGTAAATGACCAAGCTTTTCAGGTATGTATGGAAAAATTTTCTGTAGATTCATTATTCTGTAATTGTAAAAAGCCGAGCCATCGTTGTTTGTGAGAGAAGATTTGACCGATGAGGAAAAAGTCTTGCTCTTCAGCACAGCATCAAATGTAATAATACCCTTGCCAACAGCATAATTGATAATGTTGCCGAGACTCCAAAGATCAAAATCTTTAATGTCTTGCATAAGGTCAAAGTCTATCCAACGATAGCGTCTTGTTCCCGATTCTATAATTATATGGTCGTTGCGTATATCACCATGGCAATAACCCAAATTGTGTAGTTTTTGTATTCCAAGAATCATATCGAGTATTTCCCAGAGTATATCGGGCAAGTCCTCATGGAAATACTGTTCATGTGGCTTTTTTATTTCCGGGATATATCGAAAAAAAGTAATGCCACGAATGTAGTCGATAACACGCACATTGTTGCCTTCGTCGTCAAAGAAGGTTACGCCTTGCATAAATCGCTCGTCTCCACGAGTGTCGTCGAGAACCTCGCCTTCTTTCTCGGGGCTTCGATAACATCTAATCTTAAGGATGCTCACATGAGCAATAAATTCTTCTTTATAAACAGTTTTTATTATTTTTTCTTTCCCTGTTGCTAGTTCGATAGCGCTAAAAACCCAATACTTTGGCTGATCGTCGATGCCAAAGCGTGGTTCACGCATATTACCGCGAACGAGATAGTCGTTGCCATCGAGGCGTATTATGTCGCCTTTTTGTATAAGCATCCAATCAGAAGTGTCTGTAACGATTTTGAATCGTTTTAGGTTAGTCTTCCAACCGGTTAGTGCTTCGATTCTCTTTATTATATCAGCTTTTTCATTCATTTGCTCAGTTGACTACTTTTTAATTATGATTTTCTCAGCTTCGCCTGCTACGATGATAGATTAGCCTTTGTTAATCACGTAATCTGCTTCTGGTATGGAAATGATTCTATCCTGATTATTTTTAATGCTCAAGACATCAACCCCATATTTTGTTCGAATATTCAATTCCCTGAGTGATTTACCAATAAATTGACTTGACACGGGCAATACTGTTCAATATGATTTAAAAAGTTTGAGATAAAATCATTTTCAAACTTACAAAATTCTAAATTATTTACATATATTTTAAAATATCTTAGTATAATCGGAAAAAAATTACAATTTTTGTAAAACTTGTAAAAAACAATTTTTGGAAGAACATGTTTAAAAAATACAAACTTTTACCTCTGTGTCTTAGCTTGTTTCTTTTTAGCTCACTCATTGCTAATGCAAAAGATTATAAGCCAATGGACAATAGCCAGCTTTCTGAGATTATTTCTTCAAGCAAGAGATATGTGGTTAGTTTATGTGGTAATTGGGAAACTTCTTATGATAACAATAAATGGCAACGTACATATCTGCCAAATTCCTATAACACATCATCGCAAGTTACTTATAAGCGCGTTTTTAAAATAGACAAGTCGATGCTTGGCAAATTCGTATGGCATTTGTATTTCCTAGGCGTGGAAGATGAGGTTGAGATTTACTTTAATGATGTCTTTGTCGGCAGGTTTTATGGAGGGATGACTCCTTTTTACATTCGTTTGCCAGAAACTATGAATTTAGGCAAGACAAACACTATTAAATTAATAGTTACCTCTGCTGAACATATTGCCAAACTAATAAAAGAACAGAATGTATTTGCAAAAAAAGTAATCAATGGAGTTATCCGCGAACCTATCCTCATCGGTACGCCACCTGTATGGATAAACTCACTAGATAAAAGAGTAAAATTTTCAAATGGTTTTACTACAGCACAAATAGATGGAAAAGTAAGCATTTCCACAGGTAATATTGGCAAACCGGCACCTGATTCAATTACAGGAGGCAATATCGACAAAGATAAGTTTAATGTAAATGTTCGAACAACAATTCTTGTCGCAGAGACAGGCGATACAGTGTCACGCGGCGAATCGAAAGTGGTTCAAGTATCAAAGGAAAGAACTATTGAAGTCCCATTTAGCCGCACAATACAATCTCCCAAGCTTTGGTCGCCTGAAACACCATACCTTTATAAAATTTATGTTCAAATATCTAAAGATGGCAAAGTAGTTGATGACATGGCTTACGACATAGGCCTTCGCGATGTCAGGGTTGAAAAAGTCAAAGGAAGACCAGGTATCTTTCTTAATGGTATGAGATACGAGATTAAGGGAGTCGAGTATATCGAGGATTATTCTGCAGGCGGACAAACTCTTACAGTCGACAGGTTGGAAAAAGATATTATGAAGATGAAGATTCTTGGCGCTAATCTTATCAGGTATAAATATGGTATTCCCCACCCGTATCTTGTCAATTTATGCAATAAATTTGGGTTAATGCTGCTTGTTGAATTGCCAATCTATAATGTCCCTGCTTCGATAATTGCATTAAGCGAAATCGAAGTTAGAATGCAAAACAATGCAGATAGAATTATGTCTTGTTTTAACAATAACCCAAGTATAATAGCTTGGGGCATTTCTTCCGGAGTTTTTGAGAATACACCTCAATTTCTTGCATTTTCGAAGAAAATAACGAACACTTTCAGGAAATATTCAGATAAATTGATTTACAAAGAAACTTTGCTTGGCTCGCAAGAACTTAATACGGAATATTTTGACTTTATTTTATTAAAATTCAAACAACAAGTTAGTAATTTCCAGTCGCTACGCGACGAACTACAAAGAATGAAAGAGCTAGCAGGCAATAGAGCTATTGTTTGCACTTATGGGAAGCCAATACAACCCGATAATCATAATGGTTTCTCAGATCCAGTTTCTTTGGAGCAACAAGCTTATTATATTCAAAATTGCTTTCAAATTGCAAAGCAATTATCCACGTCTGGCAGTATTATTTGGTCTTTTAACGACTATGTCTTGCAAAATCCAATGCTTATATTAAATTTAAAAGACAATTTTATATGTACTTCCGGGATCGTAATGCGCAACCGGCAATCGCGATTATCGTTTAATACATTGCAGGCATTATTCAATGATGAAAAGAAACCACTATTAAACCCTGGGAGTTATTACGAAAAAACCCCTTTATTCTTTATTGCACTTGGCATTGCTATGAGTATTTTTATAATCTCGATGGCGAAACGTTTTCGCCGTTTTCGTGAATACCTTTTTCGCTCGATGTTGCGTCCTTATAACTTCTTTGCAGATGTTCGCGATCAACGAATAATGTCAATATTGCAAACATTTTTGCTTGGAACTGTAATATCATTGACTTTGGGCTTGTTTTTGTCATCAATATTTTATTTTTATCGCAACAGCGAAATAGCACAATATGTCTTGATGATTATTTTACCTTGGAAAGGCATTCAAGAACTGTTTTTTAATCTGGTCTGGATGCCTGAATTACTTGCAATTCTAATATCCATTTTCATATTTATCCTGGCTTTTTTTCTTGCATTTATTCTAAAAATAGCTACAGTTTTTGTCAAAGCAAACATATTTTACAGAGATACATTAACAATAACGATATGGTCAGGAATGCCCCTGCTTATTTTGCTTCCTATATCAATAGTATTGATAAAAATATTAGTACTCCAACCATCATTGATAGCAGTTCTGGCAATATTAAGCATTTTTATGGTTTTATGGATTTTTCTTAGATTGCTTAGGGCAACTGCTGTGGTTTTTGATGTTCTTACTGTTTACGCCTATATAGTTGGCTCTATATTGCTTGTTGCTTTAATTGCTCTGATTATAGGTATTTACCAAGCGCAATTTTCCTTGTTTTCTTTCGGAGAATATATCTTGCAAGTATTATTAACAATCAAATAGGTTAGAAAATATGCACACATCCGACTTTAAAAATTTAAATTTGATAAAAAGAGGAAAAGTCAGGGATATTTACGACTTGGGTCAATACTTGCTTTTTGTAGCTAGCGACCGGATTTCTGCTTTCGATGTGGTCATGAACGAAATCATTCCCAGGAAAGGAGAAATACTATCAAAGATTTCGGTTTTTTGGTTCGAGCAAACAAAACATTTAGTAAAAAATCATTTCATAACGAACAATGTCGAAGAGTATCCTGCCGAGTGCCGTCCTTACATTTCAGAACTTGCTAACAGGTCGATGCTCGTCGAAAAATGCAAACCTTTGGAGATAGAATGTATTGTAAGAGGTTACATTACTGGCTCAGGATGGAAAGAGTATCTCAGAACAGGCACAATCTGTGGAATTGAGTTGCCCAAACACTTGCTCGAGTTTCAAAAACTACCAACATCGATTTTTACTCCATCGACCAAAGCAGAAGTAGGACACGACGAAAATATCGATTTTAATTATGCTGCTAAAATTGTTGGATTGCAAACAGCAGAAACTCTTAGGAACTTATCGCTTGAGCTTTATGAGTTTGGCAGAGATTACTTGGATAGAAACAACCTTATTCTTGCTGACACAAAATTCGAGTTTGGTACTAATTCAAAAGGCGAAATAGTCCTGATTGACGAAGTATTGACTCCCGATTCATCGCGTTTTTGGCTCAAAGAGACTTATGCTCCTGGTGTGTTCCAAACCAATTTTGACAAACAAATCCTTCGCGATTATCTACTCGGACTCGATTGGGACAAGAAAGCTCCACCGCCATCAATACCCGAAGAAATAGTCGAAAAGACAAGGAAGAAATACGAACAAGCAGCTGAGCGAATCATCAATGGGAAATAACAGTAGTTTTCGAAAAATCGACACAATGAATACTACTCTTTTTTTTAGAATTTGTTGCTTGTTTTAATAGAATAATATTTAATCTTTTCCGTTTAGCTATGTGATATGCTAATAGAAAAATATATAAATCCTTTTACCGATTTTGGTTTTAAACGAATATTCGGCGAAGAAAACCAAAAGGAACTCTTGCTCGATTTCCTCAACGAGCTTCTTCGCGACGAAGAAGGTGGGATTAAATCCATAACTTATTTGAAAGCCGATCAATTAGGCAAAGGAGCAATTGATCGACGTGCGGTTTTTGATATCTATTGCGAAAACGAACGTGGCGAGAAGTTCATTGTAGAGTTACAAAAAACAAAACAGAAATTTTTTAAAGATAGATCGCTTTATTATTCAACTTTTCCAATCCGCAAGCAAGCCCAACGGGCTAACTGGAATTTCGAACTTAAGGCAGTTTACTTAATGGCTATTTTAGATTTTGTATTTGACGACAACAAAGAACAAAAAAACAAATACTTTTACAAAGTTAAACTTTCAGATATCGAAACAAATAAAGTGTTTTATAATAAACTAACCTTTATTTATCTCGAAATGCCAAAGTTTACAAAAACACTTGACGAAATCGAGACTCGTTTCGAAAAATGGCTTTATGTAATCAGAAACCTCAATCAGTTTGATAACATCCCCGATAAATTGCGAGAAAGAATATTCGAGCGTTTATTTGAAGCTGCTGAGATAGCTAAGTTTTCTCCGGATCAGTTCGATAGCTACGAGGACAGCTTAAAAATATTCAGAGATTTGAATAATCCTTTTGATACAGCAACTGAAGACGGTTTTAATAAGGGTATGAAAGAAGGCTTAAAACAAGGCATTCAGCAAGGTATAGAGCAAGGCAAATATGAAGCTATGCAGTCAGCAGCCAAAAAAATGAAACAAGAAGGATTGTCTATAGCATTAATTGCTCGCCTTACAGGTCTAACCGAAGATGATATATTAAGCTTAAAAAGATTAAATGATTAAATTTTCAGAGTTGCAATTAATTTATGCCATATAGAAACGAATACAATATATCCTTAGATAAAGAAGCTGCCTATTATTTCGATTGGTCAACATTTTTAATTACCATACTGCTCGTAACTGTTGGCTTGTTATCAATATATAGTGCAACTTATGATGCTGGTATGAGTTCATTATTTTTCAAACAACTTATATTAGCTTGTATTGGGTTGCTCTCTGTCGTTGTAATAATGTTTTTCCCCTTTCGTTGGTTTAGAAATATGGCAACCCCTCTTTATTTGCTTAACAACTTGCTCCTTGTTATAGTTTTATTCTTTGGAGAGAAAGCTGGAGGCACTATTGGCTGGTTGAACATTGGTGGCGTTAGATTTCAGCCGGCGGAATTTGCAAAATTATCTACGTTATTAATGCTTGCCCATTATCTGTCTAACAAGGGTACAGATATTAGGACAATTAGAGATTTATTGACAACTGTCGGGATAGTACTAATACCTGCAGCCTTAACTGCCTGGCAACCTGATACAGGAACTGCATCTGTATATCTTGCTCTGTTTCTTGGAGTTTTGTTTTGGACTGGATTCGATTTATTCATATTGTATTTCGTAATAAGCATACCACTAGTTATAGTCCTATCGTTAATGGGCAAAATGCAGTTCTTCGCTTCGACTTCTTTGTTTGCTTTAGTCGCAGCTATGTTTAGAAAAAAATTTTTGGTAACAGTGTCAGCCATAGCTTTAATCGTTATGATTGGCTATTTAAGTCCAATAATTGTTAATAATCTAAAACCCCATCAAAAAGATAGAATCGTAACATTCATCAATCCTGGAAGTGATCCACGTGGCAAAGGATATAATGTTATACAGTCCATCCTTGCTGTTGGTAGCGGCGGATTTGCCGGTAAAGGTTTTTTACAAGGAACCCAAACACAACTGCGATATATTCCAAAACAATGGACTGATTTTATCTATTGCGTGCCCACTGAAGAATTTGGCTTTTTAGGAGGTACGCTCGTTATTGCGCTATTATTTGGTATTATTTACAGGGCAGTTAATATCGCTTCCATAACTGATAATAAGTTTATGAGCATAGTCTGTTTTGGCATAGCTTCTATATTTTTCTATCATTCCGTTATCAATATTGGGATGGCATTAGGCCTTACTCCTGTTATGGGAATACCTTTACCTTTTTTAAGCTATGGAGGCACTTCGCTCATACTTAATCTTTTTTCTGTTGGCATTCTGATGAACACTTTTCGCGGATATAAAACAAAAAGCTATTAATCGAACACTATTATTTTTTAATGTTTCAATTTTTTTCAAATTCTATGAGGATAAAAAAGTTTATAAAAAAGTTATCGTTATTAACATTTATAATAATATTACTTGGAAGTTTATCTGATGCCTCAAATTTTGCTAATTCGCGAAAAAACAGTATTGATAGCTTATTGCTTATTCTCGACAATACCAAAGGATACAAAAGAATAGAAATCCTTACTTCCCTTGCGGAGCTAAATAAAGATGAAAACCCTGAGGAATCATCAATTTATGCTTTCGAAGCAGTAAGACTTTCAAAGAATTCAGGAGATAAACTTGCCGAGGCAAGTGCATCTAAAACTGCCGGTTTGCTTTATTATCACAGCAATAATTACGATGACGCTCAAGAGTTTTATAATTTTGCACTTAAGATTTACGAAAAGCACAATATGCTGAAAGAACAAGCCGAATTATATTTTTTAAAAGGTGATGCCTTTTACAGTTTAAAAGAATATGAAAAAGCTATTGTGAACCACAAGAAAGGCACAAGCATATATTCAACTATTAATGATTCAGCTCTGACAGGAGAAGGGTATGCTAAATTAGGTAAGGATTATATGGCAGGAAGCGATTACGATTATTCATATTTCATCAAAGCTGAGACTGAATTTGAAAATGCATTGAGAATATTTAAATCTTCTAATTTATTATATAGTTATGCCGATGTTTTATATGATTTTGGAAATCTGAGACTATTACAAGGAAAAAATAACGAAGCCATGCAAATGTTCGATGAATCATTATCAAAATATATACAACTTGGCGATCAATCCAAGGCAGCAATAATGTATAATAATATCGGCAATATCCGATTTAATATTGGCGATTTAACTGGTGCAGAGCAAGATTATAAAAAGGCAATGGAAATAAATAATCGAAACAAAAACAATAACATCGCTGAATCATATTATAATTTGTCGAAAGTATATTATTTTTATGCCTACAACACTGATTGGGGATACCGAAATTACCAAAAACCAATGGAATATAGCAAAAAAGCTTATAATTACTTAAAAAGATATATAGATATAAAAGATTCTACAACGAATGCTGCTTACATCAAGCGTTTTACAGAATCTCTGCTTAGGAGCAAATCACAGGAAATGCAAAGATTGCAATCCGATACCACAAGCAAAGGTATCAACCTTGTTTCAACGGCAAAACAATTAGAATTAGAACGATTGGAAGTAGAAAACCTCCGATTATGGATATTTGTTGCTATAATTGCCTTTTTGCTTGTTGGATTAGTGGCTTATGGCATTTACAATCGCTATAGATTTAAAAAAGAACACAACGAAGAGCTTCAAAAGGTGAATTTGGAGTTAGAAACTACAAATTCAAAATTAATGCGATCTGAAAAAGGCTTGAGAAAATCAAATGAAGAAAAGGACTATTATCTTAAAATAATTAATTCTGACCTTGAAAAAGCAGCTACTTATGTTCTGTCTTTAATCCCTTCTTTATTCAACGAAAAAGGAATAAGTGCGGAATGGAAGTTCAAGCCATCTACTCATATCGGTGGCGATTTATTCGGCTATCACTGGGTTGATCAAGACAATTTTGCTTTTTATTTGCTCGATGTTTCCGGACATGGAGTTGGTCCGGCATTACACGCTGTTTCGGCAGCGAACATGATAAGAACAGCTTCTTTGCGAAAGACCAATTACCTTCGCCCTGCTTCCGTTATGAAAGCGTTAAACAGCAATTTTCCAATGGTAGATTATTATTTTATGTATTTTACGATGTGGTACGCTGTCTATAATGTCAATACTCATATTTTAAGTTATGCTACTGCAGGGCACCCACCTGCAGTTATAATTGATGCAAGTGGTAATACAAAATTGTTGGAAACTCAAAACATTTTTATTGGAGCAGACCCGGATATGGAGTTTGTCGATCAAGTTATGCTAATCGATTCCGACTCAACAATCTATGTCTTTTCAGATGGGGCTTATGAAATAAAGCAAACAAATGGGGAGATGTTGCCCATCAATGAGTTTTATAAAATGTTGGAGGCATCTTCGCACCACAGTAAGGATGCTATCGAAAACTTATATCAAAAGGTAGTGTCTATAAAGGGAGAAGAGAAATTAGATGATGATTTTTCGATGTTAAAAATAAGAATAAAAGTTTAGTGTGGACCCAAGGAGGATCGAACTCCTGACCTCTTGAATGCCATTCAAGCGCTCTCCCAGCTGAGCTATGGGCCCTTTGTGTAAACAAGAATTACAAATATAACTATTTATTTTTTTTTATGCAAGAGAAAGTATTATATTTTTAATAATTATTTCAATAACAAGATAAAATGATTTAAAACGCATGCCCAAGCCCAAGGTGAAAACTGACATCCCCAACCAAGGCGTTTTGCCGGTCAAAGATCCAATAGTTCTTCTGTGCCGATGGATTGTAGATTTTCCAAGCAAAGTCGATGCGCAAGGGCCCGACAGGCGTTTCGTATCGGAACCCTATACCTGAGGCTATGGCAAGTTTGGTGATATATTCATACCATTTATAAGTATAATACTCATGATAATTCCCATCTAATTCCATACTATTAAAAGCATTGCCCCAATCAACAAAGGCAGTCAAGCCAATGTTTCGCATCTGCTCAGAAAAAATATCTTTGGCGTTTCTGTCTATGGGCAGCTTCCATCTATACTCGAAGCTACCTTCGATGAGAACGCGGTTACCAACGAAATTCGATAAAAATTATTTCTGTTCTTGCGAATGTGTAATGTTTATTATTTCTGGATAGCGTAATTGTCTTGATTGCCAACCCCTGACGC
>CAYVTD010000008.1:0-72523 GCA_964454445.1 uncultured Hyphomicrobiales bacterium
CAGTGCCTTAAAATTTGGACTTGACAACCCTGACTTAATATATGCTTTATTGTTGAACACTCCTGCAATACAAGGTGCTTGGGATGCGCTAAACAATCCGGCGGTAAGTTTGATGTATAAATACGAGAATGCTCGAAAGTTAAGAATAGCTATCTCGCAAGGAGGCAATGATGCTGGATATATTAATTCAATTACAAAAACTTACGAAAAACTCCTCGAAAACGACGCTTTTATTTACAGGCAGATCGTCCCTGGCATGGGACATACCGTTGCCTCAAGCAGCTATATTAAAATGTGTTTGAATTTCATTAATAATCCGACTCCTTTCCCGTTCGACGCAGAACTAAGGCAAATTGATTTGCCTGCAAGGACTTGCAATAGTATTTCAGACGCCGGATGCATAATTAGAAATATGGGTTCTGAGACGGTTAGCGAACTGATGGTTAATCTGTTTATTAATGGCAGTAAAAGAGATACTCTTTGGAAAGTCGAATTATTGCCCTATCAAATAAAAGAACTTGTGTTCAAAGATCTACCTTTAAATGAAGGATTCAACAATGTATATGTAGAAATTGTCGGAATTAATGGCGAAATCAACGATGGCAACAAACAAAATGATTCATTGACTTTCAATACCTTTATGCTTACGAGTGGCGATCCAATACCATTTTTCGAAGGATTCGAGGAAATGGGCTATGACGGCAACGATTGGCTTCTTGAAGAGTCGGGTAATTTTCTTTCTTGGACTTTAGACAACGAGATTGCTAATTCTGGCAATAATTCTATTTTTGCTTTCAATACAATTCTTCTATTTTACTCTAGAGGACTAACGGAAAAACTAATTTCGCCTGTTATCGATCTGACAACGCAAGACAATCCTGTCCTTAGCTTCGATTTGGCACATAACTACCATCGCTACGAACCTCCAGTAGCAAGCGAAGTTTTAGAATTTGCTGACACACTCCAAATATTAATTTCAACAGATTGCGGAAACTCGTTTTCTTCGCTATATAAAAAGGCAGGCAAGGCTTTGGCAACAACCTCATCTCCCATTATAAATGCCCTTGATCTTCAAAGTTGTATTTATTTCCCAGGAAAAGATGGCTGGCGCAAAGAAGTCATCGATTTAAAAGATTATGCTAATGAAACTACTGTTGTTTTCCGTTTCGATTTGATTTCTGGTAGAGGCGGCTCGACAAATATAGATAATATTAAAGTCGATGAATTCGACCCCTCAAAAATCAAAGAAACCATTGCTTCTGAAAATAAATTTTCCCTTTATCCAAATCCTGCGAGCGAAGCTACTTATTTGGATTTCTTCACAGATTTTCCAGAAAAAACAACAATCAAACTTTATGACGGGCTAGCCAATTTCATTAAAAATATCTCTGCTCCATTGGCAAACGGCAATAATGTCATTAAAATCGACACCAAAGACCTCGTTAATGGTGTTTATTATATTATTATTAATGAAAATGGAAGAGTTAGCATCGAGAAGTTAGTCCGTAATTAAAGATATTCTTTTTTGCTTGAATTGAAATTATTTGCTAACTTTGCTTTTTTTATGAAGCAAAGTTATAATTATTTGTTAGGATTAGAGAAATGGCTTTCATACCCAATACAGACGAAGATCGCAAGAAAATGCTTGCTCGGATTGGCGTTTCATCTTTTGATGAATTAATTAAGGATATTCCCGAAGAAGTCCGCTTGAAAGGCAAGCTTGATTTACCGCCAAGCCTTTCCGAATACGAAGTAGTCAAATTGCTCGATAATTATGCAAGAATGAACAAAACGGCTGCCGATTATGTCAGCTATATGGGCGGCGGTTCTTATGATCATTTCATTCCAACTATGGTTGAATCCGTTCTCGAGCGACCAGAGTTTAAGACCGCCTACACACCTTATCAGGCAGAAGTATCGCAAGGCACACTCCAAGTTATGTATGAATTTCAATCGATGATAACCGAATTGACAGGAATGGACATTGCCAACGCCTCATTATACGACGGTGGCAGCGCCCTTGGTGAAGCTTGCTTTATGGCTAATGCAAAAAACAAAAAAACACGTTTTTTAATAGCTGGCACAATCAACCCTCATCATAAAAAAGTCATAAACAGCATTACCGTCGGCAAGAATTACACTTTTGAGGAGTTTATTGCAGAAGATGGCACTTGCGATATAGCCGCACTTGGCAAAGCTATGAACGACGACGTAGCAGGAGTAATTGTCCAACAGCCTAATGCTTATGGTAATTTGGAAGATGTTTTTGAAATCGAAAAGATTGCCCATTCAAATAAAGCCTTATACATTGCTTCAGTTAATCCATTGTCGCTTGGCATTTTAAAACCACCATCAGAATACAATGCCGATGTATGCGTGGGCGAGGCACAGCCTCTTGGAATACCGATGAATTATGGCGGTCCTTATTTAGGTATCTTTGCTTGCAAAAAAGACTTTATTAGAATTATTCCCGGACGTATCGTAGGCGTAACTGTCGATACTGACGGCAACAGAGGCTTTGTTTTAACGCTACAAACGCGAGAGCAACAAATAAAACGAGAAAAAGCAACATCGAATATCTGCACTAACCAGGGGTTGTTTATGCTTGCAGCGACTGTTTATATGGCAACAATGGGTAGAAAAGGTATTCGCGAAGTCGCAGAAAATTGTTTGCACAATGCTCATTATCTCGCCACTCAGATTCAAGGCTTGCAAGGCTATAAACTCCTTAGCGACAAGCCATTTTGGAATGAGTTCCTAGTAATTCCACCCGTTTCACCAGAAAACATTATAGCTGAATGTGAGAATAAAGGTATTTTAGCCGGAATTGACACTTCAAGATATGAAGATTGCAAGCAAGGTCTGCTCGTTGCTGTTACTGAAAAACGCACTAAAAAGGAAATAGATGATTTTGTTGCTATTTTAAAGCAGTTTCCTTAAAACAAGGAACTTTTTTAGAGATTTAGGACTATTCCATTTAATAAATTAAGAGTTTTTCAAAAAATTGAGTTCTCAAATAATTTGTCAGACAAGAATGTCTTTTACTTGTTTATACAGGAAAAAGCGTTCTTGTCTGTTTTATTTTTATGGTAAGACTTTGTGTTTAGAGTATAAATTTACTTAAGTCAGAATCTTGAATAATGTCTTTCAATGTGTTGTGAACATAATCGGCATTAATCGATATCAACTTCTTTTCAATATTGTCTGGCGCATTAAACAGCAAATCTTCGAGCAAAGTGCTGAGAATGGTGTGTAATCGCCTTGCTCCGATGTTAATAAGCTCGTCATTAACTTTTGCAGCAGTTGCAGCTATTTCCTTGATTGCACTATCGTCAAAATCCAACTCCAAACCTTCAGATTCCACTAATGCCTGATATTGCTTGATTAGCGCATTTTCTGGAATTGTAAGAATTTTAATAAAATCCTCTTCGGTCAAGCTGCGAAGCTCGACGCGAATCGGAAAACGCCCTTGTAGTTCAGGAATAAGATCGGAGGGTTTGGAAACGTGGAAAGCTCCAGATGCAATGAAAAGAATATGATCAGTTTTCACAGTTCCATATTTAGTGTTTATATTTCCACCTTCGACGATTGGTAGCAAATCTCTTTGAACACCTTCGCGAGAAACTTCTGGACCGGATCCACCGCCAGAACCACCCGAACGAGAAGCAATTTTGTCGATTTCATCGATAAAAATAATACCACTATTTTCGGCTCTATTCAAAGATTCGCGGATAACGGCGTCCATATCAATCAATTTCTCGGCTTCTTCTTTTTGAATATATAGTTTTGCATCTTTAATCTTCATTTTTCGCTTCTTGTTCTTTTTTGGCAATATGCTGCCCATAAGATCTTGAAGATTCATTCCCATTTCGTCAAAACCGATTGGTCCTAGGACCTGAAGCGATGGCACTTGATCAACCAACATTTCCAATTCGATACTTTTATCGTCGAGCTTGCCCTCACGAAACATTTTTCTAAATTTCTCCCTGGTACGCGAATTGTCGTCGATTTCCTCATCGCTCATTGTGTCAAAAGATTTACCTTTTTTCAAAGGTGGAATTAGCAAATCCAATATTCTGTTTTCTGTGGCAATTTCGGCTTCCTTACGCTTTACGACACTATGCTCATCACGAACCATAGCTATTGCTCGATCAACGAGGTCGCGCACCATCGACTCGACATCTCTACCGACATAGCCGACTTCTGTATATTTTGTTGCCTCGACTTTTACAAAAGGTGCACCGGCAAGACGAGCAAGACGACGAGCTATTTCTGTTTTTCCAACTCCAGTGGGACCAATTAAAATGATGTTGTTCGGCAGAATTTCCTCCCGCAAATACCCGCTAACTTTCTGTCTTCGCCAGCGGTTGCGAAGAGCTATGGCAACGGCTTTTTTAGCTTTGCTTTGCCCTATGATATATTTATCGAGTTCTGCTACTATTTCGCGAGGTGTTAGCTGATGGTCCGAGATTTGTGCAGTAACTTCTTTAATTTTGTTTTTTTGTTCTTCTGTCAATGTTAAATCAACCAATTCATTCATAATTATCTGCTTATCCAATTATTACTTTTTTTAATTACATATAAATAGAAATATAATCTTATAAGATAATCCACTGAAAAAAAACTGAAATACAATTACACTTACTATAAATCAAACAGTAGCATTTTTATTGTTTTATTTCTAAAATTTATTTTATAATTAGAAAAAAGTGCAAGCTAAAGCTCTTCTATAGAAAAGTGCGAGTTGGTATAGATGCAAATATCTCCTGCAATTTTCAAGGATTCTTCCACGATTTCTGTGGCACTCAAATGCGTATGCTTTAGCAAAGCCCTTGCTGCTGAGAGAGCATACGGACCGCCCGAACCGATTGCAACGATATTGTCATCTGGCTCGATAACATCACCAGTACCACTAAGCAAGAGTGCTTTTTCTTTGTCCATAACTATAAGCATTGCCTCGAGACGACGAAGATAGCGGTCTGTGCGCCAGTCTTTTGCAAGCTCGATGGATGCTCGATATAGATTGCCGCGATACGATTCGATTTTCTCTTCAAACTTTTGCAAAAGTGCAAAAGCATCTGCCGTCGAGCCGGCAAAGCCCGTTAGAATTGTATCTTTATATAATTTTCTTAATTTCTTTGCAGAATGTTTCATCACTGTATTATTGAAAGTAACTTGCCCATCAGAACCAAGGGCTGCTTTGCCATCGCGGATAACTCCGATAACTGTTGTCGAGTGTACCTTAGGATAAAAATCATCTTTTTTCATTTATCATATCCCCATTATTTGCTTTTTTATAAGAACTATAACCTTAGAAAAGCACTATCACCTTCTATAAGGAACAAACCAAAGTTCGCCAATATTCAAATCAATAGTCAATTTACCAAACAATTCCCTGACTAAACCATTATCGGTAGTGCCTCGTGTGCCTAAAACAAGCGAATAATCGATTAGAAGATTGTTTACAATAGGTAATTCCATTCCAAACGAAGCCCATAATTCATTGATATCAGTGCCTCGGAAACTATAATAGAGCTGCTTGTAGCCGATGCCAAAGTTATAAGAAGATTTATCGAATAGCGAAGCAGAATATCTGCCGCTTCCCATACGTTGTACACCCAAACTAAAAGAAAGGTTTTTACGAAATTTAGTATTGGCTCCTGTATTATATTTAAAACCACTGAAATCTTGCATTTGAGCATCGGCAGTAAACATAAAAATACCGCTGGCATAGTTGGCGCCAACGCCAAGAGCTGGAGCCATATCATATTTATCATTAAATTTAAAATTTGTATCTGCCACCATTACTGATTGGTATCTAATATTTGATTCGACAGAAAAACTCGGTACTGTTTCCACGAATGCGCCAAAGCCATAATTATATGCCGCTTGGTAATAGAGACCTCCCCGAAAGCCGAGCCCATTGAAGAAATCTTGTTTGTAACTTGCCGAAGAATGGTAGCTTGCTTCGTAAAATTGCGTTACAATGGTTGTTTTGCTGTTGCCAAATAATCCAAAAACTGAAGCGCCAACCCATAGATTGTTTGCGAGCTTTGACGAGGCTCCTATATAGGCAAGTGAGATACCGCCTTTGCCTGTAAAGGAGGTTTTACCTTCTATCAAAACATCGTCTATTAATATCTGTATCGGCGAATCAATCATATAATCTACCGAACTGTAAGGATACATACCAAAACTGACCGATAACCCAAGCGCTGAATCGATTGCAAACAATCCAAGTATCGAATTAACTTTACCGTTGTTTTGAAAAAGAGTTGAGTTTTCTGCAATAGAAATCCTTTGATTGAAATTATAGCCTACTTGAAGCCGGGTTTTATCGACCAAGCCCCAGAGAGCTGGGTTTTTCAGATTAATAGCGCTCCGCGAAGGCACTGCCGCCGTCGAGCCTCCAAGCCCTTCATAAAAGGATCCACTACTGTTGTATATGTCGCCAATTCCGAATATAGAATAATTCGATCCCCCCTGCGAAAAAAGCTCACTGTTGGCAAGCAACACCGAAATTATTATTAAAAATATCTTAAATCTAAATTTCATATTATCTATCATCTGTTTTTATTAAAATCTGGTCGCTGGGAGTACACTATCTTTAAAAATGGTCGTAAACTAGTGTCAGATTCGTTTGTGCCGTAGAAAACCATTCTTTCCATACTTCGATAAATGTTTTCAGAACCAAGCGGGGAAAGAACAAGGAAGCCCTTTCCTTCGCGTCTATTCCAAGTTTCGATAGCTGCTGCTATTGATTTGAAAACATATTTATTTGTGCCAAATATTCTTCCTCCTTGGAATTGCCGGACTACACTGCTCGTTAGAGTAGTATCTGACAGCAGATCTGCTTGAATAGTGGTATCAGCTCCAGAATTGCCCCATTCGCTTTTGCTTGCATCAAGCGATAAAATCAGCTCAGCATGATGAATTGACACTAAAGGAGGCAACATCGAAACGTCGAAATAAAGTCTGCTCTTGTAAGAAATGGCTCCTTGCACCGTTATCATATTTTCTTCAGGCTTTGGGGCTGAAACAACAGACAAATCATTGGCAGATTGTAAAGTAATGGTATGTGATTCGTTGTCATTCCCAAGATAAGCGATTTCTATTTGGGGACGTGGCAAAGTGCTGCCGATGGCTTGAGCGTTAAAGAGCCGAATATAAGAGGATTCATTTTTAGGTATAAGCGCAATTCCATAATTCATTGTTTTTGCAATGGAGTCTTCGACCGATGCCGCCCATTCAGAAATAATACTTTTGTCGAGTTCCAACTCTAATGGATCTAATGTGTCGCCATGAGGGTTTATTTTTCCTGAATAATTGGCAAGAATCTTTACATCCCAATAAGGCTCTGCAGATTGTGAAATCGAATCGTAAGTAGTTAAATTCGTAAATAGCTTTACAATTTTATGAACGTCGAAACCTAGCTGATTAGTGATAGTGTCGCCAAAAGAATAAAAACCTGGATATATTTTACATTTTGCATAAACTATGTTTTTTTCTCTTATATAAGAAAGCGAATCAGGTAAATTGGGGAAGCGAATAAAGGTAATCGCTTCATATTCCTTATATTTGCCGACAAAAAGGGCTTGAGCATTAAATATCGGAATACCTACTTTTTCCTGCTTATCGCCTGTAATAAGGAGGGTATTATCGCTATTGCAAGCGCCGACGCTCACTGTGTCCGATAGAAGAGTTTCTGATATATCTGTTGGCTTTTCGTTGCAAGCTTGCAAGAGAAAGATAATGACAGCAAAAAAACTTGAGAAAACTATTGTAAATGGCTTGGGCAAAGCATATTCGTTCATTATATTCTTTTGTCTAGTCCTGAAGAAAAATTAACTGTTGTAAATATTGTCATATTCAACGACGCTTTCAGCCCAAGAATTGTTTGCACTCATACCGTTTTCTATCAATTTTTCCCAAAGCTCCTTGTTTTTATAAATGTCAAGGGCTCTATTCACTGCTTTAACAAAATCTGCGGGCTTGAAGTCTGTAAAGACGAATCCATTGCCCTTTTTCTTTTTCGTATCGAATTCTTTTACGATATCTATAAGCCCACCTGTTGCATGAACCACAGGAGCAACTCCGTAAGAAAGCGAGTATAAAGCGTTTAGACCGAACGGCTCGTAAAGTGATGGAAGTAAATAAATGTCCGACCCGGCTTCGACAAGATGGGCAAGCTCCTCTTCGAATTCAAATTTGATGCTCATTTTTGATTCATATTTCTGAGCTATCAACTTCAGTTGTTTTTTTAGTTCAGATTGACCTTCGCCAAGCAGTACGAAACGGACATCATTTTTCAGGATCTCAGGCAGGGCAGTTAGCAATAGTGGGATGCCTTTGTGTTCGTCGAGCCGTGTTATCATAGCTATAACAGGAGTATCGTCTTCGCCTTGCAAATCAAATCTTTTCAACAGTTCAGCTTTGTTAGCCGATTTGTATTCATTATATTTATTAGAGTATTTCTTTTTTATCAGTTTATCTCTTTTAGGATTCCAAGTCCATATATCTAAACCGTTTAAGATACCTTTGAACTTTTTTTGTTCTTTTTTAAGCACAGCATTAAGCCCGTTACTGTATTTAGAATCTTTCAAAATGTCTTCAGCATAAGTTTTGCTGACAGTGGTGATAAAATCGGCATATTTGATAGCGGCTTTCATAAAATTTAATTTCTTGTTGTGGGTAAAAGCCGTTTTTGCCTTGCCTGGCAGCCCCGTCTTGTCGAAACTTTCCAATGGAAATTCGCCTTGCTGGCTGAAATTATGTATTGTAAACACGATTTTCGTGTTTTTAAATTCCTCTGGGAAGAGAACTTTGGCATAAGCAGGCACCATGGCTGTT
Source organism: uncultured Hyphomicrobiales bacterium (assembly GCA_964454445.1). Taxonomy (GTDB): domain Bacteria; phylum Bacteroidota; class Ignavibacteria; order Kapaibacteriales; family UBA2268; genus CAYVTD01. Next base: position 8,851 of record CAYVTD010000008.1, read on the forward strand.
TGCCAATCGTTGCAATGAATTACATCGGGATACCACTGTAAAAGCCGGCACGAATCTATTACAGAACGGCAGAAAAAGATAAAACGCTCGTCATTGTCGGGATATTCTTTGCCTGTTTTAGGATTGGAATAAATACCTTTTTTGGCATTGAAATACTTCTCATTAGTTGTGATATATGCTTGCACCTTGGCTCTTGCGTTTTGTATCGATGAAGATTTGACGGTGGCTAGTTCGGTAGTATTATTAATTGGAATTGACATATCCCTTAGCCGATTAATCTCGTGGATGCGATACTTTCTTTCGGAAACACAACCATATCTCGGCAGCATCACCCTTACGTCATGTCCATATTCTCTTAGTGCAAGCGGCAACGAAAAAGCAATATCAGCCACCCCACCTACTTTGGCAAAGGGAAAGACTTCGCTGGCTACAAATAATATGCTAAGTGGTTTTTCCATTTTTATTCATTTTTAAATGTACAACACGTTGAAAGTACAAAAATAATGAAAATTCTTGAATTTTCAAGTATTTTTTAATTATTAATTTGTTAAAATCCCTTTTTCTTATGATTATTTAATTAGCAAAGATTTCTTAAATTTGCAAGAAACAGATTGTTTTAATTATCTTTCAGATTTAATGAAGAATGAGTTGTTGTTAAAAAGTGGCTGGATAAAAATTGAGAGAATAGAACTCAACAAGCTTCGCCGGCACATCAGGATAGTTTATGAAAATCAAGGCGGTTCAAAAAAATTTAATTCTCATCTGCCTAATTATGAAGAGTTAAGGCAGTTCATTGGAATTAAGCTCGATGCCATTAAAAAACATAAGAATATGGACATCAAAATCCAAGGGCAAGAATTTTATGAATTAATCCCCGGGAACACCTTTTTCAGAGATTTGTTCTATTCCAAAATGAGTTCGGAAAGCTCTCAGTTCCAAGAATACAATATTGACATTTGTTACCTTTATGCTTTTGGAAAAACCCGCATCCAACAGCTTAATGAATCGCGAATACCTGCTTTTGATGCTGAAATTAGTGGCCTCTCCGACCGCAGTTTTAGTATCATTGTATCTTCTACTCTTGGCAATATGACCGAAGCCGACAAGGTAAAAAACCACATCATTCAACAATTGCAGTACCCTGTGGAAAGCGACACCCGCAACTCACCTGCTTACAGCAAAGGCACTCTCAAGGAATTATACGAAAAACTTGATAGCAACTCAATGGTTTTTGTTCTTATCAGTCGCGATTATCTGCAAAATGAAAATTGCGTTAAGCAATTAATAGATTTCACGACTCATAACCTCGATGTATATGCCAAACATACGTTTCATATCTTATTAAAAGATGTTTACGAAGGCGATTTTAACATTTTCGATTCGCTCGGACGTTCGGAACTATTAAAATACTGGAAATTGCGAATAGAGCAATTGGAAGAGAACCATAAACTGCTTTTAAAAGGTAGAAAAGAACAGGAGTTTTACACAAAACTCAACATAGAATTCGACGAAATTAAAGGAATTATCGAAGGTCTGTCCCGTGTTGTCGATTTGATTCGTGAAAGCACTTCCGGATCGCTCTATGAGATATTTTTAAACAAAGTAAACAGCCGCGAAGAGTTCCTGAAGTTATTACCAAAGCCAAAAATGATTTCTCCATTAGACATAAAACTCGAAACTACTTACAAAAGGATAAAAATCCCATCGACAAACAATCCAAAAAAGCCAGAATTTCCCCCTTATCCTTTCTATACGCCAAAATATCCTGCATCGGAAACTTATAAGATTGAAATTCCCGGTTTTTCTGATGTTTGGCTCAAAGACGAAAGCACAAATCCGACAGGCACGCACAAAGATCGCTTGGCTTGGGAAGTGGTAATAAAATATAAATCATTAATTGAAGGCTTAAAATACAAAGATAGCGATGCACTGCCGCAAATGTCGATAATTTCTTCGGGTAGCGCCGCCATTGCAATTCAACATTTGTTCAATTTGTTCAACCTGCCTACAAAATTAAAAGTTTTAGTCGATTACAATCTTAATCCAAATTTTAAAAAAGCTGTGAAAGATATTGGCTGCGAACTTTATGAATGTGATCTATCGGCAAAACTCTTATCGTCGGAAGATATTAAAGAGCTAACCGATAACAAAAACGGCATTGATATAACTTATCGCGAAGTGCTCGACCCTACTCACGACAATTATTACGATTGGATGAGCTACGAGATTTTGCAATCGGAGCCCGAATATTGCTTTATTCCATTTGGCACAGGCGATCTGTTTATAAATGTTTTAAACATTGTAAAAATCGAATATTTCAATTCTTTTGTTTCCAAGCACGATCCCCGCTTTTTTAGCAACATCGAAAAGCTGAAGAGGTGCAGTTTCCTGGGAGCTTCCTCATCTGAGCCGGAAACACGTCTGGACAAACTATTCTCGAATTATCTGCCATCAATCGATTCGTTTTATAAATATATTAAAGAATTAAAAGATGAGTACGCTTGTGTTGGCAAAATGACTGATATATATTTTGTTAAAGAAAAATTTGTAGATGAAGCCATCGCAATCGCCACCCGATTAAACCTAACTTTCGAGCCATCAGGTATGGCTGGTTTGGCGCTTTTGCTTGAAAAGAAAGATTTTATACCGAATGATGCAAAAATTCTAATTGTAAATACCGGAAAAACAAAAGACGTAGAAAGATTAAAAAAATGAAATCACTAATTGCAATTATAAATATTAATGATTTAAAAAATACTATTTTCTTTTTTCTTTTAATATCTTCGTTGGCTTGCTGCTCCAATGGAGGGAAAAAAGCAGATGAAGACAATATCAACAATTCGAATCAAGCAAAAAAATCAAATATCATCTTGCCTCAGAAAAAAACTATTAACCAAAATTTCGTTTTACCTCACGGTGATTACAAATCTGAAGTAATCAAGAAATACTCACATCTACGAACCTCGTTCACTGAGGGGTTTGAATATATCGATGGCTTTCTCTATGAAAGCACAGGCATGGTTGGTTCTTCTGAATTAATGAAATGCGAACTCGAAACAGGCAAAATTGTACAAAACAGGCGCATTCCTGGTTTGCATTTCGGCGAGGGGATGACTGTCTTTGGCAACAGAATCTACCAAATCACCTGGCAATCAGGAATATGTTTCGTTTGGGACAAACACACTTTTGAATTAATTAATACTTTTAATTACAATGGCGAGGGTTGGGGCATCACCAATGATGGCGAGCAATTAATCATGAGCAATGGCACCAACCTTATTCGATTCGTCAATCCAAAGAATTTCAATACCGAAAGAACAATCGAAGTATTAGACGAAAACTATCCAGTAAAATATATAAACGAACTCGAATATGTTAACGGCGAAATTTGGGCAAACGTTTGGCAGAAGGACAAAATTTATCGTATAGATCCAGAAAGCGGCAATTTACTCGGAAAAATTGATATTTTTAATCTTTATAAATACATAAAACCATCTGATTCGCCCGATGTGCTTAATGGCATTGCCTACGATTCAGAAAACAATAGAATATTTGTAACGGGAAAATATTGGCCCTTTGTGTTTGAGATAAAACCTGTTAAATGATGAAGAATTTAATGGTGAAAATATCATATCAACTCCATATAAAATTGATCCCCTTAGATAAAGGTAAGTTAAGAGAATTAAACGAAATAAGAAATTTTAAAAGGTTTCATCTCGAAGATGGTGTAATCACTTGGTACAACAATCTTGATGTGGCTCCTGAAAAAGTGTATTTACTAAGCCATAAGTAATTTAGTGTGTATCTAATGTAAAATAATAAAATTTTTTACAGACTGCTAAAAGTGGCAAGAGGGCTTCATCGGACAGCTGCGCGACAGCGAAAGCCGTTATTTCCACTTCATCGCTAGATAATTTAATGTAGCTCTTAACTATCACTGAAAATTAATCACTAAAAATCCGAAAAATTATATCTTTTTTTTTAAGAAATATTTGATTAGATTGCATATACCTATTTTTTGATTTTTTTATTAATAAAATCGTTAGTTTAATACATATTTTTTTAATAAGCCAACCTAGCTCAGCTGGTAGAGCAGCTCACTCGTAATGAGCAGGTCACCGGTTCAATTCCGGTGGTTGGCTCTGCTTCATATACAAATCGTTTATAACAATATCACATCAAAAAACTCCCCCGATTTGCAAACCGATTGGGGTTTTGCTGCTTTCGTCGATTACGATGGAAAAAGAATCCTTTTTGATACTGATAACGATGGCGATATTCTGCTGAAAAACATCAAAATATGAATTTGATTGCAATGAGCAAGCCACAAAACATTTGCAGCGATATTTATACAAGTGGCTCTCTTAAAGGCAAATACAAGGGAAAAGGCCTCTATGGACAAGCAATGTATATTGATACACCAAAAGGAATTATTATAATATCAGGTTGCTCGCACAGCGGCATTGAAAACATAGCACAGAGAGCCAAAAAACTCTTTCCTGACAAAAGCATTTTGCTCGTCTGCGGAGGTTGGCATCTAAGCTCAAAATCAGATGACGAAATAAATGAAATTTGCAAAAACCTTAAATTGCTCGGTGTTGAAAAAGTTGCTCCCTCACATTGCACAGGAACAAAGCAAATAGCTAAGATAAAAAGTATCTTTAAAGAAGATTTTTTAGAACTATATCTTGGGGATTCCTATAAATCACAATAAGTTGGAGTTAAAGAATTTCTCGTAGTTTTTTGTATTTTATTCCCCGTTGCAACATATAATCGAAAACGAAATCGACACAATCTGGTTTTTTGCCAACGTACTCCGGCGGATTAATTCCTTTTTCTGTAAACAAGCTCTTTGCTACTAAATTTACTGCAGAAGTGGCAGCATAGCCAGTTGTTCTTGCCATCGAATAAGTGTCAGTCTCAGGATTGTATTTGTCGAGCAAATCGTATGTATATTTAACATTTTCTCCATTTTCAACACCCTCAAAAATTATCCTCATCACAGTCAGTTCCTCTTCTTTTGGCTTGATTTTCCAAGCATCATATAAAAGATCCGAAATAAACTCACGAGGCACAATCTTCATACCCCTGAAATCGCGCTCGTGCTCGCTGAAAAACCCTGCCGCCTTTAGTACTTTAATAATTTCAATATGGCCTGGATAGCGCAAAGTTTTTTCAATCATATTTGGTGCATCGATTGTCTTTATTATCGAGCGAAGACCATCTGTGTTGAATGCTTCCAAAGTGCCAACACCTTCGAAATACATTAGTTCTGGCTCTGAGAGAGCCTCCTTGATTATTAATTTCCGGTTTTCTACATACCTTGCTGGTCTTGTGTATTCTTCAATGACATCGACAGGCGAAAAAGGTGCTTTGTATTCAAAGGGATAAACTCGTTCGGCAGGCAAGCCACCGACATAGCATTTGTAGGTATCTAACTTCATAGTGCTGCTGTGATGCCCCGCAAGCAAATTAGGCACACCCGGCGCAACACCAAAATCAACAATAGCCGTAACACTTTTGGATTTAGCGAGTTCGTCAAGCTCGAAGCAATCTTCTGGAAAAAAAGATATATCCACAATGTTTTTCCCGGCAGTAATCACTTCTCTTACAGTAGCAAAACCCATAAATCCAGGCACTGCACCTACAAATAAATCAAAATCTGCCGCTAACGAAGCGACCGCTCCTTTTTCTGCAAGATCTTTTTTGACTGTCTTAATTTCTTTTTCAGCGAGCAAAGCAAGATTTTGGTCATTATAATCAAAAGATGTAACATCATAATCTTTCGACAAATCTATTGCCATAGCCCGGCCAACGAGACCTGCCCCAAGCACTGCGATTTTTATCATCTGCTATCCTTTTTAAATTATTGTTTAATTGATAATTAGATACTAACCAATCAGATGGTTGTATAAAGCGTTTTTAATTAAAAATGTCTATTTCTGGATTGTCAGAATGAAAGTCGATTAGCTCCATTTTCAACAAATCACAACTAGTTTTCTTGTCATAAACATAAAACTTCATTTCCGAAGTATCAACAAGCGAAATCGTTTTAGAAAGGGATTCATCAATCTCGTCAATTTCTTCAAATCCTTCTAAATCCTCGAAAACCTGAGCTTTTTCGAGACTGTCAAGTTCCTGAAAATCAGTTGTTTCCTCACTTTCTTCCATTTCTTCAAATTCGCTAATATCATCAATATTCTCTAAATTGCCTGTTTCATAAGTTTCTTCCAACTTAGTTTCTTCTTCTGAAATAGCAAACTCAAGATCTGGTTGCGCCTCAATAATTTCTGGATAATCAACAATAACCTGTTCTGGTTCGGCTAATTTTGGAGAGACAAGAATCTCAGGCTCTGGTTCAACGGGTTGCACTTCGGGGATTAAACTTGTCTCTTCTATAGTTGTTGAAATATCATCAACGTTGTCATAATCTGGATCAATTTCGTTATCCTGCTCAACTGCAATAATATCTTCTTCTTCTCGCAAATTAGTATCTTCGGTAACTTCATCAGGAAAATCAACAGAATCTGCCTCTTTTATTTGCTCATTTTCAGATAATTCCGATATTATTGTTATAATTTCATCTATGCTAAGCATCTCTTGTTGATGAGAAATCTCATAGAATTTTTTGGCGAGAAGATACATTCGACGGTCGTCGAAAAAAATAGCCATTGCCATTGCAGGTATTAATCCGTCTTGTGCAAAATATTCGGCAAGAACTCCTAAATTTCGCTTAAATTCTGAAGTATTTAGCGATTTAAAATAGTTACACTCAATGGACAGTTGTACTTTTTCAAATTGCTTGAAAGATATTGCAAAATCACTTTCATCAGTTTGATTAATTATTTCTAAATTATCTTCCAATTCAACTCGACACATGCAGTATTTATCAAAAATGGATAGTATTTGCTTTATGTAAGAAAACTTAACAAACTCATTATTTTTAAAGATGAAATATCTTACTGTCGTTGCGGGCCTAATCAAAAAATTAAGCTCGAGAGCCGAGCAAGCTTCAAAAAATTTTGTTATCTCTACGCTATTAATAAGCCTGTCGGGAGTTTCGCTGAATTTGTTTTGAAAATATTGTTTTTGGAAACTTGTTAACTCATTGCAATTTAACAACTCGGCAACACATGTGTCGTTCTGTGAAAAACCTGTTTTTTCGATGGCTATCTTGCTTTTTTTGCTAATAATATCTTCAAACATAAATTTGTTTTTGCTGTTGGACATTTACGAAAAATTGAAAAATATAAAATTTATTTATGAAAAAAAACTAAAGTTTTTTATATTTGCGTCGATAATTGCAGTATAGTGTATTAAAACATAAAAACAGGGGCAGACAATGACCATAGACACAATAAAAAATCAAGAGTATTACACCAACATTAGGCCTCCTGTGTCCGTCCAAAACGATATTGCAGGTGAAATGCTAAAAGAATCTACTGGGCAAGGGCAATCGAGCTATCAAAAGCAATTATTACAAATTTTAGCAAGCGCTCAGCCACAACAGCAGATTCAAGACACCTTTCAAAAACAAATGGACCAAAAAGGCAGTTTCGAAGTTTTGGTTTAACAACTCAAGAAATATAATATTTGTCTTTTTTGTCAAAACATACATTTTTTTGACCTATTAAGGTATTGTATTTCTTGGAATTGACTATTTGCTTCCAATCTCTTTCAACAAACCCTCAAACATTTACTGCATCAAGCAACTCACACAATTTTATAATACTATTCGTCTAAATTTTTTTAATAAGCCAATCTTATTGCTTTTAATGAAAAAAATTACCTTTTATATAATTATTATTTTTTTACAATCAAGCGTTACTGCATTATGCGGTTTTGTTTCTGCTAATTCCGAAAAAACAGAAGTATCAAACGATTCTGTTTCATACATATTCCCCGAAATAAATGTAAATGCTGACAGAATATTAAGTAATAGCGCAATACGGTTTTCGCCAAATTCAGTAATAAATTCAGAAAAAATCGAGAAATCGGCTGCGTTGCAAGCAAGCGAAATTTTAAATAGCATTCCAGGAATGTATATCAAAGATTATGGTGGATTGAGCGGCTTAAAAACGATTAGTTTGCGGGGAACATCAGCCCAGCAGACATTAGTAATGCTTGATGGAATGAGATTAAACTCGATGCAAAATAATATTTCTGACATCGGATTACTCCCAATTTCCGTTTTAGAAGATATCGAAGTAGTAAAAGGAGGTTCCTCCGGCATTTTCGGGGGCAATGCGATTGGAGGCGTCATTAATTTCAGAACAAAAACTAGTAATTTCAAGGATAAAATAAATCTTCGAATTGGCTATGGCTCTTTCGACGAGAAAATCATAGCCCTTAATACAGAAAAAAAATTCGATTCTTCGGCAGTTTTTTTTACATATCAATATCTTGCTTCAGATGGAAATTATCCCTTTGCTATCAATCAATTTGGCAAAACTGAAGAGTTACTTCGAAAAAACAGTGATTTCCTTTCCCACAGCTTTTCCGCTGCTTTTGCAGATAAAAGAAACGGTTGGACAAGGTCGGCGACTCTGCTCGGCTCTTCATCTGAAAGAGGGGTGCCAGGACCTGCAGTCAAAAACAATTATTACTCCATTGCAAGGGCAGAACAAAACAATGTTAATTTAATAATAAGCATAAAAAAGCAGATAAATGACAACAATTCATTCTTTTTAGGGTTTATGACCAACCTCGATCAATACGAATATAATGATCCTTATGGCAGAGCAGAAGGGATGGACGATATTTTTATAAACAGGGGATTGCAAGCGAAAATAGCTTATAACTGTAATACTTACGGCAACGATATAAATCTTTTTATTGAGCCTGCATACTCCGAGCTAAATGGCGATATGATGAAGAGCAACAAAAGGGGATATGTAAATAGAAAATCTCTGGGTGCTTCGCTACAATTAGAACGAAATATTTTTCAAAATGAGGTAATAGATCTTTCTCTGCTTTCGGCATTAAGATTAGATGCCATTTCTGATATAAAAGGAGCAATTTCCCCTTTATTCGGTTTGATGACTGTCTTGAATGAATGGAATTTGACATTAAAAACACAGTATTCTTACAATTTCCGAGCGCCGAGTTTCAACGAGATGTATTATTACAACTTCGGCTCGAAAGATCTTGAGCCAGAGCGAGCACATTCATTTAATATTGGTGCTGCCTGGTTCGCTACCGATGGCTTGCATATCGAAGGCAATCTGTTTTCAATACTTACAGAAAAGCAAATTGCCGCATATCCCACAAGACCAGATGTATGGACAGCCATTAACATTGGCAAAGTATTTACAAGAGGAGCAGAGCTAAACGTTTCTGCCTCGTTTTTTTCTAATTCATTGAATTTTTGGCTTTCATACACTCGACAACTTGCCACCGACGAAACCAAAGGCTCTCTGACAAAAAGTAAAGTAATTCCTTATATTCCCGAGGAATTGTTTTATTTGTCGGTAGATTATGATTTTCGATTTATGTCGGCAGAGCTTTCGTCGCAATATTCGAGTTATCGATATACTATGTCCGATAATTCGCTGAATTCGGTACTTCCTTCTTATTTTATAATTAATGCAGACATTTCAAAAGAAATTGATTTTAATTGGATGCGGCTCGTCCTTCGGCTTAAATCAAGGAATATTTTCGACAAGCAATACGAGATTATTAGCAATTATCCAATGCCTGGAAGGGCTTGGATAATCGAGTTAGTTTCAAAAATATAATTATGGAGATAATAAAATGAGATATTTGATATTTACAATACTATTTTTAAATTATTTTTACTTACAAACAGCAGTCGCTGACGTAACAATAGCAAACCAAGTCATTTCATTTATTCCCGGAAAAGGACAAAATGCCGGTCAGGAAGCAGAATACTTCCCAGAAAATATATTTACTTTGCCACCACAATCAGCAGGCAAGAATTTTCAGGCGTCTGATCCAAAAGATGTCTGTTCGATTGGGCTTGGAGGCAAAATCGTTCTTTTTTTTAAAGACGGATATGTAGTTGATGGTCCGGGAGTGGATATAACTGTTTTCGAGAATGCTTTTGTTAATCCTGTAACAAACAAGATATTTGCCGAGCCTGCCAAAGTGGCTGTAAGCGAAGATGGAATTGATTTTATCGAGTTTCCCTACGATTCGCTTACTCTTGATGGCTGTGCCGGTGTTCATTGGGTAAACGGCAAAGGCAATCCGTTTAATCCCGAAGAAAGCGGCGGCGATCAGTTCGATCTTGCTTCGATTGGTGTGCAAAGAATTAGGTATATAAAAATAACTGATATATGTCAATCTGTGCTGGATAACAAACAACATCCATATTACGACCCGATTATTAGCGGTTTCGATCTTGATTGTGTGGTTGGTTTACATTTGCTACCAGTATCTGATATAGATGAAAATCCAGATACAGAATACCGTTTAAGCAGCATATCCAATCAATTTTCTATTCATTTTTTTAATGATAATAGTAATAAAAGTATTGAAATCTATAATATAATTGGCAACAGGATCTATGAAGGCAAATTTAATAGCTTCTTCCACTTTAATTTAGAAAACTATCAACAGGGATTATATTTTATTAATATAATATATAAAAACAATATGTTACGAAAGAAAATACTAATTACTCGATAAAAAAACATTAAATTGCAAGAAACGGCTTTGACACTATAAAAAATCTGTAATGAATTTGACTGCACAATGGAAACCTGAGGAATTATTATCTGTCTATGCAAGTAAAGGCATCGATTCTGATGCTTTGTTTACAATAGCCAATAATTACAATAGTTTTGACGAGTTCTTGGAAGGGAAGAATATGCCGACGAAACTATCGCGTTTGTTTGGTAAAAATCAGATTTTTCCTCAAGATGGCTTTGATAAGATAGATAAAGGAAACAAACAAATCGGACAATCCCAAAAAGATAATGTATCTATAATAAGCTATTGGGACAAAGAATATCCGTTACTATTAAAAGAAATAGCCAATCCACCCGCATTTTTATTTGTTAAAGGGCAATTGCAAGCAAACGACAGCGAATCATTTTCAATAGTAGGCACCCGGCAATGCTCGCAATATGGTAAAATAACAGCCAACCGGTTTTCAGAGTACTTCGCAGCAAGAGGTGTCATCATTACAAGCGGTCTCGCGTATGGAATCGATACTCAATCGCATTTGGGAGCAATTAAAGCTGGAGGCATAACTTATGCAGTTCTCGGGGGTGGCCTTGACAATTTATATCCAGCAGGCGCTGACAAATTTGTTAATAAGATTGTCGATTCCGGTGGTGCTGTCATTACCGAATATCCTTACGGCACGAAACCATTTCAGCCGTATTTCCTGCAAAGAAACAGGATTATTAGCGGGATAAGCAGAGTTTTACTCGTCGTAGAAAGTGGCATAAAAGGTGGCTCTATGAACACAGCAGCACACGCTTTCGACCAAAAGCGAGAAGTTTTTGCTGTTCCCGGCAAGATTGATTCAGAAAAAAGCACTGGCACTAACTTACTTATTAAGAAAAACATTGCAAGCATCGCCATCTCGCCTGAAGAAGTCTTCAAGGAAATGAACTACAGATCGCAAAATATGGACTTATTTAACGAAAAAGTTGAAAACTTGCATTTCGACGAGACGGAAACAATAATTATGAATTTCTTGAGTTTGGAACCAAAACATATCGATGAGCTATGTGAAGCAAGCGGGCTATCAATGTCGGTTTTACTTGTGAAATTGTTAAGCCTCGAGTTCTCCGGTGCTGTCAGCCAATTACCAGGGAAGTACTTTATAAAAATTAACAAGTAAAACAGCTGCTGCTAGTTGTAATTAAAAAGAAACCGCTATGCGATAAACATATAATTATTGCATAGCGATAAATGATGTGGAAAAAATCTTTAGAAATAATTTTTACTCTTTTTTGCTTGGCGCTTCTTCAGTAGCTGTCTTGATAACTCTTGGAGGCACTATCGACACGACAACTGCATCGGGCTGAGCATTTATTTTTACATTTTCTATTTCGAGGTCTTTCACATAAATAGCATGTCCAATTTTCAGACTGCTAATATCCACTTCGATAGAATTAGGCAAATCCTTGGGCAAGCAATCGATATTAACTTTTAGGAGAGTATGCTGAAGGATACCGCCATCCCTGACGCCAATAGCACTACCTTTTAATGTGATTGGCACTTCAAAAGACATGGTAAAGCCGCGTCTAATGCCGAGTAGGTCAAAATGCTTAATACTATCGGTAACTGGATCGAATGTAACTTCTTTTAAAATACATTCACGAACATTTTCCTCACCTTCAATGTGAAGATCGATGATTTGCATTTCAGATGTATAGACAACGTCTCTCAGTGCAATTGGTGTCGCTATTATTGGTATGGAAACCACCTTTACATCATTTTGAGCTTCTTTTTCGCTGACTTCTTTAAAATAAAAGACTCCCGGCACTTTGTCATCGCTCCTGTATCTTTTGGAAACTTGTTTACCGGTTTCGCGTTTTTGCACCTGTAATTGGATCTGGTTCATCTTATTTTTAACCTTTGAAAAAAGTATATATGAAAATAATATTATCTTGCTATTTCAAATAAAGAACTAATCGAGCGGTTGTCGTGAGTTCTAATAATAGACTCTGCTAACAATTCACTAACGGAAATGACTTCAATTTTCGGGTGTTCTGCAAGCAAAGGGATAGTATCTGTAACGAATAATTTTGTTAATGCTTCGCATGCGATAATATTTTCTAAGGCATTGCCAGAAAAGACTGGATGCACACATACACCAATAATACTTTTGGCACCGCCATCTTTTAGCGCTTGAGCACAATTTAAAAAAGTAGTTCCCGTATCAATCATATCATCGATGATAAGCATATTCTTGTCTTTTATATCACCGATGATGTTTAGGATCACTGCTTTATTGTGTGCAGGTCTTCTTTTATCGACAAGCACTAGCTCGCCTCCAATACGTTTTGCATAAGCTCTTGCAGTTTTAGCACCGCCTAAATCTGGCGATACAACGGCAATATCTTTCAATCCAAGCAGATTAATGGTTCGCAACAAAACAGGCGAGGCATACAAGTGGTCTAAAGGTATATCGAAAAAGCCTTGAATCTGACTCGAATGCAGGTCTATCGTTATTATTCTGTCGGCACCAGCTCTGCTCAGCAGGTTTGCTACAAGTTTTGCCGTAATAGAAACCCGTGGCTGATCTTTTCTATCTTGTCTAGCATAACCAAAATAGGGGATGACTGCTGCTACCTTTCTGGCAGAAGCTCTTTTCGCGGCATCGATTAAAATTAGAAGTTCCATTAGGTTATCTGCTGGAGCAAAAGTAGATTGCAATATAAACAACTCATCGCCGCGAATATTGTCTTCGTATTTTGCCCAGATTTCACCATCAGAGAAATTATGGATTGCTACTGGGGAGAGTTCTATTCCGAGCTTTTCAGCTACTTTTTGTGCTAGCTTCAGGTTGGATCGCCCACTTGCTATTTTAAACTCAGCCATTACCCTGCAGAATTAATAATTGAAACAAAAGACGCTGGGATGGCAGGATTCGAACCTGCGAATGTCGCCTCCAAAGGGCGATGCCTTACCACTTGGCTACATCCCAATCCGGATATTTTAAGAACTACAAAATTACGAATAAAATTATGATTTACAAATTATTTTTTAATAAAATGTTTTCTTTAATTTATTCAATTCGATGTGTAATACATACTGTATATTTTTTTACAAGACCCATTTAATCGATAGAACCATATTAGGTACTTCGCCGGTCTTTTGCTTTTTAAAGTATTGAAAGTCGTACCAACCGTTGAGCGAAAACGTCGTCCCTGAGTCGAAAGAAAGAGTGATTAAGGCTTCCGGCCCGACAAATATTTGCGAAAAATCGTTTTTTGGTGACAAAACGAATAAAGTTCTGTTTATATTTGATTGAGAAAGGAAATACATTCTACCACCAGCCCCAAAGGCAAAATTTTCTTTATGGCTAATAAACAGAACCTTGCTAAACTGTTCGTAACTGCTCGTCTGAGGTGCTTCTGAAAACGAACGCCAATAGAGCATACCCCGTTCGAAATACTTTATTATTGAGCGAGACTGCAAACTGTATCCCTTGCCAAAATATATACACAAGGAATCACGATAGCCAAGTTGCCTGTAAGAAAAGCTTTGCACTCCCGGCGACAAACTCTCGAAATCATAAACAGTATAATTTGCTAAAAGCTCGAACATCGGCTCGTAAACTATGCTCTTTGTTATTACTTTAAATTCTGGAGCAAGGCGAATAATCCTGTTCCAATTGTTCATGGCACTACTCGCAGCTTTCAAAAAAACAAGGTGAGTCATCTGAATTTCAATATTCAACCCTGCGCTAAACATAGATGATATATTTCTCAAATATCCGATGCCAAATACGGTTGAAAACTCGTCGCGGTCATCATTATTGATTTCGCTTGGTGTGTCATATTGCAACAAAGAAACCGAGTAATCGTAAGAGAAAAGGTCGTTTCGAGTTGGCTGCCAGCGACCGCTCGAGTATAATCGAGTTTTTGAAGCGCTGTTGTCCCGCTGGTTCTCGAGATTTTGCAAGTTAGCACGTTCTATATTGCTAATTTCAAAATTTTTGAAAATGTTGTTTTCTTCATTTCTTGAAAAGAAATTTGCGCCTGCTGTAATATTCAAATAATCTAATGTATAAAAGATTTCGCCAAGAAAAATAAGTTGAAATTCAGTAAGGTTTCTATATACTTTGCTAATGGCTACCTTTTCAATCTGCTCTTTATACGAACGATCAATCTTGACATCGCTCATACTTAGATTTACACGCGAACTCAATTTATCGGAAACCTTGAAATCGAAAATTGCCCCTAGGTTAAGCCTCTTTTCAAATCTTCTTTCAATAGGATAGAATTCATTTGTTTGGTAAAGAGTAGAAAGAAAATCCCGATTAAAGAGTTTATAGCCGACAAGAAAACCCATCGAATTATCGACGTCGTAATTACCACTTATGCGTGCATTGAGTGCAGCACCTGCATTAATCCTCCCGTCGTCGAGGTGGAGATAATCACCGGTGGCATCGGCATTTATAGTGAACTGCTCAATTTTAATAGAATTAATCATACTTTCTGTCTCAAGCAACCAGGCGGCGGATTCGACTCCTATTTGATTGTTTTTTTCGAGTCCGCCCGACAATGAGAAAAAAGATTTTCCTAGAAAATCATATCTAATGCCGAGCATGCCATTGAGCCGCTCTAGTTTGTTTATGCCTATGCTTTTTGTGTCGTTGCTCAAGCTCCAATTCTGAATACCCAAAAGCGAAATACCATTGCTTATTGGTAGGGTATAGCGGAAAAAGAATTTCTCATCGTCCCGAAAGGAAGTGCGGGCTGTTTGCAGTGCAGTGCCTGTATATTGTTGATAAAGATGAAAATTGCCATAAGGGCTGAAAATATTATATTCGGAATTACCGCTAAAGATAAAGGTATTAGTAACTTTTTTTAAGCCTGTTTCGAAGAACTTTATTCGGCTGAGGGTATCGATTTGCGAATTAGATTCGTCGCTCACTTCATTTATGTCTGGTTGAGCATAATATTCATTACCTATATTTTTTTTAATGCCGGAAGAATCGGCCTGAGCATTACATTCATACCCAATAGCAAGCCACGCAGTTGCTAAAGCCATAAGGAGATAAATAATCTTCATTATTATTTATCGCTTATGGTTAAACCACCTTTTCAGGTAAAGCAGAAAGGCATTCCCGACGATAAGCTACCACCTTTTCGATTATCTGCTGATAGTTTTCTTTTACTATGATTTTCTTTCCGCTTTTTAAGCTAACAGTAGAGTCGTGAGTGGTTTCTACTGTTTCGATTTCATCGGCATTGACGGCAAGTGGTCTGCCATCTATTTTTGTTAGCACTATCATAAGCGATTTCTCTGATAAAACGAAACTTATATGGTAGAAAGAAGTAAATAGTAATAATTTATTGAATTAATAAGAAAAACAAAGGAAAAATTAATAAAGAAAAGAAAAGGAAAAAATAATTTTAAAAATTAAAAAAAATTTATCGGATATACAGACAAAATTTATTAATTTTACAATTATGTTTAATTAATGAACACAAAAAAGTATCACATCCAGCAATGCAGGAGAAATAAATCATTGTTACAAAACAAGATATAATTAAAACAAAAACGATAATCTTTGCTAGAAGATAAAAAAAATGCCCAAAATTGAAAAGTATCGCTGTGATTGTTCAAAGGGAGCCAAATATTGAAAATCGAGTGATACTAGAATACGGATCTGATGGTTATGAGGGTTTAGTTTCCAATCTTGGGCAAATTTTAGATTTTCGAAGAACAATAATAAATGCCCGGACTGAAGGTAATTAGAAAAATTTCCTCTCGACCCATTAGAAATTTGAACAATCACCTAATTCCGGGCTCTTTTTTTATAAATTAACATTTCAATGATTGACAATTCTTAACATTATTAAAATAAAATTTAGTTTTGAAAATATCAATCACATTTTCTATGATTATTTTGTAGGATTATAGTTATGCTGATTGTAACTATTTAAACTACAAATTTGGTAAGTTGCTATTAAATAGACAGGATTTGTAAATAAAACTAGAGCTCAATTCAGATCTATATCATCGAGTTTATATTCATACAGATTCAAAGTGCATTTATACAATTGACAGCAAATCGAGAAATTTATCATCATAGATATGCAACACTCTGTCGTAATGTATCGATTCTTCTCTATTATAAAATGGAGCAACCTTTACGGTTATTGATTGAACGCCCATATCGATAAAAATACCCTTTGACAAAGTGATGCCAGGAGTTTGCTTGTAAATAAAATATAACTCTTTGTTTAGATAAGGCTTGAGCAAGCTTATCACTCTTTTTTGTTGTTTTGGTTCGCGAAGTTTTGTTATCAAAGTGGGATACTCGCGACCTACCATCAAATCGATATATAAAGTATTGTATATATGAAGTATTCGATTGCCTGTTTCTGTTATAAAGTTTATGTATTCTTTCTCACTTATAAAATTCTCATTTTTCACAGAAATTGCCTCGCTACTGACCATCCTGAGCGAACCTTCGGAAAGTTGAAGGAGACCGTCACATTTGTGGATTACCGTAACAGTATCGTTGATATGCCTCTTAAGTAACTCTTGTATCAGATATTTACTGCTGTCAGTCATTAATCTATATTTCAATATTGTGTTTACACTAAATTAAAGATAATGATTGAAATTTGCAATTATATCTTTAAAATTATATTTATAATGACGATAATTTATGAAAAAATTACAATAGTTTCATAAAGAAATCTTAAATTTGTGATAATAACAAAAATTTTTTTTAATACTATGACAAATTTATGAATATTGAGTTAATAAACAAAAAAGAACTTGTTACAGAGTATAAAAAACTACTAAAAAAGTACGAAAATACCTCTGAAGTGTTAAATAGGTGTCGCTCGGAACTTAGCGAACGCATAAAAGAACTTCATTGCGTCTATGGTATTTCCGAAATTACCAGCAAAGATACGGCTAGTGTTGGCAGCCTTTTACAAAACATTGTCGATTTGATTCCCCCAGCTATGCAATATCCAGAACATACAGTGGCAAGAATCTCTTTTGAAAACAATTACTATATAACTGAAAACTTTCGCGAAACACAATGGCGACTATTCTCAGAAATAAAAACCATTGACAACAAAGACGGTTTCGTAGAGGTATATTATTTAGACGAAATGCCTGAGGGAGATACTGGACCCTTCCTTAATTTCGAAAAAGATCTCATTCAGAGCATAGCCGATGGAATTAGCAAAATCGTGGAAAGACATACTTTTTTCAATAATATGCTCGAACTCGAGAATTTCAATGCACGAATTATTTCTAATGTGCAAGAAGGTATTTTCGTAACAGATCGCAGTTTCCGGTATATCGTTTGGAACAAGTTTATGCAAGATCTCTCCGGGCTTGCCTCCAGCGATGTCATTGGAAAACGACCAGACGAGATATTCCAGCATGTCCTTCTCAATAACACGATGGCGAGAATGAAAGAAGCGATAAAAGGAAAGGTTATAACTACTAATGATGCTTACTACGACATACATCTTTCCGGGAAAAAAGGGTGGTATTCGGCTACTTACTGTCCACATATCTCTGCTGGAGGCGAAATTGTCGGTATCATTGGCACTATAAAAGAAATTAGTAAATACAAGGAATCGGAAGAAAATCTCCGCGACTCTCGCGAGAATCTCCGTGCTTTTGCCAGCCATTTGCAGACTATTCGCGAAGAAGAACGCACACTTATTGCCCGTGAAATTCACGATGAATTTGGACAATCGCTAACTGCACTTAAGATTAATCTTTCATTGCTTTTACCTCAGATCGAGCAAGGAAGAAATGATGAAGTAAAAAGCGAAATTAACGAAATGCAAAAATTGCTCGATAATACTATAAAAAGGATGCGCAAGCTAATAACTGAATTACGCCCTGAGGTCCTCGACAAATTGGGACTTCTCGAAGCAATAGAGCATCATCTCCGAGAGTTTTGCAGGCAGATTGGATTAAAATTCAATATAGTCAATAAAGTAGATACTATCAAACTCGACAATACAAAGCAATTAGCGGTATTTCGCATTTTTCAAGAATCACTTACTAACGTAGCCCGCCATTCACAAGCTACTCAAGTCGAAATAACACTTCAGACAAATAATGCTTTATGCCAACAAAATAACGAAAATTCTGCTCCACATTATCCTTATGCTAATTGTTTCATTATGACAATAGAAGATAATGGTATCGGAATGGACGAAACTATGATTAACAGCGAAAAATCATTTGGAATAATCGGTATGAGAGAAAGAGCTGCAGTTTGCTCAGGCAAAATACAAATAACTTCTGAAGTAGGTCGCGGAACAAAAGTAAAGGTAGAAATACATATGGACGAGGAATGACAATGAAAGACTTAAGAATTGTCTTTATGGGGACGCCAGAATTTTCTCTACCCGCTCTGGAAAAAATACATCAACGTTTTGGCATTCAAGCTGTTGTTACCGTTCCCGACAAGCCTCAAGGCAGAGGAAAAAAGCTACAAGCTTCGCCTGTTAAATTAAAAGCACAGCAATTAGGCATTAAGATTTATCAGCCAGAAAAACTTAGCGAAGAATTTTTTCTTGACGAAATGAGAGTGCTACAGCCTGATATATTTGTAGTTATCGCCTTTAGGATACTTCCTGCCGCATTATTTACCATACCAAAAATCGCATCTTTTAATGTTCATGCGAGCTTATTACCAAAATACCGCGGCGCAGCACCGATTAATTGGGCTATTATAAATGGAGAAAAGTTTACTGGTCTAACAACATTCATATTGCAAGAAAAGGTCGATACCGGCAACATTATCCTTCAAAGCTCCATGGAAATACCCGAAAACAGCACTGCCGGCGACCTTAGCGACATGTTAAAACAATTATCTGTCGATATTTCTTTTAACACTATTGAATTGCTTGCTTCTGGCAATTACAAGTTATTCCCTCAAGATAACAGCAAGACAAGCCCAGCTCCTAAAATCTTTCCCGAAGGCTGTCGCATTTCCTGGAATCTTCATTCAAGAGATTTGCGCAATTTTATCAATGGTGTATCGCCTATGCCAGGCGCCTGGACTAGGTGGAACGACCTTCGATTAAAAATACTACGTTGCACTTATTGCTCCTGTGGTAATGCAACACCAGGCACATTTATTATTGATAAAAACAAATTTATTATCTATGCAGTAAAAGGATATATCGAACCGTTAGAAATTCAGTTGCAAGGCAAGCGCCAAATGAAAACAAAAGATTTCTTGTTGGGTTATAGGGGAGAAAAAGAGGGGAAAATGGTATAAGTCATTATTTTAAAACTCGAACTCGAGCAACAAACTGTTTTCCTTTAGCCATTTTTCACTTTGCATATAATTGGGGTCAAATCGGGCTACGATATTCCAAAAACGCTGTGAATGATTCATCTCAAAGCGATGCGATAGTTCGTGGATAAGGATATAATCAATAACATATACTGGAGCTAGCAATAGTCGCCAATTGATGTTCAAATTGCCTTTTCTGCTGCAAGATCCCCATATTCTTTTAGCATTGCTAATTTTCAATTCGTTAAACTGAACTCCCATTTTCTTGGATAGGTCGATTGCTTTTTTTGTAAAAAGCCGCTTCGACTGCTCCCAGTAAAAAAAACGAAACAAAAACGGAGCATTTTCCAAAGCACCTTCACTGATATAAAAACCTTCATCTGAAAATCTGAAAACTGGATTTTTTTCTTTATTTATTACAAGTTTTATTTGAAAGCCGAGATAATAAAAAACAGAACCATCTTCGTAGCTTGCCATTGGTTTATTATTCTCTTGTTCTTGAAAATCTTTCGTCTTTTTTTCAATCCAGCTTCTTTTCTTTTCGACAATGCTTTCAATATCTTTCTGAGAAATACCTATTGGAGCTCTTACTGTAAGTTTAGCTCCTTTGCTAATCTGCAAGCTGATAGTTTTGCGTCTGCTTCTGATTATTCTATCGATTTTAATCATACTCTCTTACTCTTTTTTCCGGATAGCCTGATATTCGATGTTTCGTATGAGATCTTTCATCTTTATATATCTATAAGTGCCTAAAAATATAGTTATTACAGCACTTGGTATAAAAATCCAGCCGATTATCGTTAAAAAAGCCATGTGAAAAAACTTTATAAATGAAAAACCTGCAACAATCAGCGTAAGCGCCGTTCGCTGATAGGAAAGGAATGTCCTTTCGTTTGACAAAATTGACCTTGCCGCGGCGAGCTGATCAACGGGAGGCAGCTCTTTTTCAATGAATTTTTGATATAAATTTTTTGCTATGCTCGGTGGTTTTGATACAATTCCCATTAGTTGCCTTTCGCTTCTTTACTAAGTTCAGATAAGATTTTTAGCGCATTTATCGGAGTTAAATTGTCTATGTCGATAGCTTTAATCTTTTCACGAAATTTGTCATCACGAAACTCAAAAATGGATAGCTGTTCGGGCGTTTCTGCTTTCTTTTTGGTTTTAATTGCCGAGATGTCGGGTGTCCTCGAAGTTGTTTCCTTGCCTGCTTTTTCCAAAGAATGCATTATTTCTGTTGCTCTATCGGTAACGCTATAAGGAATGCCTGCCATGCGAGCCACGTGAATACCAAAGGAATGATCGATAGCACCAGGTCTTACATTATGCGAAAAAATCACTTGTCCGGAGGTCCTGATAACATCTACTTTGTAATTTGCTATTCTGTCGTATCGCTCTGCCATATCGTTAAGTTCGTGATAATGAGTAGCAAATAACGTTTTAGCTCCGATATTGTTGTGAATATGCTCGGCAATAGCCCAAGCAATAGAAATGCCATCAAAAGTTGCTGTGCCTCTGCCTACTTCGTCCAATAAAATCAAGCTTTTCGATGTGGCATTGTTCATAATATTAGCTGCTTCTTGCATCTCGACAAGAAAAGTACTTTCTCCGGCAGTAATATTATCCTGAGCACCTACACGGGTAAATATCCGATCTATCAAACCAAACTTTGCGCGGATGGCTGGCACATAGCAGCCAATTTGACCGAGAAGAACTATCAAAGCCACTTGACGTAAATAACAAGACTTGCCAGACATATTTGGTCCGGTTATGATTTGTATTTGTTCTGCTTTTGTGTCGAGAAGTGTCGAATTTGGAATGAATTTCTCACCGATCTGAAGCGATCGCTCCACAACAGGGTGCCTGCCGTCTTTTATTTCAATCGACTCAGAATCATCAATCTCCGGGCGGCAATAGCCATATTCTTTCGAGCATATTGCAAAACTAAGCAAGCAATCGAGCGTTGCTATTCTAAAAGCGTTTTCCTGCAAATCGGAAGTATTTTTTACAATTTCATTTTTTAATTTCGTAAACAGTTCGTTTTCCAACTCTGCTATCTTCTCTTCTGCATTTAAAATCTTCGATTCAATTTCTTTAAGCTCTGGTGTTGTATATCTTTCTGAATTGGCAAGCGTTTGCTTACGGTCGTAATAATCTGGAATTTTGTTCTTGTGAACATTAGTAATATCAATATAATAACCGAAAACACTCGTAAAGCCGACTTTTAGCGAGGGAATGCCTGTGTTGTTGCGTTCTTGTTGTTGATAGTTTACAATCCACTTTTTGCCATTAACTTTTGCTTCGATAAAAGAGTCAAGTTCTGGAGAGAAACCTTTTTTAAAAACGTTTCCTGAGCCAGTTTGCGCTCCCGGCTCGTCTAATAAAGCAGATTCAATCATTACCACCATCGAGTTCAAGTTTTTCAAAGTTTTCGATAACGATAGCAAACTCGATACATCCGTTTCTTCTAATACCTGCTTAATAGCCGGAATTTTTTTTATACTATCCTTCAAGCTCGAAACGTCACGCGGGTTTGCCTTGCCTGTGCAGATTTTTGAAGTTAGTCTTTCTATATCACCAATTTCAGCGAGATGCGCCTTAAGTGCTTTTCGTGTAGTTTCGCTCTCATAAAACACTTTCACAGCCTCGAGGCGGGCGTGTATCTGTTTTAATTTTCGCAATGGTCTCGACACCCATTTCTTAATCAATCGCCCACCCATAGCTGTTGAAGTTTTGTCGAGAATTGATATCAATGTACCAGATTTTGTGTCGCCACTACTTGAGAAACTGATTTCCAGATTGCGCCGTGTCGCCATATCAAGCGTCATATACTCTGATGGATTGTAAACACTTATTTTCGTTAGCTGAGGCAGAAAGCTTTTTTGTGTTTCATTAATGTAATGAAGCACTGCACCAGCCGCCGAAATCCCTGCAGTGAAGGTTTCAATGCCAAAGCCCTTCAAATTTTGTGTCTTGAAATGTCCCAGAAGTGCTTCCCTGCCAAATTGTTCGTCGAAGATCCATTCTTCCAACCCTGACAAGGGAATCGATTCTCCGATATTCTTTATAACTGAAGTAATTAAGCTCTTTTGTTGCTTGGAATAAATGATTTCCGCAGGCGCCAAGCTTTGCAATATTTCAGCTAACAGGTTTTCTTCGACTTCTGCCGCAATAAACTCACCAGTGGAAATATCTGCCGAAGCAATGCCCGCGATATTTTGCTTTTTATCTTTTGAAATAATAACAGCGCAAACATAGTTGTTACTTTTCGAGTCAAGAAGCTTGTCGTAGAGAGCCACCCCGGGCGTAACAACCTCCACAACATCACGTTTGACAATTCCGCGGGACATCTTGGGATCTTCGATTTGCTCGCAAACAGCTACACGATGTCCTGCACGCACTAATTTCGGTAGATAATTATCAAGTTGATGGTGAGGAAAACCTGCAAGGGGCATCTCGTTTGGAGAACCACTGTGTCGTTTCGTAAGTGTCAGCCCGCAAACCTGAGCCGTTATCACTGCATCTTCGTTAAAAGTTTCAAAAAAATCGCCTAAACGATATAACAATATCGTCCCGGGATATTTCTTCTTTATCTGACCATACTGCCTGTTAAGCGGCGTTTCTTTGCCCATTTATTTCAACGTTATTTTTGTTTTCTATTTGTTTAGCTATTATAAAAATAGTTAATTTACAATTATTTGCCAAATATCGCTACTTGAAAAATCTCTTATTCTCCAAAAATCTTCTTCCAAAATCCATATCGCCTTTCTTTTACCAAGTAAATATATTCTTAATAATTTACAACATAATTTACAGAAATATTTTTTCCCAATATTTATCCTTTTAAAAGCCAAATTCTGAGGAATATTTTTGATTTTATTGCTAATAATTCAGTAATTTTATATTTGTTATTACTAATTATTTTTAATATAAAAGTTTTTGTTTTTTTCAATTGTAATATTTTTATAAGGAGTTCATTTATGTACCGTATGTTTACTACTTTCATTGCTGTTTTGTCTTTGGTTTCCTTAATGTTTACACCATTTAAACTATCAGCGGGCAACGAAATGCTTCCTGCACCAAAGAATATCAAATCAGCCTTCTCTGCCAAATCCAATACCCAAGTTATTACATCACATTTTACGGAAAAAGCTTCCGACAAATTGTTATCTAATAACACTTATTATTTCGAAGATTTCAACAAACCAACTTCTCCATCAGATATAACCACGTATGATATCGATGGACTCAAGCCTGTCTATAATAATTGGAATGATGCGCCTTGGGTTCTCTATCTTATGGATGAAGCAACAAAAGATTATGATATGATTAGCACATCTTATTATAATCCTGCTGGACAAGCAGATGATTGGCTTATTACACCAAAAATCACCATCGGTGAAGACGCTTATTTATCTTGGGAAGCTAATTCCTGGTATCCTGGAAGACAAGATGGATATGAAGTTAGAGTTTCCACTACTGGGGCAGATGTCGCTGATTTCGACAAAGTACTTTTCTCCACCTCAGCCGAAAATGTTGATCCTACCCTAAGATTTGTTGATCTTTCAGCTGCAGGCATAAAGGATCAAGATATTTATATTGCTTTCAGGAATAATTCTTACGACAAATATGTCCTCTCTATTGACAATATTGCCGTTTACAAACCGGACACTTATGATGTTCAAATGCTCAGCATTACACTTCCTAAATATATGCCTGTTCCAGGATCGCCTTATACTATCAACGGCACTTTCCGCAATATGGGAACAGAAACAATTACCAACTTTACATTATTATATACCGATAACGGCGGCGAGCCTGTTGAATGTCAAATTACTGATGTTAATATTCCATTACATACAACTTTTGATTTTTCACATTCTATAGATTGGACTACTGACCAGGCCGGAGAGCACAATATCAAGGTATGGGTATCAAAGATTAACGGTAATAACGACCAGTTCCCCGGAAACGATGCTTTGTCGGGTGTTGTGCTTGCTTATGATGTAGAAAAGACCTTTAAACGCTATCCTATGATTGAATGCTTTACTTCTGCTACTTGTCCCCCATGCAATCCTGGTAATGTCGTCGTGGATAATATTTTAAAAAAGCACCCGGGAGATTACGTCATTGCAAAATACCAAATGAATTGGCCCGGTAATGGCGATATATACTTCAACACAGATGGGAATATACGCAGAAACTATTATGCAATAGAAGGCGTTCCTACTATGTTTGTTGATGGGATGCTTGGCATCAATTCCAATGCATTTACGGATCAAATGTTCCTTGATGCTCAATCTTCTCCAGCTTTTTTGAAATTGGAAGCCAATTATTCAGTTACAGACAAAACTGTTAATATCAATGCCAGCATTTTGTCTAAGATTGCTATTAATAAAAATGATATGGTTCTCCATTGTGCTATCTTGGAAGGCACTACTTATAAAAACGTTGCAACAAATGGAGAGACCGAATTTCACTATGTTGAAAAAGCTATGGTTCCTTCAGGAGCAGGCACACCCATAAAACCATTGGCTGCAGACGAAAAACAAGAGTTCAGCTTGACATACATATTCCCTGAAAACAATACTGTTGAAGAATTTGATGACTTATTTGTTGCTGTATTTCTACAGAATCGCACTACAAAAGAAGTATATAACGCAACATTTGCCGTCAAAGAGGCAGCAGGTGTTTATGATAAAAATAGCAGTGGAAGCGGTATTGTCCGCGTTTTCCCAAATCCAGCCACACAAATGTTGAACTTGGATTATCTTGTAAACACTTCGTCTACTAATGTTAAGTTAATGGTTTATAATTTGAACGGCGAATTAGTTCTCGAGAATAACTTGGGCGCAAAATCGGAAGGTATTTATTCGCAACCTGTAAACATTTCCAAACTCACTTCAGGCGATTATTTACTTGAATTGCACATCGACGCAGAAACATTTATAAATAAATTATCTGTAGTTAGATAAAAGAAAAGAAAAACGACTTTTCTAATGGAAAGGGAGCTGTCTGACAAGGGCAGCTCCTTTTTTGATTAATAATGCATAAACTTTTTGACACTGGTTGTAAAGAAGCATTAAATTTTTCTATGGATTATTGAAAATCAAAAGTAATTTGGTTTAATATCATTTGAATTCTTTTTTCTGAAATTGTTTTATAATCCTCATTGATTTCGTAACCAATAAAACTCCTATTAGATTTCAAAGCGGAGATAGCTGTCGTTCCACTTCCAAGAAATGGGTCGAGAATAATATCATTTTTAAAAGAATATAATTGAATTAATCGATACGGTAATTCTTCAGGAAAAGGAGCTGGATGGTTTACTTTCTTTGCTGATTCGGGATTCATTGTCCAAATGGATTTTGTCCATTCCATAAATTGTTCTTTTGTAATTGTATTTTCTTTGCCTTTAGCTTTTCTTTGATAATCACCTTTGGAAAAGATTAATATATATTCGTGTACATCCCTCAAAACAGGATTAGAAGCTGATTGCCAACTACCCCATGCCATGGATACACCTGCACCCGCTCCCTTATTCCAAATAATTTCTCCTCTCATATTATAACCAATATCTAACATAATCTGAGAAACATAATCACTTAGAGGTATATAAGGTTTTCTACCTACGTTAGCAATATTAATACAAGCTCTGCCACCGGTAACAAGAACACGATATGTTTCATTGACGACAAATTAGAACTAATTTGATCCTAAAAATGAACATATTTATAAAATTTTGAAACATTTTTTGACAAAACAGCTTGATTAACAAGGAATTCCTTTTTATTGAAATATACTTTTGTAAGCCAGCCATTATCAAATTTTTCTTCAACATTAGCAAATGTAAATTGTTTATGACAATTTGCACAAACCATTAAAATATTTTTAGGATGGTTGCCTATTTTAGGATCGATATGATGTAATTCAAAATATGGTCTATTATCTTGCTTTAAAAACCAGAAGTCACAAACTTGACAGTGTCCTTTATAAATATTATTAAATAAAATCCTTAAATTAGCAGGTACTATTTCTTTTGCAGTTACCTGATTTTTTATTACTTGTTTTATTTCTATGTAATCAATATTTGATAATCTAAATAATTCATTCGAGGAAGCTTTTTCGATTTCAATTTGGTTTAAATCGGCCAATTGATTAATATTTATGATAGCATTACCTTCATCCTCGGTTTTATCAAATTCCTCTTCGATAGATTGATTTCGGTTAATATAAAGTGTTTCTGGTATTAATTTGTAAATTAAGTTCTGTTTATCAATAGATTGGATAACAATTTCATCATCGACTTGTAGGTTATTATTCCGATACCATTCTGATAAGCCATAAATTCTTGCTTCTCTATTCTTTTCAGAAATAATAAACTTTTTTGTTTGTAAAATTGTTAAATTATCAAAGTAAACATTGATATCACAGGTTTTATCTGGGAATAAATTTATTAAAGAAGTGGGTATTGCCAACAAACCATAATTTAACCTGCTTTGAGTCATTTTAATTGTATGGTAATTAAAGTTTATTGAACTGTTTAGAGTTAGTATATTATTCATCGTTAAAATCCGAAATCTTTACCAATTCCCACCGATTTATTACACTCAGGACAGAATACTTCACTATTTGGGCTGTTCGTTAATGAATGATGAGCAATACATTCCCATTTGTCATCATTCCATCTCCATTGTTCTGTCATATTCGCTGAAAAATTTATTGTGGATAATTCAAATCCACAATTCGGACATTTTTTAAATTTATTTTTCATATTAATTCTGAAATAGAATGAAAAAAAATCTTTGATTTACTAATGTTTTTAATGCTGAAGCAGCCATTTCTGCACCTCTGGGATTTGTTCCTGCTTTTGGTAATTTAATATACTCATCTTTACCAATTTCATTAAATACTTCAATTTGAACTTCTTTAGGGATATAATAAAACCCTCCGCCGTTATTCCAATTAATTTGTACAAAAATCATATCACAGCCTGGAATATATGTTTCTCTAAATCTCAAAGCACTGTCAGCATCGACTGTCCAAATTAACTTTACACCTGAAAAACTTGTTCCAGTAATTGTTTTAATTGAAATAGGATTACTAAATACTTTAACATCAACCTCAGATTCAGTTATTGGGATTTCGGTTTCAACATTATTTTCACCAAATTTATAAATCATCAATGCCACTAAAATTCTTTCTCTTAAACTACCTACTTCCATACCAACTTTTCCTGCTCTTGAGCTTTCCAATTCTGCAAAATGAAATAATTTCGGTAGTTTATTTTGAATCTTTCTAATCATCTGTTTGTCTTCAAAAATACTTTTAATTCTATTATCCATAAAAATCTGCCGTGAATAAACAGTCTAACTGCAAACATAACTCATTTTAAGGAAATAAACTTATATTTTCTAAGAAATATCCAATTTCTCCCTTGTCAATACTGTCTCACGGAATTTAAAATTGTCTTGGAAAGAGGTAAAAGCGACGAAAATACTATTCGGTAAGACTACTTAAAGAATTTTGAATAGATGGAATGCCCGTAATAAGAAAAGTTTTCGAAATATCCGGTAAACCATTGAAAAAGAACGATTCCTCGCTCTTGGGAAGCGGTAATATCTTCATATCTTTCAATGCCGCCTGTGCGAATAACGTTAAATTCCCTATTTGGCGGGTAATGCTTTAAGTATTCAGCGGCAAAACTGCTCAAATCAAAAGATTTTTGCTTTAGAGGAGCGCCGCTTATTCCTCCGCCAAAGGTTTCAACAAAGTAATCGAAGACTCTATGCTCACTTTTGTCTATCATTGTCCTGCAAGCATTATAATCGGTCGAAGTATTGCCGAGATTGACTCCGTCGTAATTCATAGCAAGCATAATATCAAGCAAAGCAACAAGGGTTTTCCGGTCGATATCCGTCGATAATTTCAAAATAACAGGCAGATTACGCCTCCTGTTTTTCAAAAACTTGTCGTTAATATGCTCTAATCTCCGCATTAAACTAATATCGATTGATTTTGAAAGGATTTCTTCGCCTGCATCTAATTCTTTTTCAGAAATGGAGGTGTTATGAGTTACGTTTGGACAGCTTTCATTAATCTCGATGAAATCGACACCAGCTTTATCAAACATCTTTAATCCTTCGATAAGTCCTTGCATTGCCAGACTTTCCTCTTGGTTGGGCGAGGCGGCCAAGCTGATGCCAATTGGACAACCACGCTTTTTTGAGAGCATAGACAATCGTTTAGCAACAATTTCGCAGCCTTCGTTTGGCAACCCCATCCAATTCGAAGCAGCATGCGATTTCGGATAGGCAGCAAAGGGATGCACGATACCTTCTTTTTTGTTGCCTTGTCTCGGGATAGGCGTGCTTGTACCTGCGAGAAATGCGCCAGCAGATTGAGCGGCACATAGTTCGTAACCTTTGCCATTTTTAAACATTCCGGCAGCATTAAACAATGGGCAGTTAAACTCGATATCCCAAAGTTTTATTTTCAAATTTTCTGGAAGGGAAATCGAACGGGAAGGTGTTTCATTAATAAACTTTTCGAGGAATGTCTTTCTACCTTTTGTAAAAAAAGATACTGCTTTTTTAGCAGGTAAAAGATTAATCTTTGGTCTTAAGATTTTTTCATATCTGGAAAAGTATTCTACTAATGACATTTGTCGGGGTAGTTAAGATGATAAATAATAAAATATTAAGACAATAAGCAACAATAATTTCAAATTAAGCATACTCTTTAATGGGTAACTCGCCCTTTAAAGCAAAAAGCACGTTTTCCGCCAATGCCCACATTTCGTCTTCACCTGGATAGACACTAACAGGTGCAAGAAATTCGACTCGCTCTTTTATCCATTTGACAATTAAATCAGAATAAGCCAAGCCCCCTGTTAAAATAATAGCATCAATTTTTCCCTTTAAGACAACTGCATAAGCGCCAATTTCTTTTGATATTTGATAAGCCATTGCCTCATAAACCTTTGTAGCAGCATCATCTCCATTATTTACACGCTTTTCGACATCGTTTGCATTGTTAGTGCCTAAATAAGCAACTATTCCACCTTTGCCTGTAATCATTTTTCTAACTTCATGGAACTGATATTTCCCTGAGTAGCATAGCTTTGCTAAGGCAGCGACTGGCAGAGTGCCTGCTCTTTCGGGCGAAAAAGGACCTTCACCATCGAGACCATTATTTACATCGGTAACACGTCCTTTTTCGTGTGCTCCGACAGTAATGCCGCCTCCGAGATGCACAACAATCAAATTAATATTATCATAATTCAAGCCATTTTCTCTGGCATATCTTCTTGCAACAGCTTTTTGGTTTAAAGCGTGGAAAATGCTAATTCTTGGCAACTGCGGGTGACCGGAAAAACGGGCTAGTTCGTTTAATTCGTCCACAACAACAGGATCAACGATGAAAGCACCAATATTTTTTCCCGTAGCCAAGGCAATTTCATTAGCAAGAATACCGCCAATATTCGATGCATGCTCACCAATAATTCCCTTGCGGAGGTCGTCGAGCATTCTTTCGTTTACTCTGTAAACACCACTTGGAATGGGCTTGAGCAAGCCACCTCTGCCGACGACAGCATCGAGATCCTTAATGGAAATATTTCTTTCTGTCAGAGAGTTAATAATAATCTCACGGCGAAACTCGTATTGCTCGATAATGCTCGAAAAAGGTGCAAGTTCTTCGACGCTATGCCTCAGTATAACATTGAAAACTTCTTTGTCGTGGTCGAAAACAGCGATTTTTGTGGACGTTGACCCTGGGTTTATCGCAAGAATTTTGTACATAACTTTTTTAATTTTCATTATCAATTTATTTTAAAAACTAATATGCCGCTGCGAGTGCAATAGATAAAAACTTACTCCGGTGGCTATCTGCCCTTGAAGTAAGAACAATAGGAACAGTTGCACCAAGAATAATAGCCGCAACCAGCGCCCCGGCAAAATAAGTAAAACTTTTATAAAGAATGTTGGCTGATTCAATATCCGGAGCGAGCAGGATATCAGCATCTCCGGCGACATTGCTTTCGATGCCCTTATGATGCGTTGCCTCAAGCGAAACTGCATTGTCAAAAGCAAGAGGTCCGTCGATTATGCACCCACTTATCTGTTTTCTACGGTTCATCATAGTAAGAAGTGCGGCATCAATGGTTGCTTGCATTTTGGGATTTACAGCTTCGATTGCGGCGAGACAGGCGACTTTTGGGGTTTCTACTCCGAGATGATGAAATAAATCAACAGCATTTTTAACAATGTCCACTTTTTCGCTTAGGTCTGGAGATATATTCTGTGCCGCATCGGTCAATCCAATTATTTTATGATAAGCAGCAACTTCGAAAATTCCTGTGTGGCTTAAAAGTCCTGATTTTCGCAAGCCATTATCTTTATTTAAGATAGCACGTAAATAATCGGCTGAGGAGACTAAGCCTTTCATCAAGATCTGTGCATCGCCCGAACGAACTAAATCTACAGATTTTACACAAGCAGCAGCAGGATTATTTTCTGAAATCAGTTTAATGCCTTCGAGTTCAAAGTTAATATCTTTGGCTATTGATCTTATTTTTTCAAGATTTCCCACTAAAATCGGCTCAATAATGCCTGTACTCTTAGCAGATTGAATAGCTTCCAATACCGGACGATCGTCGGCGGCAGCAACGGCTACATATTTTTTTGGTTTACCTTTTGCAATTTCTGCAAATGTATCAAGTGTTTTTATCCCCATCAACATTCCTGTTTGTTATCAAAAAAATCTCTAAATTATTAATCTTTTTTACTAATTATTTACGAATCAATTCATTTACTTAAACATTCTTATCAAAAAAAACTCATTGCAAGCTGCCAATTTCATCTTCGACAGCTTTAAGAATGGTAGTGGACTTCACTACTTCTTTCATCTTGTTATGGTCGGCATACAATGGCCTGTCAATATCCAGGAATTCGACATTTTCCCTTACAACTTTTCTTGCAGCTGTTACGCCTTTCCCATTTGTAAAATTGCGAATATCAAGGGCTTGCGTCGCCGCAATGAATTCAATTCCAAGTACACCATAAGCATTATCAAGTATCTGAGCATTTTTCAAAGCTGTATTCATACCCATAGAAACAAAATCTTCTTGATCAGCTGCGGCAGGAATTGATTGGACCGAGGCAGGATTGGACAAAATCCTCTGCTCGACGATAAGCATGTCGGCAGTGTATTGACTTAGCATCAAGCCGCTATAAAAACCGGGATTTGTTGCTAAAAACGCTGGCAAGCCTTGGCTAAGTGCCGGATTGAGCAAACGATTTAGACGTCTTTCAGAAAGCACCGATACCATAGTAATAGAAGCGCCTGCAAAATCCATTGGCAAAGATACAGGAGTGCCTTGAAAATTTGCTCCCGATAGGGTGAGTTTTTCCTCGGTCAGAAAAATGGGATTATCTCCAACTCCGTTCAACTCAATCTCTACTTGCGAACGTGCATAAGCAATGGCATCATGAGCGGCGCCGATTACTTGTGGCGTCGAGCGCATCGAGTAAGCATCTTGAACCTTCGTTTTCACCTTTCCAACGAGCAAATCACTTCCTTCCATGCACTGCTTGATTGCCTTTGCGCTTCTTTGTGCGCCGGCAAAACCGCGTAGCTGATGAAGTCGTATATCATAAGGTTTCATATTGGCAAGTAATGCCTCTAAAGACATAGCGGCTGCTATCTCAGCTTGCTTCAACCAGTTGTTGAAATCGTAAAGATGGATTGCGCTCATGGCAGTCAACAAATTCGAGCCGTTAATAGTGGCAAGACCGTCACGAGTTTGCAAGCCGGGAACGGTAATGCCTGCTTTTTCGAAAGCTACTTTGCCTGGAAGACGCTCTCCCTTGAAAAAAGCTTCGCCCTCACCCATCATCAATAAAGCTACTTGAGACATAGGGGCAAGATCGCCACAGGCGCCGACCGAACCCTTCTGGCAAACTACAGGAGTTACGCCTTTGTTTAGCATTTCAACAAGGGTAAGCGTAATTTCAGGACGACAACCGGAATTGCCGTGGGCATGCACGTTAATTCTGCCAGCAATAGCTCCCCGAACATATTCGATTGATACCGGTTCGCCGATCCCCGCTGAATGATTGTAAATCAAATATTTTTGAAAGGCTTCGAGTTTGTCGTCATCAAGCACCATCTCAGAAAATTCGCCAATACCTGTGTTGATGCCATACATTATCTCCTTTGCCTTCACTTTTTCCATCAACATAGCACGATTTGCCTTGATTTTTTCTAAACAATGTGGGGCTAATTCCACCTTTTCACCAAATCTTGCTATTTTAACAACTTTTTCTATGGTCAAGCTGTAACCATCTAATACTATTGCCATTTTAAAAACCTTTTTTTGTCTTAAAAACTTCTTAACTACTAATTCTCTATGCCATCAAAGTACAAATAGCCGCTACATTAACCATATCTTCGGTGCTGCATCCACGAGAAAGGTCGCAATATGGCTTTTTCAAGCCCTGGACAATCGGTCCAACAGCCTCTGCACCTGCAAGGCGCTCAGTTAGTTTATATCCAATATTGGCTGAGTTCAAATCAGGAAATACTAAAACATTTGCCTTACCAGCAACATTCGAACCGGGGGCTTTCTTTTCTCCAATTCTTGGGATTATTGCCGCATCGAGTTGCAGCTCTCCATCGCAAGGTAATTCGGGTGCTTTTTGATTTACAATTTCCTTTGCTTTAATTACTTTATCTACGGCATCGTGTTTTGCGCTACCTTTAGTCGAAAAAGACAGCATTGCAACGCGCGGCTCCTCGCCTGTTACTGAATGGTAATTTTTTGCAGAACTAATAGCAATATCTGCAAGTTGCTCGCTCGTTGGATCGGGATTGACTGCACAATCGGCGAAGCAATACATTTTATCGGGAAAAAGCATAATAAAGTAGCTACTTATTATCGAGATACCTTCGGCGACACCAACAGAGTATATTGCGGCTTTCAACACATTGCCTGTCGAGCTGACATTACCTCCAACACATGCTTGAATCCTGTCAGTTTCGAGCATAAAACCTGCAAAATAAAGCGGATCTAAAATTGTATCGCGAGCTTGCTCGATTGTCATACCCTTGCTTTTTCTTTTTTCATATAGCAATTGAGTAAATTCTTCTTTCCATTCAGAAACCTCTGGATCAACAATTTCCACACCTGCTAAATCCAACCCTTTTTCAGCAGCAACTTTTTTAATCTTTTCTGTATTGCCGACTAATGATGGCACGGCAATTCTCTCTTGTAGCAGAATGATAGCTGCCTCGATACTTCTTGCGTCGTCAGCATCGGGAAACGAAACTTTCAAGTTTCTCTGTTTTGCTTTCTGGCGAACTTCATCAATAAATGATTTGCTCATAACAAGACCTTTTTATTTTTTATCAAACAAATTTAATAATAAACTCAACTTATTAATATAGTTGTAAAATAAGTAATTATTTAGCATTTTTAATCATAGGAGCGTTTAAAACCACTCTAACAGTATCTCTTGCAAAAACAAGTTCTTCGTTAGTTGGTATCACGTAAACTTTTATTCTGCTGTCGTCGGTGCTAATCAGCATTTCTTTGCCGCCAACAGCCTGTTTGTTTCTCTTTTGGTCGAGTTGAACACCGATAAATTCGAAATTTTCACAAATCATCTTGCGTATTTGAGGCGAATTCTCGCCGATACCAGCTGAAAAACATATAGCATCGCAGCCATTCATTGTTGCAACATAAGCGCCAATATACTTCCTTACGCTGTGGCTGTACATTTCCAAAGCAAGCTTGGCGCGTCTGTCTTGAAATTCTTCATATTCTTGAATTAGGTCTCGCATATCATTAGTCAATCCGGAAATGCCGAGTACGCCAGAACGCTTGTTGAGCATTGCAAACACTTCGTCGATCGTTGTACCTTCTTTGTGCATAATATATTCAACTATTGAAGGATCAATATCGCCTGAGCGAGTTCCCATGATCAATCCCTCCAAAGGAGTGAAGCCCATCGAAGTGGCAAAAGATTTTCCGCCTTTAATGGCACAAGCCGAAGAGCCATTGCCAAGATGCAAGGTAACGATATTTGTATTTTCCCTGTCTTTGCCTGTTAAATAGCGATAGCGATAGGCAATATATCTATGTGATGTGCCATGGAAACCATATTTTCTTATCTTAAATCTTCTATATATCTGATAAGGAATGCCATATAAATATGATGTTGGCGGCATAGTCGAATGAAAAGCCGTATCAAAAATAGCTACTTGTGGGACATAAGGTCCGAATACTTCCATTGCCGCATAAATACCTTTTAAGTTGGCAGGATTGTGCAGCGGAGCCAAGTCGATGCAGTCCTCGATACCTGCAATAACTTTATCGTCGATTCTTTGCGACTCTTTGAACTCTTCTCCACCGTGGACAACCCTGTGTCCAACGCCGTGAATATCTTCGAGACTTGTAAGCCCGGCAATCTTTGTTTCAGGTGACTGCATCCATTTAATTATATAGTTTATAGCAGCACGGTGGTCGCGAAGAGGAAGAGCGCTTTTCACAGGATGATAGCCCACTGCCTGCAATGTTACGAGAGATTGGCTACCAACTCGCTCTATTAAGCCCTTAGCAAGCATTTTATCGGCGTGCTTATCGATTAATTCTAAATCCGTTTCAATTATTTGAAACTTCAAAGAAGAACTCCCACAATTAAATACGATAACGTTCATTGTTTTAACCTATATGTTTTATGAATAAAGAAAAAAATTATGTGCAAATTCATAAATTTGATTTCTCAAATATTGTAAAGCTACATTTTGTAAAATTAAGAAAATCAAATCAATTAGAAAATATTTTTATAATAAGTTACAATGAATTTTTATTATTTGTAAAATGAAAGTGAGAATTTGTTTTGATACTTAATAAATTTTAATTTTTATTTAAATATTAGTCTTCTTAGCTATCTATTTTTATGTTAAAACCAAGAAAAAACTGGAAATATTAGAATTCTAAGTGTATTTCAGCACTTTTGAAAGAATGAGTTAACGCTCCGATGG
The DNA here is from genome assembly GCA_964454445.1 of uncultured Hyphomicrobiales bacterium. Classification (GTDB taxonomy): domain Bacteria; phylum Bacteroidota; class Ignavibacteria; order Kapaibacteriales; family UBA2268; genus CAYVTD01. Next base: position 44,843 of record CAYVTD010000008.1, read on the forward strand.
AAACAGCATTAATTCCAGTAGCTAAATAGTCTTGAATATTATCGAAAGTCATTCCCCCTGAGGCTTCGATGAATATGTTTTTGCCATTCGGTTTTGCTCTGATAAGATAGACAGCTTGTTTCATAAGTTCAGGGGTCATATTGTCGAGTAGAAATGCTTCAGCATTTGCTTCGAGTGCTTCTTCGATTTGCTCAAGATTTTCAACTTCAATTTCCGGTGTTATCTCCGGGAATTTATTTCTGCATTTTTCGATGGCATTTTTAATGCCTCCTGCGGCTTTGATATGGTTGTCTTTGATTAAAATTCCTGAAGATAGGTCTAAGCGATGATTGGAGCCTCCACCCATCTTGACAGCAAATCTTTCGAACATTCTCAAGCCAGGTGATGTCTTTCGTGTATCAAGAATCTTCACACCGAAAGGTTTTGCAAGTAAAGCAAACTTGTGTGCCATAGTGGCAATACCAGAAAGCCTCTGGATAATGTTGAGCAAGACACGCTCACGCATCAAAATTAAATATGCTGGACCGGGTATGCTTGCGATTACATCACGATTTTTAGCTCCTTCGCCATCTTTTATCAATGAATCAACTTGAAACTTGTCATCAAAGAAATAATAAAAAAGGAATTCTCCGACAAAAATCATATTTTCCTGGGCGCGAAGTTCTGCCGTGGCAATTTCATTTTTATCAACGGTGGCTTCCGTTGTTAAATCGCCGAGCGGGATGTCTTCGAGCAGAAACTCTGCCACTTTGTAATTTACCAAATATGGTGGTATGCGGTTAATTTGTTCATATTCGAGCAAATTTTATCTCCTTGCTTAAGTTCAAAATTTATTTGCTAAGTTCCAACATTCTTTCGAGTGGTTTTAATGCTTTTAATCTAAGCTGTTCGTCGATTTTTATTTCAGGTGTAAGTGTTTTAAGAGCCTTAATCATCTTCTCCATTGTGTTTAATTTCATATAAGGACATTCATTACAAGCACAACCATCAAGGTTTGCCACCGGTATAAATTCTTTATTAGGTATTTCTTTGTGCAAAGTGTTTAAGATACCTGTTTCGGTTAAGATAATGAATTGTTTGTCGTTTAGCTCGCGGGCTGTCTTGATTATTCCGCTTGTCGAGCCAATATAATCGGCATAATCGAGAATGTTTTCGGGACATTCCGGGTGAGCAAGGACTTTTGCGTCAGGATACAAACTAATTAAACGAATTAGCTCTTGTTCAGAAAAGATTTCGTGGACTTGACAAGTTCCATTCCAGAGTATCAAATCTCTTTGTGCTTGTTTCATTACAAATTTTCCGAGATATTTATCGGGAGCGAAGAGAATTTCCTTGTCTTTGGGAATGGAATTAATGATTTTCACGGCATTGGACGAAGTGCAAATAATATCAGACATCGCCTTGATTTCGGTCGAACAATTAATATATGAGATCACAACCGCTCCAGAATGGTCATCTATCCATTTTTTGAAAGCAACCGGCTCTGCGCTGTCGGCAAGCGAGCATCCAGCTTTTAAATCTGGCAGTAAAACGAGCTTTGTCGGATTTAAAATCTTGGCTGTTTCTGCCATAAAGTGAACACCACAAAACAAGATTACGTCTGCATCAGTTTTTTTAGCTGCTTGCGACAATGCGAGTGAATCGCCTAAAAAATCAGCGACTTCCTGAATGTCTTTTTCTTGATAATAATGTGCAAGAATGACTGCATTACGCTCTTTTCTAAGCTCATTAAGTTTTTCTATCTGTTCTTTTAATCTATTGTTCATATCTAAGATTTGCAAAAAGGTGAAACAAAGTAAGTAAAGTAAAGAAATAAAAATTTATGTTTCAAATTGCGGCTTCTACACGGGTAATTTCAGCAACATTTTTTTTGAGCCACCTCTCAATACCACCCCTTAGAGTCATTTTTGATAGGGGACAGGTGAGACAATCGCCAGTAAAACGGATGACGGCAACTCCACAATTATCTTCGAAGCGGACAAATTCTGCTCCACCATTGTCTTCTTTAAGAAAAACTTCGATTTCTGCTAGAGATTTGATTATATGTTGTTCTATTTCAGATTTGCTACGCATCGTAAATACCCAACTTAATGAAAAAACAATAATACTCTTAAGTCTCCTTCAAATCGCGAGGCAGTCTTTAAGAGTATATTTCTCAATGAATTTGTTAGTCAAAATTATCTTATCTATTTAAAATATTAGAAATTAGTAGAAAAGATATTCATGACTGTTCAATAGATATAAAAAAACTTAGTGGAATATGCTAAAAAAGCCGATTAATACTAAATTTGAATATTCAAACTTCCCGAATTTTCGTAATTTCGCTTACGAATCTGACTAACGATCTTTGCTGTAATATCTTTAAGTACTTTTGCTTGATTGCCTTCGGGATCGGCAATAACGATGGGCTTTCCACTATCGTTATTCTCACGCATTTTGATATTTAGCGGAACTTCGCCAAGAAAAGCAGTCTCGCTTTCATCGGCAACGCGTTTGCCTCCACCCTTTCCAAAAATATAATATTTTTTATCGGGCATGTCCGGCGGAACAAAATAGCTCATATTCTCGATAATACCAAGAATATCGACATCAACTTTCTTGAACATTGCAATACTGCGGCGAACATCGCTAACTGAGATTTCCTGTGGAGTAGTAACGATAACCGAACCTGTTAGGGGGATTTTTTGTGTTAATGTAAGCTGAATATCGCCAGTGCCTGGAGGCAAATCGAAAACAAGAAAGTCGAGAGGTCCCCATTCGACCTGCTCGAAAAGTAATGTGAAATAGCCTGCGAGCATTGGTCCACGAACTATTGCGGCTTGCTCGCGATTGAGGATGAAGCCCATTGATGCGACTTTTATATCATATTGTTCAAGTGGATAGGCAACTGTTTTACCTTCGTCTGTTTCATAAGCTTCGAGGGTATTGTCTGAAAGACCAAACATTGTTGGCTGGCTGGGACCATAGACATCGCCGTCGAGAATGCCAACTTTGGCACCGCTTAACGAAAGAGCAGATGCAATGTTCGAGCTAATTGCTGATTTTCCAACGCCTCCTTTACCTGAAGCTACAGCGATAATATTTTTTACGTTTTTAAGATACTCCCTGTTAGTATAATCTTGTTCCTTTTCTTTGAAATTAATCTCGCTTTCACAACCGGGTACTAATCCTTCGAGTATCTCGGCGCATTTCGTGTTAATCGATTCCGCTACCCAATGAATTGGCTGAACAAGTTCTATATCGATAGTGATCTTTCTGCCATCAATAGAAATATTTTTAATTGCATCAAGTTCGGCAAGCGTTTTGCCTAAATCGGGGTCAGAAATGCTACCTATATTCTTTTTAATTGCTTCTTTATTCGAATTATTATCCATCATTAAAATCCTCTGTTCAAAAAAATAAATAATATTTGAAAAACCTAATGGTATAGAAACGTTATTAATGTCTAAAAAGTGTTTTTTTTATCTATTTATAAGATTGGAAACTAAATTAGCTTATACCTATATTTCAAATTTTTCAATAAAAAAATTATGTTTTTGTTGTTTTTCCAATCTTAATTCTGTAATCGACAGCTACAATCGAATTGTTGCTCGCTATCAGCGGATTAAGGTCGAGTTCCTCTATCTCGGGAGCAGCCATCAATAAAGCAGAAAGATTTATCATGATTTCAGCAAATTTTTCTTCGTTTACGCCTTTTTGCCCGCGAACTCCTTCAATAATTTTGTAAGAACGTAAATTGCGAATCATTGCCAACGCTTCATCTTTACTTAATGGGGCGAGACCCGTTGAAATATCTTGCAAAATCTCGACGAACAAACCACCAAGTCCGCAAACAATCAAATGACCAAATTTTTCTTCTTTTTTTGCTCCGAGGAACAACTCGATACCTTTCTTAACCATCTTTTGAATAACGACTCCTTCAGCGCCGGGAATTTTCATCATTTCTTCAAAAAATGCCGCTGCTTGCTCTGTCGATTCGATATTTAACTCCACACCTCCGACATCACTCTTGTGGATTGGTCCAATTACCTTCATTGCAAGCGAGCCACCGAGTTTCTCGGCGGCGGCAATAGTGTCTGCTTTGTTGTAAACAGTTATCTCAGGCACTAAATCCACTTTTGCAGCAAGCAGTAAGTCGCGTACTTCTTTGGGCTTAAGGAAGCCAGACCGGGCTTTGAAGATGGTTTCGCGTATGGTCTTTGAGTCGATTTCAGGCATTATCCCGGTTTTTGCAGGCTTGGGAGTGTGCCAGCTTTTTGCAAGCGCTTGCGCGAGATTGACTTCTTCCATAAAATTAATTCTACCGAGCGATATGAAATAATCAACTGCCTCTTTCACTTGGACAATTGAAGGAAGAACCGGAAAAATTGGCTTGCTGCAAGTTCTCATTTTTTCATCAAGCACCTTGTAAACTGGCTTGACGTCGAACAGCCCTGGAGTGCCAAAAATAACAACCGAAGCGTCGATATTATCAAATCTTTTATCGGTATATTCAAGGATTTCACCAAGTTGTTCAGCATTGCCTGTTGCTAAAAAATCAATTGGATTTGAAATCGACGAGCCATAATAAAGTTTAGTAAGAAGTTCTTCGGCTGCCTGACCTTCGATATGCGGCACTTCCATGCCATTTTTTTCAAGGGCGTCTGTAAGCATAACGCCTGGTCCACCGGCATGAGTTATAACGGCGATACGCTTGCCTTTCAGTGGTTTATGCGAAAACACTCCTGCCATATAAACAAGTTCTTCCTTGCTAAAGCAGCGAACAATACCTGCTTTTTGAAATAGTGCGCTAACTGCCTCGTCCGAACCTGCAAGCGCTCCTGTATGAGACGAAGCCGCGCGTGCTCCCGATTCGGTTGCTCCTGCTTTAATAGCGGATATTCTGCAGCCCTTGTTAATAAGTGATGATGAATGTTTTAATAATTTCAATGGATTGCGGATTGTTTCGATATAAATCATTTTTATTCTAGAGCTGTTTTGCTCGTCAAAACTCTCATCTAAATGTTCGAGAACTTCTTCTACACCAATCTGGGCACTATTGCCAACAGAGAATACACTTGAAAAGCTTAAACCCATTGTCATAGCTACTTCCAGGATAAATACAGCCGTTGCTCCCGAACTAGATATAAAATCGATACCTTTTGGGTCGAGCTTTGGCACAGGCCCAGCAAAAACTCCTTTATAATGAGTGTTCATTACACCAATACAATTTGGTCCAATAAGCATTCCTTTTGCTTTGCTTATCAATTCTACTATTTCTTGTTCTAGTTTCTTGCCTTCTTCGCCAACTTCGCTGAAGCCAGCAGATAAGATAACAAATGCTTTCGTGCCGTTTGCGATTAGCTGATTTATAGTCGGAACAGCTAATTTAGAGGCAATAGCAATAATGGCAAGTTCGCATTTTATATCATCAAGTGAATTATGGCAATTTATGCCTTGCACTAGGCTTTCTTTCGGGTTAACTGCATACAATTCACCTTCATAACCACCTGATAATAAATTCTTTAGCACTTTGCCGCCAGGCTTGGTCTCGTCGTTTGAAGCACCAACAACAACTATGCTTTTCGGCTCTAATAATTCTTTGACAATCATAGAATAATCCTTCCAATTTAAAAATTTATACAAAAATCAAATATATGAAAAAAATGGCTTAACTCGAAATTTTTTAAAGCATAAATTAATGTTTAATCCATCTGGATTTTCTTATCTTTAGGCAATGGTAGTACTATTGGAATACCAATGAGTGCTAAACCTGCACAGACAATATAAACAGTTTGAAGATCCATAACATCGCCAAGCCAACCGATAAAAAAAACAACTAACGAGCTAATAACAAAATTTATAGTCATATATATACTATTTGCCGAGGCGTGAAATTCCGGTTCCATATCTTGCACAATAGCTAAAAAAATCGGCATTTCAGAGAATATTATCAAGCCAAGCAATATCAATAATGGCACGGTTATCCAGCCACTACTAAAAATAAACGCAAACATCAGAACCGGTGCCGAAGAAAACAGTATTATTAATAATTTTTTCCTTCCAATAATATCAGATATAGGTCCTGAGAAGAATGCACCTGCTGCGCCAAACAGTTCCAATAACGAAAGTGAGGCACCTGCCAGGAAAAGTGTAACTCCTTTGTTAGTCATATAAATAGGTAAGAAGTAGGTCAAAGCTACAAGCACAAATGATTTGGCAAATATCAAGCCGGCGATGATGATGTAAACCTTTTTTAGTCGCTTAAAAGTAGAAAACAACATATCCCTTTTCCTACCATTATGAACATTCGCCTTAACAGCATTATCCTTGATAAAGAAGCCAATTACAATCATTATTACAGCCCCGGGGAAAAACATTTTCCAAGAGCCTTCCAAGCCCCATATTGCCAATACCCAAAGCATAATCATCGGTCCTGTCGAACGGGCAAGCTCGCCTCCAAACATAAAGAAACTCATTCCCGGAGCGGTCTTATTACCTGCATAGCTCCTGATTAAAACCGGACCAGGCACATGGAAAAATGCCGAGCTAATACCTGATATTGTCAGTAGTGTTATTACTAACGCATAATTGGGCATTAAAACAATCAAACTGATTGACAATGCTGTTATTATCGGCGAAACGATAACAAAACTGCTCAAGCGCATTCTATCGGCATAAACGCCTATTATCGGGTTTAATATCGAAGGAAATCGCATTACAAACACAATCATACCAGACATAAACATTGTCATATTGTGTTTTTTTATCAGCAAAGGCAGCAACAAAGGCACAAATGCCTGATAGTTGTCATTAACAAAATGCGACAATGCCACAAGCCCTACTTTGCCCGTTTGAAATTTATTTATTCTTATTTTCGACATTACTTTTTCGATTTAACTAAATAAGTTTTACTCAAATTTATTTTAAAGAGATAATTCAAATGTTGCATAATAAATTGTTGCAATTTAAGAGAAAATTTAGTATTCATTGATTATATTTGCTATTTGTATAATGTGCAATTAAATTATAAGAATTTCCAATGGGATTGTTCGATAAACTAAAGCAAAAAGTCGATTCTGCCTTAAAATCCACATCTGAAGTGCTTGGTTTTAATAAGCTAAAAGATGGACTGGAAAAAACCCGCAAGTCTTTTTCGGAAAAGATTAATTCAGTATTGGGTGTCGGCAGAAAAATCGACGAATCGCTTTTGAGGGATATCGAAGATATCCTGATAACAGCAGATATCGGCGTCGAAACTACTGACATTATTATCGAGAATCTCCGCTTGCGTGTGAAACAAGAAGGGCACGAAAACTCTGAAGATTTATATAGAATTTTGAGAGAAGAGATATTAAAGCTATTAATTGCCTCTCCTTCGGCAGACAACGACGCCACTTATATTGTCGATGAAAACAGTAAACCACGAACAATTATGGTTATAGGTGTCAATGGTGTCGGCAAGACTACAACCATTGGCAAACTTGCCTATAATTACAAGAATGCCGGAAGGTCGGTCTTAATCGGTGCAGCAGACACTTTTCGCGCAGCCGCAAACGAACAGCTCGAAATATGGGCAGAAAGAGCCGGCGTGCCTATCATTCAGCAAAGCCAGGGCGCCGACCCGGCCTCGGTTGCTTTTGACACTTTAAAATCGGCTATGGCTAAAGACAATGACGTCGTTATCATAGATACCGCTGGCAGACTACACAATAAAGGCAATCTGATGCGCGAACTCGAGAAAATAAGCCGTGTGCTCGGCAAACTCAAGCCCGAAGCTCCTGAAGACGTTTTTTTGGTGTTAGATGCAACTACCGGACAAAATGCGGTTGTGCAAGCAAAAGAATTTATGAAAGTAGCTAAGATTAGCGGAATTGTCCTGACAAAGCTCGATGGGACGGCTAAAGGAGGTGTGGTTATTGCTATTGCCCGCGAATTGAAGATCCCTGTTCGTTATATCGGTGTAGGCGAAAAAATCGACGACTTACAGGTTTTTAATCCTGCGGCTTACATAGAAGCGCTCTTTGAAAATGATTGATAACAAAGATATTTATTTCAGTGCTGCAACCAAAAAGCAGTGCCATAGCTTTCCGGGTTAGCCAAAATGTTTCGTCATTGTAAACCACATCAATACTAACTTTGCCTTTAGGAGTTCAATAAATTTTAATTTCAGATGTGTTGCTTAAATCCACTTTATTTCTTCCCCTCAATTACTATATTCATAATTCTTAATTCAAAGAATCATTTATAAGAAATCCGCGTAAAGTATTTTTTCATCAACAATCATTATATGTTCATAAACATTTATTGACGAATTTCAAGGAATTTATTAATTTCTTTAACTATTAATTTTTCGAGAAGAATTGAATTCGAATGCGCTAATCTATTCAAACAAACCGAGTTGATTAATTTTCTGGCATCTCGTAAAGGCGGGTCTGAAAAGCGTAGAGACAGATCTCAGACCTGTCTCTACAAATTATCGTTTATTATGATATTTCAATATTAATAAGATTTATAATAATTGCTTCTTTTATCGTCGATTTCAGCATTTTCGCGAACCGAGCGGAACCAGTCATAGAAGGCTCTCTGTAATTGATTATTTTGCATGCTTTTCTTGTACGAAATCATTTCTTCTTTTGTGAGCTTTGCAGGGTCAGATTGTTTACGCTCTTTTATTTCAACGATATACCATCCATTTTCTCCTTTTATAGGAGGAAGGATCTTCATCAAGGGAGTAGTTTTAGAAAACACTGCTTGGTTGAAAAGCACATCTCTCCTAACACCGGAAGGAGATGAAGCCATTCTAAAGCTGGTGTCGCTAATAACTTTTAGCATAGAATCTGCGGCAGCGGCAGCTTTGAGCGAGCCATAGTTAGCGACTTTATTATAAATATTCTGTGCTCTGCTTTTTACGAGATCAACTTTTTTCTTTAAAACAAGTCTTTTCTTGATTTCTTCGGCTTTGTCTGCAAAAGGCGTTGTCCCTTTGCTGCGTTCCTCGGCAACTTGGACGACAACAATACCCTGATATTTCAATTCAAGAGGCTCAAGGAGGAAACCAGGCTTGTTCTGGAAAGCTATATCGGTTATATATTGTGAGTTGAGAATGGGCCTTTGATTTGTGAAAAACGGAGTTTCAATTGGATTGAGTTTCAATTTTTCGGCTATCTGAGTGAAATCCCCGCCATCTTGGATCTGCTTGTGAAAGGCGTGTGCATCGCGGAAGATTTGGTTGCGGGTAGGTGTTGAGATGTTTACTTTTATTTCAATCTGCGACCATTTTAACTCATCGGAAATCTTGTCAGTTACCTTAATAATGTGCCAGCCGTATTTAGTTTCAACAGGACCTGTTATCCCTCCGGAGTCTGTAGCGAAAGCAGCATCCTCAAACTCTTTGACCATTTTACCTTTAGTGAAATAACCGAGATCGCCACCTTTCGAGCCTGAGCCAGGATCTTTTGAATAGACCTGAGCTAGCGAATCGAAGGGCAAACCACTTTTAGCAAGATTCATTATTCTGATTGCTTCTTCTTTCGAGGCTTCTTTATTTTCGCCAAACTCAATTAAAATATGACTTGCTTTGACTTGGGTGTTTTCTCCGCTCCGTTTATCGTCGAGCCGAAGGAAAAATTTACTATCACCAATAGTGATTGGACCGGTTATCTCGAGTTTGTTTAGTTCTAGAAGGTATTGTTTTAATTTCGGGTCAACATCACTTACTAGTGTGTAATCAACAGTTTCGCCACCTAATTCACTAACCCTGACGTCGAAGACACTATCTTTGGCTTCTGGAGTATCAACTGACATAAGTGATGAATTCACCAGTTCTATCTTTTTTTCAGCACGAATGCTGTCGCCTTTCGATGGTTTTATTTCAAAAATAACATATCTTACACGACGCATGTCCTTATCTATAAAAAGATGCTTGTATCTTTCATAATAATCTTTCACTTCCTTGTCGCTAACCGTAACCTGCTCATCAGGAATCTCTTGCGAATTGACAAAAATCAAATTGACATTTGCAGTGCTATTGTCGATAACATATTGATTTTTTGCAAAATCGTTAGGCATGATAGCCGATGATGTACCGGCGAGTAAAGAAATCGCTTGCCGTAGTTTTTGCTCCCGGAGTTGCCCTTCAATAGTCATAACTGTTTGTCGCCAATTGCTAAGTTGCTCGTCTTTTTGTTCTTGTGTCCAATCATCAGGAAATTTAATTTGTTCTGGATGGGTTACATACATCTGATAAGCTTGCTTGTTGAAACCAGTCGAATCAGTAAATAAATCGGCAAGCTGGCGGGGCGGATTCTCGAGCATAACATCTCTAATCTCTTCAGCAGTTACTTCGATGCCTGCTTTTTTAGCTTCCTGGCCCATCAAAATGTCTTCGACGAGCTGGTTCCAAACTTGTTTGCGAACTCTATCGTCATCGACTTCTTCGCCTTCTTGCACTTGAGCACGCTCTTTCTCGAGTTCTTCTTCCACTCTTTTTTCGTAATCTTTGTAATATATAGGTTCGCCATTTATTTTTGCAAGCACAGCTGTTTCGTAGTTTTGCCCCTGGCGAAGCAAAGTGCTTATGTCAGCATCTGATGCAACCATAAAACCGACGAAAATAATAGCAAAAGCAGCTAAAAAATAGGGAGAGGTACTCCGAATTTTTTCCATTGTTCCCATTGGTGATTCTCCTGTTTGTTTTTATAACTTAATTTGTTATTTTTCAATATTTCATTAATTGTAATTATAGCGAACTACAAATTTAATCAGGTTTTTTTTAAAAACAAACATATTTTTAATATATACAAGCAAACGAACCATTTATTCTTGAATCTAATAAAACTGACATAAATAATACTTTACCTTTTTTCTGATTAGAAATTGCTGTGTAAAAAACATTTTCATGAAACACAAATAAATACATTTTCCTTTCGTTTCAAAATTAATATTTTTAAATGGAAATTATTACTTATGGAAGAACTTTTCACAAGCAAAACATCTGAGACACAAGGGCATAATCCGCCTCTTGCCGACAGAATGAGACCAAAGACGATAGACGAGATATTAGGTCAGGAGCATATCTTAGGCAAAAACGCCCCCTTGCGTCATTTTTTCGAGCAAGCTGACTTTCCTTCAATGATTTTCTGGGGTCCACCCGGTACGGGCAAAACAACAATAGCACACATAATTTCCACATCTGCCGATTATTATTTTGTTCGCTTATCTGCCGTAGAAGCTGGTGTGAAAGATGTAAGACAGGTAATTACTGCTGCTGAGTCATATAAAAAGGGCGGCAGAAAAACACTGCTTTTCATCGACGAAATCCATCGTTTTAATAAATCGCAACAAGATGCCTTTTTGCATGCTGTGGAAAAGGGAATTATCACTCTCGTCGGTGCTACAACAGAAAATCCTTCTTTCGAAGTCAATTCTGCACTCTTAAGCAGATGCCAAGTCTATCGACTTCATTATTTGAAAGATGAAGAAATAATTAAACTTGTCGAAAGAGCTTTAAAAGATGACGAGATATTGAAAAAGCAAGAAATTGAGATTAACGATTGGCAATTTTTAACGACAATAGCTGGCGGCGATGCACGAACAGCCCTGAATGCTCTCGAGCTTGCCCTGAAGATGTATCCTAAAAGCCAGAAAACGATAAAATTGACCAGACTCGATTTCGAACGGGCTTTGCAGCAAAAAACGGCAAGCTACGATAAAAAGGGAGAATCTCATTATGACACAATTTCAGCTTTTATCAAAACATTAAGAGGCTCTGACCCCGATGCCGCTTTGTTTTGGCTTGCAAAAATGCTCGATGCAGGCGAAGATCCGAAGTTTATTGCCCGTCGAATGGTCGTTTTCGCTTCTGAGGACATCGGCAATGCCGACCCTTTTGCCCTTTCGCTTGCAGTATCGGTTTTCCAAGCTGTTACGCTTATTGGAATGCCCGAATGTCGCATCAATCTAGCCCAAGGAGTAACTTATCTCGCTTCTTGTCCCAAATCGAATTCATCTTATTTCGGTATAAGCGCCGCTACGGAGCTTGTTAAAAGTGGCGCTCCGCTCATTGTGCCGCTTCATTTGCGAAATGCTCCAACTGAATATATGAAAAAAGAGAGCTATGGAGAGAACTACAAGTATCCACATAGTTTTCCAGGTCATTTCATTAAAGAACATTATTTCCCAGACGATATGGATCCCATAGTGTTCTATAAACCTGGCAATTTTGGGAAGGAAGCCAAGTTCAAAGAGCGATTGGAAACATTGTGGAAAGAAAGATATGAAAAAAAGTAAAAAAAGCGTTTTTTAAGATAATAACGGGGTTGTCTCAAAAACAGAATTACTCCAAAACAGACAGGTATATCTGTTCTACCAGGTTTATCTATTTCAATAAACTTAGGCATTCTTGCCTTACAAATTATTTAAATAAAATCTTTTAAAATAGCCTTAACATAAAGAAAAACTCAAGCAAAATTCGATTTGTCATCAGGCTTGAACATAACATTGTCTATAAGACTAATTGCCTCCTCTGAATTTGCCACAACTGTCCACACTTTTCCACGGCTTGTGGCCATAAATTTTTCGGATTCAGTTTTTAAAAGCATTTCAATTAATGGGTTAAAATAACCTTGCAAATTAACTATGATAATGGGAGAGATTATCAAACCGAGCCGCTTCCAGGTTATCGCCTGAAGGAGCTCGGAGAGGGTGCCTGTACTGCCTGGAAGAGCAACAATACAATCAGAATCGAGCATCATTGCCGCTTCGCGTTCGTGCATAGTTTTCACTTCGCGTAGCTCGGCAATTTTGTTGTGCCCAAGTTCGAGATTTTCCAAAAAATTAGGAATAACACCAATTACATTTCCGCCTTCGGCTAAAGCGCCGTCAGCAAGTCGCCCCATTAAACCGATATTGCCACCACCATAAATAATTGTTTTTCCGATTTGGGCTAATAGATGCCCAAGCTTTTCGGCTTCATCAAGATAGAATCTGTCGCATTTGGCGCTAGCTCCACAAAAAACGCACACTTTATTAATTATCATTGGCTTGTCTTTTTCTTAGCTTGTCAATACCTTTTTTCCCAATATCATTACGATAATATTTATTTTGAAAGTCGATTATTTCAACATATTTATATGCCTTTGCGACTGCGCTTTCTATATTCTCATCTATAGCAGTAACAGCCAACACACGCCCTCCTGCACTAAATAAATGCTCCATTTCTGCCTTAGTGCCTGCGTGAAAGACTAAGGCACCTTGCTCTTCTGCCTCAGCAATGCCTGATATTTCAAAATGACTATCATATTTATCAGGATAACCCTCAGAGGCAAGCACAACGCAACAACTAGCCCCTGATTGAATGTTCTCGACTTTTGAACTATCAAGTTTACCAATTGCTGCTGAATATAATAGACCGGCAAAATCTCCTTTGAACAAGGGTAAGACTGCTTGTGTTTCCGGATCACCAAATCTAACATTGAACTCGATTACAAACGGTTCGCCATTTTTAATCATAAGTCCGGCATAAAGGCAGCCAACAAAAGGAAAACCTTCGTTAATAGCTCCTTCTATGGTTGGCTTAATAATCAAATGTTCAATTTTTAACCTCAACCCGCTAGTAATAATCGGAGCAGGCGCATAAGCACCCATTCCGCCAGTATTTTTGCCTTTATCACCATCAAAAATTCGTTTATGGTCTTGCGAAGATGCAAGAGTAATAAAGTCTTTGCCATCAGAAACAGCTAATATCGATGCTTCTTCGCCTTCAAGATATTCTTCGACAACAATGCTATCACCTGCCGATTTGAAAATACCGCCAAATATAGCATCTATTGTCTCTAAAGCTTCTTGATGTGTTTCAGCTACAACAACACCTTTCCCCGCCGCTAACCCATCAGCCTTTAAAACAACAGGTAGCTTTGCATTTTTTAAATAATCGCGAGCTAAGTCACGCTCTTCTTTTGAAAAAGAAGCAAATCCAGCAGTCGGAATGCTATGCCGCTGCATAAATCTCTTAGCAAAGGTTTTTGATGATTCTAATCGTGAGGCTAATTTGCTGGGTCCGAAGACCTTAATACCCGCGTGATTTAAAATATCTGATAACCCATCTGCCAATGGTTGCTCCGGACCAACAACAACTAAAGATATTGAATTTGACTTGCAAAAGTTGATAACTGTTTCAACTGCTTTTAATTCAATATCAGCATATTCAGCATATTGGAAGATTCCAGGATTGCCGGGAAAGCAAAAAAGTTTATCTAAAGAGTTTGAATGATAAAGAGCATAAGCTAAAGCATGTTCTCTGCCGCCGCCGCCAATTAATAAAACATTCATTGTGTTAATTGGAAGTATTTAAAAAAGAATAATCAACGATTGTCCGTTTATGATAAAAGAATTTCGAGGCTGCGCTTCACATTTTTTTCATATAAATTATATTCATTGTCTGCCATTATAATCTCCATCACTTGCTTCATAAGCTGCTCTTTTTCTTCAGGCTTAGAACAGTACTTCTGTCCAAGCTTCATAATCAACTGAACGTTGTCAAAGTCAGAATTAAAATGATGCAAGCGCTTAAGCTCGCGTAATCTTTGCAATGGGATTGCCTCTTCGAGCATTCTGTTCTCTTCAACGCTTATATCGAAGTCAGCTTTTGCGACATGCAATAATACAAATCCAATAAAATCCTCATAAGTCCAATTCTCTAACTCTTTTTCCATAAAAGCACCTCAATGAAAATTACGAAAAACAATAATTGTAAAAACAACACTATGTAATTTAACATAAAACTATAATTAAAACAAATAAAGCCAATCCTGAAATAGTATGATTAGCATTATTTATTTAATTCGTAAAATTTTTGAGAAAAAGAATCAAACAAAGGCATAAGATAAATGCCTTATGCTAATCCGCCTTCGATGTAATCCCGCAAATATTTATTTTCTGCAGAAATATGCTTAAATTTTGTTTTGACAATGTCGCCAATGGAGATAATACCAATCAGAATTTTATCGGAGACAACAGGTAAATGCCGCACTTTATTCTGGGTCATAATAGATTCGACATACTCAATATCGTCGTTTGGCTCGACAATTAAAAGGTTCTTAGTCATAATCTCTTTCACTTGTCTTTCTTTTATAGATTCTATATCTTCAAAAGCAAAACGAACAATATCCCTTTCGGAGAGGATACCAACAATTTTCGCATCAGAATTTAAAACGAGCAATGCGCCAACGCGATTGTTAACAAGTACTCTCATTGCATCAAAAACCGGCTTATCTTCACCGATGGTAAACACTTCGGGACCTTTCTGCCGCAATATTTCTCTTACTTTCATTCTAACGCTCCTTTATTATAAATTGTTTGATTTTTAATATATTCATGTAATTAATGAAGTTTATGCTAATAAAATATTTTTAAAAAATATTTCAATACTTTATTAATATTTTAGATTATCGCGACTTGTTTCTAACTATCTTTTCTACAATCATTCGCTCAAACACGAACTCAAAGGCACAAAACCTCCATCCGTTGAGTTTAGCTCGGCTGTCTCTATCAAAATGATTGTCGATAAGGTTGCAGAATTATATGGTGGCGCTTCGCGAATATAATTTGACATCAAATCGACTCAACTTAATATGAGTATGGAATATTTTCATAAAATAGTCGAAGAACTAACCGACAATGCCTTTAAATTTTCAGATGAACAAACAGACTCACCGAAATAATGGTTAGTCTCCCCATCGTAAGCAAATAATATAAAAAAAATTTTTTGCAAAATTTAATATTTTATATTAATTTAGTGTTAAAGTATTTATTAAATTTAATAAATATAGTTTTAAATACATGTTTTTTTAAGTATACATATAAAAAGGATTTCATAGGATTATCTTTTTAGTTTTTATAATTTGAAATAACGAGCGAAATGGCAAAATCATTAAGAGTAATAATTGGCGGCAAAGATTATGTCTTACGGGGAGAAGACGAATCCTTGTTGCAAAAAGTAACTCAAGAGGTCAATAGCCAATTAAGTTCGCTCGAGAAAAGTCATACTGATGAATCGGCTACAACACTTTCAATTTTAGCGGCGCTCAACATCGCCGAAAAGCATTATAAATATTTAGAACAAGATACAGATAGCAATAGATATATTATCAATGAACTTAATGCTATGAGTGAATTTTTGCAAAACAGCATGGAATATAAAGTTGACAGATTGTAATTTGTTTTATATATTTGTTGGTTACTATGAGTTGTAAGTGTTCTTTGAAAGAATTATTAAGTTGTTATAGCCGTATTCGACTAGATTGCACCACGTTTATAAAGAACCGTTAGTAAAACTAACAAGGGATTCATTCTCCAGTATTAAAACGCAGGCCTCAACCGCTCAAAAAAGCAGTTGCAAATTAGCACAGAGGAAGCATGCTAATGCCGGGATGTTGCCCACCGTGGAATATTGGGTTCTTTCACATCGTGATAGTCCTCAATCTAGTCGTTACGGCTTTTTTTTTACATATTCTTCTTTATGAAGAAACAAATAACTGGGAGCAAAGGAGTTAACTAATGAACGAAATGATTATTGTGGCTGTTTTGAGCATCGTTGGGCTTATCGGCGGTTTTGCCGTCGCATATTTTATGGCTCAAAAAATTATGGCAGCCAAGATTAAAGAAGCAGAAGACAGTGCCAAAAAAATTATTAAAGATGGCGAAAAAGAAGCCTCTAGCTTGAAAAAAGAAAAACTGCTCGAAGTGAAAGAAGAATGGCACAAAAAGAAACAAGAATTTGAAAACGAGACTCAAACTAGACGTGCTAAAACACAAATCCTCGAAAAGCAACTTAAGGCAAGAGAAGAATCTCTCGATAGTTCGGCTGAAGCAAATACAAAAAAAGAAAAGCAATTGCAAATCCTCGAAACAGAATTAAGCAAAAAGCAATCTACCTTGGATAAACGACTCAACGAAACTGCCCATATTATCGAAGAGCAAAGCAAGGAACTCGAGCGAATTAGCGGACTTAACCGCGAAGAGGCAAAAAAGCAATTAACAAACAGTTTAATTAACGATGCCAAGCAAGAAGCTGCTGCATTTATTAAGCAAATTCGAGACGAAGCAAAGAAAACTGCCCATAAAGAAGCACAATATATTATTGTAGATGCTATCCAGCGAACCGCCTCCGACCACAGCGTCGAAAGCACTGTTTCTGTCGTTAGTTTGGATAGCGACGAGATGAAAGGCAGAATAATCGGTAGAGAAGGACGCAACATCCGCGCTTTCGAATCGGCAACAGGCATCGATCTGATTATCGACGATACACCCGAAGCAGTTGTCATTTCAGGTTTCGACCCATTCCGGCGAGAAGTCGCCAAACGTTCTTTGGAGCGCCTTATGGAAGATGGCAGGATCCATCCCGCAAGAATCGAAGAAGTCGTAACAAAATCCAAAAAAGAACTCGAAGAAGAAATTTTTAGCGTCGGAGAAACTGCCATGCTTGACCTAGGAATTCACAACATCCACCCCGAATTGATAAAACTCATCGGAAAGATGAAATATCGCTCGAGTTATGGTCAGAATCTTTTAAGCCATTCTATCGAGGTTGCCCATCTTTGCGGGCTTATGGCTTCCGAACTTGATATCGACGCTACTATGGCAAAACGCGCAGGACTCTTGCACGATATTGGCAAATGCGTCGATCAAAACACTGAGGGCCCGCATGCGCTTATAGGCTTCGAAATAGCAAAAAAATACAAAGAGCCTCGTTTTGTTACTAACGCTATCGGTGCGCACCACGAAGATATGGAAATGGAGTCGCCCATCGCAGTGCTTGTGCAAGCTGCTGATAGCATTAGCGGTGCCAGGCCGGGAGCTAGGCGGGAATCACTAGAAAACTACGTAAAGCGCCTCGAAAAACTCGAGAACCTTGCTCAAGGTTTCGACGGTGTTTCAAAGACTTATGCTATCCAGGCAGGCAGGGAAATCCGCGTCATTGTCGAGCCAGACCACGTGGACGACCTAACAGCAGATCGTATGGCTGACGACATTGCAAAACGTATCGAAAGCGAAATGGAATATCCCGGGCAAATCAAAGTTACGGTTATTCGCGAAAGAAGAAGCGTCTCTCTGGCAAAATAAGATGATATATTACCAGCCCTTTCTTGCTTACAAGTCAGGGCTGTTTTTTTCTAGTAAAACCAAAAAAAAACATCAAGCAAAAAAATAAGTAAAAAAGACTTATCCATCGGATTGCTTGCTGCAATTTTGACGAATCAAATGTACGTCTTCAAATGTTTTTTTGATATCTAATTGCTTATATTGAAGATACTTCCCATCTGGTTTGGCTATTTTATGTTCTTTATAATGAATATCAGTTTTTCTTGAGTATTTGCCTTTATTCCTAATAAAACCTTTTGTCCCAAAATACACATCACCAATGTTCAAATAGAATGATCCCGCTTTATGCAAAACCCTTTTAAACTCAGTAATGTAAATCAATAAGTTGTTTATATAATCATAAGGATTGTCTTCACGACCGACAGTCTCATTGCCATATAGACGACACAAGAAATAAGGAGGTGATGTAATAATCAAATTAATTGAACCATCTGGAATCTCCTTGATTAGATCCAAGGTATCGCCACGTGTTACTTTATTTATATACTTTTCGATCATGTTTGTTTAATCATTCTCATTTTTATTGCAAATTTAAAAAATTGCATATTAAAAATGAAATCATTTCATTTCTCTTCTGCCTGGGAAAAATTGAAAATCCAATATAAGCCTAAAAGCTATTGCAAGTTGAATTAAATAATTTTATTTTTTTTTGAAAAAAATTTTTGTTATTTTGTATTTGTAAATAAAATTAATAATTAGTTAAATTAATTTTCATAATAAAAGGTCATAATTACTGTTTTTAACATAAAGAATTAAGCAGACAGCCACATAAAGATTATTTAAGCTATGCTGTTGTGAAAAGATAGAAACTTCTCGACCCATAAAACCAATAAAGAGAAACTTCTTGTCTTCACAAAAAAAAGGGCCTTGCTTCGTTGAGGGTCTATAATAAACAGCAGCAGTAAAGTGAGACAGAGGCGGCTCCTAAAAAAGGAGCCGTTTTTTTTGTTATTTAATTGCTATGTCAAAGCAAATCAACAATATCGCCAAGCAGGTAGAAAGAACCGCAGACAATGGCGGGCTTTCCTTTCTGCAACACATAATCGATACCTTCTAAAGCTGAACTTGTGATTTTCATTCTTTTAAACCCAAGCAAAGTTGCCAACTTTGTAATTTCTTGGATTTCCATTGCACGTGTTATTTCTGGCTTTGTTATTACCAATTCTTCCGTTATTGGCTTTATTGCTTCTAGCATTTTTTCAATGTTTTTATCGCTCATTGCCGCAAACAGAACCGTCCATTTTTCTCCTTTACCTGAGCATTTCTCTACTGTATCCCTCAATTTTTTGAATGAATCCGGGTTGTGCGCAGAATCGATAACCAAGGGAGGTTCTTTTCTAATTTGCTGAATTCTTGCGATTGTTCCTGTATTGACTATCGCATTTAAAATTCCATTTTTAATTAATTCTTCCTCTTTAATTCCTAATTGTTCGACTGCAGATATCGCTGTCAGAAGATTTTCGATTTGATGCTCGCCGGCAAAGGGAGATTTTATCTCGAAATACCTGACTCGACTTTCTATTTCAAAGCTCATCGTAAAATCTGGAAAATAGACAGGTTTTCCGACATTAAATATATCCTTCGGAACAAATATATGCGAGTCTTTTTCTTTGCTGATTTTTACGATAATGTCAATAGCTTCCTTCTTTGTTGCCGCACATATCAAAGGAACGTTCTTTTTGATGATACCTGCCTTTTCAAAAGCAATTTTTTCGATGGTATCGCCAAGATATTCAGTATGTTCGACGCCGATTTCCGTGATAATCGTCAATATCGGATTGATAACATTTGTTGAATCGTAACGCCCTCCCATCCCAGTTTCGATAACGCAAAAATCAGGTTTGTTATCAGCAAAATACTTGAAAGCCATTGCTGTTGTAATCTCAAAAAAAGTTATTTCAGTATCGTGGGCTATGTTAAGGAATTCCTCAGCGAGCATAATTAAATCTTTATCTGATATTTTCGTGCCATTTATGCGAATTCTCTCGTTGAAATCCTTGATATGAGGCGAAGTATAATGCGCTACCTTATAGCCTGCTTCCATTAGTATAGATGAAATCACTCCGCAAACAGTGCCTTTTCCATTTGTGCCGGCAACGTGGATTGTTCGCAAGGAATTTTGTGGATTTTCAGCTTTATCAAGTAAATAATAAGTTCTTTCGAGTCCAGGCTTTATGCCAAATCGCTGTCTTGAATACAATTCCTCTAATATTTTTTCTTTCATTCTATTTATGACTTAAATCAATTCAAATTTCATAAAAAAATCTTGTCTTTTCAAAAACAATAAGAAAGCTTGACACGACAAATATTGTATATTTTTAATGCTTGAATAGAAATCTCTATTTCAATATCATCAATTGAAGAGCTATATTTTATTCCACTTATCTTTTAAATTCTATGAATCAAACATTAAACCATAATTATAAACAAAGAATGAGCTTACCCTTTGTGTTTTACAATATTTTCCGCAAAAACCGTATTAAAAAAAATAATTATTCTTATTCTATTATCAAATAATATTTGTATATTGGTATTTTAGGTAAAAGAAGAATTTTTGAAACACTAATATATTGTTTTTCTTATAA
Organism: uncultured Hyphomicrobiales bacterium; assembly: GCA_964454445.1. Lineage (GTDB taxonomy): Bacteria > Bacteroidota > Ignavibacteria > Kapaibacteriales > UBA2268 > CAYVTD01. The sequence goes on from CAYVTD010000008.1 coordinate 65,569, forward strand.
ATCAAAGAGGTAAGTATGGGTATTTTCAGTAGAATAGCAGATGTGTTCAAAGCAAACGTAAACGATGCCTTGGACAAAGCCGAAGACCCGGAGAAAATGCTAAAGCAAATGGTGATTGAAATGGAAGAGTCGGTCAATAAGGCAACTCTTGCCGTGGGCGGCGCCATTGCAAACGAAAAGCAACTCGAGCGGAAAATGGAAAAAGCACGGAAAGAAAAAGATGATTGGGAACAAAAAGCAGTGCTAGCGCTGCAATCAGGCAGGGAAGATCTTGCCCGTGCTGCTCTGGAAAAAAAGGCTATTTCAGAACGTAATTTCAACGACTTGCAACCGATTTTCGAACAAGCAAAAAATACATCGAACAAACTTCGCGAGCAACTAAACCAACTTAAATCAAAGCTTGACGAGGCTCGAAGCCGTCAAAGCACTCTTATTGCCCGTTCACAAGCAGCAAAAGCACAAAAAATGATTTCTCAGCAATTCAGCGGCGTTGGCTCTGATGCTTTTAGCAAATTCGACAAATATGAGAATAAAATCGAAAAAATCGAATCAGAAGCTGAGGCTTTTGGCGAGCTTGCTGGCGAAAACACTAGCCTCGACCAAGAATTCAAAAAACTGACGTCAAACACAAGTGTCGATGGCGATTTGCTCGCATTAAAAGCGAAGATGGGTTTGTTGCCTGAAGCAAAAGAAAATAGTTAATTCAAGATTGTTGAAAACATTATTGGAGAAAATAAATAATGGAATTTGAATATTCAAATGAAGGAAACGGTATCGAAACGCCACAGGCAATAATCGATGCCACCATATTAAAATTAAAAAATTTCTTGAATAAGGATTATACAGAACATCTCGATTTCGGCAATGGCACGTTTACAATAACGCGTGGCTCGACGCAAGTAATGATGATAGTGCGTCCTTATACCGAACGTGAGTGTATTGTCGAATTCGTTTCAAATGTCGTTACAGGAGCTGCAATAACCCACGAGTTGATGACATTTTTACTAAGAAAGAATGCTGAAATGCACTTCGGCACCTTTGGATTGCTTTTCGACAACACAGTAACGTTTTCCCATTCAATCACTGGCTCCTGCCTAAACAGCGACGAGCTAAAAAACACATTAAACACAGTTGCCTTCATCGCCGATTATTATGATGACATAATTGTTGATATGTCCGGAGGTAAAAGGGCAACAGATTTAGAGCAGGATTTCGAATTAGTCGAAGAATAATTGACAAGAAAAAGCAAAAGGAATCTATGAGTGAGCCAAACACAGTTATTGCAAAACATTGCTGGCAGTCCATAGGTGTTTATGGTGATGCAAGTTGCGAGTTGTTGCAAACTTTAGCTCATTGCCGCCGCTGTCCTGAGTATTCAAAATCGGGGCGCCATCTGCTCGACAGGGAGATACCCGATTCTTTCACTCAAGAATGGACAAAATGGTTGGCAACTCCGCTCAAGCAATCCGTAGCCGACTCAGTTTCCTTCCTTGTTTTTCGACTGCGAAACGAATGGCTTGCCTTGAAAACAGTTTTTTTCGATGAAGCACTCGAGTATAGGCAAATACACGGCATTCCCTTTCGAACAAATAATTTTTTACTTGGGCTTGCAAATATCAATGGCGAGCTTTTAATATGTATCGATCCCGCCGAAATGCTCGGATTAAGTAAAAATAACTCCGAAAAGATTCTTTTTATGATGGTCGTTTCAAATGGAAGGGACAGATATGTCTTTCCAGTAGAAGAAATCAAGGGCATCTTCCCGATAGAGCCGACTATTATAAAAAAACCTCCTTCAACCGTAGCTAAAGCTGGATCTTCGTTCTCCTGCGGCACAAGCATACTCGATGGCATTGAAATTGGCATCTTAGACGAGGAAAAGCTGTTTGCTGCGCTCGAAAGGAGTTTCGTTTATTAATGGCTGGCTTAGGAATAGAAATCGACCAATCGATGCTTGAGCTTTTTCGGATTGAACTGGAGAATCATGCAAAAAAGCTTGAAACCGGACTTGTGGAAATCGAGCAAGACCACTCTGCAAAAAAAATTGAGCCATTAATGCGTGCGGCTCATTCCATAAAAGGTGCAGCAAGAATAATCGGGCTGGATATTGCAGTTGTACTTGCTCACGCAATGGAAGACGTTTTAACGGCGGCACAATCGGGCAATCACACCCTCCTTTCCGACGATATTGACATCTTGCTGGCGGGAAATGACATCTTTTCCTCTTTATCTGCTTTAAGTCCAAACGAAATTGCCACTTCCATTGTTGCTGATAAAGAAAAAATCGAAGAGCTGAGCAAACAGATTAAATCAATTTTATCTAAGCCACTTACTCCTGTTTCAAAAAATGAAATTGAACTTTCCCCTCCGCAGAAAAAGGCAGTTTCTTCTTTTGAAAATGCCATTATTCCAAACGAAAACATAGCTGCGTCGGTTTCAAAAAAATCTGTTCCACCGATGCCGACCATCGATTCGTCGATGCTCGAGCTTTTTCAAACTGAATTGCAAATCCATTCAAAAAACCTTGAAAATGGCATAAATAGTTTTAATTTAGATTCATCATCTAATTACGAGGCTCTTGCCAGGGCGGCACATTCGATCAAAGGTGCCGTGAAGATAATTGGTCTTGATGTCGGTGTTGCTTTGTCGCAAGCTATGGAAGATATGCTTTTAGCTGCTCAAGCAAAAAAATTTCAATTAACACAAACTGATTTGAATTTATTGCAGTCAGCCAATAGTATTTACAAGACTGCCTCGAATTTGCACAAAGATGATATTCCTTCCTTTTTTTATGATAAACTATCTGAACTTGATAATGTTGAGCGTAATATTCGGCTTTCTTTGTCTGGCGAATTAACTCAAAAAGTTAGTAAACCTAATATTGAGGAACAAGCTCAAAACGAAAAGGTGTATGAAAAATCGGAAGCTTTGGTTCACAAGCAAATACCGAGGAAAGAACTGATCACAGAAAACAGGGCTATTGAAAAAGCAAGAGATCAAGTTGAAATTGTTCAAAAACCAATCGATAATAACTCAAAACCCATTAAGTTATCATCAGTAAGCAAGCAGGAAGACAGTTTTGTAAGGGTACTGTCGAGTAACCTCAACAGATTAATGGGGCTTGCTGGCGAGGGGCTCGTTCAATCGAGATCAGTCCAATCTTTTTCGGCTTCTTTGCTTAGATTGAAAAATGAGATTTCTGAGATAAATTCATTAAAAGAAAACGTTTTCAATAAACTCGATCCTTCGATAATACCTGAAAACGTACATAAGGATTTTCGTGATTCAACAATTAAGCTAAACAAAACTCATGATATGTTGATTAAGCATATCGAAGAGTTCGAGCAATTTTCAAGACGACTCGAAAACATAGCCGAGCGCCTTTATACCGAAGCGATTGCCACTCGAATGAAACCATTTTCAGAAGCGGTATATGGCACTCAACGCTCTGAGGGGTTCCCGAGAATGGTTCGCGATCTAGCTAAAACTCTTGGTAAAAAGGTTTTTCTCGAGATTAAAGGCGAGAAAACAAGAGTTGATCGAGATATTCTCGAAAAACTCGAATCACCACTTACACATCTCGTAAGAAATGCTATTGATCACGGCATTGAAACACCCGACATCAGGGTTGCCGCAGGCAAGAATCCAACAGGAAGACTAACTATCGAGGCAAGGCATAGCTCAGGTATGCTCATTATAAGCATAAGCGACGATGGGCGGGGCATCGACCCAGAATCACTCAGGAACAAGATTGTCGAAAAGGGTTATACCTCTATGCAAATGGCAGAAAAAATGAAAATTTCCGAACTGATGGAATTTCTCTTTCTTCCCGGTTTTTCGACAGCAAAGCAGGTAACCGAGATTTCCGGCAGAGGTGTAGGCCTTGATGTTGTCTTCTCCATGGTCCACGAAGTTGGCGGCACCATCAGGGCAGAATCGGAGCCTGGACTTGGATCTATCTTTATCTTGCAATTACCTTTGACTTTGTCGGTTATGCCTTCGTTGCTTGTTGAGATAAATGGCGAAATCTATGGTTTTCCGCTTTCAAGAATTGAGCGTATTTTAAAAATCAACAAAGAAAGTATAAAACTGCTCGAAGACCGCCAATACTGCACTTTTGAGGGGGAACATATAGGTATTGTCGATGCTTTGCAAGTTTTTGGCTTAAACAAAACGACAAAAGATGCTAATCAATACCCTCTAATTGTTCTTGCTGACCGATTCCGTCAGACTAGCAAAGGCACAGGAAAATATGGACTTGTCGTCGGAAAATTTCTCGGAGAAAAAAATTTAGTTGTCATTCCTCTCGACCCAAAACTGGGAAGAATTAACAGTATTGCCGCCGGAGCAATTTTAGAAGATGGCACACCTGTGCTAATTGTCGATGTCGATGATATGGTTCGCAATATCGACAAAATCCTGTCAAAAGAAAAAGTTGATAAAATCGGTGGCGACCAGGAGCTAATAACAACCCGGAAAAAACGTGTTCTCATTGTGGACGACTCTCTAACAGTGCGCGAAGTCGAAAGAAAACTACTAGAAAACAAGGGCTACGAGGTGGAAAGTGCTGTCGATGGCATGGATGGTTGGAACACTCTGAACCGTTCAAAATTTGATTTGATCATTTCCGATGTCGATATGCCAAGAATGAATGGCATCGATTTCGTAGCGAGGATTAAAAATAACCAAAATTATAAAAATCTGCCTGTTATGATTGTTTCTTACAAGGATAGGGAAGAAGACAAAATGCGAGGACTCGATGCTGGTGCTAATTATTATCTTACAAAAAGCAGCTTCCACGACGATAGTATGATTGAAGCAGTCAAAGATTTGATTGGAGAGGCTTAAATGGATTTTGACAATCAATTAGATTTGAAAAAAAACACTTTATCAGATAATAATAAAAATAAATCTGTTTTGTGGTTATTAGGTTTTGCGATTGGGACTATCGTATTGTGGCAAGTTCCGGGTGGGAATTTCATTTTATATCCTTTTACAATATTAGGCACTTGGTTTCACGAAATGGGGCATGGTATAACAGCAATTTTTCTTGGTGGCGATTTCTTGCGTCTTGAACTTTATCCTGATGGTTCTGGCTTGACAACTCATACGGGCGATTTGTTCTTTGGAAGAATTGGTAGGGGAATCGTTGCTGCTGCAGGTCCTTTAGGTCCTACTTTCATTGGCGGCTTGTTTATTTATGCTGCTACAAATGAAAAACTTACGAAAATAATACTTACATTGTTTTCTATTATGCTTGCAATATCAATTATTTTTTGGATAAGACCGCTATTTGGCTTTGGAACGGGAATAATCTTGCTATTCTCAATTTTTATCATTTTTATTTCTTTAAAAGCAAGCCCATCGCTTAAGCGTTTTACCCTTCAATTTCTTGGCATCCAATCTCTTGTAAGCTTGTATCTAAGCATCGGTTATCTTTTTTCAGACGGGGGAGCCATTGAAGGAAAGAATTATTATTCTGATACTATGGTAATGCAACAACACTTGCTTTTACCATATTGGTTTTGGGGTGCAGCCATCCTCGTTTTTTCTGCATTTATCATCTACAAGAGTTTGTCTTATGCCTATAAAGGCAAAAAACAGGCAAAATCAACTTAGAATAATGTCGAAGAAAATTTATATATCAACGATAATCCTATCAGCATTGTTATTATTGCCATTAGTATTTTTCCCAATATCCCTCGATTTGTCAATCTTTGCAACAGCCGGCAAAGTAATTGCCGATGGGGGGAAGATTTATGTTGATTATGTTGATGTTAAGCCGCCTCTTGTTTACTATTTGTTCGCAATGGTTTATAAAATTTTTAGTTGGGAGACTTTCTATCTGCGATTGACCGACTATATTTGGCAAATGGCAACAATAATCTCGATTATTTTCGTATCAAAACGCATCTTTTCTGGCAAATACACACCAGCCATATCAGCAATAATCTATGCTATTTCCTTTGTCAGTATGAACTTCGAAAATGTAACCCAATGCGAAGGTTTCATCGCTTTGCCGATTGTCTGGTCAATTTATTTATTTGTTGAAAAACAGCAGTTTTCAAAATATCATTATTTAAATGGAGCGCTTGCCGGAATAATTACGGGAATGAAATACAGCTTTGGTATTATACTTATACCCTTTGCATTGTTTGATATTTTAAACACTAAAAATTATAAGGAGTTATTTAAAACAATAGAGAGACAGGCAATTGGCTTTTTGATGGCATTCTCGCTGGTTTCGCTCCCGTTTATTGATGTCGATGTTCGCCACGGATTTAGCAATCTTATGCAATATCTCTCCTTTTATGCAGATAATCCTCCTCTAACAAGCTCTTTTGCTATTTACAGTTTAAAAGTGATCGGCGGCTTTTTTGGAACAAAATATTCGCTTTTGCTTACTATCGCAGCTTTCTTTTCAATTTATTCGATAATAAAAAATAATAGTAAAGAAGAAATAGGTATTAATTATTCGATACAAGCAAAAGAAAAACGCTTTTTGTTGATTTCGTTGCTTATTATACTCTTTTTTTTATTGAGTGTTTTTCTCGAGCGAAAATATTATTTCTATCATTATTTACGATTTTATCTTCCATTAACCTTGTTATCAGCCACTGGTATTGAATTTGCTGTAAAAGAAATATTTTCAGATAAAAGGAAAAAGCATATAAACATCATAATAACTTCTGGGTTGCTTGCTTTTGCTCTGTTTTTTGGTCCATTTGCCAGATATTTCAACTATTCTCTTGCTCCTTGTTATTATTTCAATGATAAGGAAAAATATCATCGCATTTTCGATAGACCATATCTAATAGGAGAAATCATAAACGAGCAGAGACAAGTAGCAGATTATTTAAAAAGAAATGTAAAACCGAGCGAAAAAGTGCTTGTAATGAGCATCGAATCAAATCCTTTATATGCCCCAGCTTATTTAGGGAGAGGAACAGCATAT
>CAYVTD010000009.1:0-72268 GCA_964454445.1 uncultured Hyphomicrobiales bacterium
TTAAATGGTTAGTTAGCAGCAGCTATAATAATCTTGTCAGCTATCCATTTACAGGTTCAGTCGAAGCTACAAACAGTGCAAGCTTTAGCAATGCTACAACAGATAATCTTATTATTAATCCTGTAAGATTAGCTCAAGCATTGACCGAAGCCGGCTCTCACCATGATGGTTATATCTATTACAGAATGGCAGCAACAAACAGAGGTTGCCCATCAACTTGGAATTACTCAGCAGTAGGAACGCTATTTGTTCCGGCTAGACCCGCCTTGACTTATCAAACAAGTAGTCAAACAGTATGTGTGGGCTCATCTGCTACATACAACACAGAAGTTATCGTTGGTGACGAATTCCATTGGGAATACTCGTTAAATGAAAGTGCTTGGTCAGATGTGGATACATATAGCAACGCTAATCTTATTTTCAGTGGTGAGAATACATCTACGCTTGAGATAATTAGAGCTAATGAGGATATGCCACCGGTTATCTTCTTTAGAATAGCCGCTAAGCATCAAGGATGTCCACTTTCCTGGTCATTCTTCCAGCCAGTAACAATGTTTGTACCCCATATTCCTGTATTCTCAGAAGCAGATTTGAGCCAGACAGTATGTGAATGGTATGATGCTACTTTGACACGCGACGTAACAAATGCTAATGTGTTTCAATGGATGGTATATGTAAACAGCAGCACATTTGAAGTTGGTGTCGGCTCTGAATTTAATAATTGGACTGGTTGGTCTGGCTACAATAGCACTGCGTTGGTAATACCAGGTAATGCTATGGAAAGCACAACATTCAACGGTGCCAGGTTCTGGTTAAGAGCGAGCCATCAAGTAGGTGGTGTAACATGCTACGATGTACCGTCAGCAACAATAACATTATATGTACCTCAAACACCACATTTCAGCTATAATCCTTCTGCAAAGAACACTACTATATGCCCATTTGAAGATGTTGTGCTTAATGTTCAAGTTATAAATAATCCTCCATTCCCACCGACAACATATCAGTGGCAAATGAGCAGAGATGGCTCAGCTTGGGTTGACTTGACTGGTCAGACATACTTCGAAGGATTCTATCAACCGAATGGCAGTGGTTTAGATGAAATTATAACCAGCTTTACTGGATACAATTCACCAACTCTTACGATATTAAACTCAAGTGTTGGCATACTCGACAAACAAGTGCAGTATAGATTACTAGCAAAGAATGACGGTTGCCCGATTACTTGGGAAGAATCTGATGCAATTACAATATATTATGATAAACATCCAGAATTTACAGTTAATGGACATCCTGCGAGTCAAACTATCTGCTCCGAACAAGGATACAGTAGTATTAGCTTCTGGGGAGAAGTAAACAACTCGACACATTGGCAGTGGTATTACAGTACTGACAATGGTGCAACATGGATTGCTATGGATGATGGTGCCAGCTCGACATTCTCGGTTTATGGCTCTGAGAGCAAGACTTTGACAATATCTAATCTATATGACAACATGGATGGATATTTGTTTAGATTGCTTGCAATGAACCACGAACTAGACTTCTATGGTCATGAGAAATATTGTGCAGATGCATGGATTCCTTCACGACCAGCTAGACTCTGGATACCTGACGAACCGAGTTATTATGTACCAGGTGCAATACCAATGGAAAGCCAAGTTATCACAGTATGCAGCGATGGTGATGTTGTTCTCAAAGCAAGAGCATTACCTGGTTGGAGACACATGTGGACATATAAGGCACCAGGAGAACCAGGCAATGAAACAACTTGGGAATATCTGACAGATCTTCCAAATTATGAAGATGATTATGTAGGTGCAACAACTACAAAGCTAAACATTAACAATGCAGGTAAATATAACGGTTGGTCATATCAGTTGTTGACTTGGAGTTCAGGCTACGGTATCTTCTGTCCAGAACACGGTCTGCCTTCTGGTATTGCGAGAATTCATATTCCAATTGAACCTAACTTTAGTCAAGGTGTACAGCCAGAAGATGTAACTCTCTGTATTGGGGAGGGTTGGACATTTACATCAATTCCTGGTAACTTTGCTTTGTTAGACAATCCACAATACAAGTGGCAATGGAAGAATGATTACTCTTCTGTTAATTGGCTTGATTTGTATAGTAATCTTATCCAACCAGCCGGTGGTGAGCATTATGCTCCATCACACGAATTAGAATACGACGGATATTCAACGACTGCATTAACGATAATTACTCCTGATGGTGTCAAAGACATTAATAATGGTTATGTATATCGTCTTGCAGCAAGAAATGACAATTGCCCGACAACTTGGGTATATTCTGATGCTGCGGTACTTTATATTAACAGGAAATATCCTACATTTACAGAGCAGCCTTCGTCAGCTTCAATCTGCCCAGGTGATGAACATTCATTCACTGGAGTAGTGGCTAATGACGCTGCCGGATATCAATGGCAATTTAGCACAAACAACACTACTTGGGAGAATATCTCCGATGGTACTGAGTATGAAGGTACTGATGATATAGAATTAACAGTGCTTGGTCCTAAGACGGCAAGATCAGCAGACACTTGGCCCAGCGAAATACTATATTACAGAATAAATGCTAAGATGATTGGCTGCCCGAACGTCTGGGTACCTTCTCATGTAGCTACATTATACGTCAATGAAATCAACAAGCCAACATTTGGTGGACAGGACGTCGAAGTGATAGTTTGCGAAAGCGAATCTGCCTCATTCAACAGAAATCCAGTTACACACGGTGCTATCTATAAGTGGCAATATCTTGACGTAACTACTTGGAAAGATTTGCCTGGCAATTATACTAAATTTACAGGCTCTTCAACAACACAGTTGATATTTAATCCTGAAGATGGCGATTATGACACATATGATGGTATGAAATTAAGATTGCATGCTACATCATCTAGCACTCCAGTTAATTGTCCGAAAACAGCTGTATCGACTGTTATAACTCTTGTAGTACCAGAAACACCTAAATTTGTTGCAGAAAATCAACCTAATGTTACTATGTGCTTTGATGTTGATGGCAAGTTCTACTATCCATTACAGACATTGAATACGCATTTCTTCACATTGCTTGAGTATCAATGGGAAGTTAGCTATAATAATGGTACAAGTTGGTATGAGGTAACTGATGGAACAACAACAGGTGGTGGAACGTATAGTGGAGGACAGAGTGCTACGCTTACAGTTCACAACACAAGAGATAATATGATGGATGGCGACTTATTCCGCTTGAAAGTAAAGAATAATGGTTGCCCGACAACATGGACAATTTCTGATCCAATACAACTAATAATTAACACATTACCTAAATTCTTAGCTGATGGCTATTCACAAACAGTATGTGCCGGCAATTCTGCCACGGTAAGCATTGGTGTATCGTCAGACGTGCCACATTATGATTTGAATAATTATCAATGGATGATATGGAATGGCAGTGCATTTGTAAACATCCAGGAAGGCTATCAGTTGCATTGGTGGGAAGACCATCCAGAGTATATAGTCATCGAAAATGTTGACCGTGCCAAGATGATAGATCCTTCAGATCCAACACATGCTATTTACCAATTGAAGGTAAGAAACAACATTTGCAACAATTGGATGTATTCAACTCCGAGTACAGTATATGTACCGGCAGAAGTGAAATTTACAACACATCCGGAAGATGCAACAATATGCGAATATAGAGGTTGGACATTTACAGCAACATCCGAGAATGCGACAAGATACCAATGGTGGCATCACGGAGCCGACGTAGCTCCATCTCCAATTACAGATGGTACTGTTAATGGTATAACATATCAAGGCGCAACAACCACCAAACTTAGGATAACGAATGCTCATGGCTTCCTAAAGAATTCCGATGGTGACCATTTAAGAGGTTATTGGATGAAAGCATGGGTTGATGAATGCCCAGTAGGTGGGACTTTATCTAATGTTGCTGAGCTTTGGCTACAGCCAGATCCTAAGATTACAATGGCACCAACTAACGTTACAGTTTGCTGGCATGACGACCACCATTTTGGCGTTGAAAATGTCGAAGATTACACCGACTTGCAATGGCAGTGGTTCGACTTTGATCCTACAAATGTTGTTGGTGGCGTTTGGAGAGATATTATCGACGGTCATGTTGACCCAGATAACAACCAAAATTCGACAGGAACAGATGGTCAACACCGTATTGAATACGATAACGTAAATAGTATGACTATGACGTTGACAGATATCAGGTCTTACAACTCTTGGTACTACTATCGCTTGAAGGCAAAGAACGGTAATTGTCCGGAAACTTGGGTTTATTCAGATGCTCATACAATGTGGGTACAAACTGCCTTCCCGACCTTTACTGAAGGCGTAAGAATCAACAATGAGGTAGCCTCGAGCGCAACAATTTGTCCAGAAAATTCAGCTACATTGTCAGCAGCTGTCGCTCAATCCAACAGCTATCGCTGGTTGTGGAGTCCTGACGGTACGAATTGGCAGAATGTGCCGATAGGTTATGTATATCCTGGCGTTGATTACGAATATAATGCTTTGACAACAACTCAATTCGACGGAGTTACAGATACAAAACTTATTATCAATTATGGATACGGGCTTGATGGATATTGGTTCAGATTACAGGCATTCCAGAACTACTGTCCGACATTAGAAAATGCAAGGTTATCTAATCCAGTTCAGTTCTTCTTGAACGACCCGGTATTACCGACATTTACAGGCAACGACGTATCATATACAGTATGTGAACAATATGTTTACACATTTGATTTCGAGCCTACAAATCATGTATCTAATAACGAATACGTATGGCAATACAAAGATGGAACAACATGGGATGAACTTGCTTCAGCAACATTCAATAACAGTTCCAATTATCTTGGCGAAGCTACAAAATCTTTAACAATAGTTGTCAATGACAATACAAGCTTTGATGGTGTTGTTCTTAGATTAGGTGCATACAATAGAGTGCCTTGCGATGCCTTCGCATTCTCACCAGAAATAACACTTATTGCTCCTGACACACCAAAGTTTGGTGCTACACCAGCGAGCAGGTCAGTATGCCTTGGTGATTGCACCACGTTTAGCTATGGCTTGACAAATGCTTATGATGAAAGCACATATCAATGGCAAATGAGATATCATAATACTAATAATGGTTTGCAGCCAGAAGAAGGTTGGTATGCTATAACAGATAATACATACTTCTCGGGTATGACTACAACTGATTTGGTAATTTGCAATATCTCTGAAGAATTGAGACATACAGAATATAGACTTCTTGCCCAGAATATCGGATGCCCGACATCTTGGACTAGATCTAGCGTAATACCACTTACATTCCACAACATTCCTTGGATTGTAGCAAATTCACCGAGCAGTGTAACAGCTTGTAAAGATGATTACAGCGCATCATTTACCGTGAATGTTGAAGAACAATCATTAATCAATGACTTTACATTCCAATGGGAGTGGCAGAATAACGGTGTTTGGCAAACTCTTAATAATGGTGGAGATTACAGTGGAGTAACAACATCAGTATTAACTGTTAAAAACCTTGCCTTGAAGCATGGCTATACATATAGAGTAAATGCAAGAAGTAAATTCTATTGCACTAATAGTGTAATTACATCTGCTCCTGCATCGCTCAATATACCTGTTGAGCCAGTATTTAACGAACATCCTGAAGATGTTACACTATCCTCTGACCAACCGTACACATTCTCAGTTGAACCAGAAAATGCTACAAATGGCAATGGATGTTCAACAGAGGTAATGGTATCGAGTTGTTTGAAGATGGTTCGTCAGCAAACAGTATTCCTTATCCTAATGGTGTAGTGGTATCTGGCTCGCAAACAACTAGTTTACAGTTTAATCATGCTGGTGGACTAGATGGATGGTCAATATGGCTTAAGGTATGGAATGATGAATGTCCGAATATGGGTACCATTTATGGAGTTTCGTCTAATGCTGCTGTTATAACGATAATCCCAGATCCAATTGTAACCACGCAACCGGTAACTCATACAGTTTGCAACGGCAATACAACATCATTCTTTGTTGAAGCTGAAAATGCAGATCAATATCAATGGCAATGGCGTGAAGATGCGTTTGCTTGGTTAGACCTTACAGATGGATTCTTCCCGCGTCACCATCAGGCAACTGTTACTGGTACAAACACAGCAACATTGACAATTGAAAATGCTGAGCCAACAATTACCCACTTCCCATATAGGGTGAAGATTAGGAATTCTGATTTGAATTGTCCAATGGCTTGGGTTCTGTCTGATCCTGCAACGTTGTATGTGGAATCTCGCGTACCTGAATTTACATATCAACCGAACGACGTTACTGTTTGCTCAGACGTAGCCACTTCATTCACCGCTCAGGCAAACAATACTAATCAATGGGTATGGCAGATATTACAGAACAATGTATGGGTTGACCTGACAGACTCAGAAGGATATGATGAAGATGCATACGACGGTGAATATACTAATACATTAGCTATTAATATACCTGCTGGATTGAATGGTAATCAATACAGGGTTGTAGCAAGAATTAATGGTTGCATAGTTGAGGGTATAAACTCTGATGTTGTAACTCTTACAGTGAAACCAGACCCACAATTTGTATTACATCCAGAATCTGCTACCGTATGCTATACTGAACAAACAGAACTAGAGTTGACATCTTATGCAACTGTGGTTGATGAATACAAATGGATGACTTATGAGGGTTCTTCATGGGTAGAACTATCATCTGTATCACTACTAGCAACAAAAGCTCCTTATACTGGAGAATTTACAACGAAATTGGTATTTGAGATTAATGGCGAGTCGTCAACATTCTTGAATGGCAGACAATTTAGGTTGTATGCAAGAATGGATGATTGTCCAAATTCATGGGGTCAGTCGAGCGTAGCAACAATTACTGTACCGACTACACCATCATTTACCTCACAACCTGGAAATGCTACAATAGAATGCGCATTTACTTCAGCATCATTTACAGCAACAGCAAACAACCAAACAACGTACAACTGGCAGAGATTTATCAATGGCAATTGGGTTAATCTGGCAAATCAAACGGCTACGAATTCAGAGTTTGGATATAGTGGTGCTACTACAACAACTCTGGTTGTTACAAGACCATTGTATCCTGCAGCACCTATTGTAACAGAATATAGATTGGGTGCAAGGAACGTTGGTTGCCCAGATTCTTACAACTCATCTAATGCGGCTACATTAACAGTAATTCCAGAGGCAAACTTTGGTGGCGTCGAAATGGGCTCTCATACGGTATGCGTTGTAACAAATGCGGTAGATGCCCAATTAGTTGCAATAACATATAATTCAGATCATTGGCAATGGGAATTGCAGTTACCTGGCGAATCAAGCTGGACTGAAATTACAGATGGTGCCGTTTACACAGGCACGACTACAAGTGCATTGAAGATATTGAATCCTATCGTTGCTATGGATGGATACAGCTATAAGCTGAAGATCTGGAACGACGAATGCTCAGCAACTGCGACTGACGTTGTAGTTATCAGAGTACCTGCTACACCAGTGTTTACTGTTGAACCGGTTGAGCAAACCATATGCGAATATGATAACGCATCATTTACAGGATTTGCACCACTTGCAAATGAGTATATGTGGCAAATTTCAACAAACCACGGAGCCTCATACTCCTTCTTAACAGATGGTGGAGTATATAGCGGTGTAACAACAACGAAGCTTGATATTAGCTTGGTACAGAATCTTGGTGGTAATATGTATAGATTAGGCGCCAAGCACGATGGATGCCCAGAAACATGGAAATTCTCTGCTGGAGCTGTTCTACACACTACAAGCGTACCAATATTCACGAGACAACCGAGAAGCTACACAGTTTGCTCGCCATTCCCATCAACTATGGATGCTCAGTTATTAGTAGGTACTTATACCGATATGACTTGGCAATATAGAACTGCCGCCAATGACGGTCAAGACATCTGGGAGAACGCTGACGTGGCTCCTTATGAATCTGGTAGCTACAAGACAAATACATTACGCATAACAAGCGTAACAAACGTTAGAAACTTAGATGGTTACTCATACAGACTAAAAGTTACGAATGATAACTGCCCATCTTCGTTTGCATACTCCGACATTGCATATATATTTGTACCGGATATTCCAGAATTTGGAACAGGTGATAGCCCAACAGATGCTACCGTATGTGTTGGTGGCTCACACGTGTTTACAAGTTCTGCACAAAATGCAAATGGATTCCAATGGCAGATTTATGACTCTGGCTTGAATCAATGGAACAACATTTCAACTTCAAACTTTACAGGATACAATACAGCCAGCCTTACTATTCTGAATGTAACTTCGCTGAATGGCAGAAGATTTAGAGTAGTTGCTTCTAACGACGGTTGCTACGGTGTGGCATCTAATGATGCTGTATTAACTGTAATACAAAACAATGTAACATTTACAAGCCAACCTTCACTACAGAACGTTTGCGAAGGCGCAAGCTTCTCGTTCTCAGCCACTGCATCTAATGCAACTGAGTACAAGTGGCAATATTCAACTGATGGAACAAATTGGACCGACTTGGGCGAAACCAATTCGACATATACTGGCACAGCCACAGCAGCTATGAACAACAGATATATCAAAGCCGCCGCCAAGAATAACATCTGTGATATTTGGGCATATTCCAACTCAGCAAGATTGTATGTTGCTCTGACCCCAACATTCTCTAATGGACCTTCAAGCGTAGTGCTTTGCGATGGCGTTGGTCATACATTTGCATCAACTGTAAGCAATGCTACTGAGTATCAATGGCAGATTTCAATCGACGGTGGTAATAACTATACCAACATTAGTGGAGCAAATGCTACTACTTATGCCATCCAGGCAAGAAGTTCGATGAACGGCTACAGATACAGATTGATGGCAAGAAATACAGCTAACTGCGATTGGGCATTATCAACTGTAGCAGTGCTAACTGTAGAAGCAGCTCCTGTATTTGGCACAAACGCACATCCACAAAATGCTAACGTCTGTGCAAATAGTGGTTGGACATTTACATCTACACCGACTAATGCAGATACTTATCAATGGCAGATACTCGATGGAACATGGACAAATCTTGCAAATGGTGGAGTATATAGTGGAGTAACTACTAATAGCTTGGCCATTTCAAATGTCAATGGTCTTAATGGTAAACAATACAGATTACAAGCACAAAACAGCGCTTGTGGTACTGCATGGGTAGCTTCAAATGCAGCTCAAATCAACGTATTATCTGCTCCGACTATCTCTGGCTTGAACAGCGAAATAGAGATTTGCGGTGGTAATGCTTATACCCTTAATGCAACTACAACTAATGCAACAAGCTGGTTGTGGGAGCGCTCTACAAATGGCGGTGCAAACTGGACGACTATTGGTACGAACGAAGATTATACAATTAGCACACCTGTAAATGGCTATATGTATAGACTTACTGCAACGAACAACTGTGGCAGTGCTAACTTTACAGTAACAGTTAATGTGTTGGCATCGCCAGAATTTTCAACTGATCCAGTTTCAGGTCCTATCGTATGCGTTGGTGGTTACCACAGATATGAAGTTACAATCAATGGTGCTTACACAGATGTAAGATGGAGATTTAGTACAGATGGTGGAAGCACTTGGGCGACTGTGGGAACTGGCTTGAGCTATACAATCAATAGCGTAGCAACCACCCATAGTGGATTGTATAAAGCAGAAGTAAGGATTGATGGTTGTGACTGGATATCTTCAAGAACATCAACATTGACGGTACCAGCTACACCTTCAGTTACGATTACACCTTCAACTCAAGTTCTTTGCTTGAATAGCAATATGACAATAAGCGCCAGTGCAACACCGACAGCAACCACATATCAGTGGCAGATAAATAACGGTGGATGGCAAAATATTGTAGATGGAGGTATTTACTCCGGTTATACAACTCAAACTTTGACCATAACAAATGTTCAAACAACAGGTGATTACGAGTATAGAGTAATTGTATGGAACAATGGTTGCCCAAGTGGTGGTTCTATTTCAAATGTAGCTACCATAACCGTGCCTGTTGAGCCGACATTTACAGTACATCCTCAAGATGTAGAATTATATGGTGGCGGACATACATTTACAGCAACTACATCACCATCTGGTTTGACATATCGTTGGCAGGTATCAGACGACAATACTAACTGGACTAATATTAATAACGGTGGAGTGTATAGTGGCGCTACAACAGCATCACTTGTAATATCCAACGTTGCTAATCTTAACGGCAAGCATTACAGACTGAATGCTAACAATGGTGGATGCCCAGTTGATGGCGTTAATTCAAATAGTGCATTGCTAACTGTTCAATCTTCATTGCCACCAACCAAGATTGCTATCGTACAAAACATAGCAACTCAAGTTACTGGCGTGTCGTTTACCATAACAGTACAAACACTTGATGAAAATAACAATCCTGCAAATGTAACTGCAGCAACATCTGTAACAGTTACCAAGTTTAGTGGCGACGGTAACGGTACAATCAGTGGCAGTTATGTAACAGGTACTATTTCAGCAGGAAACAGCCAAACCACAATCAATATGACATACTTGGCAAGCAATGGAGAAACAAACGTTGTACTCGAGCCAACATCAGGAACATTTACCAAGGTTAACAGTAATGCGTTTACAGTTGTAATGACACCACCATCGAGACAAGCCAGCAATATCGTGTT
The DNA here is from genome assembly GCA_964454445.1 of uncultured Hyphomicrobiales bacterium. GTDB lineage: Bacteria > Bacteroidota > Ignavibacteria > Kapaibacteriales > UBA2268 > CAYVTD01. The sequence goes on from CAYVTD010000009.1 coordinate 10,783, forward strand.
TGTTGGAACTCCTGGTCAAACATCCTTGATGTTCAGATGGACAAGAGGTAATGGTAATGGTTGTATCGTACTTGCTAAGCAATCATATTATACTGACCTTACCGAAGTGCCTTACAACGGTGTAGTTTATAATGCTAACTCCGTGTTTATGTCTGGAGATGAAGTGCCTGAAGCAAGTTCAAATGTTTGGGCAGTATACAGAGGCACAGGCACAGGTGTTATCGTAACTGGCTTGACAAGAAATACACAATACGCATTCAAAGTTCTTGAATATAACGTAAACAACAATGGTGGCAATCCGATTTACAGCTACAACACCAATACTTCTGGGGTAACAAACAACCCGAATAGCCGTATGACTGCTCCAAGAGAAGGTGTTGACGAAGGACCACAAGCAGGTAGAAACGATTATCATTACAGCGATGTACTTACTGTTGGCAGAATTATGCCTAATCCTGCAACCGATAAGATTAGCTTCTACATTAGCTTGGAAGAGCCAAGAAATGTAAATATCTCGATCTACTCAGCCGACGGTAGAATGGTTATTGAGAAGTTCAACAATCAACCAATGAACGCAGGAACTCACTTAATCGAGATACCATTCACCAAGTATCTTGCTCCTGGCTCTTACACTCTCGGTGTATCGGCAGGCAACGACGTCATCATAGATCAATTCATTATTATGAAATGATAAATGATAAATAAATCAAAAGACGGCGGGCAGAAATGCCCGTCGTTTTTTTTTGTATATAGTTAATTTTACATATCTTTTTTCTGTATTTTTGCATTTATAGTAATTTAGATAATTTAGAAAAAGACAATTAGGATTTATGTGATGGGAAAGAAAATCTCAGGTGGGAAAGCGAAAAATCAAAAGTCAGATAGTAAGAAGTCAAATACTAAAACTAAAGACAAGGCAGTTTTAAATAAGAATATATCTAAGAATTCAAATTTTTTATCAAAAATTTTTACAAAACCATATATCTTGATAATAGTTGTGTCATTAGTTGTTTATTCTCAGCATCTTTTTTATGGTTTTGTTAATTTTGATGATAATAAGATTAAAAATGAAGTTGTTGGCACAATTGGCGGAATAGATAAAATTGGGAGAGTGTTTACTCAATCTTATGGCAATTTTTACAGACCACTTCAGACGGGAATTTTCGTAATAGAAAAAGAAATCGGTGGAGATAATGCTTTTATTTATCATTTGAATAATTTATTTTTCCATATTATTGCATGCCTACTTATATATGTTCTTTTTAAGCGGCTGAAATACAAGGAATTGACGGCCGGTTTAGCATCAATGATATATTGTGTTCATCCGATGTTCACTCACTCAGTTGTTTGGATACCCTCTCGAGGTGATGTTTTGCTCACAATATTTACAGCATTGACATTAATTTGGTTTTTTGATTTTAAGGAAAAATTGGATTGGAAAAATATCATTTTATGCTGGATTGCGTATTTTTTAGCTCTTCTTTCAAAAGAAACCGCTATTGTTATTCCGGGAATTGTGCTTGTATATTGGCTGGTTATTGAAAAGAAAAATATATTTACGTCGAAAAATATGATAGTTGCTGCAGGTTGGGTTGTTCTATCTGGGGTTTGGTTTTTGATGCGAAATGCATCGCTTGCAAATGTGATGATAATGAGTAAAACTCTTGGCCTTGATTTTTTTATTATAAATCTTCAGATGATACCTGAGATGCTGAGCAAGTTTGTTTTTCCTTTTAATATTGCCGTGATGCCTGTGTTTACAACTGAAAAATTGATTATTGGTATGTTGGCGATTTTAGCGGGAATTGTAGCTTATATAATAAGCAAATCGAAAAGGGGTAATTATAGTTTATTTGGATTGTCTTGGTTTTTGATTTTTTTATTGCCTGTTTTGTTTTTCCGTCTTCCTAATGCCGATCAATATTATGATTATCTCGACCATCGTATTTATTTGCCAATGATAGGTGTGATAATTATACTATTTGAAATAATTCCGAAAAGATGGATAGATCTTAGTAACACTACTAATTCAGTTGTAATAATAGGAATTCTTGCTATTTGGGGATTGTTGGCTTTCTTTCAAACTCATATTTATAAAGATCCGATTAGTTTTTGGTCAGATGGCATTAAGGACAATCCAGACAGAGCGATGTATCATTATGGAATGGGGCTTGCATATAAACTAAGACTTAGCGAAATCGACGATTCGATGAATAAATTCAGTAATGAAATATCTGCAGAGCGGCAAAAAACAATACCGCAAGATATGCAGAATTATAGCGATTTGGCAGAAAAGCATTTCAGGGCAACTTTGTTGCTTGATTCTACGACAAGAGATGTTGCTTTGGAGCTTGGAGAGCTATATTATAAAAAACAAGATTATAATAATGCTATCCGTTATTTTGAAAAGGCAAAGCGCGACGACCCCTCGTCGAATGTTGTTGATGTTAATCTTGCAGTGTCTTATGCCTCAGTTGGTCAGGTTGGAAGGGCAATTGAGATGCTCAAGCGTGCAATCGCTGCCGATCCAAATGAAAAAGATGCTTATTTCAATCTTTATGTTTCATATAAAATAATAAATGATTTCGAAAATGCTTATAAAACGGCTAAAAAGCTTGAGGAATTAGGAGAAAAAATTGATTGGTCGGATTATTATGCAAGTCTTTCAAATTTTAATTTACAGCATAAAAATATCGCAGCTGCTCAAGAAAATTCACAAAAGGCACTATCGTTAAACCAGAATAGTGCGCTTGCCAATATGGTCTTAGGTGTTTGTTTTCTTGAGACAGGAAGAGCCAACGAAGGCATTCCTCTGATTGAAAAATCTGTTACATTATATCCGCAAAATATTGAAGGGTTGCAATATTTATATAATTATTACAAGAATACAAAAAATATGGCTGAAACTGAGAAATATGCTCAAAGAATTGCAGCATTACGTGCAAGACCAAATTAATAGAAAAAGATAAAAGGAAATGATCTATAAATATTTAATAGTTTTTTAAAATGAAAAAGCAAAAAGAAAAACCAAAAACTGTTGTAAAACAGGTGAAAAGGGAGAAACCTGCAAGCAAGCAGTTTTTCAGTGAAAAGATAGGAAAATATGGGATACTGATTGTTGCTGCATTTGCATTAATCCTTCATTTTCAGACCATATTTTTTGGATATACAAATTGTGATGATGATTTGATTATAAGCAAGAATGATTATCTAAGCGATTTTTCAAATTTTACTCATGCTTTTTCAGAACCATATTTCGGCGGTTCGTATTATCGACCTATGGTGATTGCCTCTTTTGTAATTGATGCAAATATTGCAGGCGCAGAGCCCTGGGTATATCATTTTTTTAATTTAATATATCATATAATATCTTGTATTGGTATAGTGTTGCTTTTTCGCATGCTGAAATATACAAAATTTATTGCAATGGTGGCGGGGCTGGTTTATGCAGCACATCCAATGTTTACGAATTCCATTTCTTGGATACTTGGCAGAAATGATTTGCTTGTCGGAATGTTCGGTATTTATGCTTTTATATTTTTAATTGAGTTTTTGGAGAAAAAAAATCTTGCTTATCTTGTATTACACGGTATTTTACTGATGCTGTCAGCTTGGTCGAAAGAAGCGGGCTTGCTGATACCTGTTGTTGGTGTGATTTATTTGTGGCTTATCCGAAAGGAAAAGCTAATAAACCCCAGGAATCTAACGATAGCTATTGTCTGGTTATTAGTTGCTGTTATATGGTTTTTTATGAAGAGCAGCGCTGTTACTGCTTCGCCAGAGCAAGGAGATTTTGCATTTATTAATATTATAAGGAACATAAGACAGATACCCGAGGTTTTCGCAAGATTCATTGTTCCTTATCATAATGCTGTGTTACCTACATACAACAATATTCTACTAATTATTGGCTTAGTTTTAATTGCTGTTATTGCCTATTTAGCGTATAGTAAAAAGGACAAGCGCGATAATTACTTGATTTTTGGCTTATTGTGGTTATTTTTATTTATTTTTCCTGGTCTTTTTATTATTATAAAGGGTAAACCAGATTATTTTGATTATTTGGATACACGAATGTACTTACCAATGGCAGGGATGCTAATAGTGCTAATTGAACTAATTCCTTCAAGTTTTAAGCAATTTAATAAGACTGCAAATTTTGCTCCATATATTATAATTATTTTTATTTTATCAGTAATTACATTATTTCACAGCAGGAATTACGATAATATCAAAGATTTTTGGTCATCAGCCATTAAAGATGATCCTGCACGAGCAAGGTTTTACAACCAATTAGGTGTATATTATATGAATAACTCTAAGTATGACTTGGCTAGCAAGAACTTTATGAAGGCTATCGAGCTAAATCCTGCCGAAGCATCATATTACAGCAAGCTAGGATTGAATTTATCCAAGCAAAAACAGACTGAAAAGGCTTTGAAAATTTTCGAAAAAGGCAGGAAAATAGATAGATACAATTCTGAATTAAATATTAATCTTGCCGCAGCACATAACGAATTAAAGCAATACGATGAAGCTATTTCTGTGCTTAGAGATGCTTTGGCAACAAATAAGAATATGGCTACAATCCTTACTAATTTAATCATTTCTTTTACTGGCAAGCAACAATACGATAGTGCTTTTAAATATGCAAATATTCAAAGGCAGATGGGAAATCTTAATGGTATTGCTGACACTTATATGCAATGGGGCGTAAATCTTTATAACAACGGCGATTATGCAGGTGCATTGGAAAAAATGCAGAAAGCTGATGAGGCATTCCCAAACAATCCTCGTGTGCTAAACAGCCTTGGAGCTATTCAAATAGTAATGGGTATGTATGCGGAAGCAGAAAAAAATCTGCTAAAGGCAAATCAGCTAAATCCAAATGGGATAGAAATTCTAAGCAATCTTACCAAATTGTATGCTTTCAATTTGAAAGACAAAACTAAGTTTGATTATTATGCTAACGAAGTAAAAAAGAGAGGTGGGCAGATCCCGCCAGATTTCTTTAATCAGTTTTAGTTGAGCTTGGTAGAAGTATTGTTTAACCAAATGGCGATTGTAAATGACTGAATTTTTGAGTAAAAACACAAAAGTGGTTTTTAATATTGCGGCTTTGTTTATTATCTCCATTGCTGTAATTATTGTTTTCAAAGGGTTTTTAGCCGGAGAAATAATAGCTCATAATGACTTTGGCAATAATGATCTAACAAATTTCAACATTCCTAATATGTACCATTACTCAATGGCACTCAAGCAGGGAACACTTTTACAATGGAATCCATATATTTACGGCGGTTTCCCGGTGTTTGCCGAAGGTCAGGGAAGCTTTCTTTATCCAATAAATGTTTTACTCTATTTTTTCCTCGATTATTTGACGGCAGTTAATTTATTTTTCATCTTGCATTCAATAATAATGGGTGCAGGTGCATATTTTCTGACAAAAAGACTGACAGGAGCTGGGTGGTTATCGCTTGCTGCAGGTGTAGCCGCCGCTCTTTGTGGCTCATTAATAATCGGTCATAACAGACATTTGAATATTTATTCGGCAAGTTCGCTTTTGCCTTGGTTGATTTTGGTAGCAGAAAGCTTTATTCAAAACAGAAAGTTATATAATTCCTTGTTTTTTGGTAGTTTGTTGGGGCTGTTAATCTTGATAGGTCATCCGCAATTCTCTTTTATTTGTGGTTTTATAAGCATTCTTTATTTCTTTTTAAGATTATTATTCTCCAAAACGCCTACGATTACGGATATAAAAAAGCCAAATATTAAACAAGTCCTATTATTTCTTGTCATAAGCGCAGCAACAGCGTTTCTAATAGGAATTGCCCAATTGAGCGCAACAATGGAAATATATTCTTTTACCGAACGTAGCAAGGACCTTGCAGAGGAGTTTACATCGCTTGGTTCACTGCCGTTTAATGGTTTTTTTACCTTTTTATATCCTTATTTTTGGGGAAATATTGGAAATGATACTTATACTTTGGGAAAATCGTTTCTTTTTTGGGAGTATTTCCATTATTCAGGTGTTATTATATTGTCACTATCTGTTTGGGGTGCAATATGGGGCTGGTCGAAATCAGGTGCGGTCAAATCGCTAGTGATAATTGCTGTAATATCATATCTGCTTGCTTTAGGCGCTAATTTTTCCTTGATAAAAATCTTTTCAATTTTTCCAATTGTAGCCTCATTTCGTTTTCCTGCGAGATGGCTCCTTGGTACTGAGTTTTCCTCGATAGTGCTTAGTGGATATGGCATAATGGCTTTGGGAAATATAATTTCAGCCAAAATTAGCGAAACAAAGCCAAAAAAGAATTACAGTATCATTCCGCAGCTACCCGTAAATACGCGATTAATGGTTGGCCTTGGATTGGAAGACATAGTTTTTTGCGATATTTATTTCGTAGTTGGAAGCAAGGTAACTACTGCCAAAACAGATATTTTTTTTGGAAAACCTGGCTCTGCAACGTATATCAATCAGAAAAGTTCAGAGAGCCGATTATTTCATTTTTTGGATATGGAATATCACGCTACCGTTTTCAAGCAAAATAAGGGCTGGGAAAACAGCAATGAACAGTATCGAGAAGTTACTGCCTTACTAACTTTAAACTTGGCGAGTATCTGGAATATTTCTGTTATAAATGGTTATATGGGCTTGGTACCAGACTATATATACGAAATTTGGGGGAATCCCAACAACCCTGGCATTTTCCGTATGACTTACCAAACAGGTCCTACTTCTATCGATTTGACGGAACGTTCTTATCATTTACTTAGGATGTGGGGAGTGCGCTATGCCACTTGTCCAATGGTTTTAAAACCGCCCTACCGTTTGGTTTGGGATAGCGCTTTTGCTAAATTATATGAGCTTGATGATGTTTATCCTCGTGCTTGGGTGGTAAACAATGTCATCGCCTATCCTCAAGCAAATGCAAAAGAGCTTGCCCGGTTGCTTTTCAAACCAGATATTGATTTCCATAGTTCAGCCATTAGTAGTGAAAACATTGTTTTACCTGCTAACTCTTCCGTTGGTTCAGCTAAAATAATCGAAGAGGGCTACCATTATGTGAAAATTAAGGCGGAAAGCGCCGGTTTGCTAGTTTTGTCTGACACTTGGTTCCCACGCTGGAAAGCATTCATAAATGGTCAGGAAACGCCTGTGCACAAGATAAATGGAATGATGCGAGGAGTAGTAGCTCCAAAACCAGGCGCAATAATTGAAATGAAATATTCGACGGGTGGCTTGCCATTTTTTATGTCTCTATCTTATCTGGTAATGGCTTTTTCTATCGGCTTTTATTTTTGGGAGCGCAAGCGACGCACTGCTTTTTTTGATATCATATCAACAAAAAATATACGCAAACCAAAAGGAAATTTACATAAAAAAAGTATCGAGGACAAGAAAATCAAACATAAAAAAGCCAACGAACGCAAGAAATAAACATTTTCAGCATTAATGTTTGAAAAAAATGGTAAAAAAGAAAAAAATAGCCAAGAGCAAAGAGAATTCGCTACGAAAATTAAAACATAAACGAAAATCGCCGACGGCGTCAAAAACAGCTAAATTATTTGAAAAATATGGACTTGTTATTGCTTGTATCCTTGCCTCTTTAGTTTACTTTCAGACAATTTCTTATGATTTGACCAATCTCGACGATTTAATCATCAAAGCTAATCACGAATATCTTGGCAATTTTTCTAATATTAGTGAAGTTTTTCTTGGCGGCTATCTCGGAACAGGCTATTATAGACCTGTCGTTACGAGTTCGCTTATGATCGATGCGGCAATTGGCGGGACAAATCCTTCATATTATCATTTTTCAAATCTCATTTTTCATTTGATTGCGGTTATTGGCATATTTTTTTTATTGAATGAAATGAAGTTTTCGCGGAGTAAATCAATTTTAGGGGCAATGCTCTATGCTGTCCACCCTCTAATAACAAATTCGGTAACGTGGATATTTGGCAGAAACGACTTACTTGTTGGAATGTTTACTTTTTACACTATCTGCTTCTTTTTAAGATATTTACACAAAGAAAAAATATTATTTTTTATTTTGCATATTTTGGCATTATTTCTTGCTTTGTTGTCAAAAGAAATTGCATTGCTGATACCTATTTTGTGCTTGACATATTATCTTATAGTCGAAAAACGGCGATTTTTTACAAAAGAAAGCATTATCAGTGCGATTTTTTGGATAATTGCTGCGGGCTTATGGTATTTATTGCGAAGTCGCAGCACTCAAGGACCATCTTCTGATGAGTTTGGCTTCAATCTATTTCTTAAAAATCTACCCGTTGTTCCAGAAATGTTCTCAAAGTTTTTCTTGCCTTTTAATCTTTCAGTTCTTCCTTCTTATGGAGCTTTTAAAACCATAAGCGGCTTGCTTTTAATGGCAGGAATTGCTGCATACTTTTTTTTGATAAAATCAACAAATAAGCGATTTCTTTTATTTTCAGTTATTTGGCTTGTTCTTTTTATACTTCCGTCGATGTTCGTCAGGCATAGTGTAGCAGATGAATATTTCGATTTCCTCGATTGCCGTCTCTATGTTCCTTTGTTTGGTCTTTTAATGTTAGTTCTCGTCTTGATACCACAAAAATTTGTTGAGATGAAGCAAGTTACGAATATTTCAGTTATAGCCATTATAATTGTTGTTCTTTCTGTTCTAACAATAATGCAAAACAGAAAATATAGCGATCCATTTGAATTCTGGCATAAAGCGGCAGAAGAAAATCCTGATAAACCAATGATTTGGAATGTGCTCGGTGAAAATTACAGATTAATTGACGATTACCAAAATGCAGAAAAATACTTTTATGTTGCAGCTCGGCTAAATCCGAGAAGTGAAAAGTATTTACAGAACTTAAGCCACGCTGTTACAAAGTTGCCGGATCCTTTGACTAAAGTTCAGTTTTTCGACGATATTGCTCGAAAAGATAGCAGTTTCTATCTTGCATATTATTATGCATCAATGATTTACGTAAAAGAAAGGATGCCGGATAAAGCCCTCGATTATGCACTGAAATCTATCAAGGCAAACCCAGGGTTTTTAAATGGAAAACGAATGCTGTGCAATCTATATACAGAGTTAAACAAGTTTGATGAGGCGTTCGTTCCCGCTAAGGAAATTGCTGCATCTGGCGATTCGAGCTATTTGCTAAAATATTATTTAAGCAAAAGCGGCGCATATTTTAAAGCTGGTAACTTCAACGAAGCTATTGATTTAGTAAATAAAGCACTTGCTATCGATCCAAATAATATACAAGCACGAAAAAATCTTGCTGTTGCATATCTAAGCCAAAAAAATTTTGCAATGGCTGAGCAAATCCTGAAAGAAACGGCTGCCATCTATCCAAACGACATAGAAATTCACTTTTATCTTATGCGACTTTATCTGTATGATATGCAAAGATATGACCTTGCCAGGACCGAAGCAGAAACAATCCGAAAACAAGGCGGAACTTTAAGCCCTCAAGAAGCTAACTTGTTAGGTAAGTAAAAATAAATGAAAAACATTTCTTAAATTTGCATTATTATTTTGCCAAAATGCTTATTTTTTTCTTTTTTTAAATCTCTATGAAACAAAAGAAAAACAATCAACAGCCAAAATCAGCAGCAAGTAAAAAGAGCCAATTTTCTGCAAAACCAGTAGTTAAGGCAAAAACTGCTACGCTAGATCTTGAATCCGGCAAACCAACTCATATAATTGCGCAGCCAAAGCAGAAATTGAACATCGACAAGGTTTTATTCCTCCTTGCTATTGGTTTGATTATTGTGTTAGCTGTTGCTGTTTATGGGCAAACGCTCGGCTATGGTCTGGTAAATTGCGATGACAATGGAATTTTTTCAAATTTTTCGTATTATGAAAAGTTAAGCAACATCAGCAGAGCTTTTTTCGAGGGGTATTACGGCAGCCAATATTTTCGTCCGATGGTAACTTCGTCGTTCATTGTTGATGCGGCAATAGGAGGGAGCGAGCATTGGATAAACCATTTGACAAATCTTGTTTTGCATATTGCTACAAGCATTGGAGTCTTATTTTTGCTTGCAAAGATGAATTTTAAGAAAGACTTTGCTGTTGTGGCATCTTTATTATTTACTGTCCATCCTTTGTTTGTAAATGCTGTCGGCTGGCTCAATGGCAGGAATGACTTGCTCGTAGGCGTGTTTGCAGTCTGGTCTTTCTATTTTTTCTTGAAATCGAGAAAAACTGATTTCTGGCTGAATATCGGCATATCTGCTCTGCTCTATCTGCTTTCTGATTTTTCTAAAGAAGTGGGGCTTGTGTTGCCGGTAGTGGCATTTTGCTGGATTTATTTAGTGGAAAAAGACAGTATTTTTGCAAAAAAGAATCTTATCACTTATGCTTTGTTTACGCTGGCGCTTGCTATTTGGATTTATATGCGAACCGTTGCCGATATTGGCGTTCCTATGGAAGTATCAGGTTTAAACCCGCTAATTGCCAATCTTCAGCAGATTCCTGAGTATATATCTAAATTCTTTTTGCCATATAACATTACAGCCATACCCGCTTACGAAACCGGTGTGCTAATAATTGGTTCGCTTGCTATTGTTTTAATAATAATAGTGTCGATTTTATCAAAAGGAAAGAACTTGCGTTTGATTTTGTTCGGTGCTTTGTGGTTGCTTGTTTTTTTAATCCCGGGTATGTTCAAACGTATGAATAATGCCTCCGAATTTTTTGATTATCTCGAATGTCGCGCCTATTTGCCAATGATTGGAATGTTGCTAATTATTGGCAGTTTGCTGCCGAAGTCTGTCCAGTCAATAAAAAACAAATTATTTGATACTGTTGCTGCTGTTTTAGTCTTGGTTTTAGCTGTTATTAGTTTCATTGAAGTCAAGGATTATAAATCTCCGATAACTTTTTGGGAAAAAGCAGTCGAAACCAATCCTAACAGGGCGGTCAATCTTCGCCAGCTTGGTATGGAATATCAAAAATTTGACAGACAAGACGAAGCTGAAAAGCTTTTTCAAAGGGCATTATCGCTAAATCCTCAATATGAAGTTGATTATCTTTATGTCCATCTCGGATTAGTTTATATCAGCCGTAAAGACATTGCCAAAGCGGCGGAGATGTTTGCAATGGCTGCACAAATCTCAGAAAAATCGACGCTTGCCCGCAAAAATCTTGCTAATGCACTTTTCGAGTTGGGAAGGCAGGAAGAGGCAATTAAACCACTGAAAGAAATGATGGAACTCGATCCCAATGATGATTTTCCCATTTCAATGCTTGCCAAGGCATATACGAAAAAAGGCGATTATGCAACTGCGCTGAAATATGCAAACAAGCTTAATAATCCATTGCGTGATGAATCAACGACGTCTATATATGCTCAATGGTCTTCAGAACTTTTTAAAAACATGAACTTTTCGAAAGCAATCGAAGTGCTAAAAGAGCAAATCGAGCAAAATCCCAATGATTTTCAAACATATAATAATCTTGGTATTGCTTATGTACAACTCGGAAGGATTAATGAAGCCGAAGGCTGTTGGACACAAGCAATCAAGCTTAATCCTAAAAACCTTGAGTCCTACAACAATTTGCTGCGTCTCTACTACATCAATAAAAAAGATATAAAAAATGCTGTCAAAACAGCAAAGCAAATCATAGAAAACGGCGGAAAACTTGACCCGGCTATTCAATCGGCATTGGCAACATATTTATAAAAAAATGAGTAAGAAAAACAAAAAAAAGAGTAATTACGCTGAGCAAGCAGGCAAGCGCCAGCAATCATCTGAAAAGACAAAGAAAAAGCAACAATTAAAAGCGAATTCAGAGAGCAATGGAAAGTTCTGGAAGATTTGGGCTTATCCCATAGCAGCTCTTCTTGCCATCGTCGTTTACGGTCAAACAATAAATTATGGATTAGTATATTTCGATGATAGCGTTATAATTGAAAAGGTTATTAGCGATATATCCGGTATCGGCGAGATAAGCAAGTCGTTTAATCATTCTTATGCCAATTTTTATCGTCCTCTGCAAAATGTTACCTTTGTTATCGATAGGGCAATATCCGGAGATAGATATGTTGGCTACCATATTACGAACTTACTCATTCATTGCTTGACAATTTTTTCAGTAATACTCGTGCTAAGAACACTAAAAGTCAGCGATAGGAAAAGCTTTTTCGCCGGGCTTGTCTATGCGGTACACCCATTGTTTGCACATGCTATCATTTGGATACCTTCTCGAGGTGATTTGTTATTATGCCTTTTTGCTGTCATGTCAATTTGGTCATTTATTAAGTATTTTGAGACAAAAAAAATTAATTATTTTATCTATCATATTATTTTGGTCTTTCTTGCTGCCATAAGCAAAGAAACGGCAATGATAATTCCTGCGGTATCTTTACTCTACCTTATATTGAAAGATGTTAAATCGTTAAAGTCCCTTAAAATTGTTTATTTTATTGTCGTTTGGCTTGCTATCGGAGTAATTTGGTATTTACTGCGAACATCTGCGACGACCAGCATACCTCAAGAAAGCTCTTTCGGATTAGCTGCATTGACGAAAAACCTTCCGGCGGCTTTAGAGATATTGGGCAAGTTATTTCTTCCTGTTAATTTGTCTGTGATGGCTACGTTCAGTATTTTTTCGACTGTAAGTGGCTTGATTTTCCTGTTAGGAATAATTCTCTTAATCTATTTAAAAAAAGAAACCAGGAAAACCGTTTTATTTGGCATTGGTTGGTATTTCTTGTTTTTATTACCTACATTGGTATTTCGTTTGCAACAAGCAGACGATTTTTTCGATTATCTCGAGCATCGTGCCTATTTGCCAGCGATAGGAATTCTGATTATTTTAGCTGCATACATTCCCGAAAAAGTATTCCAAACAAAGAATCGAGTATATTTGCTAATTTCTTCTGCTGTTGTGGCTCTTCTTGCGGCTTTAACTTCATTTAGAAGTACAGATTATTCATCATCGCTGAACTACTGGCAGGCGGCAGTTAGGGGAAACGACGGAAGGGCATTCTTTTACAATAATTTGGCAAAAATATATTCCGAAAAAAATGAAATTGGCAAAGCCGCAGAATGCTTTCAAAAAAGCATTAACTTAGCTCCTCAATATTCAATGCCTTACGATGGGCTTGCAGGTATTTATTTCCAAAAACAAGATTACAACAAAGCAATGCAATTGATGGAAACGGCAATTTCACGAGGCAATGCCACAGTTGAGATCTATAATAATTATGGCGGACTTGCCAACACTATGCAGAAATATGACAAAACCATCAAAGTTACGAAAGAATCAATAGAAAAATTTGGTGAAGCTCCAACAGCTTTATCGCTTATTGCTAAAGCTTATGCAGGATTGAGAGAGCCAGATAACGCAATGAATTATGCGGAAAAAATCCAAAATCCAAACACTAAATTGTTTTTAAAAAGAGATGTTTTTGTTATATTGGCACAAGCATATATAGGCGCAGGGAATTTTGGAGAAAGCATTGCTTATGCCCAAAAAGCAATCGAATTACAGCCCAATTTTGGCTATGCTTTTGCAATTATAGGAACTGCTTACGCTAATCAAGGCGATTTTGCTAATGCTGTGCCAAATTGGAAAAAGGCATATTCGCTCGACCCGAAGTTAGTGCAAGTAAAAAAACAGCTATTTTTATATTATAAAGATATTGCAAAAGTCCCCGCAGAGGCGGAAAAATATAGGATTTAATCGAAAACAAATATGAGTAAAAAAAGGAAAAAAGAGCATTATTCGACATCGTCTCCCGAGCATATTGCCGGCGCATCAAAAAGAACAGTTCCAAAACCAAAATCCAATGTTAAGGCTGCTAAACAAAGCATCACAGGCTTGGAAAAAATTCTGACAAAAATGCCATATTTATGGATTGTTTTGCTGGGTGGGCTTGTTTATTTCCGAATTGTGGGTTTCGATTATGTTGGCTTGGACGATAAGCCTATAATTACAAAGAATTTTGCCGTTATTGGCGATATATCCAATTGGAAAGTTGCATTCGAGAAAGACGCTTTTTTAAGAGACGAAGGCAGTTTTTATCGTCCTTTGCAAACACTTTCTTTTATGTTTGATGCACAAATCAGCGGGGAGCAACCTTATGCTTATCATCTTGGAAATCTGTTATTGCATTTGTTGATTGCCTGTTCAGTTTATTTGTTGCTTAAGGAGATGAAGTTCAAGCCAATAGTCTCGCTACTTGCAAGTCTGTTATTTGAGGTTTTACCTGTGCTTACGCATGCTGTTGCTTGGATCCCTGCCCGAAACGACTTGTTAATTACTCTTTTCTGTATGTTGTCGCTTATCTTTTTTATAAGATATATACGAGACAGCAAGTTGCTGGATTTAATCTTGCATTTATTTTTTATTTTACTCGGATTCTTTTCAAAGGAAACGGCGTTAGCATTTCCTGCTATTTGCCTTCTTTATTCGTTGTTGATATTAAAAAATAAGATTTTTGATAAAAAACACATTATTCTAGTTTTGTTTTGGGTTATGATGGTGGTGTTTTGGTTTATTATGAGATATAATGCCATAGGCTTCAAATGGGGCGAAAACGATTTCGGAATGATGGTTTTAATAAAAAATATTCAGATTGTGCCAGAGATAATAACTAAATTGGTTGTGCCATATCATCTATCAGTTCTGGCAACATTTAACAATCTAATGGCAGTAATCGGTATATTAATTATTGGTTTGGCAGTTTTTTGGAGTTTCAAATCGCAAACAGCCCGTTGGGAATATCTTCTTTTTGGTGCTGCCTGGTTTCTATTGATGATTATTCCCGGCACTCTTTATCGCCATTCTTATGCAGATTATTTTTACGATTATCTTGATCATCGTGCCTACCTGCCAATAATCGGCTTGCTTTTTGTAATCGTCGAGCTTGTCCCGAAAAAAGTTTTTAATATAAATAACACAAAATCGCTGGCTGCTATTCTTTTCGTGCTAATCGTCTATGGTGCTTTGGCTTACAACCATTCGAGCAATTACACAGATCGCCTGGCTTTTCGTGGCAAGGCAGCTAAAGATTCGCCAGATAAAGCCGGTTTCCGATTAGCTTACGGCAAGGCTCTCAAGGAAGAAGGCAAAATCGATGAAGCTGAAAAAGAATTCTTAGATGGTATTGTCGAAATGCCTCAAGAACAAGATTTTTATTTCCAGCTCGGCGAGATTTACTTCAAAAAAGGAAATTACCAAAAAACTATTCAATTTATGGAAAAAGGAATTGCCATCGACCCGACCAAGCCAGAGGGATATAACAACTTGGGAGGCACATATATGAATATGGGACGACGCGAAGATGCCATGCGAGTTTGGTCGAAAGCTTTTGAACTCGATTCGACGAATTTTGGAGCGGGAAATGAATTGATTAAACTATTATCGAGAACGGGTAATCTTGACAAAGCGATGCAAATAGCAAATTCTTTGATAAGACAGGGCAAAAATCCTACGGGCATGGTCGATTTATATATTGCTTTGGGATATAATGAATACAGGCAGGGCAATCTGCAAAAAGCCATTGAATATTCTGAAAAGGCGCTTGCCATCGACAAAAGATCTTCCACCGCATACAATAATCTTGGTACTTACTATGGCACAAGCAAAGATTACAAGCGGGCAATTGAAATGTGGGAAAAGGCTTTTTCTCTTAATAATAAGTTTCTCGATAGCCCACGCAATATTTTTAATGTATATCTTAACGTTTTGAAAAATCCAAAGAGCGCAGCTCCCTGGGCAAAAGTCTTGCTTAATAGTGGTGCTAAAATACCAGATACGGATTTGGAAAAAGTCAGACCATATATGAATTAATTTTCTTAATTTCGATTATCTATTTTTGTAAGAAAAGAAACAATAATAAATATTATAAAGTTGGAAAAAAAGAGAAAATAAATGTCAGCAAAAAATGTAAAAAAAATGCAGAGTGGCAAATCTAACGTAGTTGCCGCTGCCCCTTCGAGAAAGATTTCCAAAAAGCAACATAGCAAGGAGAGTTTTCACCTCGACATGAAAAAAACATTAATTTATGGGGGCATTATCCTGCTTGTTGGTTTCTTGTTGTATGTCAGGGCTATTGGTTTTGATTATGTTTACAACGATGACAATCTCTTTATCCTCGACGAACCATACTATTCGCTAAATCACGACATCGGCAATATACCCAAGACATTCAGTCATGGCTTGACAAGCGGAGGGCAGTATTATCGCCCATTATTAAGTATTTCTTGGATTATCGACGCCCAATTTGCGAGTAATGAAGCAAAGGATCCTGCTTTCTATCATTTCTCGAACATTATTTTTCATTTAATCGGTTCCTTGCTTGTGTTTATTGCTTTGCTCAAACTGCGCTATGACCATCTTACTGCATTGTTGTTTGGAATACTTTTTGTAGTTCATCCGATATTAACACCTTCAGCTTGCTGGATTTCAGGCAGGAACGATTCGATACTTGCTGTTTTCGTTTTGCTCGCTTTTATATCCCTTATCAATTTCAAAGATTCAAAGACATCGACAAAATGGTTGTGGTGTTTTCTTAGCTTTCTTTTTTATGCTATGTCTGTTTTCACCAAGGAAGTAGGGGCTTTCTTTATTGTTGTCGCAGCGGCATATCTTTATTTCAAGGATAAAAAGAAATTATTCGAAGGCGAAAATGTCGCTCTTGCTGCTGGATTGTTCATTGTAACGCTAATATGGTATTTTATGCGAAGCGAGGCGTTGAAAAACAATCCCAGTCCCGAGACCATCGGTTTTGAAGCATTTATAGAGAATTATCCGACATTTTTTGCAATGCTTGGCAAGATGGTGCTACCAATAAAAATGGCGCCTCTATCGAGTTATGAATGGATGTCGGTGCTTACGGGGGTGCTTTTTGTTGTTGGCACTGGATTACTGTTTTATCTGTCAAAAACCTTAGATAAAAATAGGGCTTGGCTCGGAATAATCATCTATCTTAGCTTTGTTACATTGCCTCTTTTTGTCAGATTGCCAGGAGCGGCTGATTATTTCGATTACGTCGAGCATCGTGCATTTTTGCCTCTTTTTGGCATTTTTATTTTAATAATTGAAGCAGTAAAGTCATTTAAAGTAGATTTGAAAAGCAAAGTTTTTGTAGGTATAATAGCTGGCATTATATTGATTTTTGGTATAAGAACAATAATTTATCAAAGTGCCTTTGAAAACCGCTTCAATTATTGGCGCAACATAATGAATGTCTATCCTCAAAAAGGCAGAGCTTATTTCGATTATGCCAAAGCATTTATGGAGATGGACTCGCTCGACAAAGCCGAACAGCTTTATTTCCAAGGCTTGCAATTAAGCCCTGGCTACAAGGGCTTTTGGATTGACTTATCATATCTTTACAGTAAAAAACACGATTATGTGAAAGCAGAGAAAATGGCAAGAAAAGCCCTTTTATTAGATCCGAGAGATGGAAATGCGAACCTTAATCTTGGGCAGGCGCTTGCCTCTATGGGAAGATATCAAGAAGCCATTCCTTATTATCTTGCAGCTGTTCCGAAAAATGCCAACAAGCCCGAAATGTATATTTCGCTTGGAATGGCTTATTTCAGAACTAATCAATTTGATAAAGCAATCAATGAATACAAGAAATCTCTGCAGTTAAATCCGAATTATGCTCTCGGATTTTCCAATCTTGCTTCAGGCTATTATTCCATTCGGGATTATGAAAATGCGAAACAAGCATGGTTGCGGTCAATACAACTAGATCCCAAACTCGATGCAAATTATAACAATATGATTATTTATTACACAACCGTCGAGAATAACCCCAATGCAGCAAAGCAAATAGTACAGCAAGCACAACAAAACGGGGTTGTTATTCCTCAAAGCATAATAAATATGATTAAATAAAGAATATATTAACAATGGCTAAGCAAAGAAAAAAATACACTAAAAAAGCAATTTCTCAAGATAATACTCAGCAAAATCAAGGCGAGAAAGAGCTAGTTTCAGCGAAAGCTTCGCTCCAAATCCGGGAAGATACTTTTGCAAAGAATGGTTTCATCGGCAGCAAATGGTTTTATGCGGCAATTATTGGATTGGTTTGCATTGCGCTTTATGCCAACTCAATCGGCTTCGATTATACTTATGCCGACGACGATTGGCTAATCAAAGACAATTACGAATACAACAGCGATTTGTCGAATATGGGCAATTGTTTTTCGCGGATTCTGGGTTCTTCTTATTATCGTCCTTTGCTTGTGATTACTTTTATTCTTGAGGCACAAATAGGCGGAACAGATATTGTTTATTATCATATCACTAACTTGCTCTTGCATCTTTGTGGCTCTTTGCTTGTTTTTTTCGTTTTGCGCAAAATGGGCTATACCGATTTGATAGCTTTCTTTTTTGGACTTTTCTTTGCAGTCCATCCGATTTTAACCCCTGCGGCAGTATGGATTTCTGGCAGAAACGATTCGCTATTGACGGTCTTTCTTCTATTGACCTTTCTTTTTTGGCTTAAGTTTTACGAGGAAAAGCGGGGCAAGCAATGGCTGTTTTATGGTTTAAACCTTTTATTTTATGCGATGGCTCTTTTTTCAAAAGAAGTAGGTATCATATTCTCAATCATTGCGCTTGCATATTTCCTGTTGTTTATAAAAGAAGACTTCTTTAACAAAAAGAACATTGCTCTTATAATTGGCTGGGGCATAATATCAATTGTATGGTTTATCCTTCGCCAATCAACTCTCTCGCAACTGGAAAGTCAAGACACAATCGGTCTGGAGGCATTAATTAAAAATATTCCCACTTTTGCGGCGATATTTGGCAAGATTTTTCTGCCTGTGAAAATGAATGCTCTTTCAAATTTTGAGCCATTTTCGGTTTATTCTGGTGTCGTGGCGCTTGCTGGAATGATAGCCATAATTCTAATTTCCAGGAAAGCAGATAAAAAGAGGATACTCTTTGGTGCCGCTTGGTACCTGCTATTTTTGTTGCCATCGCTGATGGTTAGAATAAAATATGTAGATGATTTCTTCGATTATGCCGAGCATCGTGCCTATTTGCCTCTTCTGGGCTTAATTATTATATTTATTGAATTGTTGAAGTCTTATAACATTGATTTTAAAAGCAATATTCAAAAAATCATCGGCGGAGCTGTTTTATTGTTATTATTGGTTCGCTCATTTCTCTATTCCGGTGTATATAGCGACAGGTTCGATTATTGGACATATTTTGTGCAGATGTATCCCGAAAAATCGCGCGGTTACTATTATCTTGGGCGTTCATATATAGCGGCTGATGACATACCTTCAGCAGAAAGACTATTCCAAAAAGGTGTTAAATTGGACATCAAGAATTATAAGATGCTTGTTGATCTTGCCACTGTCTATGCTAAACAAGAAAACTATATAAAGGCAGCTGAATATGCCCGTCGAGCCATTGCAATCGAGCCCAACGAGCCAACCGCCTTGTTTTACATAGGAAAATCGCTCAACGAGCAGAAGCATTTTTCTGAAGCGGTGCCTATCTTAAAAAAAGCAATTCGTTATCGGGGGAAAGATGTTCTGCCTCATTGGTATGTCGAGCTTGGTATTTCCTATTACGAGCTTCACCAATCGGAAGAAGCCGTGAAGCAATACCTGATTGCATTGCCGAAAATGAAAGACGATCCTATGGTCTATTCTAATTTGGGAGCGGCGCTTTTTGAGGTAGGCAAGCCCGCCGAAGCGGAAAAGTATCTACTAAAAGGTATTGAGCTTGCGCCAAAAGATCCTGAAAATATGCTTAATATTGTTTTCTTTTACGTCAATACTCAGCAGTTTGACAAAGCCAGAACTTGGGCTCTTAATTGTCTGAAAAATGGTGGTCAGGTGCCGCTCGAATTAAAAAATTATTTAAAAATCCAATGATTTTTCTGAAATAATGAAAAAATATAAATATTAGAAATCTATGGCAAAGAAAAATTATAAAAGAACAGTTCAAAACAAGCAGGAACAGCCAATAAAGCAAATATCCAAGCAGGAGCAAAAACTTGCAAGCCCAAAAGCAAAAAACGGCGATATGAAAATCTCGATAACCGTTTGGTATGCTCTTGCCGTTTTTGCCGTTGCAGTATTGCTTTTTGCAAGGACAATACCTTTTGGTATGGTCTATTGCGACGATGACACTATGATAGTCGATGATTATGCCTTTAATCAGGATTTGTCGAACATAAGCGAGGCGTTCAAACAGTCGTTTTTCAACGCAAACGACCTTTATTACCGTCCCATTCTTCGTCTTACCTTAATCCTTGATGCTAATATAGGGGGTGAAAATCCGGCAATTTACCGGACAACTAACGTTGCCATTCACGCTATCAGTTCGCTGTTGTTTTTTATATTTCTTTTAAAATTGAAATATGAAAAGAATACTGCGTTGCTCATTAGTTTGATTTTTACTGTTCATCCACTAATTTCGCCGGCAGTTTCGTGGATTTCGGGACGTAACGACACTTTGCTGACTTTGTTTATGCTTTTTTCATTTATTGCTTATATTAATTTCCACGAAAACAAAAAAAGCACTCGCTGGCTAAGCTTTGGCTTGCATATTTTGACTTTTATAATTGCATTGTTTACAAAGGAAGTAGCGGCGGCACTACCCTTGATGATATTACTCTATATAAAATACTTCTGCAGAGAGAAATTGCTCAGCCAACAGAATATCCTAACAACGATAATTTGGGCGGTTATAGGGTTAATCTGGTTTTTAATAAGGCAATCGGTGCTGACCGGCAGGGGAGAGGCAAATCAATTATTCAGCTTTTTTACGGAGGCGCTGGCAAGCAATTATCCGACGATACCCGCAGTTATTGGAAAAATGCTCTTGCCTGTGCGTATGTCAGGGCTTTCCAATTTTGAGGCAATAACCATAATTAGCGGCTTAGCCGGCATAGCGGCAATTGTAAGTTTAACTATAATAAACAAGAAAACTGATAAAGGGCGTATTATTTTTGGTGCTTTTTGGTTTCTTTTGTTTATTTCGCCGACTTTGATAGCTCGTATTAAAGATTTTGATTTCGATTATGCCGAGCATCGCGTTTATCTGCCGATGATGGGGATTTTGTTGATTGTTCTCGAAATATTTAGGGCTTATGGAGTTGATTTTAAAAAAGTTAGAAATATTGTAATAGCAGGCGCAATCACGGCTGTTTTTGCAGTCATTACATTCCAATATGAGGGCTATTTCGTCGGACCGCACGCTTTTTGGGGGCGTTTTGTTGAACTATACCCTGACAAAACGAGGGGTTATATTGGTCTTGGCAAGCAAGCGTTTATTAATGACAGTATGGAAAAAGTAATAGAGATAATGAAACAAGGGATGGCAATCAAAGCTGATTATCGTTTTTGGTATGCCAATTTATCAAGTGCTTACATAAGACTGAATAATTTTGTAGAAGCTGAGAAATATGCCGCAGTAACTCTGAAATTAGATCCTGAGCATCCTGAAGGTAATTACAATTATGCTATTGCACTAATGGCAAACGGGAAAATCGATCAGGCAATACCCGCCTTGGAAAATGCAATACGATACAAACCCGACAATCCCAAGTTATTTGTGCAATTAGGCGAAGCTTATGCGAAAAAAGGAAAATATCAAGATGCTGAGCTAGCCATTCAGGAAGCAATACGGCTTGCCCCGAATGCTGTCGAACCATATATGAACCTGGCAAATATTTACGGTAGAATGAACAGACAACAAGATATGGACAGGGCTTTTGCCACAGCCACTCAAATAAACCCTAACAATGTAAAACTTTATTTGAATATTGGGACTATTTATGCGAAGCAAAACAGATACGACAAAGCTGAAGAAATGTGGACTACTGCTTACAAATTAGACCCCAGAATTCCAGAAACACTTATGAACCTTACTATGCTTTATAAATTGAAAGGCGATATGAAAACAGCGAGAAAGTATGGTATGGAGGCATTACAAAACGGGGGGAAACTTCCACCCGAATTGATGATGCAACTTGGTTTATAATTACTATCATTATTTTAAATATATTGATCGACAAAACGAGAATTTAGCAATTATTCTCTAATATGAAAGTGAAAAAAAAGATACAGAAAAAGAAGAAAAAGCAAATAACCATAAAGCTGCCAGGTGAACGCTATTTAAACCTGATTTATGCTTTTTTGTTGTTTTTTGCCGGGCTAATCCTTTATAGTAAATCGGCAACGATGGGCTTGATATTTGCCGACGATGACCAAATTATTGCAACGGTATATAGCGAAGAATTTTCAATTGAGCGAGTCGTCAATCAGTTTTCAAAAAGCACGGGGAACGCTTTCTATCGCCCTATTCTCGATATTAGTTTTTTATTAGATGAGGTGGCAATTAAGGATAGAATAGAGCCAATAGCCTTTCATCGAACCAATATTGCCTTGCATTTGGCGGCAGTAATAGTAGCATTTTTCACTTTTATCAAGCTCGGAATTAAAAAAGAAAGTTCACTCTTCGCTTCGTTGATCTATCTGGTACATCCACTTCTAACTCCTGCAGTTTCTTGGATTTCAGGTCGAAATGACTCGCTATTAACTTTGTTTTTCTTACTATCATTTTTGTTTTATTTGTTTTATAATAAGAAAGAGAATCTTGTTAGGTTTGCTTATCTTGCCTTAATGCTTTTTAGCTTTGCATTAGCTATGTTTACCAAGGAAACAGCTGTTTTAATGCCTGTTTTTATCCTTTTATATGTGTTTTTTGTAGAAAAAGAAGCGCTCTTTTCGACAAAAAATATTATAATTTATAGTGGTTTGATAGTTATTGTAATCGTCTGGTTTTTAATGCGTCAAGCCGCATTGTCGGGAATGGAAATCGAACAAGTTAATTCAATTTCAAATTTCTTTTATAATATTCCCGCATTGTTTGCATATATCGGAAAAGTCTTTTTACCATTCCAAATGGCGGCAACTTCTTATTATACTGCATTTACTTACATTAGCGGTATCATTGCCATTGCCTTGCTTGCCCTGCCTGTATATTTGAATAAAAAATTAAATAGAAACTACTATTATTTTGGTTTGTTGTGGTTTTTTCTGCCGATTCTTGCAACAATGTTTTTCCGTCTGCCGCCGGGAGTGGCATATTTTGATTATATCGAGCATCGTGCCTACCTGCCTATGTTTGGTTTCTTGCTTTCTCTGCTAATGGTGGCAAAAGCATACAAGCTCAATTTTCGTAAGCCGGAAGTAGTAGGAGTATCCGCATTATTAATTGTTATTCTTGGCATCAGTTCGTTTGCATACCAGGACGTTTATGCAAATCGTATGAGCTATTGGCTTAAAATAGCAAAAATTAATCCCAAAGAACTCAGAACATATTATAATATCGGAGCGGCATATATATCCGAAAACAAACTCGACACAGCTGAAGTAATCTTGCAAAAAGGTTATGAAATCGACTCGACAAAGTCTTTTTTTCTTAGGGAGCTTGCAAATGTTACCGTTAGAAAAGGAAATTGGACTGTTGCTTATGATTTTGCAAAAAGAGCTATTGAAAAAGATACGATTGATGCTTTATCAAATTATTATGCAGGCAAAGCGGCGCTAAATATGAAGGATTATTCTGATGCGGCAAAGTATTTTTTAAGGGCAAGGGAACTTGGTTATGAAAATCCGAATATGCTTATTGATATTGCTTATGCTTATGCGCAAATATATCGATTTGACGAGGCTATTGAATTCAACAATCTTGCTATAAAGACAAATCCTGATGCAATATTTGCTTACGGCAATCTCGGTGATATTTATTTATCTTTAAGAAAATATGACAAAGCTGAAGAAGCATATATAAAATCGCTTAAAATAAATAATAGATATGTTCAAGCATATCTCGGTTTGATTAATGTTTCGATGGAAAGAGACGATTGGACAAATGCAGCTCGTTATGCACAAGATTTAAGGAAAATCGGAGGGAGATTGAATTACGAAGTTCAAGAACGTATTAACCAGAAAATTGCTGCAGCGCATTGATTATTGATATAAGAAACATTAGCGACTTAATGATTAAATAAATTTTTAAAATAGAAATAGTATTTTTTTAGAAAAAGTATAGAAAAATGAAAAGTAAAAATCCAAGAAGCCAACAAAGAAAAGCTTCAGAGCAAAAGCAAGAGCCACAACACAAGCCGAAGCAAAAGCGGAGAAAAACGCCAAGAAAAGTAGAAGAAAATCTTTACAAGCCGCAGAGCTACGACAAAGGCAAAATAAAGCAAATTTTTCTGTTTTCAGCCATTATTTTGGCGCTTGCCTTCCTTGTTTATTCGCGAGCCGCTACTTATACGCTTGTCCATTGCGACGACAATATCTTTGTGCTCGATTACAAAGATTTTAACTATGAATTGTCGAATATAACGAAAACTTTCAATCAGACGCTTGGCACGACGTATTACCGCCCACTTTTAGCAAGCTCCTTTGTGATTGATGCAAATATCGGTAAACAACTTGCCCAGGCAAACCAAAACAAGGAGGAAGAAAGCGTTTTCATCAATGCTATTGGATTTGTATATAATTCTATTTTAAATATTTCATTTCTATTACACAATCCTGAGTTTACAAAGGCAGCAGGCAACACACTCGACGGTTTTGCAAACAACTTAATCACAGGCTCGACGGATCCCCGCGTGTTTCACGTTACTAATCTGCTAATTCATCTTTTTAGCTCATTGCTTGTATTTTTGTTTCTGATACGATTGGATTATCCCGTATTTACTTCATTTTTCTTTAGTTTGCTGTTTACTGTCCATCCTGTTTTAACGCCAGCGGCGAGTTGGATTTCAGGTAGGAACGATTCGTTGATTACTTTTTTCGTGCTAATCTCATTTATGTTTTTGATAAGTTTTCTAAATTTACAAAAGCGACGATACGACAATAAGGACTACGTGAAATTAGGTGTTTATTTTATTTTTCATTTGTTTTTCTTTGCCGGAGCGCTTTTCACCAAGGAAATCGGTGGTGTGTTGCCGGTAGTTGCCTTTGCATATATTTTACTCTACCGAAAAGAAAAATTGTTTGCTCCAAAGAATTTTATCCTTGTCGCAGGCTGGTCTCTGGTTGTAATTATTTGGTATGCAATGCGTTACGAGGCTACGAAGGGACTAAACAATCCCGACACAATCGGTTTAGATGCTTTCGTGAAAAATTATCCGACGATAGCGGCACTTCTAGGAAAAATAATTTTACCGATAAAAATGATAGCTCTATCGAATTATGAATGGTTTTCGATAACTTGTGGCATAATTGTAATTCTCCTAGCGTTAGTGGCATTTGTTTATTTGCGTGGTTTCGACAAAAGCAAGGCATTGTTTGGCGTAACTTGGTTTGTTATTTTCTTGTTTCCTACATTGATGGTAAGAATAATCTATGTGGACGATTTTTTCGATTATGCCGAGCATAGGGCATATCTTGTTATGGTCGGAATTATTATAATAATTGCCGAAATATTGCAAAAATACAAGGTCGATTTTCGGAAGCCAATACCGATAGCCATAGGTGCTGTTTTGCTTGTATTTTTCACTATAAAGTCATATACTTACATCCCCACGTTTAAAGACAGGTTCGCATTTTGGGGGCACATGACCGAGATGTATCCTTGGAAATCTCGCGGTTATTATGACCTTGGCAAAGCTTATCTCGTCCACGGGCAACTCGACACAGCCGAAAAGCTTTATATGAAAGGTTTGGAGCGCAACCCTGATAATAAAAACCTATATATAGATTTGGCATCTTTATATTATCAGAAGCCCGATTTCGACAAGCTCTATAAAAGCTCGCAAAAGGCATTGCAAATCGATCCCGCAGACCCATTAGCTAATTATTTCTATGCACAGGCGCTTTTGCAAGGAGAAGACAAAGCAAAATCGCTTGATTATTTCGAAAGAGCAGCATTTTCCACAAACAAATATTACAATATAGCAATAGAATACGGCATTGCTTGCCAGCGTCTTGGGCAATACGAACGCTCTATTAGAGGTTTCGACTTGTATTTGCAACATTATCCTAATGATCCAAAAGCAATTGGCTATCTCGGTAATTCTTATGCTATGTTGTCTCAATTCGACAAAGCGGTGGATTACTGGAATAGAAGTATTGCCATAGATCCAAAATTTTATGAGCCATATAATCATTTGGTTCGATATTATTTACAATCAAATCAAAAGCAACTTGCCCGGCAAGTCTATCAAGCATTAAGGCAAAATGGAGGCGATTTGAATGATGGGTTAAAACAATTGTACAATGCTGCTTTTTAAACCATATTAAGCATTATTTCTAGGATTTATACCCCATTTATTTTAGTACAATAACACATTTATACAGAATGTAATTAATTTCAATTAAATATTTGCTAAAAGATACGAATTGATTAATTTTGATTTTTAATATAATACATAAGTATCGAAAAAGTAATAGAATTTTGAAACATAATATAATCAGAAGGTTACTAAAAAAATGAATGAAGGTCGGATTGTTCAGGTAATCGGTCCCGTCGTTGACGTGGAATTTTCACAGGGAAAGATCCCCGCAGTTTTGAATTCACTCGAAATAAAAATGAATTCTCCGGAAACAGGCGCTGAAAGCACCTTAATATGCGAAGTGCAGCAGCATCTTGGAGAAGACCGTGTCCGTTCAGTGGCAATGGATACCACAGATGGCTTGGTAAGAGGTATGACAGTTGTTGATACTGGTGGACCGATTACCGTACCTGTTGGTCCTCCTGTTCTTGGCAGAATGATCAATATAACAGGTGGTGAAATCGATGGTCAAGGACCGATAAATGCTGACAATAGATGGTCAATCCACCGCCCCTCTCCCGATTTCTCCACTTTAAGCACTAACAAGGAAATGTTCGAGACTGGTATAAAAGTTATCGACTTAATCGAGCCTTTTACTAAAGGTGGTAAGACTGGACTATTTGGAGGTGCTGGCGTTGGCAAGACAGTTATTATTCAAGAGCTTATCCACAACATAGCCAAGCATCATGGTGGACTTTCGGTTTTTGCCGGTGTGGGCGAGCGTACACGTGAGGGCAATGATCTTTACCTCGAAATGAAAGAATCTGGCGTTATCGACAAAACAGCACTTGTGTTTGGTCAAATGAACGAACCTCCGGGAGCTCGTTCCCGCGTAGCTTTGTCGGCATTGACACTAGCCGAATTCTTCCGCGATATTGAAGGCAAGGATGTGCTTTTATTTATTGATAATATTTTTAGATTTATCCAAGCTGGTTCGGAAGTGTCTGCACTTCTCGGCAGGATGCCCTCTGCAGTTGGTTATCAACCAACACTCGCCACGGAACTTGGTATCTTGCAAGAAAGAATTGCTTCGACAACAAAAGGGTCAATCACATCGGTACAAGCAGTTTATGTTCCCGCTGACGACTTGACCGATCCCGCTCCGGCAAACACATTTACCCACCTTGACGCTAAAACGGTGCTTGCCCGCGAAATTGCTTCGCTTGGTCTGTATCCGGCTGTGGATCCTTTGGATTCGTCTTCCCGTATTTCCGACCCAAATATCATCGGTGTTGACCATTATGAAGTCTCTATGCAAGTTAGAAAAGTTTTGCAGACATACAAAGATCTTCAAGACATTATTAATATTCTTGGTATGGACGAACTTTCTGATGACGACAAGATGACAGTCTATCGCGCTAGAAAGGTTCAGAAATTTTTCTCTCAGCCATTCTTTGTAGCAGAGCAATTCACCGGTTTTGCTGGTAAATACGTAAAAATCGAGGATACTATTGCTGGATTTAAGGCAATACTTAATGGTGATTGCGACGAAATACCCGAAGGTTATTTCAGCTATACAGGCACAATAGATGAAGTATTCGACAAGGCTAAGAAAGAAGGCGTTTAATTATTTTCAATAATATAAGCAAATCAATAATATTAGCAAAAAATTCGGCAGAAAGTTATTATGACTCAAGATAAATTATTGGAAATCGAGATAGTAACCCCACAAGAAAAAGTCTTTACCGGGATGGGTAGTTCGGTTTCCTTGCCTGGCTCGCTAAGCAGTTTCCAGGTGTTGTATAATCATGCTCCGATAGTTTCTACACTCGATCCGGGGATTACAAAAGTACTCGATGAAAGTGGCAATAAGTTCATTTTCGCTTCGGGTCCGGGTTTCGCTGAAGTCCGGCAGAATAAAGTAAGTGTGCTAGTCGAAAATGCTTTCAATGTAACAGATATCGACATATCAACCGAAAAAAAGGAACTCGAGGAAACAAAAAGAACACTCGAGAAAGCCAAATCGAGCGAAGATAAAGAACTTATTAACAAAAAAATCAAGGAAATCAAAAATAAAATTAAAGCGGCAGAAACTTTATAATAAAACCATTAGACAAGAAAAAGCTATAACTGCAATAATTTCAAGACAATACCAAGTCCAAGCGATTGGTATTGTTTTTTTTTGATATTCAATAAAATTCAAGTTAATACTTCTATATAAAAATATTTTTATTTTAATATCACGCCCATGAAAACTGAAAAAATAATTGCCGAAGGACTTACTTATGACGATGTTCTTCTTGTGCCTCAGTATTCAGAAATTCTTCCAAGAGAAACCAATATAAGAACACGCCTTACTAAATCAATATCGCTAAATATACCTGTCATTAGTGCCGCTATGGACACCGTAACAGAATGTGAAATGGGCATTGCCATTGCTCGCGAAGGTGGACTTGGCGTAATCCATAAAAATATGTCCATCGAAAAACAAGCAGACCACGTTGATCGGGTCAAGCGTTCTGAAAGCGGTATGATACAAAAGCCAATCAAGCTTACTGCCGGCAAGCTAGTTAAAGATGCCCTAGATATTATGTCAAAATTTCATATCTCAGGCATTCCTATAGTGGACGAAGGCGATAGGTTAATAGGTATTATTACAAATCGTGATCTTCGTTTCGATCCCGACCCGGAAGCTAGAATCGAAGATGTGATGACAAAAACAAATCTGCATACCGCCCCGGTAGGCACAACTATGCAAAAAGCAGAGCGTCTCTTGCAAAAATATCGTATTGAAAAGCTGCCTGTTGTCGATGAAAACAATGTCCTCCGCGGTCTAATCACTTTCAAAGACATAAAAAAGAAATCCTTGCATCCTAATGCTTGCAAGGACAGCTTGGGACGCCTCAATGCCGCTGCCGCGGTAGGTATTGCTCCTGATACAATGGAAAGGGTCGAGGCATTGCTCGAAGCAGGCGTTGATGCAGTCTTTATTGATACTGCCCATGCCCATACTTTGGGAGTAATCAATACAATCAAACAGATAAAAGCAAAATATCCCGGTTTACAGGTAATAGCCGGTAATATAGGCACAACCGAAGCGGCTCAGACATTAATAGATGCAGGTGCTGATGGATTAAAAGTCGGTATTGGACCTGGCTCGATATGTACAACAAGAATTGTTGCCGGAGTTGGTATTCCACAGTTTACAGCGGTTATGAATGTATCAGCAATCGCTTCGAAATACGGCATCCCAGTGATTGCCGACGGAGGCATAAAACAAACAGGTGACGTAGCCAAAGCGATAGGGGCAGGGGCCGACTCGGTTATGATTGGCTCGATGCTTGCCGGACACGAGGAAAGCCCCGGCGAAAAGATGATTTACGAGGGTAGAGCATATAAACT
This sequence comes from uncultured Hyphomicrobiales bacterium, assembly GCA_964454445.1. Taxonomy (GTDB): domain Bacteria; phylum Bacteroidota; class Ignavibacteria; order Kapaibacteriales; family UBA2268; genus CAYVTD01. Next base: position 40,426 of record CAYVTD010000009.1, read on the forward strand.
ATATCGTGGAATGGGATCCATCGGCGCTATGAAAGACGGTTCGGCAGACAGATATTTTCAAGATATGGAAGAAGAGATTTCTAAACTTGTGCCTGAAGGTATCGAAGGTAGAATTGCATACAAAGGCACTGTTAGCGATACTATCTTTCAGATTATTGGCGGACTACATTCCGCTATGGGCTATTGTGGATGCATAGATATTGAAGAAATGAAAACAAAATCGAGATTTATCAGAATGAGCGCGGCTGGTTTGAGAGAATCGCATCCTCACGATGTTGTTATCACCAAGGAAGCCCCAAATTATTTTGTAAAATAATATATTCTGGATAAATTCTGAATTATTTTATTCAGATGATTTCTTATAATATGCCAAATTATTTTGTTAAATATTAACTGTTAAGAAAAGCAATGGCTACAAAAGCAAAGACTATTACAAATTCGGAAGCCGAGCAAAGCAATATTCCCCAGACACAAAAGAAAGCTCCTGCGCCGAAAAAAGCTCCTGCGACAAAAAAAGAATCTAAACCGAAAATGCTTGAAGAAAATTCTCAAGAAATCACTTCTCCCGGATCAGCCAAGGAAGCAGAACCAGAACAAAAAAAGCAGAAAATTACAATAGCAGAAGAGTTAGCGAGCAATGCCAGGCAAGATGTAACTGGAACAATTGTCGAGCAAACTGTAAAAAATGAAAAATCAATTACAGAAAAGAAGAAACCAACAACAAAAAAAATTGAATCCAAGTTGTCTGAAACGAAAATAAAACCAAGCAAGGCATCTGCAAAATCAGTTGCTAATGAGCAAACTGATAATATTGCATCAAGTAATGAAACTATCAGCACGAAATCCAAAGAAGAATCGCGGTCAGACAAAAATAAAGCAAATCTTTATCCAAAACTTGCAGATACTCGCCTCCAACAACTTTGGTTTCAATTCGATGAACTGAAAGTTGAAGCATTGATAATCACCAACCCTAAAAATGTCAGATACTTGACCAATTTTTCCGGCGAAAATAGCGCTTTGTTTTTAAAAAAAGACAAGAGCTTGATCTTTGTAACCGACAAGCGTTATGAAAAGCAAATAGAAACAGAGTTATATGCCTTTGATAATTTTAGCAAGTTTATAGCCGAAGATGTCTGGGCTTTTATTAAAAAAAATAAAGCATTCAAAGGTGTGTCAGCCATCGCATTCGAATCTGACCATCTGTCTTATACCGACGCAGTAAGCATAAGAAACAAGATAAGACCTTTTAAATTCAAGCCGGCTCCGGAGCTAGTCGAGCGATTTACCATGCCCAAAGCACCGGAGGAACTAAATGCAATTAAAAAGTCAACCGATTTGACCCTTAAAGTTTTTCAAGAAGCTCTGGCATTAGTTAAATCAGGAGTATCTGAACGCGAACTTGCTATTGAGATTGGTTACATTGGTCGGAAAATGGGTGCTGAAGCATCTGCTTTTGAACCTAAAGTGATTAGCGGTGAAAACACTTGCTATCCCTGGTCATTGACAAGTAACAGGAAAATAAAGAAAAACGATGTTATCATATTCGATTTTGGCTTCAAGGTAAGCGGATTTGTTTCGAGAGTAGCTAGGACAGTGGTTTTTGGCAAGCCAACAAAAGAGCAATCAGATACCTACAAGTTGTTGATAGAGGCTTGGAAGAATGCCTTGAAAGGCATTTCACCAGGATTAAACGGGACAACAGCCGACGATATGATGCGTTCACTTGCAAAAAAAGCAAAAAAGAAAGATTTTATGCCTCGCATGCTTGGACACGGCATCGGGCTTGCGGTTGAAGAATTGCCATATATCGAAAAAGGACGTAACGACCAGATAATTCCTGATAGCGCCGTTTTGGTGCTTCAACCAGGAATTTATGAAGAAGAAAAATATGGAATGCGAATTGCTGACATTATGAGAGTAACCCATTATGGGGGAGAAGCAGTAAGTCAACCACCAGAGGATATTATTCAAGTATAAGTATGGCTATATCGCTTTCACCTTTTTGATTATGTGGTGGCGAGAATGTTTAGATTTTTTCTATTTTTTTAAGTTATAACAGACAAATTGGTTTGCTAATGGAGGAGAGAAAAGTTCTTGTTATTGCTTATTATTTTCCACCACTTGGGCTAAGCGGAGTTCAAAGGGTTTTGAAGTTCGTAAAGTATCTGCCCGAATTTGGTTGGAAACCGATAGTGCTAACAGCTGCACCCAAGAAGTATTATGCTTATGACGATACTCTCCTCGAAGATATAGATAACGAAAAAATCATAGTATATCGAACGGGCAAATTGCCTGATAACACTTCAGAATTAAAACCCCGGAGATTCCCATCATATTTTTTACAAAAGGCAGGCAGGGCTTGGCTGCAAACCATTTATCAACCTGATAGTAAAATACGTTGGAAAAAAGAGGCGCTTCGCCTGGCAGATAGAATCTTTAAAGAACATAGAATTGATGTAGTTCTTGCAACCGCGCCACCATTTACCGATTTCCTTATTGCTCGAGAAATCTATAATAAATATCATATACCCTACTTAATAGACTATCGCGATGAATGGATCGATAATCCTTTCCATTTCTACGCAACACCATTTCATAAGCTATATAGCATAAAACTCGAACGGGAAGTTATGCAAAGTGCTCAAAAAGCTATTGTTCTTACTCGTTCTGCCAAGGAGAGATTACTACTGCGTCATCGTTTTGTTTCGCATAATGACGTTATAATAATACCACACGGTTACGACTCCGATGATTTTGCTAGAATAATAAACTGTCCCTCAGATTCAGAAAACTTTATTGACTATTGCCCTAATCCCGAAAAATTCACAATAACACATTCTGGTCTTTTTCAAGATAATCGTACCCCGAGATATTTTTTACAGGCATTATCACAGTTTCTCAGCAAAAACAAGGAAGCACGAGAGCACATTGAAGCACGTTTTATTGGTTTGATGCGGAAAAACCACCTTAAATTTGTTAAAAAATTCAATCTCGAAGATGTCGTAAACATTACAGGATATTTGAATCATAGTCAGACAATAGCCCAGCTTTTAAGTTCAGATGTTTTTTGGTTGATGCTCGACGACAATGTTCGCACGCCGGGTAAGCTTTATGAATATTTCGGAGCTAAAAAAACTATGCTCATTTGTGCCCCACAAGGTACGGTTCGCCAGATAGCACTCGAGTCGAAAGCCGCTATAAGCTCCGACCCAAAAGATGTTGATGGTATTGAAAAAGCATTAACAGACATCTACCGACTTTGGAAATCAAGGACTTTGCCTGTGCCGAGCGATGGCTTTGTCAGTCGTTTCAATCGCAAAATCTTAACTGAAGAGCTTGCACGCGAGCTTTCTCTTGCATCTGAAAGATAGAGTATAGTTTCATTCTTAAAGTTACTTTTTTCTCTTTTAGTGTTGAATTATAATATTAAATTGATAAAAACATCGTTTAATTGCAGAAGAATATAAGTATTATGTCATTAGCATCAATGAATAGTAAAACAAGAAATAAAACAAGCGAAACAGAAGAACCTTTCGAAAAGCACGGCAATAGAAACTTGTTGTTACTTGTAGCTGCCGGAGAAGCCAAACAATATATAATAATTATTCTGTTTCTGCCTTTATTTTTCCATAATACTCTCTTTTCTCAAACTGAGCCAGATACTGCCCAATCGCCTATCTTTCCAAAGAATTATGGCGTTTTTTTTAACTACAAATTTAATTATCACAGAAACGATCTTCGCCAATTGTCCGATATACCGGATAGTGTGCCTTTTTTTGCTGATGGAATTTCGCAAGGCTGCGCTATTGGGGTGTTTTATGAACATTTTTTTTCAGAACGGCTTTGTTTGCTTTTGCGGGGAGCTTTTTCACATCATCCAGCAGAGATTGCCGGAGAAATATCTTCATTTGAATACATTGATAGAATCGAAACGAATGCTACAATCAGGGAAACGATAGAAGCTGATATTAGTTCTTTGTTACTCGAGCCGATTTTAAAATTTTATGTCTATGAAGGACTATCTTTAATGGGTGGCATAAGTGCAGGACTGCGAATAAACACTAATTTTAAAAGGCGCGAGGACATCGTTCAGCCCCCGTCTGGTAATTTTGATAATGGCTCGCGTTCGAGAATTGTTAAGAATGAAAGCGAAACGCGTTACTTCCGCGGTTCTCTAATTGCTGGGATTGCTTATGATATCCTTGTTGCTTTTAATGGCGAGATTATTGTATCGCCAGAAATATTGTATTCTATCGGCTATTCAGATATTCTTAAAGGGGTTACCTGGGACAACAATTCGCTTCGCTTCGGCTTGTCGTTGAAATATTCACCATCTTTAGAAAAAAAGAGCAAATTAGAAATAAGAAGTGATGAACTAAAGTATTTTAATTAAATTGCATTCCTTAAAGATAATATAAATTACTTACTAACATTCTTTATTTTTTTTGTAGTTTTTTTATTTTTCAGTTATTTTGTCATTATGCGAAAGACAGTTTTCATATTGCTTTTCTTATTAACCACTTCAGTATTGAGGGTGGGAGCAAGTGATTTGGATAGCATTGAAACATCGTTTTTTAACAAAATAAAAAAAGGGGTAATTAACGAAAGCGAAAGAAAGCAATTTAATGAACTAACACATCTTTATGAAATACAAGATCCGCGAAAAGGGATTGAAATGGTATATAAAGTATTGGGTTATTCAATTAAATTTAAAAATGTTTTATTAGAGCACGATTGTTATAATGCGTTAGGTGTATTGTACCTGGAGCTTGATATGTACGGCAAGGCTCTGGAAAATTTATTGCTTGCAGACTATTACTACAAGAAAGATTCTAATATTGGCGCAAGCAGTTGGACTCTTATAAATATTGGCAATGTTTATTATTTTGTAAAAGAATATAAAAAGGCATTGGGGTATTATCTGCTTGCAAACAAAAATTTCAGAAAGCTATACGGTCGAAGCGAGATATTAGATACCATTAAAGGCACAATAGAAGACAATTATGAAGTTTTTGGAATGTCTGTTGCTTTGAATAATATTGCTCTCTGTTATCGTGAACAAGGTAATTATAAGACTGCACTGGTCTATCATAAAAAAGCATTGCGATTGCGTGAGATTATATCTTCAAAGATGGGGATTGCCATTACTTATAACTATATTGGAATTTGCTATTCGTTGATGAATACTGGAAATCCAATTGATAATTATTACAAGAAAGCTTTAGATATTTTAAGAGATACTTTCAATTTGTCATATTCTGATAAATTTTTTTATATTAATCAATTAGGTCAAACTTATAAAAAAATAGGCGAACTATTTGCAAAAGAAAAAAATTATAAAAAGGCTAGAGTTTATTACGATTCCTCAATAGCTTGTTTAATAAAACTTGAGTCAAAAAACGAACTTATCCGTTCTTATTTATCATTTTCAAAAGTATTAGCCACATTAGGCAATAAAAAGCTATCAATAGATTATGCTCAGAAAGCTCTGCAACTCTCTAATGAAAAAAAATATTATAGTAATTCTATTGTTGCTTTAATACAATTGGTGTCTTTATATAAATCTCTTGGAGATTATAAAAAGGCATTGGAATATGCTCGTCAAGAACATGAGATTGATTCTCTACAATTTCAGAATAACAAGTATAGTAGGATTAGAGCGGCTGAAAGAGATTTTGAGCTTAAGATGCGAACTCAAGACATAATTGATTTAAAAGAATATCAAGAAAAACAAGAGCAAAGCATTTCCGAGCAAAGAACAATAATTGTATTTCTCATTATCATTTCCCTTGTTGTTTTGATTGTTTTACTGGTAATTTATAATTTTTTCAAGCAAAAGCGCAAGAGTGCCTTAATGCTCGAAAAAAAGAATATTGCTTTAGCTGAGGTAAACAAAAAATTACAAATTTCCGAAGCAAAACTTGCAGAAATTAACGAGCAACTTAAGCAACAAAACAGGAACCTCGAACAATCAGAACGAGATCTTACTGAACTTAACAATACTAAAGATAAGTTTTTCAGTATTATTGCCCACGACCTACGTGGTCCAATATCTACTCTAATGCACGTTACCGAGTTAGTGCATGATTCTTATGATGACATGGCTGAAGAAAAAAAAAAAGACTTTCTGCTTGAAGTAAAAAATTCTGCTGGTGGGCTGTTCAATTTATTAGACAATTTACTAGTCTGGTCATACTCGCAAAGAGGAACTATACCTTTCCACCCCAGTAAAATCGAACTGTATCGAATCGTCGAAACTAACTTAAGTGTTCTCAAGATGTCCGCAGAGAATAAGAATATTGAACTGGTATCGTCAATCGATAAAGATTCGATTATCTTTGCTGATAATAATATGATGACCACGGTTGTCCGCAACCTGATTTCCAATGCTATTAAGTTTACTAATGAGGGAGGCAGAATAGAGGTTGGGGCTCGCCGGCTTGAAGATTTTTATGAGGTTTCTGTGAAAGATAGCGGCGTCGGAATGAGTGAGGAAGTCAGGAGCAAGGTTTTCGAAATTGACAAATCGGCCACAACATTAGGAACTGCAGGCGAAAAAGGCACCGGGCTTGGTCTTGTAATATGTAAAGAATTTGTAGAAAAAAATGGCGGTTCTATCCGTGTTGAGAGTCAAATTGGCGAAGGATCTTCCTTCGTTTTTACTGTTCCTGCAGCAAAAGCATTAGATGATTCTGTTTTGGCTTAATATCTATTGTTTCCCTGTCATTGCCCCTAAAGCTCGTAAAAGCTCCCTTGTTTGCTCAAGTTGCTTTTTATCGACTAATAGCGAGCTATTGCATTCGTCAGAGTTTATCTCTTTAGCCGCTGTAGCAATATCTCTATTAATTAAAAGCGAGATACCCAAGATGAAACGGCGGAACCCCTCTCTATCTGCGTTTTCACTCGAAAAAGAAGTATATTTTATTACATTATCGTGATTGTCTGTTTTCAAGGCAATTTGGGCTAAACGTAGCATGCTCTTTTCATTTTGCTCGGTTGATAAGCTTTCAGAATCTAAGATATTTAGATATATTTCTTCTGCTTTTTCGTAGTTTGAGCCTGAAAATTCTGTTTCTGCAAGGTGAAACAACAGCCAATCGTCGTTTGGCTTTTCTGCTATTTCTTGCTCTAACATTGTTTTATTGCGCTTTATCTTATCCTCGTTTTTTTCTGCATATCCATAATGATTTATGATTATTTCTGAATCAACGATTGTAAACCCTTCTTTTTCGATACTTTCGGCGATTTGCTCGTGGATACGCCCTGTAAAAGAAAAAGTTCGATTTTGCGATGGGTCTGAGTCAGATTTCCTAAGATTACGAAAAATCCTTGTGTAACGGTGGCTATAGATTGTTGAGCTATCCTTGTCTTTGAGAACATTATTTATTTTAACCCTAATGCCGCCAATGGTTTCATTGTTAAATAATTCAATATCATTTTTAAATGATTCAATATCGAGCGTTTCGTCTGAATCGAGGATCAGTATCCAGTCGCTTCGCATTAGCCTCAAAGCATGGTTTCTTGCATCAGAAAAACTGCCTGTCCACTCGAAAAAATGAACTTCGGCGCCGAATCTCTTGCAAATCAATGGTGTTTCGTCATCTGAACCGGTATCTACGACAAGCAGTTGCGAGCAGACGCATTTTGCAGATACCAGTGCTTGTGCGATACTGGCAGAGCCATTTTTAACAATCATAGCCAAGCCGATAGTAGGCATCATTATTTCCTAACTTTTTTGTATAGAATGAAAGATAATATATCAATAAATAAATAAAAAAACAAATAGAAAGTAAAACTTAGACAATAATCGCTTGAAAAAAAATAAATTTTTGTTTCTTTTGTCAAACATATAAGTTTTTTATTGCGTTTGGAAAAGTAATGTAATTTACGTTTGGATAAGAAGTTTTAATTTGATTGAAAGAAATTTTTTTTATTATTTTTAAAATCTAATGGCAAATCAACCAGAGTATTATAGCTTTTTTAATCAGCCGCTCCAGTCGCCATATCGTCAGAAATATTTTTTGCACTTAGTATTGTTTCTAATTACCTTTTTTACTTGTTTGCTTGCTGGCGTACAGTGGGCAAACAAAAACCCCTTTGAGGTGATGAATTGGGAATATGGGATAACTTATGCTATATTGATTATGGTATTTCTTGGCTCACACGAATTTGGGCATTATATAGCATCACGCATCCACAAGGTCGAGGCAACATTGCCTTATTTTATACCCAATCCTGTGCCTATGTTTGTTAATTTTGGAACTTTTGGAGCAGTTATAAAAACAAGGACGAGGATACCGAGTTCGAAGGCACTTTTCGACATCGGAGTAGCTGGGCCATTGGCGGGCTTTGTAATATGTTTGATTTTCCTGATTTATGGCTTGATTACCTTGCCTTCGATTGATTATATTTACAACATTCATCCTGAATATATCACCTTATATGGTGGAGAAATACCCAAAACGAGCCTTCATTTCGGCGATACAGTTCTGTTTTCTATTCTTGCAAAAATCTTTGCCAATCCGAAAGGTTTTTTACCGCCAATGAACGAAATATATCACTATCCTTTTTTAAATGTCGGCTGGTTTGGTTTGTTTGTAACAACATTAAACATGCTCCCCATAGGTCAGTTGGACGGAGGGCACGTAGTATATGCAATGTTTGGAGGAAAGAACCACAAACGAATTGCCAGGGCAGCTTGGTGGGTGATGTTTGCTATTGGATTTGGCTCATTGTTGGAAATATTGCTTCAATATCTTGCTCCTGCAAACGCTGGTACTGGTGTAAATTACGCCTCATTTACAGAGCAAATCTATAAATTTTTAACTTGGTTAAAATCTATAATACCTTGGTATTTCGAAGCTTGGGGTGGCTGGTTATTTTGGGCTCTTATTACAAGATTCTTTATAAAATTATGGCATCCACCTGTTAGTTACGAGGAAAAACTCGACGGCAAGCGTATGGCTATTGGCTGGATTGCTATTGTTGTCCTGTTCTTAAGTTTTTCTTATAATGGTATTTTTTTTATTGAGTAAATTTATTATTTTGAATTAATAATTCGAATATTGAGATAATAATGAAAAAAAGTTTTAATGTAGCTATAGTCGGGGCGACTGGACTTGTTGGCAGAACAATGCTGCAAGTGCTCGAAGAAAAATATTTTCCAATAAATAATTTGAAATTGCTTGCTTCGGAAAGATCTGCCGGTCAGAACTTGTTGTTTCGTAACGAGCAAATAATTGTGGAAGAGCTAGGTCAGAATAGTTTTAGGGGTATTGATATAGCTCTTTTTTCGGCAGGTAGTTATGTAAGCAAAACTTTCGTTCCGATTGCTGTCCGAGCAGGTTGCATTGTAATTGACAATGGCAGTTATTGGCGAATGAAGCCTGATGTGCCGCTTATTGTTCCTGAAGTTAATCCAAATGAGGCATTCAAACACGAAGGCATTATTACTAATCCCAATTGCTCGACAATCCAGCTTGTTGTGGCTTTAAAACCTCTTTTAGATAATTATGGGTTGAGGCGGGTTATCGTTTCTACGTATCAATCCATAAGTGGAGCAGGGCAAAAAGGGATAAATAAGTTAATTTCTGATATTTCTTCTATTAAATTTTGTGAAGCAATGGAAAACTGGCAGCTATCAGATAATAAGAATATTGCTTTTCCAAGACGCAATTCCGATAGTATTGCCTTCAATACAGCTTTCCACGAGCCAGATGCCGAGAAGGGTTTCAGTGTGGAAGAAATCAAAATGATGAACGAAACCCGCAAGATACTTAATATCCCCGATATGAAAATATCTGTTACCTGCGTTCGGCTTCCGATTTTAGGCGGGCATGGCGAATCTGTTAATGTCGAATTAAGCAAACCATTTACTTTAGACGATATAAGAGAAATCTACTCGAAGGCACCTGGCATCGTATTAATGGACGATTTTGAAAATGGGACATATCCAACAGTTGCCACATCCGAAAGCAAAGATGAGGTCTTAATTGGTCGCTTGCGTTTGGATAGCTCTTGCGAAAACAGCTTGAATCTATGGTTCACTGCTGACAACCTTCGTAAAGGTGCCGCAACAAATGCTGTGCAGATAGCTGAGTTATTTCTGTAAACCTCTTTGTCTTGCGATTTCAAAAAAGATTATTCCAGCGCTAACCGATGCATTTAAGGAATTGACCTTGCCCTTCAAAGGTATCTTAACGATGTAATCGCAATGCTTTTTTGTTGACGGCCGCACACCTTTGCCTTCGGCACCAATAATGATAAGCACAGGAGAGTCGTAAACACTATCGTTATATAGCTTTGTGCCATCAGAATCGGTGCCGAAAATCCAAAAACCAGCCTCTTTCAATTTTTCTAAAGCATTTATAAGAGACGAAACTTTTACAATTGGAATATAACTGAGAGCGCCTGCAGATGCCTTTACTGCAGTTGGGGTTACGGGCGAGGAATCTCTTTCAGTGATTATTATGCCTGCAACCCCGGAAGCTTCGGCAGAGCGGGCTATGGCGCCTAAATTATGAGGGTCGTTTATGCCTTCGAGTGCTACGATGATTGGCTTTTTGTTATTTAAAAAGCTAATATCAATCAACTCTTTGAGTGAAAGCTCCTTGTATTGTTTCATAAGAGCGATGACTCCCTGCGACTTGCTATCTTTTGGGCAGGCATCTTTTTCTAAAAAGGCGAACTTGCGCTTGTCGTAAGTTACTATTGGGGTACCACTTTTTTTTGCAGCAGAATAGATACTTGAAACAGCCGAACCTTGCACTCCTTGGGCAAGATAGACTTTTTCGACCTCTTCACCGCTACGAAGAGCTTCCAGAACTGGATTTCTTCCATAAATATATGTTTCTGGCATAAACTTAGCTCGATTTTCTGTTATGTTTTAAGGTAAACTATATAATTATTCTACCTGACTATTGAGAAACTATTTGTATAAATGTTGCTCCCAACTTTAAGTTTTAATACATATTTTCCAATGGAAAGGTTAGATATGTCTAATTTAATACTTGTTGAGTTTGACAAAGAAAACCTTATATCTTTAACTATTTCGCCATTTATATTAAAAATGGATATAGATTCAATAGGAGTATCTTTATCAAAACCAAGCATTAAGAAATCTTTAGCTGGATTGGGATAGAGATTTAATTGTGCATTGACTACTGTTTCGCCGACAGAAAGAAGATGCTCACCAGTGGTAAATGTCATCAGTTCAGTCCATTGAGAAGCCCCGTCAGAACCGATGGCTCCTACCCGCCAGAAATATTGGGTATATGGCTCGAGGATATCTGCATGCAGGAAAGTTTCTGTCAAACCCATAGTATCGATTATTGGCGCAGATATTTCTTCGTCGTCGAACAAGCGAACAGTGTAAGAAGCAGCAGCGGCAACAGACTCCCATTGCAAGAGAGGGTCTTTTTCTTCGAGTACAGCGCCGTTTTTAGGATATATCACGATAGGAGCAACGAGAGGTACAGTAGTTGTGAAAGAAAATGGCTTAGACCATTTTTTGTTGCCTTCGGTGTCGTTTGCGGCAACTCTCCAAAAATAAGTGGTATTTTCCTCGATTGGCTCGCTCAATTGATAGACATTTCCTTGAATGTTGTCTTTTTCAAAATCAATGTTTTCAAAAGAATTGTCCTTGCATATTTGTAAATGATAATCAACAGCACCTTTTGAGTCGCTCCATTGGAAAATGGGCTTCACAGAGACATTTGTTGCCTCGTCTTTTGGATTGAGAAGCATTGGAGCAGCAACTTCTGGGATTACTATCTGATCGACAGGCAACCTATAAAGCCCTGGGCCTTCAGTGCCGGCATACAAGTAATCGCCTGCAATGAGAAGTGAACTAACTTTACGGTCGGCTAGCCCATCGCCAAGGGCAGCCCAAGCATTGCCATTGTTAGTCGAAAAGAAGACTCCTTCTCCGTTCGTTGCGGCGATTGGTTTTTTTTGATACTCGATAATGGAGTTAACAGGAGCTACTTTTAAACCAGTATTTCTAATCGTCCAAGAATCTCCTAAATTTTCAGATGCCAATATGCCAAGCGCTGTGCCAGCATAGAGTACATCATTTACAAATGCAAGAGTATAAACAGTTGTTGGAAAAGTCGAGATATCGTTCCACGTAACGCCTTTATCGCCTGAAAAAGCAATCATACCATTATTAGAGCCGGCATAAATGGCACCGTTGAGATATTTAACAACCCAGATTGGCTCGCCACCAAAGATCATTCCTTTGTTTTGCCAAGTGTTGCTTGAGTGTGGTTTGAAAAAGATATTACCACCTCCCGTTGCTGCATAGATACCATCTTCAGTTATAGCAAGCGAATAGATTTCTGTGTCGTACAAACCGTCGTTATAAGCCGTCCATGCTTGACCGTTGTTAGTCGAACAATAAACACCACCTCCTTCGGTTGCCACGTAAAGCACGTTGTTATATACTTTTATATCCCAAATTTCTGCCGGTAAAGGCAGTCCTGATTGCATTGCTATCCAAGAATAATTTGTAGTGCTTGCCGAATAAACGCCCTGAGTGCCGGCTGCTACATAAAATCGATCTTTGAACAAGAGCATGGCATTATCATGATCGAATGGCGCTTCGATTTTTTCCCATTGAGCAAACAAATAGGTTGCTGAAATCAATAATATTGAAACTGCCAAGAATAGTTTAGAAATTCTCATATTTACCTCCATTTTTTGTGAACAAATTATATTATTTTAATATACAAATTACAAAAAATAATCGGAAAAAAAAACAGCCCATCAAAATTGACGGGCTGTGGTGACTATTTGCTGAAATTATTTTATTTTACTATTATGAGTTTATTGGTTTCACTGATGCCTGCTGCAGATATTGAATACCAGTAAATGCCTGCTTGCAAACTAGTCGTGTTGAAATTAACAGAATGACTGCCTGTAGAATAATAGCCATTTGCAAGTGTTTCTATACTTCTGCCTAAAACATCGTGGATTTTTAACATAACATTGCAACCTTCCGGCAGATAGAACTGTATCTCTGCCGAATAGCTTGCCGGATTAGGAACAGCCATTAGCTTGAATGTGGAATGTTTAAAGTCATAAACAGAAGAAACACCGACAGTATATTTCCAGACATCTGACCAAAGGGCGCCTTTGCCTGCTTCGTTGTTGCCTCGAACCCTCCAATAATATGTTTCTCCTTGTTGGAAGCCAAAGATGGTGATTCTTGTATCAGTTATTAGAGAATCGTTGATTACGAGCGGTACTCCGTCGAACTGAGGGAACTTTGAAATCTGCAGGTCATAATACAATGCTCCTTCCAGAGGTCTCCACGAGAATGTAATATCAGAAGGCAAGCCCGTCAAGCCGTTACTTGGTGCAATAAGAATCGGTTTGCCTTGAGGAACAAGAGGTATTGTTTTAAATTGCCACACTGCCGAATATGGGCTCATGCCGCCTTCGTTGATTGCTGCAACTCGCCAATAATAGACCATATCGTTCTCGAGGACTCCTGCAAGCAGATATTCGGTTGCATAGACATCTTCTTTTTCAAAAACGATGTCTTTCTGACCGAATTGTGGGGTAGTAGAAACTTGGAGTTGATAGGCGTCGGCACCAGAAGTTTGTTTCCATTTGAATAAAACATTGATTGGATTGCGTTCGCTGTTGTTTTCTGGAGCTATAAGCACAGGGATACCAGGATCGTCAATGCCAGTGGAGAAATTCCAGATGGTCGACCAATCGCTCGTTCCCCAGAAGGTTGAGGAAGCATTTGCGCGCCAGAAGTATTTTTTGGTAGGCTGCAAATTGGCAATCTGATAATATACTGCATAGATATCGGGGATATCTCTAACAATCGAGCCGGTTGTGAATTTATCGTCTGTTGCCACCTGCAATCGATATGTGCCTATTTGAGGGACCTTGCTCCAGATCAAATCGAGAGTTAAAGGTTGTTTTTCAGCGTAGTTTTCTGGGGTGAACAGCACGGGAGCTGTGGGTTTTGTTCTAAATGTCCACATATCACTTGTGCTTGTGCATCCTTGGAAGCGGGCAGTAACGCGCCAGAAGTATTCTGTTAAGTAGTTTAATCCTTTTAAACTATAGCTTGTGCTGCTTAATTCAAGGTTTTCAACAATATAATTCTCTGGAGTAAAGTATGGTGATTTTGAAACCTCGAGGAAATAGACAGCACCATTGCCGACGCTGTTCCAAGATAAGGTAATTTCTTGACCAATGCCTATTGTTTGGTCTTCTGGCAATTTCAATTGTGGTTTGTCGAAGGTTGTGGTAAACTGGTATATATCAGACCAATCGCTTGTATTATTCTGGTCTTCAGCCCTAACTCTCCAATAATACGTTGAGTAGCCGGAGAGCAAGTTGCTTACTTTGTGTGATAGACCTTCGATGATGCCATCAACGAGCGTATTTCGGAATTGTTTGTCTGTTGCGAGTTGGAATCGATATTTTTCTGCATCATTAGCCCGGCGCCATAAGAAATTAGCGTCGATAGGCACACAATCGGCATAATTATAGGGTCCAGTTAGCTCGACTCTTTCATATTTCGTTCTGAAAACGAAGGTCTCAGAGTATTCACTTTCGCAAAAAGCTTCGTTTTCTAATTGGAAGCTCTTCACTCGCCAGAAATATTTCGTATTCCAGCGGTCGCTATGGCTCCAAGTGCCAGTGAGCAGATATTGCGCAAATTTGTTTAAGCCGTTGCCTGGAACATTTATTGGTGATATTGCAATAGGATTTCTAAATTCTGGATCGTAAGCTACTTCGACTCTGAAAAAGCTTGGAATATCTGACTTATCTGCCGAGCGGAATTTTAAGAGAATATCAGTTATGTCGAGTTCAGTAGAGTTGTCTGGAGGCTCCAATAAAACTGGCTTATCTTGTTTGGTTTTAAACCACCAGGCATAGCTCCAGTCTCCTTCGCAACCATCTGCGAAATAAGACTTGATACGCCAATAATATACAGCATTGTAATCGAGCACTCCCGGTTGTAAATTAAAGGCGCTTCCTGTGATATTTTTTTTCTGATATACTACATTAGTAAATTTACTGTTCGTGGATATTTGTATTTCATAAGTATTAGCATGAGTTTGATTGATCCAATCGAAAGAAGGCGCCAATTCGAGGCATTTATCGCCATTGGCTGGGGCAATCAAATCTGTTGGTGAAGGCTTGATTCTAAATTGCCATATTGCCGACCAATTCAATGGACAGTGGTCGCGAACACGCCAATAATACGTCGAATCATAGTTTAGATGCAATCCCCGTTCTGCCATAATGGTGGTAAGCTGATAAGTTACCAATTGGTTGCTTGTATGGATGGAGTCCGTAAATAGTATGATGTGAAAATCTTCATATAATGATACTTCGAGTGTGCTCCAGAGGATTGGCTGGCTTTTGTTCCATTGCAAAACCACGTTGTCTTTCGACAGACAAAACTCAAAATTTGAAGGTTTAATCAATACTGGTTTTTCTTTGTGTGTCCAAAATGTCCAAGTGTTAGACCAGACAGTGTCGTCAGGTGCATAATATCTTGCCCGCACTCTCCAATAGTATCTTTTGTTTAATTCTGGCAAATCGAGCCACAATCTGTTCGTGTCGATACCTATTGAATCAATAATCGGCTGCGAAAATGAAGGCTCGGTCGATACCTGTATCCGATAAAAGCCCAAATCGCCTTTTGGCGGATTCCACTCAAATAGCAGATGGAGGTTTTCACATTCCGAAAAATTATTCGGAAGGAAAAGCTCTGGTGGGTCGTTCAATGCAAATAGGTTTGTCAGGTTCATCAAATAGAGCAAAGAACCCAGCAAAACCGCCTTCGAGATGGTGATTAGTTTTTTCATTTGAAAAACTCCTGTTTATGTTAAAAAAAACTGTATATTTTTTTTATTTTTGAACTTATTAAAACTTTTTTTCACTGAAAGTTCATTTATTTTCTGTAGGATACTTGTAAATATTTGTATTCATACAGGGTTTCAGTCTGCAAGAAAGAAATTGCAATTAATATGCCAAATATTTTTTTATATTAGAAAGTAAAGACAAAATTAACCAGGAAAACACAATTAGCTGTACTATTACAGAATGATGTCAGAAAAACCACACACTATTTATCGAATAATTTTTTTATATTTTGCAAGAATTTGCTAATTTTATCAAGATAAAAAAGTCCGATTTAGGAAATCATTATGAATACTCTCACATATATTGCCAGTGGAATTTCTTTGTTCACACTTGCCGCACATTTTCTAAGAAACGGAGAATATGGCTTGCTTATTGTTGCTTTGTGCTTTTTTGCTTTGATGTTTGTCAAAAGGCAATGGGTTTTACATATTCTTTCCTTGTTTCTGCTCTATGGTTCAGTCAATTGGTTGCTTACAGCTTATGAAATTCACAGTGTTCGAGTTATGCTCGGCGAAAACTCCTCGCGAATGTTTATTATCCTCGGTGCCGTATCCGGATTCTCTTTGTTTTCAGCTGCTTTGCTGCAATTAAAAAAATTCAAATCAAGATATCGAAAAAATCAATATGATATATTTATTGCTGCATCTTTTGTATTAACGGCTGCTTTGATTATAACTGCCACAATGAAAGTTAGTTTTCCAATTCTTTTGCTTGATAGATATCTCGCTGGCTTTGGGTGGATAGAGACATTTTTTTTGAGTTTATATGCGTCTTTTATAACTGAAACAATGCTCGATAAAAGCAAAAATGCAAAGCTAAGGCGCAAAATATGGATGCTGTTTTCAATAGTGTTCTTTGTACAACTGATATTAGGTCTTGTTGGATACGAGGTTTTTTTAATGACTGGCAAGCTGCACCTGCCTGTGCCGGCAGTGATATTATTAGGACCGCTATATCGCTGGGAGCTTTCTTTTATGGTATTTTTATTTCTGTCTTCGGTTATTCTCGTGGGTCCGGCTTGGTGCTCTCATCTTTGTTATTTGGGTATATGGGACAATCTTGCCGCTGATAAGCAATCGAAGCCGCGGAATGTGAAATATAAAGTTTGGCAAATAAGAATCGGCATTTTTTTGTTGGTTTCCTTGTCGGCAATAGCAATGAATATCCTAGGTATATCGGGCTTAACAGCAACAATAGGTGGTTTGCTATTTGGCGTTTTGGGCATTGTTGTTATGGTCGTTTATTCAAAAAAATCTGGGAATATGATACATTGCACTATGTATTGTCCGATTGGCTTACTTGCCGTATTTTTTGGGAAAATAAACCCTTTCAGAATAAGAATTACAGATGCTTGCGATAATTGTATGAAATGCCATTTTGCTTGCCGATATAATGCGCTAAGTTTTAAAGATATACAAAATCAGAAACCAAATATAAACTGCACTCTTTGTGGCGATTGCATATCGCCCTGCGAGCAATCAGCGATTAATTACCAATTATTCAAGCTAAAACCTGATGTATCAAGAGCAATTTTTATCGCTCTCATAGTGTCTGTCCATGCTGTTTTTCTGGGTTTGGGAAGGATTTGATTGATATTTATACCAAATTACGCATTAGAAAAAGTAACAAGCAACGAAAAAGATTTAGAAGCATTCCATAGACTAAGTAAACCACTCCCTTCTGTTAAGTGCTAAAGATAGCTTCAATATTATATCCATACCATCTTTCAATTAAATATGAACTAATCGCAAAGCATTATTACTTTTTTGGCAAATTCGATTTAAAAAATCCATTTTGTGAGGTTTTCTTACTTATTTACTACTCTGCTTTTTAGAGATATAGTATATTGATAACCATATTTTTCAATAAGTTATCAAATTATTTGCTAATGCTGTGCATTAGAAATATTTCTGTAACGATGCTTTCGGGTTTATCTAAACTACTGGATAAGTGCAAAATTATTTCTCAGAAATTTAAATTTATTTGCTAATTTTGTATTAAGATTTAGTTCAAATTGAGTGGTAAATAATGTTTAAAAAATTGCTCCCTAAAGAAATAAGTTTTTATGAATTTTTCGAAGAGCACAGTAAACTAACTGTTGAAGCTGCAGAACTATTGGTGAAAATGGCAAAAGATTATGATAATCTTGACAGCTATGGAGTTAAAATTAAAAAACTCGAAAAAGAAATGGATACTGTAACGCACAAATGTATTGAATCCTTGCTGATAACTTTCATTACACCGATTGAAAGAACTGATATCCACAAATTAATTAATGCAATGGATGATATTCCTGACGGTATCAACTGCTTAGTTCAAAGACTCATTATTTACAAGATAAAAAGCGTAAAAAAGGTTAAAAACATACGCCCAGAATTTCATAAGGTCGCTGAAATTATTTTAAAACAAGTTAAAGCATTACAGGAAGCCATCGGAGCTTTGAGAAATACCAAGAAAGTTGATTTCATCAAAGGTAAATGCGAGATCGTGCGGCTTTTCGAAAAAGAAGCCGATGATATTTTTAAAGATTTTATGGCTGAGATTTTTGTATTGGATGATTGTAAAGAAATAATTAAGTGGAAAGAAATATTTGAAATGCTCGAAGATATTCCAAACAGTTGCGAGAATGTGGCAAATATAATTGAACAAATTGTAATTTCAGTATCTTAACCTTTAAAAAATTTATGAGCTTAGTAACAAGTATTGTAGTTCTCACAATAATAGTAGCATTAATCTTTGACGTTATAAATGGTTTTCACGACTCCGCCAATTCAATAGCTACAGTAGTTGCAACACGTGTTTTATCTCCCAAATTCGCAGTTTTGTGGGCTGCATTCTTCAATTTTATTGCCATGTTTGTTTTTATGCCAAGAGTAGCAGATACAGTTTCAAAAATTATCGAGATCAACCCCAAAGACCCTGCATTTCTATTTGTTGTATTATCCGGCTTAGTAGGTGCAATAGTATGGGATCTTATTACCTGGTGGTTTGGGCTCCCAACTAGTTCGTCTCACGCGCTTCTTGGTGGGTTATCGGGCGCTGGTATTGCTTATATGGGCATTGGGATTATCAATTGGCACAAGTTATACGAAGCTATGGCTTTTATCCCGCTAGCCCCAATAATAGGAGCCATTATTGGTACCAGCATTATGCTCGCAATTTATTGGATTTTTCGGAAATGGAAGCCTACCAAAGTTGACACAGTATTTCGCAAAGGACAGTTGTTTTCTGCAGCATTGTATTCGCTAAGCCATGGCGGGAATGACGCTCAAAAAACCATGGGAATTTTAGTTGCTACATTAGTCGCTGCTGGATATTACGATAAAAATGTGACCTTGTCTTTGTTTAATTGGGATACAGCTTGGATTATCTTTTCTTGCCAGCTTGCAATGGGAATCGGTACTGCCTTAGGTGGCTGGAAAATAGTTAAAACAATGGGAATGAAACTAACAAAATTAAAGCCAGTTCATGGTTTTTGTGCTGAAACCGCCGGTGCAATCACCATATTTTTTGCTACCCATTTCGGAATTCCGGTTTCGACAACTCACACTATATCAGGTTCAATAATAGGAGTCGGGTCTATTACTAGTTTTTCAAGGATAAAATGGAAAACAGCTTCAAGGATTGTTGTCTCATGGATTATAACAATTCCGGCATCTGCATTTTTCTCAGCCCTTTCTTTATATATCTTCAGATTTTTTTTTAATTTTTAAAATAACGATTATTTCGTTAGTTTGCTATCTATGAGTATTCAAATTTATATAAAGTCCAATAATTAAAAACACAAATTACAAAGTTTTTACGAATATCATAAATTATCAAATAAATATATTTTTGAGTGTAGTGTGGGTGCGGGCTTTTTGAGTGTACTTTATTAAACCCAAATTACGCATTAGGAAAAGTCACAGGTAATGAAAA
This sequence comes from uncultured Hyphomicrobiales bacterium, assembly GCA_964454445.1. Classification (GTDB taxonomy): domain Bacteria; phylum Bacteroidota; class Ignavibacteria; order Kapaibacteriales; family UBA2268; genus CAYVTD01. The sequence goes on from CAYVTD010000009.1 coordinate 60,244, forward strand.
AGTTCTGGAAGCCTTCCACAAACCAGTAAACCATTCCCTTCTTTTAAGTGCTAAAGATAGTTTCAATACTATATCCCTTCCATCTTTTATTAAGTAAGTCCCTATCGCAAATGTCTTAAATCTCAAACTCGATAATCGTTGTTGAGTGCTTGAGTTTATTATAAATTGCCTGAATAAACTCATCAAATTGTAGGCAATCATAACAAAATTTAGTGATGCTTCTGTTCCCCAAAAGCTATTCATATTAAAACTATCTAATCCAAAATCATACTTCAATTCCTTTATCCTGTTCTCTGCATTTGCTCTATTTCTGTATAATCGCCAAACATCTGATGAGGATAACTTCAAATTTGTGATATAACAACTATATCTGTACTGCTCAAATTCAATATCACCTTCAAATAATTGTAATTGCTTACCGCTTGATTTCGGTCGTTTACTTATCTTTTGCCTTACTATAACCATCCTGCGAGACTTTTGCCACAATGGACTCTGGTATTCAGTCTGTGTAATTTCTACACCTTCATCCAGTTTAAACCATGCTTTTTGTTCTGATATTAATCTTTGTATCGGTTCATAAAACCGTGCCGATACTACATAGGAGATAGCTTTTGATTCTAAAAATTCAAATACTTGTTTATCATAAAAGCCACTGTCCAAACGGACTAATCCTATAGTCTTGCCTTCCAATCTTTCTATCGTTTCTTCTAAAAATTCACAAAATCCTCCGGACGTATGACAGTCTCCTCGCCTTAACCAAAAATTTGCTACCATTTTGTAATCATCTACAAATGCCATCAATGGATGATGTGATGCTCTATCTGGTTTCTGTGGATTATAGCCTCTCTTTGCCCCCTGTTGCTCTCCATATCGGGTTAATACTGTAGAATCAAAATCTATTGTGTAATTGTCGAATAATAGCTGATGATAAAACCATTTGTTTATCGAATTAAATACTTGATGGTTTATCGATTGGTTAAACTTCTTAAAATATCTCTTAAAGGCATCTTGTGCCGGTGTATGCTGCCATCCAAATATCTCTGATAGTACCTTGTCATGACGGGTTACTTCTGTATGTATAAATTTATTTGCTCCACACCATATACTTGTTATAAATGATTCTATTATTGTGTATGGTTTATAACCACGGTTTGAGCCTTATTGCGGAAGGTCTTCGATAGAATTGATTACTTCTTCAAAGGATATTTGTTTTAGCATGTTTTTCAAAAGTAACATGCCGCCCCAGGTGGTTATTACCTTGTTGGTAAACTGTATTTTTAAAGTATTCATTTTGTAAGTTTTTCTTACTTATTAATTACTCTCTTTTTACAAATATAATATTTTGGCTCCTTTATTTATCAATAACTTATCAACTATTTTTCTAACGCTACGCATTAGAAAATGTCTCTAATGATGTTTTTGGGTTTATTCAATTTTTCATTATTGGAAGGCGAAATAAAGAATAAATACTGATTTTATTTGTGCTTTTTTAAAATAAATTCCGAGAATAATTCATATTCTTTATAGACTTTTTTCAAGTACTCTTTTCGTGCAGTATCATCGACGCAATCTTCAATTGGATTGATGCCATTAATGGTTGTAAATTCAGGCTCTTCGCTTATGCTAGCAGGAGCGGCAGCGAGCCATTTGCCATTTCTGTTTGCATAGCGCATACCATTGTGCATAAAGGCAAACTGATTGTAAATATATTTGCTTAGCGTGCTTTCCATATTGTTATACCAATAACTTTGCATTATCGGGAGATTTTCAGCTGTTTCGGTAAACAAACTGAAGCCACTGCTTGGATTGTCTGTAATATTATGCTCATTATGATTGATTGCACGTAAAAGCTCATTGAAAATGAATCTGGAGCTAACTGGAAATTCAATATTACGAGCTGTGCCGGAATTATTGTCAAGCCAGAAAAATGGTATCTTGTTGCCGGCGTCGGTAACATTCGAGAAATGATAGAACCAGTTTTGCTCACCGAAATTATCGCCGTGGTCAGCCATAAAAATAACTAGATTATTCTTGTTCTGGTGCAATTCCTTAACAAATTCATCGATAGCTCCTCTTAATATTTCCCAGCTTTTACGTTGTCTTTCCTTGATTATCTGGCGGCCCTTTTGTCCGATATAATCTTTATCTTTTTTAAGAAAGCTTTGATTGATGGTATGATATAATGATTTAATTTCTGTGAGTTTATCGCTTATTGTATCAGAATAAAAGCCCAATTTAGGAAAAGCATGATAAGGGAAATGGCTTTCCATAAGATTCAAGAATAAGAAACTCTTTTTGTTTTTCTTTTCATTTATAGAAATAATCTGTCTTGCCTTGTCAAAAATATCGGGATAAGTGTTCTGCAACCAGCAATTTCCTGATTGTAAATCTTCCGAAAGCTTGTTTATAATTTTGTCTCTTGTTTGCAATAATTTCCGAAATCGAGGGCGACTTGCCTGCACTAATAAACGAGTAAATAACTTGAATTGCGGCTTAACATCTTTCCAGATCTTGTGCACTTCGTCGAAACCCTTGTCAAGGCCAAAAACTTTAGTAGTAGCGACATTTGCAGTAACTTGGACAGTGTTGTACCCATTTGCCTTCATTAATTCAGCGAGTAGTGGCTGTTTGGAGTTTAAAAATCTCGTTTGGCTTGTGGCTCCGTGCTGATGAGGCATTAGCCCGGAGAACATAGAAGCAGTGGCAGGCAATGTCCAACAACCGGCAGAACGAGCTTGTAAAAAATTTGTCGATGTGCTTTCAATATAAGGCAATCCAGGCGATCCATCTCTAAAAACAGTGTTAAATCTTAAGCTGTCCGCAACAATAACAATGATATTGTCAGGTTGCTTTTTGGGAATTAAGTGCATCTATGGTAAATCCTTGATGTATTCCAGATCTATTTTTCTTTTTTCGACATCAACACGGATAATCTTAACTCGAATTCTTTTACCTATTCGAAAAACTTTTTTAAAGCGTCTGCCCAGCAGACGAAATTTCTTTTCATCATAAATGTAATAATCATCTCTCAAATCGCGCATATTAACCAAGCCTTCCGAATGAATATCGTCAAGTTCGGCAAACAATCCAAAGCCAGTAATGCCAGAAATGGTCGCATCATATTCGCTACCGAGGTGATCTTTTGCCATGACGGATTGAGTAAGCTTGCTCGAAGCTCTTTCGGCTTCTTGAGCGACTCGTTCCATTTCGGTGCAATGTTCGCCAATTTTTTCTAAAGACGAATCGAGCATTTTCACTTTCTCTGCTGAAAATTTCTTCTCAGATGTATATTCTTTTAAAAGACGATGGACTATCAAATCGGGATAGCGGCGTATTGGTGAAGTGAAATGGCAATATTCCTTGAAACCCAATCCATAATGACCTATATTCTCGTTTGAATACTCTGCCTTGGCCAACGAGCGAAGCAGCATTTGATTGATAATGAACTGCTCTGGCTTGCCATTCACACTGTTTAACAACGAATTCATATCCTTTTTTTCAAATCTCTTGCTCGTAATCTTGTAACCGAGCAGATTGGATATTTCGATTACATTCTGGAGTTTTTCTTTGTTGGGCAAATCGTGGATACGATATAGAAAGGGTAGTTTTTTGCTAAGTCGCATTGTTTTAGAGAGATTGGCAATGTGCTGTGCCACTGTTTTATTTGCCATAAGCATACATTCTTCAATAAGATTCGTGGCAGGAGTACTTCCTTTTAAAATTGCCTTAACAGGATATTTATTATCATCAAGAATGAATTTCACTTCGACTGTCTCGAGATCGAGTCCTTGTCGTAATCGTTTTTTTCGCAAAGCCGAGGCAAGACTGTGGAGCTTGGTAATTAATTCTTTGCTATCGCCATCAGCACCGTCTATTATTTCCTGAACTTCATCATAATTAAACCGTCTTTTACTGTTAATCACAGATTCGACAATTTTGTAATCTTTTAGGGCATATCTTGGCGAAATTTCCATAAAAACAGAGTAGCACAAACGATCTTCATTAGGGCGGAGCGAACAAATGTTGTTGGATAAAGTTTCGGGTAGCATTGGCAGCACCCTGTCAACAAGATAGACACTATTGCCGCGGTCAAGCGCCTCTTTGTCTATATGTGAATTATCTTTTACGTAATAGCTCACATCGGCTATGTGGACGCCAAGATAAAAATTGCCATTTTCGAGCATTTCAAGTGAAATTGCATCATCGAAATCTTTAGCATCAAAAGGGTCAATGGTGATGATCTCCAGATGTCGCAAATCTTCTCGACGCTTGATTTCTGCTTCTGAAATTTTTATATCTATCTTATTAGCTTCTTTTGTTACTGCCAGTGGAAATTTATCGGGAAGATTGAATTCGCGCACAATGGTTTCAAATTCGACGAGCGGTTTTCCTGATTTTCCAATGATCTCAGTAACTTCGGCAACGGGCAGCTTGTTTGGGTCGTCCCAATATAGCAGTTTTCCGGCAACTTTGTCGCCTTTTTTGGCAGACATTGTTTTGTCGGGGTGGATTAGAAGATCTACATAATGCCTTTCTTCGCTTGGGATAAGAAAATAGAAGCCATCTTCGTAGTCGATTGTTCCGACAATACTTTCTTTCGAGCGGGATAATACTTCGACAACTTCGCCGCGGGGTTTTTTCCTCTCTCTTAATGCAAAAAGATTTACTCGCACCTCGTCGCCATCGAGAGCAGTTGCAAAATTAGTTCTTTTAATGACAATTCTTGGAATATCGGGTATGTCTGTCATTACAATGCCCCTGTCGTTTTCGATATGGATTATGCCTTTAATTGTATTTTGCGGAGCAAGATCTTTCAGCATATAACGGCGGCGGGCAGATTTTTCGATGATTTCTTGCTCAATTAATCCATCAAGGGCAAGGCGCATTTGAGAGTATTCCTTGCTCGTCGATTTTAATTGCATTTTTGAGGCGATGTCTTTTAACTGTAAAGGACCGGCACTATCTGAGAAAATTTTTAAAAGCTTTTCAGTGATTTTCTGATTATTCATAATTGTCTTTATTTCCATATTATTCGAGTATTCGACAAGACCATTTGGATTTGAATCTGCTCTTCCTGACTGAAATAATTTTTGCCAAGGTCGAGCAGGTCGAGATTGAGCAAATCGCTTATGGTGTTGGGGAGCGAATAGAGATCGTTCATACGAAGATCGAGTTCTTCGAGTCGGGATAGCTTGCCGATACTTGCTGGTATTGATTTTAGATCATTGCTGTACAACAGTAATTTTTGAAGCGAAACGAGCCCACCAATGGTCTCGGGAAGAGATACAAGTATATTATTATATGCTCTAAGTTTCTCGAGATGTGAGAGATTGCCAATGCTGTCTGGCAAGCTTGTCAGTACGTTATCGTGACATTCGAGTTTTTTCAGCTCGACAAGATCGCCTAAACATTCAGGCATTGAGCTTAGATGATTGCCCGAACAACGAAGTTTTTGCAGGGAATGTAGATTGCAGATGCTGTCAGGCAGCGAATTCAAATTGTTGTCGCTAACCACGAAAGATTTTAATTTGCTGAGTTTGCCAATGCTCTCAGGAATATGGCTCAAGCGATTGTTGTTTGTCGCGAACCATTCCAAATTGCTAAGATTGCCCAAGGATTCGGGGAGCGACTCCAATTCGTTCCAGCTAAGCATTAGAGTGTGCAATTCGGTTAAATCGCCGATATTTTCGGTTAGATTTGTTAGTTTGTTTCCGCTTAATTCGAGCTTCTGAAGCTGTTTGAGCGAAGAAATATGATCAGGCAATTGAGAGATATGGTTGTTGATTAATATCAATTCTCGAAGATAGGGAAACTCGAAGATTTCTTCTGGAAATTCCAATAACTGCTTGAAATGAAGGTCAAGTTTAAAAACGTTTTCTTTGTTTTCCAGTGCTTTTTTCAGGCTGTAGTATGTTGTTTCGGTGGCAAGCTCGGCATTGCCCGATAAATTGTCTGTTTCCATGCTATCTCCCTAAATATTATTTTAAAATCTATGTATTCTTTTGCTAAAAATTAGTAAATTAATTCTATATAAGAAAACAAATTGTAAAATATTCCCTTATTGGAGGCAATCAAATGCGAATAATGATTTTTATCTTGTTATTAGCTACTTTATTAGTCGTAAATGTGCAGGGAAAAGACAAAAACAGCAATACTTTTCAAAATGAAATATCCCAACCGACACATTACATCGAGCAACCTTTCGATGTTATTAGCTATGATTTAACTTTAAATTTATTAGAATACAAGGCATTAAAAGCTAGTGGGGTTTGCAAGATTAAATTTGAATGGAAAAATTATTCCGACGAGAATAAGTTGTTCTTCCATTTGCGTTCGCTTAAGGTCGATTCAGTGTTATACTGGTACAAAAAAGTAAAAGCTATTGAGATTGGCACTCCAGCCGATGCCGATTACCATTATGAGGTTGCTGCAGAACCAGAATTTGCCTCAAATGAAGTAGAATTAAGTGTTTATTACAGCGGAACAATGACGGGCGAGCAATGGGGAGGGGTGCATTACAACAAAACAGATCAGATTACCTATTCTTTTGGGGTTGGATTCAAAAATAATTATGTATCTGCAACTCAGCATTGGATGCCTTGCTATGATCACCCATCTGATAAAGCGAAATTTCACGCCAAGTTCATAGTACCGGCAGGCATCAAAGTTGCATCAAATGGCGAGATGAAAGTGCATTATCTCGACAATGGCACCGATATATATGAATATGATCATAATTACCAATGTGCCACTAATTTGCTTACCTTTGCTGTAAGCGATTATCATATATTTGAAAAATATGTGGACGGCTTGCCGTTTGTTTTTTTCTCGAAAACGCAGGATACAACAATCTCGAAATTTGTTTATCAAAATGTACCAAAAATGCTCGATTTTTTCCAACTTAGGTTTGGCAATTATCCTTTTGAAAAAGTCGGTTATGTGAATACTCCCGATGGCAATATGGAGCATCAAACTATGATTTCCATGTCGAAGAATTATTTGTGGTATGTGTATGATAAGAAGGATACTAACGACGCGATAATAGCACACGAGCTATCGCATCAATGGTTTGGCAATTCTGTTACACCTTATGATTATCGTGATGCCTGGCTGAATGAAGGTTTTGCCACATTTTGCGAAGCATTGTGGGCAGAGCGACTCGGGTACAATAAATACATTGAAAAATTAGATGGCTTGCTGCAGTTTTATCTCTCAAAAGTCGTTTCCGATGAGGGATTAATGACCCTTTATGATTATCCAAGAAATACCATAAATGGTAATTACCCAGCTACTATTTATTACAAAGGAGCTTTAGTGCTTGGAATGCTTCGTTTCAAGCTTGGTCAAGAGTTTCCCGTGGTAATCCAGCATTATCTCGATTCCTTGAAATATGGTAATACTACTTCCAAGATATTTAAAGAAATCATTGAAAGAGATAGCTGGCACGATTTGTCTCAGTTTTTCGAGCAGTGGGTTTATTCAAAAGGAATCCCGGAAATCAGTGTTAGAGCTACCAGATATAGTTTTTCTGATAAAGATAGTATCGAAATTGAAATTGAACAAGTTCAGCCCGAAGAATATGGTATTTTCAAAGAGCTACTCATTGAAATTGGTTTTGAAAATGCTAATAAAGAAACAATTTATAAAATATTTGAGATGAACGTAAAGAAAGAAACTTTCAGGATTACAGTCGATTCTCCAATCGAAAGAATTACTATCAACAAAGGACCTGATTTAAGGACATTGCTAAAGGTCGCCGATATAGCCTTTACAAGTGTTAATGACCATAATACATACATCGAAAAGCCAATTTGCTCGCCAAATCCGGCATGGGAGTTTATAGATATTGCCATTCCAGAGCAGTATTCAGAATGTAATGTTACCATTTATGATTTCGAAGGCAGGACAGTTTTTATGAAGATTGTTTCGAGCGGTGTTCCAAATATGAGAGTAAATACTGATAAGTTTTCTCAAGGCACATATTTTGTTGTTCTTCAGAAAGGTCAAAAGACATATAAAGAGAAGATTGTGATCTTAAAATAATGCTTTTAATCCAGATATGTTTTTACGGCTTATCTTCGCCTTTTTCTTTGAATTTCTTGCCTAATTCATCGAGTTGATCTTTGCTTTGTTTGATTTTTTCAATCGATTGTTTAGTTTCGAGCATGCCGATGTCAATGCCGAGTTTCTTGGCAGTTTCAGTAAGTTTTTTGGGGTTGGCTAGGAGCATTTTTTCGTCGATATTCTCCAAGCTTTTTCGTTTTAATTTATTTTGCTCTTGTTGGAGATGAAGAGCTAATTCGACTTTAGCAGGAAGCGAAGTAGTGCTGTCAGCCGATTGACCGCTTTCCCTTTTCTTTTCTTCAATAATCTTATTAGCAATGTTTTCAACCCTGTCGGCGAGCGAGCTTTTGGATTTTTGTTTTATCAAAAGATCTTTTTCGGATTCGATGGCTATTTCTTCAGTCTTTTTTCTTTTTTCGCGCTCTTTTTCGAGTGCTTCTTGTTTCTTTTTGAGTTGCTCCTGATAAAGCTCTTTTTCTTTTTTTCTTTTTTCGGATAAGGATTCGATGGCATCTTTGACTTTTTCACGGTTTTGCTTAACAACTTGCCTTTGTATCTTATCAATCTGAGCTTTTCTCCATCTGAAGTAAGACAATGCAAGCATAGCAGCTAAGCCCAGAATAATGATAAGTAAAATCGTCAAGGCAAGAGGGCTCATTTTGGGAAAAATGCTCAGTCCGAAGTCCTCGATTTTTGTGGAATCCTTGCCGAAAATACCTGGAAATTGTTTTGCTGATAGCGAATCTTCAATAGTTGTGCTGTTATTATCAGCCACAAAAACAGAATCTGGATGCTGATCTAAAATCTTGCCAAGTTCGCTTTCAACAAGCGAATCGACTCGGACAGAATCAGGTATTAGTATCAATGGGAAATTTTTCTTTTTTGTTTGCCCGGTAAACTTTTTCGAGTAAAATTCCGCTTTTTCCTTATCGGCTCTGTCATAATAGATTTGGGCGAGACAAGCATTGAGATCGGGGATATCTGAACCTCCCGCGTCGGCATATTTCAAAAGTTTATAGGCAGTATTTGTCTTACCTTCTTTTAAAAGCAGGATGCCAAGCAGAGCGGCAGCATTTGGGTAGTCGTTTTTTGCTGATTTGATGAAATTGTCCTTTGCTGGCTTGTATAATCCACTTTCAAGGGCAAGTATGCCCTCGCGATAAGCATCTTCAGCAGGTTGGATATCCTCCCAGCGAAAAACCTCTACAACAAGCGCTTGAGAGTAATCTAATGGAAGTATCGTATATCCGCGACGTTCTTTTAAAATAATGCTTGCTTGCAGCTCTTTCGAAAAATTTTGGATATACACATCTTGGATAATGCCTTGTCCATTTGTTTTGCGAGCATTTTCCTCGACTTTTGCATTATAAATGTTTATTGTAATCTTTTTCTTATCAACTGAGAGTTGCGATTTGAAATTTGTTGGCTTTTCAGAGCAATATATGGTCGCCTTGTTAAGAGGGTTTATTTCCACTCTCGAAACAGTGATCTGCGAGCGGGCTTGCACGGCAAGCACAAAGAATGTAATAATAACAACAGTGTTTCTGAATACTATTTTTCCCACGTTAAACCCCTAATTTTGTTTAAAAACAGGAAAAATTAACTTGAAAGTAGTGCCTTTGTCGATGTCCGAGTTGAGCGAGAAACTGCCACCTTGCTGCTCAATGATATTCTTAACAATAAACAGATCTGACTCACCTTCGGCAGTATCGATAAGTTTTGCAGCAGCAGCGGCGCTTAAGCCCGGCACATTGTCCGAAATGCGAATCATTAGTTTATTTCTACCTTGCTTGAAAACGGCAGCAATTATCCTACCGCCTTCGGGCATTTTGTCTCGCAGGGCAAGCATTATTTTTAATATTGCTTGCTCAAGTTGTGGTTTAATACCTACAATACTTAAATTATTATCTTCATATTCTTTTTCGACAACAACGCCTACTCTTTGCATTTGCGAGCTGGCAAGCAGAATAACATCATCAATTAAGTAGCAAATATTCAAAGGTTTAGCGACAGTCTCGCCAGATTCGCCTGCTGCTACGTTCGAAAACTTGGCAATAATGCTTTTGATGTTATCAATTTCTTTAATAATAATCTCAGTACGTCTTTTTTTATTGCCAATACCTGTAGCTAAAAGGTTTATATTTGCCTCGATTATTTTTATTGAGTCAATTATTCCTTCGGTCATTGCATTGGCAAGCTCCCATATATGACCATATTTCGAACTGTAAACCATTTGCCTGCTCATTTCGTTGAGGCGTTTGTTCATAGTGGCGATTTCATGGGCACTTTTAATGTTGTCGATGGCAGCCGCCGCCGCAGCAGCGATGGAAGCAAGCCCTGCTAACTCATTATTATCGAAAGAATCGGGTGATTTTGTTGTGCGAGCTATCATTATTCCCATTTTATTGGCGCGAATAAACAGTGGGTTTAATATAAAATAGGTTTGCGATTCGCTTTTGATGTCAGTTAGATTTGGGATTAGAGAAGGAGTCTTTTTTTCTATTGCCCAGTCGATTATGCCTTGCTCTTCGAGATGGTTTATCTGCATTTCGAGCGTGGCTGAGGTTTCAGTATAAGCGGCTTTTTGCAGTTTTTGGGCTGAGTCAAAAAGGAAAATATTACTTTCAAGAACGGAATAAGGTTCAAGAATGAAATGGTGCATATCGGAAATCACTTCTGATATACTGCTACAAGCATTAAATAGCCCGCTGTTGGATAAGGGCGTTTCCTGCTCTTTTTTTGGATTTGCCTGTTCGCGCAGATGGTTGATTTCGCGCTGCAATAGCTGTACCGACATCTCGAGATAGCTAATATACTCCTCGCGGTTCGACGTATTGATGGGCTGGGCTATGCTTTCTGGCAAATCCTCTCTTATTTTCTGCTTTTTGGGCATTATTACTTTTTATACCCTTGAAAATTATGAAATCAAATCCTAAATATTAGAAAAAATCTAATATTTTGCTAATGCAAAGATAATGATATTTTAGAGTATTAGCAACAAATAAATGCTATATCGCACATTGCTTATATTTCAATTTAATTTTTTTTAAACCAAGATAAATAGCATTACTTTTTAATTTCTATGTTGATTTCTTTAACAAGATAATTGCCAACTTTGTCGAAAAACTTGATAGTACCAAATGCACAAGTGCCATCAGGCAAGGCAGGAGGCGGCTCGTCGAGAGTGAACTGCCGCTCCTGCCATATCCCGGGAATTAATCTGATGTTAGCATCAGAATCGCTGATATTTATCCCATTTTTATAATAATACTTTTCACATAACTCAAATTGCCAGCCATCAGCGACAGTTCCATTAGAAAGAAAAGCAGGCTGGATTTCGAGAGTGTAGATTGCGCCGGGAGTTGGTTGAAAAGAAATTGAGCCAGATTTTCTAGAAATACCGCTCGAAACGATTGCTTTTCCAGTGCTGTCTTTTATCAGGACAGGTATATCGGTCGTTTTGTTAAATACTTCTTCAGGTAAAACAATCTTAGCGGCATAAGTGCTTATATTATTATCAACTGAAATGGACTTGGAAAAGCCTGCCGGGGAGCTTTGCCTTTCAACAGAAGTCGATTTGTAGCCGTATAAGCCTGCATTTATTTTTGCCTCTATTGTTGTTTCAAATTCATTGAAGAATCTAAGCTTAAACTCTGGTTTCTTGCCTATTTTATATTCGTAACTATCGACTTTTTGTGGTTCTGACTTTATTCCATAAAATTTGACTTGTAAATCATAATTCATTTTTGTAGAAGATCTATAAAAACAATATGGGATTGCTTCCCATATCCCAGAAGAAATATCGGAGCCAGACAGAGCAAATTGAATTTTTGAGCCATCATTCGATATCGAATACGACTGCTGTTCGCCTTCGGGATTAAAGAGATATAAAGCTGCCAATGGGGTCGCTTGTGGAGTTAATTTAATATTCATTGCAGAAGCAGCCGGCGGCGTTTGCACG
>CAYVTD010000010.1:0-11872 GCA_964454445.1 uncultured Hyphomicrobiales bacterium
TATTCTGGCTGCTTTGGCATATTAACTGTTACAGATGTTGACATTTTATTTACCTCCTAGACTTGCTTGGTATTCATCAGAACTTTTTTTAATGTCGTCTTCTGTCAAGTCAGCAATCGTAAACCGGCGTTCTCTTTTTTGGTACATTGGTTGATTGGTTGCCGGGTCGATAATCTTAAGTAATTCTTCCGTTATTTCTGTTTCGGCGAGGTTTAGCTCGTCGAGAACGCTAACTACTGTGTTGAAATCCGCTTCCTCGCTTATTTTTAGCACCACGATAAGTCTGTTGCGAAGATTTTTTATAAGGTTTTGCCTAACGGACAATGCTTTGATGTCTTTCAGGGCGATCGGCTCTGGATCGTCGAGACCCATATTTTGAAAAATCTTGTTATCGTGGCGGATGTAGATGGATAAAAGCCGCGAAGCCTCTACCTCGACATCTGCATTTATCTCGGGCGGTATGGTCATTTCCATTACCTGTGGAGCTGCCATAGTTGTTGTAAACATAAAGAAAGTAAGCAACAAGAATGTAATGTCCACAAGCGGAGTCATATCGAGACGAAACCCGATTCTTTTTCTTTTTTTGCGGTTCCCGGTACCTCCTCTTTTCGAGCGTTCGGGAAGTTGCAATCCTCCGCCTCCACCAGCCATAATATTTCTCCTTTTTTTAATTCAAATTATAAAAATCAATGAACTTAATTAATAGACACTTGGAATGCTCAAAAAGTTACAATCCACCGCCTTTTTTCATAGTAACGTAGTTAAAGACAGTGGCTCTATTTTTTCTCAATGCTTCCATAGCATCTTTTATCCATTTGAAGCGTAATCGTTTATCTGCGTCTATTGCAAATCGGGTCTGTGGGTTTACAAGCATATTTTGCTTGATAAGCTGCTCGAGAATTGAATAATCGACCTTGAGTAAATGCTTATCGTACATTTCCGGTGGAATAGATTCGACCGCCGACCAGACCTGTTCGCGGTCAGTTTCGTTGGAAATCGAATAATAATAGGAAGTATCGGCAGTAACCGAGTCGATGCCTATCCTGATAACAGCAAGGTTTGTTTCAGGTACTTTAGATGTGTCGGCAGATGATTCCGGTCTTTTTATGGTGAATTTCTGCTCGCTTTCCGCTTGTGATTTAAATTTTGCAGTGAACATAAAAAATGTCAACAGCAAAAAAGTAATGTCCACTAGCGGGGTCATATCTATGTGGGTTCCTAATCTTTTCTTTTTTACTTTGGGCACAACCGGCTCCTTCTGTTTAATTTACTTTTTAACGCGAATTGTAAGAATCTGGGTAATGTTCAAAATAGCCTCGTCAATCATATAGACAAAGCCATCGACCTTCGTTGTAAAGAAGTTAAATGCAAGAATAGAGAGAATGGCGCCAATCAAACCGCCTGCTGTGTTGTAAAGTGCTTCGGAGATACCGATGGACAACTGTATGGCAGAAACTGTGCCGCTAACAGCAAGAGCCTGGAATGCCCTGATCATACCGATAGTCGTTCCAAGAAGACCGACAAGCACCGATACCGAAGAGATTGTCGAAAGTATGACAAGATTTTTCTCCAGAAGTGGGGTCTCGAGGTTTACAGCTTCATCGATGGAGCGTTGCACCTCGGAGATTTTTTTGTCAGGACCAAATTCAGTATCCGACTCTACTTCCTTGAAACGTTCTATGGCTGCACGAAGCACATTAGCAACGCTACCGCGTTGATTGTCACATTCGGTTATGGCGGTATCGATATCGCCTTTGACAAGGTTGTCTTGCACACCTTTAATAAACATTGCCACGTTGCCTTTGCCACGAGCTTTATTTATTGAGAAAAAGCGTTCGAATGAAAATGTAATAGCTATAATGATTAAGGCTAACAACAAGCCTACAAGTGGACCACCAGTATAGATGGTTGCCAATACATAGCCCGGTTTGGGCTGGTGCAAATCGCCGCCTATGAAGCCGTTGGGATTGCCCATTATAAAGAAATATACAAAATACGCTATGGCAAGCGCCAGAACTATTACCACAACATTAAATAAGTTTTTCATGATACCTCTCTGATGATAATTTGTTAATTAGAAATAGATTTAATTGCTTCCTCGCGAGTATTATATATCTGGAAAACCAGGGTTAACTTTGTAATTACAAACAAATTCTCGATTGATTTGCCAAGATTGCATAGTGCTATAATGCCCTCATTTTTTGCAAAATGGGCGTGTGCTGACATTAGGACACCTAATGCAGTTGAGTTCAAATAGCTAACTTTTTCCATATCAATAATCAGGTTTTTTTTATCTTGTTCAACGATTGTTTTCAATATACTTCTCAGTTCGTCGGTCTCTTCACCGCCTATGAACTGACCTTTCAGCGCAACAATAGTGCCACCGATCTGTTCTTCGATTTTCACTTGAGACATAATTTCACCTTCATGAAAATATAAAAAAAGTTCTTTACTACTCAATCAAACTCAAAATTAATAATTTTATTACAAATATTTATAAATTATTTTGAAAATTGTAAAATTGTTTTTTTTAGCTCATCAAATTCAGTTTTTTTGGTTAAAATCATTCCTTAAATTTACAAGAGTGGAACATAAGAGTTCTTTCATAACTACGTTGGTTTTCTTTTTCCAATTATAAATCGTTCAATCATTGAAAAATCCTTGATAGACATTAGTGTAAACTCCATCGAAAATAAATCGACAACATGTTTTTTTTGTCCTGCTCCTATTTCAAGGACAAACATTCCATTGGGTAATAAAATATCTTTGAAAATATCAGCAAAGCGATGATAGAAAGTAAGTCCGTCTTTTTCGTCTGTTAATGCGTATCGTGGCTCGTAATAACGAACATCTGGTTCGAGGACAAGATATTCTGATTGAGGAACATAAGGAGGGTTCGATATGATTAATTCATATTTATTTTTTGGTTTTTCTTTTAGAACATCGATTTTTTCGAAATATACGTTATCTACATTATTGTATTTAGCGTTTTCTTTAGCTTTTTCGATAGCTTTTTCTGAAATATCTATGGCTAAAAAATTCGAGTAAGGAAATTTTTTTGCCAGAGATATGGCAATACAACCAGACCCCGACCCAATGTCGAGTATTGATTTGAAATTGTTATTTTCTATGATTTTCGCTGCTTCTGCTGCAAGAAATTCTGTTTCTGGTCGAGGTATCAACACAGACTGATCGAGAGCAATGCTTGCTCCAAAGAAGTCAGTTTTTCCAAAGATATACTGAAGTGGTTCTCTGTTTGTACGTCTTTTTATCGATTGGCGAAGGAGGTTTAATTCATCATCGTTCAATGGTTTGTCGTAATGGGTATAGATTTCGATTCTATTAATTTTCAAAGTGTGGCACAATAGCAATTCGATGTTCAAACGGGGGGATTCGATACCCTTGACTTTGAAATAGTTTTCGCCCCAATGAATAATATCAATAATTGACCAAGTTTTTTGCATAGAAAAATCATTTGCTAACGTGTCCAGCGAGCAAGCTTAAAAGAGCCATTCTAATAAAGACGCCGTGTGTAACCTGAGTTTGAATAAGTACATTTGGATAAGAGCTAATGCGGTAATCGAGTTCGATGCCATAATTAACAGGTCCAGGGTGCAACAAAATTAGTTCTGGCTTGCTTTCGAAAAGCTCTTTGCTAATGCCATAGTACTTTGAATACTCCCTCATTGTAGGCAGCAATCCCGACTCCATTCGTTCTCTTTGCAGACGGAGCAAGATAAGGGCGTCTGAAAGAGCAATGACTTCCTCCAAATTGTCGATGATTTCAATATCCCACATATCAGTATATTGAGGAAGTAATGTGCCTGGTGCGTGTAAATAGACTTTTACCCCGAGTTTGGTGAGCAAATGGATATTGGAACGTGCCACGCGGCTATGGAAAATATCGCCGATAATCGAAACCTTAAGCCCTTCGATTGTACCGAAGTGCCTGTAAAGAGTAAAGGCATCGAGTAATGCTTGAGTTGGGTGTTCGTGTTTGCCATCACCGGCATTAATGACTAGCCCTTTTGTATTTGATTGCAAAAAGACAGGCACACCCGAGCAGGCGTGGCGAACGATATAGATTTGCACGCCCATAGATTCGATGGTTCTGAGGGTATCAATCAACGATTCTCCTTTGGTTACACTGCTCGAAGACGATTGAAACGACAAAGTGTCGGCTGAGAGTCGCTTTGCTGCAAGCTCGAAGGACAGTTTTGTTCTCGTAGAAGCCTCGAAAAATACTAGCGCAACAGTAACTCCCTTCAAATAGTCATACTTCAAGCCATTTCGGTAGTTATCGATAAAGAATTGGGCTCTGGAAAAAATGAGATATACGTCTTCAATAGACAGGTTAGCTATTTCAAGAAGATAGGATTTGCTTAGCTTTTCGTTTTCTAATTTCATAGAATAAAAAATATATTAAAAAAATTTTACAAAGATAATAAAAAAGCCGTTTTTAAGAACGGCTCTTTCATAGAAATTAGGAAAAAAATTATTTTTTCTTCTTTTTCTTTGTTGTTTTGGTCTTTTTGGGTTTATCGACCATTTCCTTCAGCGCTTTGCCGGGCTTAAATTTAGCAACAGTTTTTGCTGCTATTTTCATAGGTTCACCCGATTGGGGATTTCTGCCCATGCGTTCGTTTCTGTTGGAGATGGAAAATGTACCGAAACCAATAAGTTGCACAGATTTACCTTCGGCAAGCGCACCACTGATTGAACTGAATACGCTTTTGATTGCCTTTTCGGTATCAACTTTAGTCAGGCCGGTTTCGAGTGCAACGGCATTTACTAAGTCAGCTTTGTTCATACCCATAAGCAACTCCCATATTTTATAAAAGATACATTCTATAACTACTAAGTTATGAGATTTTATCAAAGTTTGCAAGTTTTTTTTTGCGAAAATGCAATTTATTTGTAGTTTTTTTCACTTTTTTTTCACTTTTTTTAAAAATGAATGAAGATTATTAAAATAAATTCATAAATAAAGACAAATCTTTGTATAAATTCATTTTTTTCTCATAAGCCATTTATTTTTGCACTTTTTTATGAATTTCAAATTAATCTATTGAAATATATTCCAGAACAAGCAAAAAAAACTTTGAACTTGTTGTGAAAATTTGTAAAATTATAATTGCATATATTGTTATGATAATTGCTCTTCCGTTTATTCTATCAAACCAATCCTTGCCAGAGAGCTTGGAAACCGGAAAAATATTATATTGATACAGAAGTAAATATATAAAAAAGCAAGTAAGATACCATATAAAAGAATCTATGATAAACACGTATGATAGGCATAAGAAGAGTCCAGGCAAAAAAGCCAATAATGAAAATTGTATCCCTTGGTTTTTCCTATCTTTAAATAAAAGAAAGTATATAAGGAAGCTAATAAGCCCAAGGGTAATCATCACTATGCTTCGCAATTCTTGAGGCAAAAAATATGATAATAGTAAAACAGACGATATTAGCACGGATTTCCAAGCGGGCAGAGGCGATATGAAGATTTGGGCGTACTCGACAATCTCGTTTTTAGTTGTTCTTTTTTCCTGCATCGAAAAATATCAAGGAAATTGTTTTGTTATTTAAGATTATATACTCTACGAGAGTCCATATAGTAATAATAGTTATTAAAAACATAACAAAAGTTGTGGCATTAGTTCCAGCTATTCTAAAAAAGATAATATTATTGAAAAAGCCGCTTTTAAACACAGATTCAAGTAAAAGCAAACTGAATACAATCATTTGGAAAGTCATTTGGATGAAAGTTTTCACTTGGGCAGAATAAAGGGTTTTTACATGCAACCCCCTAGACTCGGCGCCGATACGGAGAGCAGTTATGGCAAGATCTCTTATGATAACAACAATAATCATCCACAAAGGTATCATTTCGAGAGTATACATTGTAAAGAAAGCCGCAGTGGTGAGAATCTTGTCAGCGAGAGGATCTAAAAATTTGCCAAGCGAGGATTCAGCTCCATATTTCCTCGCAAGCCAGCCATCGATGTAATCGGTGCTTGCCCCTATAAAATACAGAATACAACCGTTGATAATCATTGTTTTGTCTTCGGATATAATCATTAAAAAGAAAACAGGGGCAATGGCAATTCTGGATATACTCAGCCAATTGGGCAAATTCATTCGCATTTTCATTAATTATCGAAGTTAAAAAAGCAAATCTAAGAAATACTAAAAAAATATTATAATTTATTTTTTCGCAGATGAAACCTAAACTGCTTTTTTACGAACAATTAACTATAAATACAATTCATATCTTTTCAAAATATAACGATTATCATATTGATAAGATACCTTATCCAGAAGAATACAATGTAATAATTCCGATGGAAAGGAAATAATATAAGAAAAAATTAAAAATAAATTTGTCTAAAATAATATTTTTCCCTAAATTTGTACTCTTTTGTTTTAAAGAATTTATAAATTAGGAGTTATCTGTGAAAACGTCAGCAGAAATAACGCAATCGTTACGGAAAGAAGATGCCCAGCACGACTGGTGGGTAATAGATGCAGAGAGCCAAACACTTGGACGCCTTGCCACAAAAGCAGCCACACTTATTAGAGGCAAGCATAAACCAAGCTTTACTCCGCATGTGGACTGCGGTGATTTCGTTGTGATAATTAATGCAAGCAAGGTGCAAATAAGCAGCAAGCGTCAGGGATTGAAAGAATACTTCAGCCATTCGGGCTATCTTGGCAAGGGTAAGGTTAGAGGATTTGTATCAATGGTTGAAAAGAATCCCCAGTTTGTTATACACCACGCTGTCAAAGGTATGTTGCCAAAGAATAAGCTCGGCAATAAACTTGCAACCAAGCTAAAAGTTTATCCCGGTGCAGAGCATCCCCATGCCGCTCAGCAACCAAAAGCGTTAGATTTTTAGACATTATGTGTTTTTTGTTAGATGTATATTATTATAAATAATACATTGTTAAATTGAAATATATTGAATACAGATTATAGATTTGGAGAAATTTATGAGTATGATTAGAGCCACTGGCAGAAGAAAAACAGCTGTAGCTCAGGTAAGATTAATACCCGGCAAGGGTGAAGTGAAAGTAAACAAGCAGCCTATCGCAGATTATTTCCCGGTGGAAACCAACCGCATGACAGCTTTTAGACCGCTCGAGCTTACCGAAACCATAGGGCAGTTCGATATCCAGGTTATTGTGCGCGGAGGTGGTAAATCAGGGCAAACAGGCGCTATGCAGCTTGCTCTTGCAAGAGCCCTTGTTGCTTTCGACGAGAAATTTCATTCGACGCTTAAAGCAAAGGGACTTTTAACAAGAGATCCAAGAATGGTGGAACGTAAAAAATATGGACAGAAAAAAGCCCGCAAGCGCTTCCAGTTCTCCAAACGTTAAGATTTTGAAAATTTTAAAAGAGTTTTCTTTTTGCAATATAACAAAAAGGAAACTTGATTTTTTTATAAAACATGCTTCCGGATATCCTGTGTGTGGCTCTTTAGTAAGGATTTTATTGATAGTTAATACCGAATAAAAACTCTAAAGAAGCTGTGCAGGATAGTAGAAAGAAGCAGAAGTAAAACACAAAAAAAGGAGTTATTATTATTATGGAACACATCCTTAAAGTAGAGGATCTTCTCGCCGCAGGCGCCCATTTCGGGCACCTCACCCGCCGTTGGAATCCAAAAATGAATAAGTATATTTTTGGCGAAAGAAACGGCATCCACATCATCGACATTAGAAAGACGCAAGTTCTTTTTGACTATGCACTCAAGGCAATATATGAAATTGCAGCAAACAACAAAATCATTCTTTTTGTTGGCACGAAGCCACAAGCGAAAGAAGTTATCGAAAAGCAAGCAAAAAAATGTAATATGAATTATGTCAGCGAACGCTGGCTCGGCGGTATGCTTACCAATTTTACAACTATTCGCAAAAGTATCAAGCGCCTTGCTACAATTGACAAAATGGAAATCGATGGCACTTTCGAGAAAATCACCAAAAAAGAGCGGCTTTTATTAAGCCGTGAGCGAGACCGTCTGCGCAAGGTTTTTGGCGGTATCGAAGAAATGACCCGTTTGCCTGGCGCACTTTTCATTGTCGATATTAAAAAAGAACATATTGCTGTGAAAGAAGCCAAAGTGCTCGGTATTCCTGTTTTTGCAATGGTCGATACTAATTGTGATCCAGATACTATCGACTATGTTATCCCCTCAAACGATGATTCGGTGAAAGCCATTGACCTTCTTGCCGGAAAAATTGCTGATGCTGTTCTCGAAGGTTATGAAATTGCCCGCCATAAAGTCGCTGAAATTTCTGCGGATAGAGAACGTCTCAACAAAGAAAGCGAACCTCAACAAGCAGCTGACGACCAATCAAAAGTTCGCAGAAAAATGCGCGAACGCAAACCCAGAAGAGATGACAGTAGAGATGATCGCAGGACAACTCAACATGATTTTAATGCTGACAACCGACCGGTGGAAAAGGATATTACTCCTAAACAAAGCGATGACAGCCAGCAAGTAACTGCAAAAGCAGACCTCAATGTTTCGGAGGGTAAGCCAGAAGGAGAAAATGTATAAACAGCAGATTTTTTTGAAAATGATTAGCTTTATTATTAATACAATTCAATAATATTAATACAATTCAATTAATTTTTGACAAAGAATAAAATATTTTATTAAGAATAATAAATTTTAAAAGCGAAAATGACAAAGATCACACCCCAGCTTGTAAAAGAGCTAAGAGAAAAAACAGGCGCTGGTATGGGCGACTGTAAAAAAGCACTTGAAGAAAACGATTGCGATATGAAACAAGCGATTGAATATCTCCGCAAAAAAGGCGCCGCTTCGGCAGCAAAACGCGCTGACCGTTCAGCTAATGAAGGTATTATCGATGCTAAAACTTCTGCTGATTACCGAAATGCTGTTATCTTAGAGCTAAACTGCGAAACTGATTTCGTTGCAAGAAACGAAGGATTCTCGCAATATGCCAGCACACTGACCGATGCCGTTTTAGACAGTGGCGTTAAGACCGTTGAAGAGCTTATGGCACTGAGCTACAAAGGAGACACCATACAAGGAATGCACAACGAAATCCTTGCAAAGCTTGCTGAAAATATACAAGTTCGCCGCTTCGAAACACTTCGGGACGGTTTTATTACTTCCTACATTCATCCCGGCAGCAAACTTGCTGTTTTGCTCGAAGTTACTGATACAGATTTTTCAGATGAAGCAAAATCGAAACTTCGCGATATTGCAATGCAAATAGCCGCTATGAATCCAGCATTCATCGACCGCAATAGTGTTTCCGAGGCTACTCTTGCCAAAGAAAAAGAAATCTATATCGAGCAAGCAATAAACGAAGGCAAGAAACAAGATATAGCCGAAAAGATTGCTGAAGGACGTATCGGTAAATTCTTCCAAGAGAGTTGTCTCGTCGAGCAAGTTTTTGTGAAAGATTCCAAGATGGTTGTCGGTGATATTTTGAAACAATTGAAAGAAGACACAGGAAAAGATATCAAAGTATTAAATTTTCGCCGTTATTTCCTCGGCGAATCACTCGAAGATTAATCAATGTCCGAACCTGTATATAATAGAATACTCTTGAAGCTAAGTGGCGAAGCATTCATGGGAGACAAGCATTTTGGCATCGATGATACCGTTATTAAAGAATATGCGTCTGCTGTTAAGGAATGTTACGACGCTGGTTTGGAAATTGGGATAGTTATTGGCGGCGGTAATATCTTTCGCGGGATACAATCCGCCGACCATAGTATCCACAAAGTTTCCGGCGACCAAATGGGTATGCTTGCCACTGTTATTAACTGTATAGCCTTTCAGAACGCCCTCGAAAGAATTGGCATCCCGACCCGATTGCAAACTGCAATCAAAATGGAGCAAATTGCCGAACCTTTCATAAGACGCAAGGCAATAAGACACCTTGAAAAAAAACGTGTCGTTCTTTTCGGAGCTGGCACTGGAAACCCTTATTTCACTACAGATACCGCTGCTGTGCTTCGAGCTATCGAAATCGAAGCAGAATTGGTAATAAAAGCCACCAAAGTCAATGGTGTTTACGATTCCGACCCCGTAAAGAATCCTAATGCAATATTTTTTAACAGAATTAGTTACGCCGGAGTTATCGAAAAGAATCTTCGTGTTATGGACATGTCTGCCATCACGCTTTGCCAGGAAAATAACCTACCCATCAGAGTTCTTAATATGAACATCGAAGGCAACTTGAAAAGATTAATTTTTGGCGAGGATATCGGAACATTAGTTTCCTGATTATTCTGCCATTCCTATTTTATAGCATTTCAAAATACAAATATCTGTAAACCACTCCCTTTTTTCATCGCCAAGGATAACTTTAATATCCTGTCATTTCCATTATACAAATTTACACATCTTTTTGTCGGTTACCGTATGAGGCTAAATACGATGTTGATTGGATATCTGTGACAGCCCATTTACTCTAAGAGATATATCTTAGAGGCTGTCTTAAAAGGTATTTTTGTTCAAACAATTTGTCAGGCAAGGATGCCTAACCCCTAGAAATAATTGGATTTGGTAGAAGAGGCATTCCTGTCTGTCTGGAATAATACTGCTCTTGAGACAGCGTCTATTCATTATCAGAACAAACTTAACTTAATGACGATGCCCTCTTCTTCGATAACAACATCGTCAACCAGCCAGGATTGAATGCCACTAAGAGTAAAGATTTTAATGTCATCTTCCATAAAAACATCTTTTAATAGATTTAAAATGAAAGTATCGATACTCTCAGAAACAAGGCAATCAATACCCTCAGCATTAAAACCTTTGATGCGAAATTCTTTTTTGAACAGGTATGGTTGTAATGATATTTGCATTTTATCGCAATTCTTCTCAGGCATCAACGGCAATTTTACTTTGCCTGCCAACGAAATATACACTCTTTTCTTTTTCTTGTCGAAAGCTATTCTGTTGATTTTACTAATAGTTAATTTACCCCAATACTTTTCAAAAGACATTGGTAGATTTGCATTTCCTTTCTTTTCAAGATCGCGGGCAGTGTATGTCGTGCTGCAGGCAGACAAAGCAAATAATATAAAAATAACAAATAATATTTTATTCATATTTAATCCATTATAAACCAATGACTTCTTTCAGCCAAAGAAAGTTTTCGCATCCCAATATCTGTATCGCTTTGATTATTTTACTAAATAAAGTCGAATTTTGCATCTTCAGCTCTAAACCTGATGCCACATATCGCTCGCCTTCAGTTCCTCTTATGATTATATCCACTTTGTTAGCATACATTTTTCCGTCACTGTCGCCCATTGTGGTAAAATGTCTGCATAAATCAACAATTTTATAATCATTAGTTAATAATGTAACTGGTTCGAAATCCCAATCCTTAATCAAACGTAATGGTTTTTCAGGTTTATGCGCCTCTTGCAGAATCAATGTTCCGGTTGGATTGGTTATCCTTATGTGTATCGTTGCAACTTCTATTTCTTTGAAGGATTTAATCTTAAAAAACAATTTATGATGACCGCTAGTAAACATATCCAAAGAAAGAGATAAACCCTTTGCTATCTTTGGGGCAAGTCCCTGATGATAAACAGACCTATTTTCGACTACTATTACTGGCGAACTTTTTTCAGTAGAATCACCAGTCGAAGAGCAAGAAAAAAGCAATGTCGTAAGAATAAAAGCCATAAGCAGTAAAAGAATATTTTTTTTCATAGTTTTCACTTTGATTTAGGATATACTAATTTATACGTTTACAAATAAAAAAGTCATATTTCATAAAACTAAATTTCAAATCTATATCCCCCCTACCCCCCTTGCAAGCAAGGGGGGGCAACACTTTTCTAGCTCCCTCCCTTGCAAGCAAGGGGGGG
>CAYVTD010000010.1:11972-40805 GCA_964454445.1 uncultured Hyphomicrobiales bacterium
CCCCCTCCCTTGCCTGCAAAATAAACTATCTTCTAGCTCCCTCCCTTGCCTGCAAGGGAGGGTTGGGGAGGGATATATATCATAATCCTTGCTTAAAAACTTAGCAATTTTTCTAAATCAGCTTTAATCTTTGCTTCATTAGGAAGTACGTCATTTTCATAATTGGGAGCAAACGGAATATGCGAATCTTTTGCACAATGACGCATAACGGGAGCATCGAGCCATTGAAACGCCTCATAAGCAATAACAGATGCAATTTCCCCACCGAAACCGCCTGTCATCGTGTCTTCGTGGATTACAATTGCTCTTCCTGTCTTTTTCACAGAATTAATGACAAGTTCTTTATCCCAAGGAATAATAGTTCGCAAATCGATGATTTCAACTTTCTTACCGCTTTCCTTTTCAATTTTTTTTGCGGCAGCTAAAGAATCCTTTACGGGCATTCCATAAGTAATAATTGTGGCATCTGTTCCCTCGTTTACAATCTTTCCTTTGCCAAAAGGCAGCAGATAATCGTCGCCGGGCTCGTTAGTTCTTGAAAAGGGTAGCCGATACATCCCTTTATGCTCTAGAAACAAAACAGGATCTTGTAATCTTATGGCTGTTTTCAACAAGCCTTTCGCGTCGGCGGCATTGCTCGGATATGCGATGAGCAAGCCGGGAATATGTGAGAAAAATCCTTCAATATTCTGCGAATGGCACAAACCGCCGTGGATATAACCACCAACTGCTGTACGGACAACAACCGGTGCGCTAAAGCCGCCATTAGAACGGTAGCGCATCGTTGCAAGTTCGTTTCTTAATTGCTGAAAAGCGGGCCAAATATAATCGCCAAATTGAATTTCGACAACAGGTTTCCAGCCGCGAACTGCAAGACCAAGAGCCACACCTATAATAGATGCCTCCGCCAAAGGCGAATTAAAAACTCTGTTTTTGCCAAATTCGTCTGATAAACCATGTGTGGCAGTAAAAACACCACCCTTGGGATCGGCTATATCTTCACCAAAAATCAGCATTTTGTCGTTGCGGCGCATTTCTTCCTTTAAAGCGTGGTTTATTGCATCAACCATGACAACTGGCGCACCGTTGATTGGCTGATTCTCGTCAGAATAAGGAAGGTTTCTTGTTTCAAGAGGGGCAAAAATGTGTTTTATGGAATCTTCAGCCTTTGGGTCAGAACGCGAAAATGCCCATTCGGAGGCTTCTTCGATTTCTGCTTTCACTTTTGATTGTAATTCCTCAATTTCCTGCTCAGATGCTATTTCATATTTAAGCAAATAACTTTTGAGCTTAAGGATTGGATCGCGAGTTCTCATTGCTTTTTCAAGATCTTCTTTTTTGCGATATTTGCGTTGGTCGTCGCTCGAAGAATGTGCTACGAGACGCTCGACAACCCCGTGTAAGAGCGCCGGTCCCTTTCCAGCTCGAATATAATCGACTGCCTGACGCGCTGCGTTGATTGTTTCAAAAATATCGGCACCATCAAATTCCTTCATTAATAAACCGGCATAGCAGCAAAACGTATGGACAACAGCAGTTCCCATCGACTGCTCGGCTCTTGGCACTGAAATGGCATAACCATTGTCTTGGATAGTGAACATTACGGGCAAACTTTCTCTTGTTGCCCAATTGACCGCCTCGTAAAACTCGCCCTGGCTTGTTGTGCCTTCACCAGAAGAAACATAGACCACTTCGTCGAGTCCAGCTTTTTTTGAGGCAAGGGCAGTTCCAACAGCATTCAAGTATTGAGTTCCTGTCGATGAAGACTGTGTTGGCAAATTAAAATCAAGATGACCATAATGACCGGGCATTTGTCTGCCACCAGTGGAAGGATCCTCGGCTTTGCCGCATGCAAGTAAAAAATAATCGCGTGGCGAATAGCCCATCCCGTAAGCAAAAGCACAATCTCGATAATATGTCCAGCCCCAATCCTTTTTGCTTTTGAGCGTCATAGCTATCCCGGTTTGCACTGCCTCGTGACCGCTAACGCCTATGTGAAAATGAGATTTACCTTGCTTAACCATAACAAGGTGTTTCTCGTCGGTAAAGCGAGCTTTCATCATATTTTCAAGTGCATAAAGCATTTCAGCTTTTGTTAGGTTAAGATGCTCGTGAGGAGGAATATTTTTTGGAAGCCGTGTGCGATCCACATTACAGCTTTCACCTCTGCCATGATGACATTGCGAGCCTATTGGAACGTGCTTGTCAATTTCGTGAACTACGAGACGCTCGTACGCTACTAATGTGGGGCTTATGGGATTTGTACTGTCATTAGAAGTCTTTATTGTAGATTTTTTATCGTGATTTTCTGCTGATTGGGTTGTCGCTTTTGTATTATCAGATACTTTTTTTGCCATTATTATTCCAATTATTTTTGATAATATTTATTTTTCAAGTTACAATTTTCTATTTTTACAAAAAAGTTTTTACGAAAAAATCTTTTTGTTTTAATTAAGGTCGAGGCAGTCTCAAAAGATGTTTTTTTCAAACAATCTGTCAGGCAAGGATGCCTAAGCTACTTGAAATATCAGAATTTGGTAGAACAGACATCCCTGTCTGTTTTTAGTAATGTTTTTTGAGACAACTCCTAAGATTGCTAAGTATGTTTTTGTATTAACTGATATTTGTAGATTATATTTTATAAGAATATGTCTTGGAATTCAATTATAGGACAACAAAGAGTTAAAAATATTTTACAGCGTGCCATCCTTGAAAACAGAATAGCACACGCCTATTGTTTCTGGGGGCAGGAAGGCGTCGGCAAAGAAGCTCTTGCCATTGAATTTGCAAAAGTAGTAAATTGTCAAAAGCCAATCATTAAAAACAATAGTATCGAAAAATGTGGAAAATGCAAAAGCTGCATTAATGCCAACAAGCTGCAGCATCAAAAAATCGACTTGATCTATCCACTTCCACCCGGCGAATCGACAAACACTGAGAAGGATTCACCTTTAGAAGCGATGAGCGATGCACAAATAAGCGAAATAAGGGAACAAGTCGAATTAAAATCCGCAAATCCATACCATAAAATCAACTTGAAAAAGGCAAACCAGATAAAAATCCTGTCTATAAGAGCCTTAAAGAAAAAGTTGATTATGAGTTCCGGACAAGATGGCAGGCAATTTGTACTCGTTTTCGACGCTGACAAGATGACAAACGAAGCCTCCAACGCTTTTCTCAAACAATTGGAAGAGCCTCACGACGGAATAACAATCATAATGGTAACTTCCCGCTACGAGCTTATCTTGCCAACAATTCTCTCCCGCTGCCAAAAGCTTCATTGTCCTTCGATTAGCGACGAAGAGCTTGCGCAGGCTCTTATACAAATTCATCAAGTTTCTGAAGTTGATGCTCGAATGATAACTAATTTTGCGCAAGGCTCTTATACACGTGCCTTGCAATTTATGGACGAACGTTTCACCGGGCTTCGCAGGGAAATAGTGGAAGTCTTGCGATGTACTTTGAAAAAAAGAGAGTATAGAGTGGAACTGCTCGAAAAAACTGAACAACTAGCAAAAGACAATGATAAAAACAGCTTGGAAATCATTTTACAGATGTTCATTATTTGGCTTCGTGATGCAAGATCGGTCGAGCTAACAAACAGCGACTCTTTTATCATAAATATCGACCAGTTCGACACAATTAATCGCTTTGTAAAGAATTTTGGCAAAAAAGACATACCTTCTGCCATCAATAGCATCGAAAAAGCCATATTGCGATTGCGGAGAAATGTTCAGCCAAAGATTGTGCTGTTGGCACTATTCATCGAATTTCGCCAAATTTTTTTGGAAGAAGTGTAATCATAAGGAAAAAATGGGCTCTACTTTCGAAAGTGGAGCCCATCTAATGTGCTTTAAAAATAAGCGGTATTAGCAAAAACCCTATTCAAAAATGAATGCTCCGGCATAGATAGCATCATCTTCGAGCATTTCTTCGATGCGGAGCAACTGGTTGTATTTTGCAACGCGGTCTGTTCTGCTTGGAGCGCCTGTTTTGATTTGTCCGGCATTGGTGGCAACAGCTATATCGGAAATGGTCGTGTCTTCAGTTTCGCCTGAGCGATGCGAAATGACAGGATTGTAACCGAATCTTTGTGCCATTTGTATTGTGTCGAGCGTTTCGGTCAGAGTGCCGATTTGGTTCACTTTAATTAAAATCGAATTGCCGACGCCTTCTTTAATGCCGCGACTCAAGAATTTGGGATTTGTAACGAAAATGTCATCACCAACTATCTGGACCTTTTTGCCGAGAGCCTCAGTTAGTTTTTTCCAGCCTGCCCAATCGTTTTGGTCGAGTCCGTCTTCGATGGATGCGAGTGGATATTTGTTGCAAAGGTCCACATACCATTGAATCATTTGCTCGGAACTGCGTAGCTCGCCTGTAGATTTGAAAAGCTTGTATTTACCGTTTTCAAACATTTCGCTTGAGGCACAGTCCACTGCGAGCAAGATATCATCTTTTGGCTTGTAGCCGGCGGCGTCAATTGCTTTGAGAATCATTTCGAAAGCTTCTTCATTCGATTTTAATAACGGAGCATAACCGCCTTCATCGCCGACAGAAGTGCTATAGCCATTTGATTTTAACACTTTTTTCAAATTATGGAATACTTCTGCTCCCATACGCAATGCTTCCTTGAAAGTTGGGGCACCAACAGGAATAATCATAAATTCTTGGATATCGACATTGTTGTCGGCATGCTTGCCACCATTTAAAATGTTCATCATAGGCGCTGGCATAATCCTGCAATTAACCCCACCAAGATACTTGTAGAGAGGCATCATGTGGTATTCTGCAGCTGCTTTTGCACATGCAAGAGAAACACCGAGAAGAGCATTGGCGCCGAAATTGCCCTTGTTATCAGTGCCGTCGAGTGCACAAAGTGCTTTATCTATATGCACTTGCTCTGTTGCATCAAAGCCTTCGAGTGCTTCGGCTATTTCTTTGTTTACATAGCCGACTGCCTTTTCGACACCTTTGCCAAGATAACGGCTTTTATCGCCATCGCGAAGTTCGACTGCCTCGTATTCGCCAGTACTGGCACCAGATGGCACAGCAGCACGACCAAACGAACCATCATCTAGAGTAACTTCTACTTCTAAAGTAGGGTTGCCGCGAGAATCGAGTATTTCGCGTCCATGAATGTCAACGATTAATGACATAATATTGTTCTCCTTTTAAAAATAATGGGAAAAACTCATATCTAAAATCCTATCGAGTCAATCTCTCTAGCGAGATTAATATCAAGAACGGTCAAGCCGCCTTTATCGTGTGTTGATAGACTTATGCGAACTTTATTCCACCCATATATCAAAATATCTGGATGGTGATCGTTTTTTTCGGCTATCACCGCGACAGCATTCACAAAGCCAATAGCAGAGACAAAATCCTTGAAGGCAATCTCTCTTACGATAGTATTGCCCTCCCTGCTCCATAGCATATTTTCTTCGAGATGCTCGTTGATTAGCTCTTCTGTTAATAATTCAGGCACAACGATTTATTGTTAAATGTTTAAAAAATAAATCAAAAATTATTTATAACAATACTTACAATTATTGCCCAAATCAATGATAAATCAATTAAAAATGGGCTTCCAGACGCTTGGTAATTTGCACTTTAGGAACAGCACCAATGATTGTTTCCACGAGCTCGCCCCCCTTGAAAATAAGCACTGTCGGGATGCTACGGATGCCATAAGTCATTGCTGTTTTTTGATTGTTGTCCACGTCGAGTTTGCACATTTTTGCCCGTCCTTCATATTCACTAGCCATTTCTTCGATTATTGGGGCTATCATTCTGCAAGGACCGCACCAGGTAGCCCAAAAATCGACTACCACGGGAATTGGTGATTGGAGAACTTCTTCTTGAAAATTATTGTCTGTAACGTGTAATGGTGATGCCATAAAAAAAACTCCTAATACTAAACAAAAAAAATGAAAACTATTGTTTTTTTAACCAAAAATTAAAAGTCGAATTAAGAATAAATATATTTTACAATCTGCCGTGGCAATGCTTGTATTTCTTGCCACTGCCACAGGGACAAGGATCGTTCCTGCCAATTTTTTTTTCTGTCCTTCTATAAGTTTGTACTGCCACGGGATCGCCTTCACCTTGTGGCTGAGCCTGCCTCTGCAAGAACGCAGGATTCTCCGAAGGATGCGAGAACCTCATTGTTGCAGGCGCAAATGCCGAGCGCATCTTTGGCAGGGCTGCCGCGTCGCGTTCCCTTCTACTTTCTCTGCTAGGTTCTCGTTCAACAATTTTTGGAAAGAATTTGAATGCAAGATTGACAGATTCTTTGTTCATATTTCTAACTAATTCGATGAACAGCTTAAATGCTTCGCCCTTGTATTCCAAAAGCGGGTCTTTTTGACCATAAGAGCGGAGATGGATACCCTCTTTCAAATCGTCCATATCGCGCAGATGTTCTCGCCATTTCTCGTCGATGGTTTGCAAAACTGCTATTTTTTCGAGATGCGCCATAAATTCACTACCGAGCATTTGCTCTTTTCTGGTGTAAAACTCCTCTGCAGAATTTAAGAGCAACTGGACAAGCTCTTCTTTCTTCATTGCGAGCAGGTCGTCGTCCTTAAGCTCTAGTTCACAAAGGATATTAGAGCGGACCTCCTTTTTTAATTCCTGTATATCGCGAGTTAGCATAAAATCATCGACCCATTCCTGAGCAAAATCCTCTATATAATCGAACAACTCACCTTTTAGCCTCTCTCCGCTAAGAGCTGTTTTTCTTCTTGTGTAAACTACTTCTCGCTGCTGGTTCATCACATCGTCATATTCCAGGAGTCGCTTTCTAATTCCAAAGTTGTTTTCCTCGACTTTTTTCTGAGCCCTTTCGACAGTTTTAGTAATCATCGAATGTTGAATGGCTTCGCCTTCAGGAACTTTCAGAGTTTGCATTATTCCTGCTACCCTGTCGCTTCCAAAAAGCCGCATAAGGTTATCCTCTAAAGAAATGAAAAACTGTGAAGAACCAGGGTCGCCTTGCCTGCCTGAACGACCACGCAGCTGACGGTCGATACGGCGTGCATCGTGCCTTTCCGAACCAATGATGGCAAGTCCGCCAGCTTTACGCACTTCGTGGTCGATTTTAATATCTGTGCCTCGTCCAGCCATATTCGTTGCTATTGTTACGGTACCACTTCTGCCAGCTTGGGCAACGATTTCAGCTTCGCGAGCGTGCTGTTTGGCGTTTAATACATTATGAGTTATTTTCTTTCGTTTCAGCATTTTGCTTAGCACTTCCGATACTTCGACGCTTGCAGTTCCGACTAATACTGCCCTGTTTTCTTTCAATAATTTTTCGACTTCATCTATTATAGCATTGTATTTTTCTCTTTTCGTCCGGTAGATCAAATCATCAGCATCTTCGCGAATAATTTCCCTATTCGTCGGAATAACAACAACATCAAGTTTGTAAATCTTTTCAAATTCACCAGCTTCAGTTTCGGCTGTACCAGTCATACCGGCAAGTTTCTTATAAAGACGGAAATAATTTTGAAGTGTGATTGTAGCAAAAGTTTGCGTATCTCCTTCGACTTTCACATTTTCTTTTGCCTCTATTGCCTGATGAAGCCCTTCAGAATAGCGTCTGCCTTCGAGCACTCTTCCCGTGAACTCATCGACAATCATCACTTTTCCGTTTTGAATTACGTATTCAATATCTTTTTCATAAAGTGAATATGCCCGTAAAAGCTGTGAAACAGTGTGCAAGCGATCGCTCTTTTCAGCATAAGCCACAACCAATTTGTCTTTTGCAATACGCTTGTCTTTATCTGCCATTTCTGTATTGCCGTCGATTTCGCTCATCAAAGTAGCAATATCCGGCAAAACAAACATATCTTTATCCTCTTGTGCAGTAGCGAGCATATCGAGACCCTTTTCCCGAAGATCTATCTGATGCGATTTTTCTTCAATCACATAATATAATTCGTCATCGACTTCGTACATTCGCTTGCCTTTGTCCCTAAGGAAAAAAAGCTCGGTATCTTTCATTAGTTTCAGATTGGACGGCTCTTGAAAAACTTTAGCAAGCCGCTTGTGCTTCGGCAAACCGCGGGAGGCACGCAAAAGATACATCCCTGCCAAGTCTATATCTTCTTTTTTATCGGATTTGAGCAATTCTTCTGCATCGGCAACAATTTTTGTTACGAGCCTTGTCTGTGCCTGAACAAGACGCTCTATACGGGGTTTCATCTCGGTAAATGTTTCGTCTTGTGCCTGCTTAATCGGACCGGAAATAATCAGAGGAGTTCTTGCCTCGTCGATTAATACAGAGTCCACTTCATCAACTATTGCAAAATAATGCTCGCGTTGCACCATCTGCTCCTGTTCGACTACCATATTATCACGAAGATAATCGAAGCCAAATTCGTTGTTTGTGCCATAAGTAATATCACAATTATAAAGTTTCTTTCGCTTGCTGCTCTCCATATTGCTTTGAATGGCGCCAACGCTAACCCCGAGGAAATCATAAACGGGCATCATCCATTCGGCATCTCGACGGGCAAGATAATCGTTTACAGTTACAAGATGAGCGCCACGCCCGGGAAGTGAGTTTAAATAGAGGGGCATTACTGCAACGAGCGTTTTGCCTTCTCCCGTTGCCATTTCAGATATTCTGCCTTGATGGAGAACCACTCCGCCAATCAACTGCACATCATAAGGTACCATATTCCAAACATCACTATTGCCAGCATATTCGTATCGGTGTTGTGCATCTCGAAGTCGTCTGCAGGCTTGCTTGACAACAGCATAAGCCTCAGGCAAAATGTCGTCGAGAATATCGGCAATTATTTTATGGGTTTCATTGTTTATCTCTTTGATTCTGTCATAAATATTGGAGGTTTCTGCAGAATTTAACGCTTCCTCGCGAAGACGCTTTTGCAAAGTGGCTTTTTCCTCGTCAAGTTCCAGCGTTCCGTCAGCTATTATTTTACGAAATTCCGGAGTCTTTGCCTTTATTTCATCGTCGGTAAGCGATTCATATTCTTCATATATTTCATTGATTTCTTCGATTATGGGCATTATTAACTTAATGTCTTTATCGTGTTTCGAGCCAAAGAGTTTTGTGATAAAATCGAGCATTTGTCTGATTCTTTTTTAGTTATTAACACATATTAATATTAAGACGATTAGTAAAATAATGAATTTTAGAAGACGGATAATTTAGGATAAAATGAAAAGATTCATTATTTTTACCTTTATGATGAAAACAATACATATTATATTGCTGCTATCTGCATTAATGATCTTAGCATCTTGCGAGGAATGTAAATTCGAATCTATTTCTACTGAAGAATTGCCAATGGCGCACATTCAACAGGAATATTATGCAAAAATTACGACAAAGCAAACCTGCCCAGCTTTCGCAAAATATTGCATTATCAAAGAAGGCTCGCTTCCTGATGGATTTAGCATCAACGACGATGGCGAAATTAAAGGCATACCTATCCGCCAAGGAATTTGGAAGTTTACTGTATTAGTAGAGATTTGCTTCGCAGCGCAAAATGGCTTCGATGCTGATTGCCACTGGCGAACCGCAGGTTTTTCTATCGAGGTCTTGCCGTATTAGTAGTTATCTATATCAAATTCTATCCTGCTTTGAATTACGATTTCACTAAGAATTTCGCTTAGATAGCCTTGTTTGAAACAATCTGTAAACATATCAACCAAAGAAGGTATATTAATTATTTCTTCAATACAATTCATATATTTTTCAACAATTTCATTGATTGAATATAATTTAATCGCGTTATTCTTGATTTTATCAAGAAGCAAATCGTTTGGCAGATTAGATTTGATAACAAAAGTAATAGGATATTTCAGAATCTTGTCAATGTCTAAAAAATACTTTTTAAAATATAGAGTTTCCGATACTTGAAAAAATCTTCCAAGAGGTTTCATAACAAAATCAATTCCACCATCATTTGAATTTGCTCTACCAGTTTTATATAGCTTCAAATTCTCTTGATTTAATGAATCCATATCAAAACCCCAATAAATATGCTGGTCGTGATAGTAGTATTTAAGAATAGCATAACTGACAATTTCAAAAAGACGTGCATCGACATTCGGAGCAAGTAAATCAATAATAAAACTCTTAGCTTTTCTATGAGAGGATTTTTCAATTCTTTGCAGCTCTTCGCAAGTTTTTACGAATCGTAGAAAGGCATCTTGCTTAGTTTTTATATATTCATCTATTATCTCAATAATAACCTTTGCAATGTTTAAAGTTTTTTTCCAATATAAATTTTTAATAAATTCTCATTAATCCAATACCTGTTTGTGTCAAGTTTGCGAAGAATTGGAATAAATTCATTTTCAGGGAAAAATTTCTTGAATTCAGAGTTCATTCTATTGTTCAAAGCATGGTTCTGCGATTTGCTTCCGAATGGCAATTCACGCTGACGTAATAATAACTTTTGAAATATTGCGCCTTCGTATTGAGAATAATCACCTTTAATACTAAATCCTTTGTCTGCAGAACGAGTTTTTTCGTTGATATATTTTATTAAATAGCTTTTCTCGAAAATTTCAATAGCATTACTTTTAAAATTTTTGTTTAAAATATTCCTGATCTTTTCAGTAAATGAGTGTTCCATAATAATCTCAAAAAAGTTTCAAATTTAAGTTAGCATAATTCCTTTCTGACTCAAAAGTCCTTGTTTCTTTTACAAGACTTACACCTTTATATTCTTTTGCTAGACCCAACCTACGAAGACCAATTTTAATATAGTCCTCTTGAATATCTATACCGATTGAATTTCTTCCTAATTGCTGTGCAACAAAGGAAGTAGTAAAAGTGCCAGAAAAGGGCCTAAAACTAAATCGCCTGGGCTCGAACTTGCCTTGATTATTCTTTCCAGCAGTGCAATAGGCTTTTGTGTTGGATGATTTTCATATTCATCCATTCTATATCTAACTCTTGGGAATTCCCACACATTTCCAGGTACTTTTTTCGTATTATAGACAGCAGGCACAGATTTCCGATAATCTATTAATTTACGCTTTGCCCCCGTTTTTGCTTCTATTAAAATTTCATTATTATTAAAAGTGTATTGTTCTTTGTTTTTAACACAAAAAAGTATAGGTTCATACATAGACCCAAAGTGCTTTTTTGCTTGAACGCCTGAACTATCATAATACCACACTATTCGTGATAAAACATGTATTTTATTTCTAACAAAAATATCAAAATAAGGCATATATTGCGTAGCAGTCATTACATAAAAAGAGCCATTTGGTTTTAGTTTTTTTATGCAAAGGTCAAGCCAAATATAGCTCCAGGTTAAATAATCTTCTTCGCTTTTCCACTTGTCTAAATAACCATTAAAATTCTTTCCGATATTGTAGGGCGGATCTGAAAAAATTAAATCTATCGAGCTATCAGGGATAATCTTAATTGCTTCTATAGCATCACCATAGATGATTTTATGTTTCTCGTTTTCAAATATTTCCATAATCAAATCTTTTCATCATTAATACTTGTGCAAAATACAAAAAAAGTGTAAATTCTAGTATTGACAGTTCTAGAAAAATGACAAAATAGTATTAATGAAAACACTTTTTAATTATCTTTCAAAAAAATGAATTATCTTTAATTAAAACTAATCAGCAATCTCCACTTTTTTATTCTCGGTTTTCTACGAAATTTTTATTAATTTTATAAGTTGAAATATGAGGAATATTCAAAAATGCTTTAAATCTAAATAAATACACTAATTTTTTTGGAAATATCAATTTAATCGAACTATCAAAATGGGGGTAAATAATGCGAACTACATCCGTTGTAATTTTGCTTTTCATATCAAGTTTACTGATTTATGCCGAAAGCTATCAAGAGTTTTACGACAAAGCGATGCAATACTTTAACGAAAAAAAACATAAAGAAGCAATAGAACTTTTCAATAAAGCAGAAAAACTCGACACAAACAAAGCAAATCTCTATTTCACGCGGGGCGAATGTAAATTTCAAATTGGTAATAAAGAGGGGGCTTGCATCGATTGGATTAATTCTTACGAAAAAGGCAGTAGCCAGGCTTACGAGAAAATCCAACAATATTGCATTAGCGATGACCAGAAACGAATTAATCTCGGGCGAGGAGTGAACAGCGAAGCAGTAGAGATTGGTCCTATTATTTCGCCCGACGGTAAGACCCTGTATTTTTGCCGCGGTGGTCATCCACAAAATATTGGCCCGATGAAAAATCAAGATATTTGGTATTCCACTCTGGACGAAAACGGCAATTGGTCGGAGGCAATCAATATAGGTCAACCATTAAACAATGCTTTTGCCAACCACGTTCAATCTGTATCCCCTGACGGCAATACACTTTTAGTCGGCAACTCTTACGAATTCCCAAATAATGATTATGCTCCTTGCATCACTCATCGCATTCGCGATGGCTGGTCCAAGCCGGAAAAACTTAATATTGAAGATTTTCATAATTTGGGAAACTATCTCGAATGTTGCCTTACCGACGACGGTAAAACTCTGCTGATGGCTATGCAAAGACGCGAGACTTATGGAGAAGGCGATATTTATGTTTCATTTAGAAAAGAAGACGGCTCTTGGACAAAACCTATGTCTTTGGGACCGATTATAAATACTACAAAAGACGAGACCTCGCCATTTCTTGCTTCCGACGGGCAAACACTCTATTTTTCTTCACGTGGTCATCATGGTTTCGGCGATTCTGATGTGTTTATGTCCACTCGGCTCGATAGTACTTGGAAAAATTGGACGAAGCCACGCAATCTTGGCTATTTGATTAATTCGCCAGGCTTCGATGGCTTCTATCGTATTCCTGCCTCGGGCGATTATGCCTATTTTGCATCGCATTTTCAAGCAATTGGGGCAGTCGATATCTTTAAAATAAAGCTTCCTGAAACTGCAAAACCTAAACCAGTTTTGCTTATTTCAGGCAAAGTTTTAAATGCAAAGACAAAAGAACCTGTGCCAGCGCTTGTTTACTACGAAACATTGCGCGATGGCAAAGAAGCAGGCATTGCCCGCTCTAATCCCATTTCTGGCGAATATAAAATCACTCTACCCGCTGGCGAAAAATATGGTTTCCGTGCCGAAGCACAAGGTTTCCTTTCGATTAACGACAATATCGACGCCACAAAAGTTGATAAATACATTGAATTAGAGCGTAATCTCGAGCTTTCGCCCATTGAAAAAGACCTTTCTATCAAACTCAACAATCTTTTCTTTGCTTTTGCCAGTACCGAGCTATCTAACGAATCTTATCCCGAACTAAGACGCCTTGTAAAATTCCTCAAAGAAAACCCTAAAGTAACATTTGAGGTGCAAGGACATACCGACAACGTCGGTTCAGCAGAAAGAAATATGGAGTTATCCAACGAACGTGCGCAAAAAGTTGCCGATTTCCTTGTTGGAGATGGCATTGAAAAGAATAGAATGCACGTCGTTGGTTTCGGAATGACAAAACCCGTCGCCAGCAACAGTTCTGCCGAAGGAAGGCAAAAAAATAGAAGAGTCGAGTTCAAAATTATCGACAAATAAAAAAAACGGAGATATTATGCAAATTGGAATTGTAGGACTTTCATATTCTGGAAAAACAACTTTTTTTCAAACTTTGACCGAAACTATGCTCAGCCCCGATGCTTTGCAAAAAAGAGACGCTAATCAAGCAGTTGTGAAAGTTAAGGATAAACGTCTCGACATCCTGACCGCTATGTTTAACCCCAAGAAACAGGTATTTGCAACTATTGAAATAGTCGATCTTGCAGGCTTGCAAAAAGGAGAATCCAGCGGTAAGTCGTTTACATCAGATTTCCTCAATAAAGTCAAGACAAACGACGCTTTAATCCATGTTGTTCGCGGATTTCGAGACGAAAACGTGCCTCATCCCGATGGTTCTGTCGATATGATACGCGATATCCGCACCCTCGAAGAAGAATTTCTTTTCGCAGATATGGCTTTCATCGAGAGTCGCCTCGAAAAGATAGAAAAAGACATAAAAAGACCGAAATCGAAAGAGCAAGCTGAAAAAGAGAAAAAAGTGATGGAAAAATGGAACCTCCAAATTCAAAATGAAATGCCTCTTCGCTATCTCGAAATGGACATCGACGAGCTTTATTTCGCCAAAAACTATCAGGCACTCTCAGCAAAACCCTTGCTAATAGCACTAAATCTCGACGAAGAAGACATAAATGATGCCGAAAAGATTTTAAATGACATAAAAAAGCAGATTACCGGTAAAAGAATTGCCATCGAGCCTTTTTTTGCAAAAATCGAAATGGAATTGGTGCAGCTCGACGACGACGAAAAGCAAATTTTTATGGAAGAATATGGCATAGATGAATCCGCTCTCGAGCGCTTGGTTCGGGCTGCTTACGAATTGCTCGGCTTGCAATCATTTTTCACCGTCGGCGAGGACGAATGCCGTGCCTGGACTATTAAAAAAGGAATGACCGCACAAGAGGCAGCAGGAGTTATACACACAGATTTTTACAACAAGTTCATACGCGCCGAAGTCGTGGCATATAACGATTTTCTCGAGCATAAAACCTTCGCAAAATGCAAAGAAGCGGGTTGCTTCCGCCTCGAAGGAAAAGATTATATCGTCAAAGACGGCGATATTTTACACGTGAGGCACGGATAGATGCTGAAAAATTATAACGCTTCTGATGTCCAAAGCATTACCTTTGGGAAGACTACTTCAGGCTCAATAGAAATGGTGGAAATTCCTACAGGAACTTTTCAGATGGGAGAGATAAGCATAGCTACAGCTACTCCTGTCCATACTGTAAATATCACAAAAGCATTTTATATGGGGAAATATGAAATAACCCAAAAGCAATATGCGGATGTTATAGGTTCTAACCCAAGCAGTTTTGCCGGAAACGACAGCCTACCTGTAGAGCAGGTTAGCTGGTACGATGCAGTCCAATTTTGTAATGAACTATCAAAGAAAGAGGGTTTGGAGCAATGCTATACTTTGGAAGGAGTAGAAGAATGGCGTTGCGATTTCGATAAGAAAGGATACCGCTTACCGACAGAAGCCGAATGGGAATATGCCTGCCGCGCCGGTACATTGACAGATTATTATTCTGGAACAACAGAATCCCAATGTGCTTCGATAGCATGGTATGATCATAATTCCAACAGCACAACTCATCCGGTTGGTCAGAAGATAGCAAATAAATTCGGTTTATACGATATGTCCGGTAATGTTTATGAATGGTGCTGGGATTGGTTATCAAGTTATGTCGCAGGCTCTTTCGATGACCCGACTGGTCCTAATAATGGCTCTTATCGTGTTATACGCGGCGGCTCGTGGTACAATGATGCGCCGAACTGCTGTTCTGCTTACCGCAACTTCAATTTTTCTGATACTCGTAACAGCCTCAACGGTTTTCGAGTTGTGAGGACAAAATAGTTATCCTTTTAATTCAAAAAAGAAGAGCTATTTCTTAAGAAATGCAAATATAAATTTAGAAAAATTAAGATTTATGTTCAGATTGTCATTTGAAAATATATGGACAGCAAGTAGAAAGGCAAGGGAGGGGGAAAGAAGTGTCCCCACCTTGCTTGCTGATGTAATCCCCCTGCCCCCTTATAAATAAGGGGGTTAATACAAGACTAATTTGATCATCAAAAAGCCCTCCTTACTTGCTGATGTAATCCACCTGCCACCTTATAAATAAGGGGGTTAATACAAGACTAATTTGATCATCAAAAAGTTCCCCTTGCTTGCTGATGTAAACCCCCTACCACCTTATAAATAAGGGGGTTAATACAAGACTAATTTGATCATCAAAAAGTTCCCCTTGCTTGCTGATGTAAACCCCCTACCACCTTATAAATAAGGGGGTTAATACAAGACTAATTTGATCATCAAAAAGCCCCCCTTACTTGCAAGGGGAGTTGGGGGGATACAAAAATGTGTTTACTTTTTAAAAATTATAATTTCATTCTGCTGAATGAATATCTACTTAATAATAAGCGTTTTTATGCTTGCTGAATGAACGCCAGAGCTAATAACAATGTTATAGACACCTTGAGAGAACTTAGATGCGTCCCATTTGTAGTAATACTCTCCTGGGCTATGCCAACCGAGTATTTCGCTGTGGAGCAATTCGCCATTAACATCAAAAATGGATAAAGTAATATCTGCTGCTTGCTTGATGCTATAATTGATTGTTGTTAGATGCGAAAAAGGATTAGGTGAAAGAGAAAGTTTAGCAAAGATTGGATTGTTTTCTTTGACCGATTGCACATCCGTCGTAGTAAATTGCCAAGTATCTGACCATTGTGTTTGTCCTTCTTCGTAATTTGCCAACACTCGCCAATAATATTTAGTGTCAAGCTCGAGATCGATAACTTCACGCTGAGTTATGTCAATGTTGTTTTCATCTAAGATTTTTTGTGTAAGTGATTCTTCTTTGGAAAGCTGTAAGTGGTAGCTCAAGGCTCCGTTTGTTTTTTGCCAATTGAGATATAAAGCTGTAGGCTGTTTGGTGGCAAGGTGTTCCGGAGATTTTAATTCAGGTCGCCCTATGCCCGTTTTAAAACTCCAAATGTCAGACCATTTTCCTTCGTAAATGCCATTTCTTACAGCAACCCGCCAATAATATTGTTTATAGTGCTGGAATACATAATCTTTTAATTCATTTTGCGTTAGAGTTGTATCATCGATTATCAATTTTGTCATATTTGGTAATTCTGCTACTTGCAAATGGTATTCGGTAGCATTTGTCTTGCTATCCCATTTTAATGTCATTGTGTTCGAAGTATTTGTAATGCCATTATCAGGTGAGCGAAGAGTGGTTGAATCGATTATTGTAGTGTAACTCCAGGTTTCAGACCAATCGCCTTGTTTTTCAAATTCATCAAGGGCTGATATCCGCCAATAATAAGTTGTAAAGTATTCAAGCAGTTTAATAGTGTGATCATCGTCGTTATCGGTAGCGCCATTGTAGAAATGAGTTGAAAAATCTCCTTTTTCTGATATATCAATCACATACTTTTCTCCTCCACTAACGGGAGTCCACTGCATTTTCACAACACTTTCGTGTCCATAAGATTTGTTAGCGGGCTTCAACAGCTTGGGAGGGGGCAGCAATGTCCGGAAATTCCATACTTCTGACCACAAACCGATAACATTAGTAGTTTTGGCACGGACACGCCAGTAATAAACTTTTAAATGAGTTAAACCCTTCACTGTTACGGTTGTATCGACGATGTCATCTTGTTGGAAAACTATGTTTTTGAATAGTGAATCTGTTGCTACTTCTACTTTATAACTATTAATCTCTTTCATTGGAAACCAATGTAAATCAACTTCAAGTGGCAAGCTCGTAATTCCTTTTTCTGGCAAATGAAGGGTTGGTGGCTCGAAAATTGTCTTGAACATCGAAGGAGTTGTCCATTGGGTATAAGAGGAATTATTTTTTGTCCGCACCCGCCAATAATAAAACTCTCGATATTGTAAAACACTCTCGAGAGCCCAAGTAGTGTCAGAGATGAAAACTTCTTCAAAAATTGATTCAAAATCGGGGTCAATAGCTATTTGAAACTGGTACAACTCGGCTTTGTCGGCGCTTGTCCATTTAAAAACGGGTTTAAGCGCTATGCCACCAGTATCGTTAGGTGGATAAATGGCTTTGGTTGGTAGCATTTCGAGGGAATCGACATGCCGGTAAATCTGTGTTGTTCCGGCATAAGTATAACCGGTATTAGATGCAGCAAGTGCATTGATATTAGACCACAGGATTCCAGAGCTAACAGTATCTTGCCTATCTTCATAATTATCTGAACATAACAATAGTTTAGAGTAAGAAACCGCGGCATAAACACTCTGATTTTTATCGACAACTACTTTGCTAACGCCCGGACTAGAGGCACTGAAAGAGAATGTTTGCCAATTAGCGCCGTGGTCAGTGCTTACCAGCAATCCTTCGTTCGATCCAATGAACACATTTAAGTTAGCATTAAAATCAATGCTTTCATAAGTTTTTTCTTCATTAAAAAACATAATTGTCCAATGGCTTGCCGTATCTCTCGACACAAAAAGTGCTGGTATATTATTATCGTTAGCATAAATTTCATTGTCTTTATTAATACCAAAGAAATAGACATTTGGAGAGAGTTGAGCAGTAGCAAGATTTTTTCTTTTCCAAATTAAAGTGTCTGGCTCGATTTTAAAAATATAGCCAGAACTAGCGAAAAGAACGCCATTTGGTGATGCCTCGAGGTTATACACCAGCGAGTCGTCAAATTTTGTGCCGTATCTAGAAAAACTTTCTCCCTTGTCCGTCGATTTCCATACCCCCT
Source organism: uncultured Hyphomicrobiales bacterium (assembly GCA_964454445.1). Lineage (GTDB taxonomy): Bacteria > Bacteroidota > Ignavibacteria > Kapaibacteriales > UBA2268 > CAYVTD01. Next base: position 30,292 of record CAYVTD010000010.1, read on the forward strand.
TGTTGGTACCAATGTAAAAAGCTTTTGTAGAATCGAGGCAAAGACAAGTGGCACGAGTTGCCGGAGCAGTTACTTTAAGTTTTTTCCAAGTATCACCACGGTCGTCAGAACGCCAAGGAATTGTATCAACAAGACAATACAAAGTATTGCCATCTGCGATGATTTCTTTGATAATATCCATAAATTTGAAAGTCATGAAATAAAAATTTAAGCCATTATCGGTACTTCTTCTTAAACCATCGGCGGTAACAAGAGCAAAAATTTCGCCTGTCGGCAAAGTGGCAATTGCACTTACACCATTATCTACGTGAGCAGATTTTCTCCATTTGTCTTGATTCCATTTATCGTAATACCACACACCGTCGTCGATAGTGCCAACGACCATTTCACTGTTTTTGTTCTTGGTGATACAAGTCGGATTTAAAGGCATATCTTTAGTTTCGGTGCTATTCGACCAACTCGAGCCATCGGCAAGCGAATGAAGAATGCCCTGACCAAGTGTGGCAACATACACTAATAAATCGTCTTCATAGAAGTCGTTGATAATGCCTACTTTGATGCCTGTGTTTGCCTTTTCCCAAGTTTGCCCTTTATCTCTGCTGCGGTAGATGCCTCCACCATTTGTACCAGCAAGTATTGCGCCATTTGATTTTATTGATATTAAAGTATTTATATCGTGATAATGGAGTTTGTAGTTTACTGCCTTCCAATTGCTAGTCCCTTTTTGTAAAAAGAAGATACCCTTGCTTTTGGTAGCTATGAAACCATCACCATCATTGTCGAAAACGATGTCTTTTACGTTTAAATCTGTTAATCCACTATTAACAGGGCTCCAAGAGAACCCATCATCATAGGATCTAAAGGCACCTCCACCATAAGTGGTTACCCATAATGCACCGGAGGAATCGATTTGAATAGACGTAATGTATAAATTCGTCAAACCTGTGCTTTTATTGATAAAAACTTTTCCCCCGTCATCTGATTTATAAATTCCGTCTCCCCAAACACCTATGTAAATGTCTGAAAAAGCATTGATTTTCAATGCTTTAAGCTCATTCGTTACAGGCGATTGCGCCCAGCCCCAATAAACATCTTTATTGGCTCCGAAAGAGCTTGTATTTATTAAAAGGAAGAGAATTAAGCCAATGATACTCGAATGTTTCATAGTTGACCTCATAAAAACAAAAAATAATGTGCTTTTTCTAATTAAAACAGTAACAATAACTTATCAATGCTATATTTAGTCAGGATTACAATTTAACACAAAGAAAATTAAAAAAAAAATGGAAAAAGGATTATTTATATTTCTCGATAAAAATTGTAAAAAATATTATACATAAAAATCAGTCTATTCCTTCATTCAATAATAATTATAATAATATAATTTCATCTTGTATTTATGAAAAAATTTAGATATGTTCTATTATTTGTTGCTTTCATAGCAAGCTCATTGCTTTTAAGTGGCTACGACGATTTATATTATTTCCAAATAAATAAATCTTTTGACATTTTCGGCGAGGCATTCAAAAGGATTAGTATTGATTATGTATACGAAATCAATCCTGATGTGCTTTTAAAAAACGGTATAAACGGTATGCTTAAAGATCTCGATCCTTACACTGTTTTCATCGACGAGTTAGAATCTGAGTCTATTGATTTAACAACTTATGGCAGATATACGGGGTTGGGTATCACTGTTTCTCGGATAGATGGCTTGCTTACGATAAGTGATGTAAATGAAGGCTTCCCTGCTGCTAAAGCAGGACTTAGGATTGGCGACCATATTATTAGAATTGATAGTATTGATTTGACTAGCAGCTCTTCAACCGAATTGCGCGAGCACACTCGAGGCGACGAAGGGTCGAGACTCCTTTTGTATGTTATACGAGACGGCATAAGCGATACATTAAGGTTTTCGCTCGTAAGAGAAAATATTCAGCTTGCAAATATTCCATATTCGGGGATTCTTTCTGGAGATATTGGTTATGTGAAGCTCGACCGTTTTTCCGAGACAAGTGCTGATGATTTAAGCTCAGCTATCTATGATTTGAAGAAACAAAAATCACTTAAAGGTTTGATTCTCGATTTGCGAGGAAATGGTGGTGGAGTTTTGGATGCAGCTATTGAGGTGAGCGAACTTTTTATCGAGCCAGGTAGCGAAATTGTTTCAATTCGTGGCAGAAACGAAAGCAAATCGAAGACTTATAAATCAAGCAACTTACCAATTAATGCAGATTTGCCTCTTGCCGTGTTAATTGACAAGCAAAGCGCCAGTGCCAGCGAAATTGTTGCAGGGGCAATTCAAGATCTGGATCGTGGCATAATAGTTGGAGAAAACTCATTTGGCAAGGGCTTGGTGCAGACTGTTTTCACTCTGCCATACAATACTAATCTGAAGGTAACAACAGCTAAATATTACACTCCTTCGGGGAGATCTATTCAGAAGATTGATTATTCGCCTAAGCACAACGTATCTGCAAAAAATGATACTATTTATTTTCATACAAAAAACGGCAGACCGGTACCTGAATTAGTCGGTATTATGCCCGATTCATTTGTTGCATATAAAGAATATCCCGAATATGTTGAGCAACTCGGAGAACAGAACATGTTTTTCAAATTTGCAAATCTATATAGAACCCGCAACGACACATTAGAACCGAATTTCAATGCAGAGAAATTACTCCCGGAATTCAAGAAATTCATTAATGAAGCCGGATTTGAATATAAATCGCCTTTCCAAACAAAATTGGACGAACTCAAAGTGATTGCTTCTGAGAAAACTTACAAAAAAAAGTTTTTAAAGAGTATTGAAAACCTCGAGGAAGAACTCTCGAAGGAACTATCCGATTATGTTGACTATTATAAAAAAGACATTGTCAGTTTGCTCGAATTTGAGATTTCAAGAAGATATATGTTTGAAAGACAACTAAACGAAATTTTTTTGGAAAAGGATGTGCAAGTCGTAACAGCCCGCGAACTATTGTCAAACGGCGATTACAATCGTATTTTAAATAATGTTGCCAACCATAATGGTAATAATAAAGGTAAAAATTGATGCCGGAAGTGATGCTGTAATCAATTGGCTATATGAAATAGAAAGATAAGACAATAGCAAAACACAAAAAACGTCAAATAAACGTTTAAGATATAATGATGATAATAATAGAATAATCAAGAATTTTATATAAAAAAATTTTGGAGATTTAATGAGGATTACCAAACAATATACTAATCGAGAGAGCCAATCATTAGACAAATACCTTCAAGAAATTGGACGTGTCGAACTGTTGACTTCAAAAGACGAAATCGAACTAGCCCGCAGGATTAAAAGAGGTAATCAAGACGGCGCACTTGCCCTCGAGCGGCTCGTCAAGGCAAATCTCCGCTTTGTAGTCTCCGTTGCCAAGCAATATCAAAATCAAGGTCTATCGCTTGGCGATCTTATCAACGAAGGCAATCTTGGCTTAATCAAAGCCGCTAAAAGATTTGATGAAACACGTGGCTTCAAATTCATCTCTTATGCAGTATGGTGGATTCGTCAATCAATATTGCAAGCGTTAGCAGAACAATCGAGAATAGTTCGCTTGCCACTCAACAGAGTTGGTGCCCTCAATAAAATCGGAAAAAAGTTTAGCGAACTCGAGCAAAAATTTGAGCGTGAGCCCACAGCTCAGGAAATTGCCGAACAACTCGAAATGACGATACCTGAAATCGCCGAAACAATCAAAATCTCTGGCAGACATCTTTCTGTTGATGCTCCATTTGTCTCGGGTGAAGACAACCGTTTACTCGATGTTTTGCCAAACGAACAGCAGCCATCGCCCGATTCTGAGCTTATTCGCGAATCGCTCCGTGTTGATGTCCAACAAGTTCTCACAACGCTTCACGATAGGGAGGCAGAGGTCATCAGGCTTTATTTTGGTCTCGATGGTCAATGCCTTACTCTTGAGGAAATCGGCGAGAAATTTAATCTTACCCGTGAGCGCGTCCGACAAATAAAAGAAAAGGCTATACGCCGTCTTCGACATGCTTCCCGTTCCAAAGCGTTAAGGTCTTATTTAGGCTAATTTCTTACACTGTTTATTTTAGATAATTATATATGACATACAAAGATAAACCTTTTGAAAAAAAAGTTTTATACGCGAAAAAGCCGGAATGGCTGAAAGTGCAAATGCCCATAGGCGAGGAGTATCAGAAGATAAAACAAATGATGCGCACTAACTCGCTCCACACGGTTTGCGAAGAAGCCCACTGCCCTAACATCGGCGAATGTTGGGGAAGCGGCACTGCTACTTTTTTGGTATTGGGTGATGTTTGCTCCCGCAACTGCCGCTTCTGTGCAGTTACTTCAGGAAAGCCAACCCTGCCTGATCCAATGGAGCCAAAAAACATTGCCGAATCGGTCTTTAAAATGCACCTTGCGCACACAGTCATCACTTCTGTTACACGCGACGACTTGCCCGATGGTGGCGCCGAACATTGGAGACAAATCGTAATTGAAACAAGAAAACTCAATCCGAAAACCACTATCGAAGTCCTTATTCCAGATTTTATGGGTAAGCAGGAGCAATATTCGATTGTTTTTTCTGCCGATCCTGATATTTTAAACCACAATGTAGAAACTGTGCCACGACTTTACCCCACTGTCCGCCCAAAAGCGAATTTTAATAATTCTCTTAGATTATTAAAAGATGCTAAAGAATACGGTTTGAAAACAAAAACCGGGTTTATGGTCGGGCTTGGAGAAACTAAGGAAGAAGTGATCGACATAATGAAGCAATTACGGAAAAATGAAGTCAGTATATTGACTATTGGGCAATATTTGCAACCAACGAAAGCGCATCTTGCTGTTTCCCGATATGTTACACCTGCAGAATTTGTCGAGTACAAAAAAATCGGTCTTGAAATGGGCTTCTTACATGTCGAATCTGCTCCCTTGGTCCGCAGTTCCTATCATGCAAAAGATCAAGTTTGATTTATCCCATATTATTCATTAGAAAAAGTATTTTTTTATCTTTTAAAGAATGGATATATGGCAGATGAATATACATGAGAAATAATAAGTTAACTGTTTGTAACAAATCTTCCTGTAAGAATATTACTCTTATAAATCACCCATCTGGGGTTTCATAATGATTTCTTCGACCATATAGCGTGGGTTCTGGCTTTGCAACAATGTATGAAAAACAAGTTGTGCCACATCTTCGGGTTGGATCATCTTTTCTCTGAATTTTTTTCGTGGTCCATCTTCCCAAATGTCGGTTTCAGTGGCTCCTGGAAGAATATCAATAATTTTAACACCCTGTTGTCGCACTTCTTCCCTTAGTGCCTTGCTCATAGCGAGAACCGCGGCTTTGCTAGCCGAATAAACAGAAGAATTTTTAAAAGCTTTCAGGGCACCACCGGAAATAATATTGATAATAACACCCGATTGCCTGTTGAGCATTGCTGGCAAGCATTGCTTAATAGTAGAGAATACTCCGCGATAGTTTACAGCATTCATTTCATCGAATTCATCAAACGAGATTTCTGTAAATGGTTTAAAAGAGCCTACTCCTGCGTTGTTTATTAATATGTCCACAGGACCGGCTGCATAATTGATTTTGTTGTAAATCCGGGTAATATCGTTCGGTTTTCTGATGTCGCAAGGCAAAATAAAAGTGTTCGGTCGCAAGGAAAGATTTTCTGTCTTGTAGATATAAGAATCCTTCGATCTGGCGCTAAGCATAAGCTTGGAGGATGTTTCCTGAGATAATTTTTCAGCGATAGCAGCGCCAATTCCTCGACTGGCGCCGGTTATCCAGACGATTTTATCTTTTAAAAGATCCATATTTTAATGATTATTAAAAACAGTTTGATTAAATCAGTTATTATTTTCCAAATATAGATATTAGGACTCCTGCAGCAACTGCTGTCCCGATGACGCCAGCGACATTTGGTCCCATAGCATGCATTAAAAGGTAATTATTCGGGTTGTATTCTTGTCCGACATTGTGTGAAACGCGAGCTGCCATAGGGACAGCAGACACACCGGCAGAGCCAATTAATGGATTTATCTTGCCTTTTGTTACCCAATACATTATCTTGCCAAGCAATAATCCGCCAATAGTAGAAAAACCAAAGGCAACCACCCCTAAGCAAATAATTTTAACAGTATCGATTTTTAAAAACTGTTCAGCCGACATTGTCAAACCAACACAGGTGCCAAGGAAGAAAGTTACAATATTAATGAGTTCGTTTTGTGCCATATTTGTAAGACGCTCGACGACTCCACTTTCCCTCAGCAAATTGCCACCCATCAACATAGCAAGCAATGGAGCAGCAGGGGGAACAATCAAAGTCCCGAAACCAGTAATAACCAAGGGAAAGATAATCTTAATTTTCTTAGAAACTTTTTTGGGTGTTTCCATCACTACTGTGCGTTCTTTTTGAGTAGTTAGCAGGCGCATAAGCGGTGGTTGGATCAAGGGAACAAGTGCCATATACGAATAAGCCGCAACAGCGATTGGTCCGAGCAGATGAGGTGCCAGCTTTAATGTTAGATATATTGCCGTTGGTCCGTCAGCTCCACCAATTATACCTATAGCGCTTGCCTCATCTAAATTAAAACCCAAGGCAACCGCTGCAAACAAAGCAGTGAATACACCAAACTGAGCAGCCGCTCCGAGTAAAAATGTTTTTGGATTTGCTAGCAAGGGACCGAAATCGGTCATTGCACCAATACCTAAAAATATCAAAGGCGGAAAAATTTCTAATTCGATACCCTTAGATAAATAATAATATAGTCCACCTATTTGGTCGCCAATAGGTGGGGTCAGCAAGCCATTGCCAGGTATGTTTGCCAAGAAAGCTCCCAAGCCAATCGGCAACAGAAGCAATGGCTCGAAACCTTTGCTAATTGCAAGATATATTAGCAGGCAAGCAATAGCAAGCATTAACACCTGCCCCCACTGCAGTTGCCAGAAGCCCATACCTGCAAAAAAACTGTTTACGAATTCTATCATTATATCCTCTTACTCATAATTTAATAGCAGTTGTCCCGACTCGATTGTATCGCCAGTTTTTACGTGTATTGCACTTATTGTGCCTGTCCGGGGCGAAGATATATTAGTTTTCATTTTCATCGATTCGAGAACGAAAAGGATGTCATTTTCGACAACCTTAGAGCCAACGGAAACAGGTATCTCGAGGATAATGCCATTAATAGGTGAGGTAAGAGACGACATATCAGATTGAACTGACTTTTTCTCACTTTTCTGCATTTGGGTTTTTAAAATAGTATTACCTTGAGTTTTACTGTAACTCTCTTGCGGTGATTGCCTGGCAATAGAACGTTGTGCCATAAGATATGGTGATTGCTCGTCGTCTTCATAGACTTCTACTTCAACATCAAACAAGGCGCCATTGACTGTTATGTGCATTTTTTTCATATTTTTATTTCCTTATATTATGAGAGCCCATAATCGTAAGGCGACCAGATTCTGCCCAGGACGATTCTGTACTCTGTTTTAAATAACGAATTTTTTTTATTACTACTGGTTTGCTAAGAGCTTCGTAAGCGGCGGCAGCTATCACTGCCACTATCTCAGGATTAATTACATCGACAGCCTGCTGATCCTTTATTACCGACTTCGGCTTTAGCAGGTTGCCGACTCGAATATTGTTTATTCTATATTCAATTTTTGAAAGTGCTATAATGAGCAAATAAAAAAACAATAGCGAAGCGAACACAGCACTCATGCCGACGAGCATAACAACAAGAGCTTCCATTAATAATTCAATCATTTTTAACCTCTTTTGTTTAAAGTGGAATAAGTCCGTGTTTCTTGGCAGGTCTTAGTGTCCTTTTATTACGAAGAGATTCAAGCGTTATTGAAAGAAAATGCCTCGTTTGCTTTGGCTCGATAATACTATCAATCATACCCTCAGCCGCAGCGAGATATGGGCTAGCAAATTCTTCTTTATAAGCCTCGATTAGCTCTTTTCGTTTTTTCCTGGGATCTTCTGCATTTTTAATTTCATTTCTATATAAAACAGAAACGGCACCTTCGGCGCCCATAACGGCTATTTCAGCTGTGGGCCAGGCGGCTACTCTATCAGCATTAAGCGACTTGGCGCTCATTGCCAAATAAGCACCTCCATAAGCTTTGCGTAAAATAACGGTTATTTTCGGCACAGTTGCCGCCGAGAAAGAGAAAAGCATTTTTGCACCGTGCCGGATAATGCCCCCAAATTCTTGTTCGACGCCAGGTAGAAAACCCGGTACATCGACAAAAGATATCAATGGGATATTGAAAGCATTGCAAAAACGAATGAAGCGAGATGCCTTGTCGGAAGCATCAATATCGATACAGCCAAACTTCTGCATAGGTTGGTTGGCTATTATGCCTACCACCCGACCGTTTAATCGGGCAAAGCTGACTATCATATTTGGAGCAAAATGTGGCTGTACTTCCATAAAAGAATCTGGATCAAAGACTCTATTGAGAACTTCCCACATATCATAAGGATCGCGCGGGTCGTCGGGGATAATATAATTAAGCGATTCATCTTCAATAATCGTAATCTCGCCATCACCGATAACGGGCGGTTCTTGAGTATTATTTGAAGGGAAATAACTAAGAAGTCGCTGACAAATCTCGATGGCGTCGGCGTCGTCTCTCGCAATGAAATGCACATTTCCGCTATGGGTTGCCTGAGACATCGCTCCGCCAAGCTCTTCTGCTGAAATATCTTCCCCTGTGGATTCTTTGATAACCTGAGGTCCTGCAATAAAAAGCTGACCAATTCCTTCGACCATAATGATAAAATCCATCAATGCTGGAGAATAAGCCGCTCCACCTGCACAAGGGCCAGCAATAATTGAAATTTGTGGCACGACGCCTGATAATAAAGTATTAAAGTAAAAAATCCTGCCATAACCTTGAAGTGCGTGTATGCCCTCTTGTATGCGAGCACCGCCGCTATCGTTGATAGAAATAAACGGGGTTCCGTTCTTTAGAGCCATATCCATCACCTGGCAAATCTTCCAGGCGTGTTTCTGTCCCACAGAGCCTCCCATTACAGTAAAATCCTGAGAGGCAACGTGCATCAATCTGCCATTGATAGCTCCTATTGCTGTAACTACTCCATCGCCGGGCAAATCTTTGCCCATCATCCCGAACATAGTCGCATTGTGCTTGACAAAGGTGAATAGCTCGTCGTACCAGCCATCATCAAATAACAAATGCAAACGTTCGCGGGCAACCATTTTACCAAGTTTGTGCTGCGATTCGATTTTTTTCGGTCCACCACTCGAGAGATAAACGGCCTTTCTTGCCTTCATCTCGGCGATTTTTTCTTGTACTGTTTTCATAACTTTCGATTCTTTTTAATTAATTATATTTTCTATTTTGAAAACATTATATTTACAAAATTGAGAATTTTTTTTCAATTAAAAAAATCTATGTTGTTTCAAAGAAAAAGAAAAAAGTCTTCGAAAATATGAATTGTTTAAATCGTCATAATCACTTAAATCTTAAGTTAAAAAAAGAAATTTAATCTCTTTATCGAAACAATCAAAAATCAAAAGAAGGCATATCTTTTTGCGATATTGGCGGCTCTTTGCTGGTCAACAGTCGCAACAGCATTCAAGTTATCGCTTTTATATTTCACTCCGGCGGGGCTTTTATTTATTGCGGTTGTGGTTTCGCTCGTTTTTTTAAGCATAAGTATGCTGTTTCGCGATGAAAAACACATCGATTTATCGCCAAAAATGCTTTTACGTTCTGCAATTCTTGGTTTTTTAAATCCATTTCTCTATTATACCATTCTTTTCAAAGCATATTCACTATTGCCTGCACAAACGGCATTATCGCTCAATTATACTTGGGCAATCGTCGTAGTTTTGCTTTCTATCCCATTGCTAAAGCAAAGAGTCAGATTTATGGATATTGCTGGATTGCTTCTTAGTTTTACGGGAGTTGTAGTCATTGTTACAAATGGAAACATTTTTTCTTTTAAAATAACTAATACTTACGGGGTTATTCTTGCATTAAGCAGCTCGCTGATTTGGGCATTATTCTGGATTTTCAATGTTCGTGATAAAAGGGACGAGCTAAACAAGCTTTTTTTAAATTTTGTTTTTGGGTTTATATATATTTTTATATATATGCTCGTAAATGGCGAGGTCGAATTGCTAATAAAGTCAATAAAACTACTATCAGTTGTTGCTGGGGCTTATGTCGGTTTGTTTGAGATGGGTATTAGCTTCGTTTTTTGGCTCAAGGCACTACAATATTCTGAAAGTACTTCGGCAGTAAGCAACATAATCTACATTTCCCCATTTTTTTCATTGTTTATCATATCAATTATTCTCGGCGAGCACATTTTTTTCGCATCGATAGTAGGATTAATAATGATAATAGCAGGAATTGTGTTAAGAACATTAAAAAAAAATAATTAGCATTTAAACTCTCTCCCTTGCCCTGCAAGGCTGCTATCCCCCCAACCCCCACTTGCTTGCAAGGGGG
>CAYVTD010000010.1:40905-55060 GCA_964454445.1 uncultured Hyphomicrobiales bacterium
CTCCCTTGCCCTGCAAGGCTGCTATCCCCCCAACCCCCACTTGCTTGCAAGGGGGCTAAACAAATACTTTTTGATTAGCTAAGTATTAAAGGAATTAACAATAATTCTATCTCCCTTGCCCTGCAAGGGAGGGGCGGGGAGGGATCTATTTCTATTACTAATGAGCTAAAATAAATTTTCTTAAAATTTCAGATATTGAAGCCATTTAGCATACAATTCCCACGTAGCCGTAACATCTCGCAAGCAATATTCGGAAATATCGAGTATTTTACCCTCCTTGAAAAACTCAGGAACTAAGCTTCCATCTATACCTTCCGATTTAGGTGATTTAATGCCAAAAGCACGCGTGTAAAAATCGAAATTAAAGCGTCGCGTTGCTCCATAAGCAGATGGATTATAGTATGTTAGCTCGTCGATTAAGTCGGTGTGCAGTTCATAGTTAAATTTTGTGCCTTTCATCAGATCGCGGCTTGGTCTTATGCCGAGCAGAGCTGAACGTAGCATCAAGAAAGGTGCATCGAAGTTTCTTCCATTGAACGAAACAAGGTGCAATGGATGATACTTCTTTAAAACGCCCCAGAAATCTGTGAGCATTTTCACTTCATTAGAAAGAAAGCAAGAATCGCCCGTTCTTAACTTTTTTTCGACACGAACTCCATCTTCGAGTTTCTCATCAACAGAAAAACAACTTTTCTGGCGCAGCTTAAATGAGCCATCTTCGTGTCTTTCCATCATTTGCATTCCAATACAAACGATTTTTGCTGTTATGGGCGAAAGCCCTAGTTCGCCTTTTTTCCTATCAATTTCTTCTTCGGTTTCTGCTCGACGAAGGATATATTCTTTCTGAGATTCAGAAAAAGAATCCCAAGGCAGCGGAACTGTTTCAATATCAAAAGCAAGAAATAATTCCATTTTTTTACTCTCTATTTTTATTTCAAACAAGTAATTAAACTAAGAAAAATAAAATAAATAATATAGAAAATCTTAAAATTATGCGTTTTTTTAAGGATTTTTTTTAAATTTGTTTATTTTGTAAAAGAAGGGAAAGATGAAAACTTTATATTTCATAATAGCATTATTGTTTCTATCAAGTTCTTCATCAAAGTCGCAAATTCTTGATACTGCTTTTTTCCAAGGGAATTATGACGCCACAAGCGACAGAATCATTGACAGAATAATGCAAGATTCGCTTGCTTGGGAACACCTTGCTTATATGTGCGACACTTATGGCACTCGCCTTAGCGGCTCTGTCGGACTCGAGCAATCATTGGACTGGCTCGCCGAACAAATGAAAAAAGACGGACTCGAGAATGTTCACAAAGAGAAGGTAATGGTACCTGTCTGGCGCCGTAACAAGGAATATTGTCAGATGATAGAACCGCGAAAAAAAGATTTTAGGATGCTCGGTTTAGGTGGAAGCATTGCCACTCCAAAAGATGGAATTACGGCTCATATCTTGATGGTACAATCATTTGACGAGCTTGACCAGCGAGCCAGCGAAGCAAAAGGCAAAATTGTTGTTTTCAATAGTAAATGGCAAGATTACGGGAAAACAGTGCAATATCGTTTCAATGGAGCAGATGCTGCATCGAAATACGGAGCTTTAGCCGTTCTCGTTCGCTCTGTATCGCCAGTAGGGCTAAACAATGTACATACAGGTATGATGTATTATAGCGATGAAGTCAAACGAATACCCATAGCTGCTATTACTCACGAGGATACCGATATGCTCGACAGAATGCAAAAACGAGGGCAAAATCCATTAGTAAAACTATATATGGAGGCAGATACACTGCCTGATGCTTTATCGTATAATTTGATAGCTGAAATAAAAGGTTCAGAAAAACCTGACGAGATCGTTGCATTTGGTGGACATATTGACAGTTGGGATATTGGACAAGGCGCCCACGACGACGGTGCTGCTTGCATTGCCGCCTGGCATATTTTAAAAGTTTTTAAAGAATTGAACATTCGCCCAAAAAGAACTCTGAGAGCCGTAATGTGGGCAAACGAAGAAAATGGAGTAAGAGGCGGCAAACAATATGCAATCGACCATAAAGACGAAAAACATGCTCTCCTGCTCGAATGGGATTGCGGTGTTTTTCCTCCTCAGGGCTTAGGTTTTATGGGTGATGAAGGCGCCTACAAGCTTATTTGCAATTTTATACCTCTGCTCAAAAAAATTCGTCCAGTTGAAGCAACAAAAGCAAGATGGGTCGGCGTTGACATTGGACCTATGATGAAACAAAACAATGTGCCAAGCATTGGATTTGACACAGACGACGGCGGCGTTTATTTTTGGTATCATCATTCACCAATAGACACTCCCGACAAAATCGACCCAAAAATATATAACGAATGCATTGCCGCTATCGCCTTGTCTGTTTTCATTTATGCAGATATGCCTATAGACCTGATGCAGTTTGTGCCAAAAAATTAATAGTTATTAATAGCAAACCTTTTTTATTATAAAAATATAAAAATATGACAAAAGAAGCCCTTGGCAAACAAATCTATGAAATATCACATCTTACCGGTAAATTCCTATTGCGTTCCGGTGTGATTAGCAATGAGTATTTCGATAAATACCGTTTTGAAAGTGTGCCTGAATTAATCTACGAGATTGCAATGCAGATGGTCGAGCTTCTACCCGCCGATTTCGACTATCTCGCGGGACTTGAAACCGGCGGTATTCCTTTGGCAACTGCCATCTCATTGCAATGCGGCAAACCAGTTGTCTTTGTCAGAAAAAAAGCAAAAGAATATGGCACTGCCAAGCTCGCTGAAGGTCCTGAAATCGATGGTAAAAAGCTTGTTATCATCGAAGATGTGGTTACGAGTGGAGGGCAGATCTCCCTTAGTGCCAAAGATTTGCGGCAACTTGGTGCAAACGTAACAGATGTCCTTTGTGTGATAGATCGTCAAGCAGGCGGGGCAAACAATCTTGCCAAAGACAGTTTGAGGCTTATTCCACTTTTCACAATGGAAGAGCTAAAGAATTTGAAATAGATAATTAACAGTTAAAATATCCTATCTAATTCCTTTTTAATTGTTTCGTTATCTGGTTCGAGCTTAACAGCCCATTCGAGCATTGTACGAGCTTCGTCGATAGCACCGGCATCTTTAAAACAAAGCCCTGCGCCGTAGCATGCCCGTCCATTGACGTTATTGATTTTCAATGCTTCTGTATATAGTTGCAATGCACCGTCAATATCTCCATCTTTATGGAAGGCAAATGCAGTATCGCAGAGCAGGTCGTCGAGATTTATTCCAATAGTACTTATATATTTATTATCTTTCCAATTATCAAATACTTTCGTTATTACTTCGAGCATATCAGTCCACTTTTCTTGCTCGCAGTAGATTTTAGCAAGCAGATAATCTGAATCGGGATTGCCCGGTATTATTTCCTTAGCCCTTTGAATGCTTTGATTTGCACGCGAAAAATCTTTGTTGCTAAGATAAATAAAAGCAAGTCGATTATGCGAATGAACCTTATACAGGTCCGGCAAATCATCTTTTTCCAAAGCAAGATGGAGCAATTCAACAGCTTCGTTAAAATTTCCTTTTTCAAATTCCATTTCGCCGCGTGCCATAATGATATTCGAATCCTCTTCGTCGCGTAGTTCTTCTTCTGCCTTTATTGCCAACGATTTGCCATAGAGCAGGTCAATCCGCGATAGCAGCATTAATGTTGCCTTGTTCCAAGTCCATAGGGTTCTGGCTGTATGCATTGCCTTAATGCCCATATTCTTGATTTTCGAGGCGTGAATATATATTTGTTGAAGAATTTCCACGAGTTGCGAACCATCTGGTTCGAGCAAAAATGCTTCTTCAGTCATTTCCATTCCGTCAATCGTTTTTCCCACAGATAGCTTGGTCGAAGGTATCTTTATTGCAAAATCATCTGTAATAAAATCTTCTGTTGCTCCGCCGTCAGTAACAATTAATGGCAAGCCGCAAGCCATTGCCTCGAGCGCGGGCAGGGAAAAACCTTCTCCGCGATAAGATGATACAAAAACATCGCAAGCCCTATAAAGCGAAGCCATTTGCTCCTCGCTAAGATTTCTATCAATATATATAATTTCGGGCACATTTCGGTCATTTTTTATGTTTTCGATAGTTCGTTTTGCTGTTTGTCCTTTGTAAAAACTGTCGCCTCCCATATCTTTAATCACAAGACATACTTCGTCGTTTGCTGTAAATGCTTTTAAATAAGATTCGAGCAAAATATCAATTCCCTTGCGGAAAATCGTGCCTCCAACGAACAAAAACTTCAGCTTTTTTCCTGTTTCTAAATGATAAATCTCGCCATTTGGCTTAAACAAATCTGGGTTTATACCATTTGGAATTACCTGAACTTTGTTAAAGGGAATACCAGAACGGAGCATACTGTTCCGCGAATAAGTCGAAGGCGTCCAGATTTCGTCCGCCTGTTTGAACAATTCAGCAAAACTTTCCGGTAGACAAGAATACTCCCAAGGTTGCATAATAACCCATTTAGCTCCTCGCGGTGGCTCGTTTTTTGGAGGCCATTGGTGCCGAATCCACAAATAAGGCAAATTGGCTACCTCTTCCGGTGGTTCAGTTTTGTAACGAACATCGTTTTCTTTCAAACGTAGATACTTTTCGCTTTCTTGAGTATCGATATTTTCCTCTTCATAAGGCACTATCGTTAATTCTACAAGCCCTGTTTTCAAAATATTGCTGCAATGCTCGCGATTGATTAATGCCAAAGAATGATAAACAAATTGCGATCCTTCCCAAATCACATTCAAATGCTTGCCTTGAGCGGTTTCGTGCGTTTCTTGAGGTTTTTCTTCTTTTTGCTCTTTGTCCATTGCAACAATTTCTTCGAGCATATCAAAACTAAATGTTTCATTATTAATCTTCTGGAAAACCTCAGGGCTTATATTATCAATATCGAAATCAAAATCGAAATCATCAACAAGATGAGCTTCAGTTTCAACGAAAGAAGATTCTATTTCAGAAATAGGAGATCCGTCTTCAACAAGAGTTTCTTCTGTTTCTATAATAGGCTCTTTCGTTTCAACAAAAGATTCATCCATTTCAGCAGGCAAATACTCTTGTTCGACCAATTCAGTAACTTCATTTAATTGTTGAATATCTTCTTCAGGCAGGGTATTATCTTCATTTTCTTGCAATTCTTCGAGATCGTTTATATCGAAAAGCCCAACTTCTTTGGGTTTTTCAGTGGCTTCGAAATCTAAGGCAGGTTGGAAATGAATATTCATTTTTGAAGGTAGCGGCTTTTTTGCAATAACGACCATATTTAGATTAATAAAACCTTTGTCCTGCGGTGTATCAACTTCGTCAAACAAAACAACTTCCAGCCCGGCACGGAACAAATGTTGCTTAATTGATTCACTATCGTAAGCAGCGCAATGGTAATCGCCTGGATTTGTTTGTCCGCCAAAAATCATATATGAAGCAACATCGGCGTTCCAAACGCCATTTTGGTATGCTTTGACTTGAAGGGCAAGCGAAGGACATCGAATAATCATTTCGCCCCCGGGTTTTAGCACTCTTGCCCACTCTTTTAAAAGAAAATCAGTTTCACGATGCGAAAAATGCTCCAGAATATCGCTGGCGAGGATTTGGTCGGCTACGTTGTCGGGCAAATCGAGCTTTCTAATGTCCATAAAAACAACATCTGGATCTTCAGAAAAGATATCGATATTAACAAAATCTGGTCTGACGTCCATTCCGCAGCCTAGATTAAGCCTCAATGGCTTGGGAAGAGGTGAAGGCAGACTGCCACTTGCCTTTTTATTAGAAAACCCACCGTATAAATTTGTCGAAAACTGCAATCTGTTCATAGCTGTTTCTTGAACAAATTCATTATCTTTTTTCTTTTGTCCGCTGAAAGAATCTTCCATTTTTCACTGTTTTCTAGATTATTGTTAAAATAATATAGTATTTAAACGAATTTAGCAAATTTCAAGCCAATATAATTTTTATTCTTTAATAAAAAAGATGACAAGAAGGTAATAATAAGAAACTCATTAAAAAACGTGTAGTTTGTCATTATATTGATTGTTATTTTTCATAAGTCTTTTGCAATAAATATCAATTAAAAAAGTGATTGTATTAGAAAAAATGCAATGAACCCATATAAAAAGAAAAAATGTTAAATCTGATTGCCCGTTTGGGTCGCTCGTTAATCAATTTCGCAACAGAATTCGGCGAAATTGTCATACTGCTACTAAATATTATTCGCTATTTACCAAGAGCTTACAAAGACAGGAGGTTGATTATTGAGCAGATGTCAGTAGTCGGGGCAGACTCGCTTCCACTCGTGATTTTAATCGGTTCTTTTACTGGGGCAATAGCGGCTTTGCAAGCTACCAGTTTGTTTACGAAATTTAATTTAATAGAGCTTGCCCGTCCATTTATTGGCGGTTCGATAGCAACAGTAGTCTTCACGGAGCTAACACCGGTGCTTACTGCTTTGGTAATTGCCGGCAGGGTTGGAGGTGCAATGGCAGCAGAAATCGGTACAATGCAAGTTTCCGAGCAAATTGATGCAATGGAAATGATGGCAATCGACAAATCGCGTTTTTTAGGGCTGCCCCGCTTGCTCGCCGGTCTTCTGATGATGCCTGTGCTTGCTGTGTTTTCCAATATTGTTGCTCTTGTCGGTGGTTTCATATTGACATCCGTTAAATTCGGCTTTTCTTCTTATACATTCTTCGACTCGGTTCAAAATTTTTTTCTGATGCGCGAAGTGATGATAGGTATAACAAAATCGCTGGTTTTTGGCGGCATTACGGCGTTAATTGGATGCCATGTTGGCTTTCGAACCACGGGCGGTGCCGAAGGCGTCGGCAATAGCACTGTGCGTGCTTTCACAATCACTGCTGCAACCATTTTGGTTATCGATGCTTGCTTCGGATTCATTTTTTAAAAAACGTAGGATCTAAATATTGAGATATCCAAGTAATAAACAACAACTAATCGAACTAACTATCGAATCTATCGGCTTCAAAGGAATTTCAATAGCTCGAAACGATGGCTTGGTCTATTTTGTTAAAGGTGGCGTGCCAGGCGACAAAATGCTAGCCGAAATCCGACGTAAAAGAAAAAGACACATCGAAGCAGAAATCGTTGAGTTAATCGAGCCGTCGGCAAATCGTATCGAGCCGAAATGCAAGTATTTTGGCGCTTGTGGCGGTTGCACTTGGCAAAACATTAGCTACGGCGAACAAATCCGATGGAAGAAACAACAAGTAATAGACGCTTTCCGACGAATTGGAAAAATCGAAGTCGGCGAAATAATCGATACCATACCAGCACCACAGCTTTTCAATTATCGCAATAAGATGGATTTCTCTTTTGGGGCATCCCGCTGGCTTTCTTCAGAAGAAATCCAAAAAGATGAGGACATTGATACAAAAAACTTTGCTCTCGGACTTCACATTCCTGGCAGATACGACAAAATTCTCGATATTGACAGCTGCCATATCCAAGCAGAAGAGGGCAACCAAGTCCTGCGCTTGTTCAAACAAAAAGCACTCGAACTAAATGTCGCAGCATACAGCGAACAAACGCGCAAGGGGTTTCTTCGCAACTTGGTTCTGCGATTCAGTCGTCGCGATGACGAAATGATGAGCATCCTCGTTACAAATAATCCTTTATTGCCCGAAGATGACAAATTTTTAAACTGGTATCGCTACGATTTCCCGAGTCTTTTTCCTAATACCGCCAGTATCATAAATGCTATAAATGCAGATACTAATCCCGTTTCTTTTGGCAAGATTAATTTCATCGAAGGGAAAGATTTTATTAACGAAGAAATTCTTGGTATAGAATACAAGATTTCGCCTTTTTCATTTTTTCAAACTAACTCTTATCAACTCGATACATTTATAGGCAAGATACTCGAATTTGCTCAGCTTGGCACATCAGAGACAATATGGGACCTTTATTGCGGCATTGGCTCGATAACACTCCCGGCTTCTCATAAATGCAAACAGATTTTTGGCTTCGAACTTATAGAATCTTCAATAGAAGATGCCCAGATAAATGCGAAATTGAATAATATCGAAAATGTGCAATTCAAAGCACTCGACCTTCATTCAAAAAACATATATTTATATTTGGACAAATATGAAATTCCTGATACAGTAATTCTCGATCCTCCGAGAAACGGTATGCACCAGCAACTTGTTCAATACATTCTCGACTTATACCCAAAAAAAATCGTTTATGTAAGTTGTAATCCGACAACACAGGCTCGCGATTGCGATTTGCTTTCTGAGAAATATAATGTCATCAAAATCCAACCGATAGATATGTTCCCACATACCTACCACATAGAATCCATAGCATTGCTTGAAAGAAAACACAGGGAGTTTACAAAATAATATGCAATCCTTTAGAATTAACGAGATTTTTTACTCGATACAAGGCGAAGGTCCCTTGGCAGGCTTGCCATGCGTATTCGTGCGCTTACAAGGATGCAATTTGCATTGCGATTGGTGCGACACAAGTTACGCTATCGACTCAAAAGGACCCGCCTTGGAAATGAGTTCTGAAGAAATTTTAAATTATGTTTCGTCGTTTGAGTGCCGTCATGTTGAGTTTACCGGTGGCGAACCTCTGATGCAAAATAATGGCTGCGAATTAATAAATCAATTTGACGAAAGTGGCTACCTTACTGTTGTGGAAACAAATGGAAGTTACAGCATTGCCTCGCTAAATCCATCAGTTATCATAGTATTAGATATTAAATGTCCTGGTTCGGCTATGGACAAAAACAATGATTTTAATAATTTTAAATATCTATCGAGCAAGGACGCAGTAAAATTCGTAATAGCAAGCTACGACGATTATTTGTGGGCTAAAGAAGTATTCAACCAATATAAGCTTGCTGAGAAAGCTCAAGTTTATTTTTCACCTGTTTACGGCTCTGTCGATGCCGCAGATCTTGCCCTCTGGATTCTGAAAGATCGTCTCAGAGTAAAACTGCAACTACAAATTCATAAATATATATGGGATGCAGAAAAGCGCGGTGTTTAAATTTGTTTTTTTTTATCCTTTATTGTTAGTAATTTACTTATTGAGATTGCATGTTTTTTTGATAATCATTAAATAAGCCAATTAATATTATGCAAAATAATGAAGATATTGAGTTCACTCGCGAACTATCTTATTATCGGAAAAAACTTAACGAAGTTGCAAAATCTCAAGGCAGTATTATTGCTATTGAAGGAGAATCGGGCTTTGGAAAAAGCTATTTGCTCGAGGCAATGAATGCGCTGGCAAGTTTACCATCTTGGGGCTTAAATAGCGTACTTGTCGAAGCACAAAAGCCTATTGGTGAATTTAAAATCGGCGGCATCCAACCACTTCAGCCATTCACAAGGGCGATGGAAAAATTGATAGACAAGGAAAAGAACATCGACCCACATAAACGGCTTATCAAGAATATTGGTCTAACGACTCTTGCCTCCATACCTTTCATAGACACTGTTTTTTATGCAGTTAAAGAAATTGGCAAAGATTGGCGGCAATATCAAGAGGACTTATCCTCCAAATCGAAAAATAAAAAGATTAGTATTGCCGCAGCCGATTTTTTTGATTCAATAAGCTCTTTTGCAAGTAAAAGACCTCTTGTCATCCATATCGACGATATGCACTGGTGCGATGCCCAATCTGTCGAGCTACTTTCTTTGCTTGCCGACAATATCGACAAAATGCCATTAATTATCGTCTTTTCATACACTAATACCCAGCTTATGCGACAGGGGTCTGCATTGCTTTCTTTTTTAGATCAGTTTAAAGATACTGACACACTCGAAATTATTACATTAAATGAATACTCTATTGCGCAAGTTTCGGCAATGGCTCGATTTATACTTGATAATTATCGCCCAAATATCAAATTTGAGCAGTGGTTGCTCGACAATACCTTTGGTGTGCCGGGTATTGTTGCCGAATATCTTAAATTCTTTCGTCTCAATTCTCCTTTCGATAGTGCCGGTCATCTTAAAGCTGACTTCGACTCATCGAGTTATTTGCCTGCTTCGGTTCATTCTGCCTTTTCCAACACAGTTTCCAAGCTAACAGAAGAGGAAAGAAACACACTTGCAGTTTGTAGTGCAGAAGGTTCTGAATTTACAGCTCTTATCGCTTCCGAGCTTATGAATAATGACGTTCTTACAACTATAAAAAAATTAAGGGGATTGCAAAATAAAACAGGTATTATCAAAAGCTATGGCGCTGAGATGCGCTACGGTGTTAAGACTACTGTTTATCGTTTTACTCAGGCATTTTATTACAATTTTTTTCAGAAATCACTCGAATTTGAAGAGCATCAAGCACTGCACGGGCACATAACTTCAGTTCTGAAACAAAGATACGACGAAACTGAAGATGAAACTGTCCGTCGCGAGATAGCCCCTTTTCTTGCCGCCCACAGCCACGAATCAGGTGAGGAAGACATTGAAAAACAGATGTTACTAGCCACGGCAAGAGCAGCTAAAGAATATGGCAGTATGGATGTTGTTAATGAGGTATATGGGAATTACAGCAATGTTGGCAAGAAGTCACAAAACGAAAATTCAGATAACGAGCATTTCGATTCTGAAGATTTTGCCTTTCGGCAGATTATCGATTCGACAGCTAAAAGCTCCGAAGATACAAACGCCAATTCTGATGATACGGAAAGTACTAATGGAAGCGGTTTAGCAAATAGTAACGCGATTTTCGATTTTTATCGAACCCGCAAAGCAATTATCGAGAGCTATCTTGCAGGAGCTTATGAGCAAGCAGTGTCTATAGCTCAAAGCTCTCTCGACAATTATCCTGCAGAAATTTCTGCGCCGGAAAAAGTTCAACTGCTCTGCCTTGCTGCCAGGGCTTTACTTGAAAGTGGACACAAAGACAATGCAAACAATTACATTTCCCAGGCAAAACAAGCAAGCGAAACAGCCGACGACGCCATTTCTGAATGTTTTTTGCTTAACACTGAAGCTGTCTTAAATGCTTATGAAGGGCAATACAAACTATCTAATGAAAAACTAAAGCAGGCAGCCGAGCGATCGTTGCATCTTGCACCCGAGCTTAAGTTGCTGACAATGGCAAACATCGCTTTGGTTTTAAAAGAATACTCGCCTACAGAATCAGAACACTATTTTTATTCTGTAAAAACTCTTGCTGAGCAAATGAATTTCAATGATTTTAAAGATGATTTTTTAAAAATGATATAAACGTTTTTCCATTGAAAACTAAGCTTGGTTTTATCCGTTTATAAAATCAATTAAATCCTGAAAATATTGCGGATTGTCCTCTTTAGGCAATACAACGCGTATAGATTTATTGCCGATCGATCCTTTTATCGTATATTTTCCTTTTACGATAACCTTGAAAAATGGTTTTTGCAAATCTTCATAAAAAATCAATTTTCCTAATATAGCTATCTTTTCGATAAATTCCTGAGAAATAGCATCACTAAGCAAAATATCTTTAACATTGGTGCCTTCCAGACAGCCATCTATTTTTTTTGTTTTTATTGCAATCATTGTTTTTTGTCTTAAAAATGATTCTTTGTTATAGCAAACGTGATTGCTATCAATTCATTATACAAATTTTAAAAATAATATCTATATATTTTCGTTGTAATACCAGATGTTACTTGTCGAAAAAATTGATTTTTGGAGCTATTAAATGCCTACTTATGAATACAAATGTAAAAAGTGCCAGCGAGAATTTGAAATTGAACAAAGAATAACCGAAGAACCATTAACAAAATGTATTTACGAAGATTGCGATGGAGAGGTCTTTCGCAAAATAAGCAAGAACATTGGACTGGTTTTTAACGGTTCTGGCTTTTATCTAACCGATTATGTTCATAAAAAAGACAATCCACCTACACATAGCAGTTCCGACAAACACACTGCCACAACACCTACCAATGGTAATTTAACTATTAAAAATAATACAGTAACTCCAGAAAATGGAACAGCTGCACCGAAAAATGGAGTTACAACTCCTAAAAAAGAAGCTGTTGCAAACTAACGCTAATAGTTTTGATTTTTGATTTAATACAACGGTTTTTCTTGTAAAGCATGGAAAATTGTAGCCTTTTCGTATTCTTTTGTTATTTCCTGCTTCAATTGCCAAATAGCACTTTCCGGGCTTAATATATCATGACTTTTTATTGCTTCTAAAGTTTCTATGGCAAGATAAAGAGGCGAACTCGTTTGCTCGAGAGCCCATTGCTTGAAGTTAAGTTCGGCGGCAAACCACTCGCTCATGGCAACGATAAGAGTCAGAGGTTGCTCGATGCCTTCGATAAAGGTTTCTTTTTCTGTTTGCTCGATTTTGCTTTCATATTTTTTTACTTCGAGAAAGCTCGAATGGTGGAATCGAATAGCATCGCACAATTGAGCAGGCAGGTTCCACCGTTCGGCAATCCAAACGCCGAGTTCGCCGTGGTTGCCGTGCATTACTTTTTTTTCAGCTTCGACCATCGACATACCAAATTTTGTTTGTAGAGTGGTGATTTTGGCATATTCAGCAGAGAAATATTGGGTCAGCACTATTATTCCAATGTCGTGTATCAAGCCAGCAACAAATGCCTCACCAACAAGCCTGTATCCTAATTTGCGGGCAAGCACACGTGCACAAGCACCACAAAAAACAGAATAATGCCAGAAGCCCCTGACATCGAAATTATTTACCTGCTTTACAAACAACTTGGATACAAGCAAACTTATTACAATTTCACGTATTGCATTCGTGCCAAGCACCACAATAGCCAGATCGATAGTCGAAATTTTTCGGGCAAATCCATAAAAGGGAGAATTGGCAACAGTGAGGACACGGCTGGCGAGAGTTTGGTCTTTTTCGATAATATTGGCAAGTGTCGAGGCGCTAATATCCGGATTGTCGAGAGCCTGCATCACTTCGGAAACGACATACGGTATTGCAGGCAATCTGGTTAGCGATTCCAGTCTTCTCCGGATTTTAGGGTCAAGCATTGTCGAACTCGATTATTTTTTCTCTCAAATCCTTGATGACCTGAGTATGTATCTGGCAAACCCTGCTTTCTGACACCTTGAGCAATTTGCCTATTTCTTTAAACGTAATACCTTCATAATAATAAAGTGAAATCACAAGTCGCTTTTTCTCAGTCAGTTTGCTTATAAAATCAGTAATAAAACGGATTCGTTCTTCACTTTGCAGTACAGCCAGAGCGCTTTCTTGCGATGTATCGGGTATTTCTTCTAAAAAATCAGTTTCGTCTTCGCTTTGTTTAGCTTGGGTGTCTGCAAAAGAAAACGATGCCTTTGCCGCCGCCGCTGCCGCAAGATACTCATAATATTCTTCTTCTGTTACTTTGAGCTTTCGCATCACTTCTTCCGAACTGACTTCCCTTCCGGTTTTGCTCCTAAGCTCGTCTTGTGCCTGCACATATTCGTGGGCGCGTTTTCTTGCTGTTCTCGACAGCCAATCAATCCGGCGAAGCTCGTCTTGGATAATGCCTTTTATTCTCGGGATAGCATAAGATTCGAACTTTACTCCGCGAGTTATGTCAAATCGTTCGATTGATTCGTTTAATCCTAGTATGCCTATACTTAAGAAATCTTCATCGTCCAAAATTGTGTTTAATGGCAGATTCATTTGCTGCAATACATATTTAACGAGCCAAATGTATTTCAGGATCAGCTTGTTTTTATTCTCTGATGAATCATTTTCGGCAAATGCCTGCCAAATTTTTTGTATTTCTTGTGGGTTGGTTTGCATAATCATTTTTAAAATTATTCATCAAATTCTGCGAAGTCGCTGCTCGAAAAAACTTTTTTGTTCTTGTTTTCTGGATGTCTGCCTGGTAATGGCATTTCTTCTTGCATATATTGCCCGGTTTTATTCAAATAATCATCAAACGACATATCGTCATTGTTTGGTGAGTTGAACTCGTCAGATTTTTGGTTGTTTTGGGACTCCTTTTGGGCTTCTCTTGATGCAAAATCCTTAAAATCTTTTTTAAACGAGCCAGTCTCAAAATATTCTTTATCTTCTTCCGATAAATCTCCCGTAAAGCCCCCGGGAAATGGGCTTTCGCCTTCCTTAGAAAAGGAAGTGCCTTGATGCATCTTAAACTCTTTTAGCTGCTCTTCCCGCTTTG
>CAYVTD010000010.1:55160-67018 GCA_964454445.1 uncultured Hyphomicrobiales bacterium
GAAAAGGAAGTGCCTTGATGCATCTTAAACTCTTTTAGCTGCTCTTCCCGCTTTGCTTCCATATCCAACAAATCTTGCGCTATTTTCAATTTTTCTTCTTCTTCTTTCTTTCTTCGCTGTTCATCTTCCCTGACACGGTTAGATATTTCAGCGCGTTTTATCTCTACTTCTTCTTTCTGACGCTTTTCAGCAACGATAAAGAACACAGTAATAATTATCAAGCCAATAAAAAGATATATTGACACAAAAATCAAAAAGCTCAAATAAAGCGAATCATAGAGTGGTTTGCTCACACCGAAAAATTGGACGATGAAGGACATCAACGACAAAAAAAGAGATACTTTGAAAAGAGTCTTGAATGGAAAGCTGATTAGTTTTTTATGCTTTGCGCGCTCCTTGTTCTCTTTCTTTTTGAGTTTGGCTGCCCGTTTTTTATCCCGCTCTTGCTTTTCTTTCTTCTTTTTATCCCTTATTTTCTTGTCCTCTGCTTCTCTTGCCTCGCGTTCCTTCTCGCGCTTTTGTTTTTCCTTTTCCCATTGCTCTTTTTCAAGGTCATGCCCTGTTTTTTCTTTTGCTGCCATAAGAATCTATTTCTTATTGTTTAATCACTCATAATTTATGATTTTATTGTCATAAAAACAAATATTACTTCACTATTTCTTTTTCAAAAACTTTATCTGCAAAAAAATGTGCAATTTTTCTGATTTGCCCGCTAACCTCGCTATCGGGTTGATTAATTACAAACAATTCCTGCCTGATTATCGACCTTCGCACCAGCCTATCGTAAGTTACATAACCAATTTTTTCGATTTTACTATCCAAGAATCGCTCAATGGCAAGATTTAGCTTGGTGCCAACTTCATTAGCATCATCGGCGTCAATCACATTGTTTACAATCATCGCAATCTCGCTATTTGCCTTAAAAAACATCAAGATTTTTATTAATGCATAAGCATCTAAAATCGAAATTGGTTCATCGTTGATAACAACCAAAGCAAGATCGGCAAGATCGCAATAAAACAAGCTTTCCTCGCTGGCTCCAGGTACAGTATCAATTATAATTATATCAAAATTTGTTTCGATGATTAAATCTTTAAAAACATCGAAGACCAACTTTGTCGAAAAATTGCTTTCTTCTATGGAAGATGGCATCTCCGCCAATAAATAAAACCTCTCATCAATCTGGTGTAATGCACTCGAGGGTTTTACCTTGCCGGCTATTGCATCTGACAATCGCACAGGCGGCTCAACTCCAATGATAAGGTGCTGGTTGGGAAAATGTCTGTTGCCATCTATCAACAAAGTGGTGCAACCCAACTGTGCAGTGATTGCTGCCAAGTTTGCCGATAGGAAACTTTTGCCAACTCCACCTTTGCCGCTGCAAATTGTTATAATATATGGCTTGCTAAACATATTCCTTATCTTACTGTTTACTTCCCTGAGTGTCTTTCAGTTACTCCAAATGCCCGAGCACTTCGTCTGGAAAAATGATTTGCTCTAATTTGTCTGTTTCTGCCGGCTCGAGATCTTCTGGCACTTTTTGCCCATTAGTATAATAAGCTAACGGCAGATTTATTGTTTGCATTGCCTCTAAAACCTCTCCAATAGAAGCCGCTTCGTCGAACTTAGTAAGTATCAAAGCCGAAACATTAACTTTGCGAAACTCGTTTGTTACACTTAAGAAATTCTTTTTGCCTGAATTAATACTTTGCACAAGATAGATGTAATCATGGCTGACAGGCATAAGAAAGCTATTGATTTCTTTCATTCTAAGCCCGTCAAACTGACTTATGCCAGGAGTATCAATAAAAATAAAATCTGTTTCGTAATTCTTTAGCACAATTTCCTTTAAATCGTGCGGCGAATAAGCCGCCTCGAAGGGTATTCCTGCAACAGCCCCATAAGTTTCCAATTGCTCTGCTCCTCCAATTTTCCGAGTGTCTGTAGAAATAAAAATAATATTACTATCGAAAAGCAATTTGCTAACAATACCAAGTTTTGCGATAGTCGTAGTTTTACCGCTTCCGGTCGGTCCTACAAAAGAAGTAATCACAGGTTCTTTTTTCTTTTTAAGCGGGGCTATTGTTCGTATGTTTGCAATGAGTTTGCTTCTAACTCTTTTCAGGGCTACTGCAACCTGATCATCAGGATTTTCTGACGAAAGAGAGCCACAGAGACGCAAGGAATAATCTTCACTAAAGCCATTATCACAAAGTAGCTTATAAATAGACGAGTAAGATTTAGACAGAGAATTGATATTCCTGTATTTCACGCTGTCGGACAATTCAGCCATCGAATCGCTAAGATTTCCGATTTGGTCAAATATCCTACCTGCTATATCCAGATACTTTTTAAAACCATCATCGGTTTTGCCCGATTCCTGTTTTTTTTGCAGATAATTTTGAAGAATATCAACACTTTCTGATGGCTTGCTTTTCAGAGCAGCAGAAATTTTTGCCTGGTCGTCGATGGCTGCAACTATTTCCACCTCTGAGGCGGCACCCGGCTTGTCGATTGTCCTGCTTGACAATATAACTGCTTTCTCGCCAAGCTCACGCGATACCAAATCGCGGGCTTCTTTCATTGTTGGCGCTTTGTATTTCTTAATTCGCATACCCGGCAAACAAAATTGATACTTTATTCGATAATTACTTAGTAAAAACTATGCCAAGCTTCTTTCGATAGACGAATTAAACTGATTTCCGTGGAATCTTGAGCTAATTACAATTATTAAATGCAGAGAAAAGAGACCAAAATAATTTTTTATTTCAAAATGCGTCAATAGTTTATTGTTAAACTTTCTATATTTATTATGAGAATACTTGTTATTGTTTTTACAAGTGCTTTTATCCTAAGTTCATGTTCACTTTGGGAACGCCTTTGGGGCAGCGATAAAGAGAATTTTATCAATACTTATAAAGAAATCCTTGTTACAAGAGAGCTGTATCCAGACACAAGCAAAGCAAACCGCAAAGTCAAATCCATTATGAAAAATCATGGTTATACCCAAGAGAGCTTTAAAGAAGAATATTTCCGATTTGCTGAAGATAGTGAAGAGTTTATTAAATTGATTGATTCCGCCCGCTCACTTGCAAAAGATGAAATTATAAAAATTGAATTGAAGAAGAATGCCAAGAAGAAAAAGTAAGAATTGACAGCAAAATTATATTCATTTCATATTCTAAACAAATGCTTGGGGCAGACAGAAATACTTTGCTTACCTATTTCATCTGCCCCAAGTTTTTTTATCTTTTATTAGCTTTATTCAGAATATTTCGATAGAGCTATATTACAAAGTAGTATTGCTCCGAAAAGACAAGGATGTCTGTTCTACCAAATTAATATATTTCAAGTAGATCGGGCATTCTTGCCTGAGACAAATTGTTTATAAAAAAAATACCTTTTAAGAGAGACTTATTTTTCAATGACGCAATAAGGCATAGCCATAATCACTTTTTCCCGTTCTGAGATAGTCAGTATTTGCATTGCATAATCAATTTGACTTTGCATATTTTTTGGTAATGCCTTGTAAATCTTCATCGCATCACTATCCCTCATGCTAATAGCCTTTGCAAGTCTTGCTACAGAAACGTTAGCATCGTCATCGTCGTTTCCTGTGCCAATGTCGAACATTTGCAAAATCTCATCGATAGGATTTTTTTTCTTTGGATACACTTGCACTGTAACGAGCATATTTTCCGGAACACCGATTCGTCTTTTAGCAATTTTAATAGCATCATTGTAGCCACCCAGCACATCAACAATACCAATTTTCAAAGCATCTTCGCCTGTCCAAACCCTTCCGCGGGCAATGCTGCGAACCTGATCGTAGGTCATTCCGCGAGCTTTTGCCACTTTGTTTAAAAAGCGGTCGTAAATGGTTTTACCCATTTGGTAAAATTGTTGTTTTTCCCTTTCCTGCAAAGGATATAACCCATTTGCAAATTGTGCGGCAGATGTGCTCGAGATAGTGTCTGCATTCAGATAAATCTTGCTCTTTAATCCCGACAGATTTGGAATGGTCATCACTACACCAATTGAGCCGGTAATGGTTTCGGGCGAACAAATAATAGTATCACAGTCCATAGCGATGTAATAACCACCTGAAGCCGAAACATCACTCATTGAAATATAAACTGGCTTCTTCTTTCTAACTCTGATGATTTCTTCGCGGATTGCATCTGAGGCAATCACCGAGCCACCGGGAGTATTAACTCTTAAAATAACAGCTTTTATCTTATCGTTGTTTTTTGCATCTATCAAATACTCTATTATTTTATCGGCGCTAATGACTTTCTCTTCAGAAAATGGGTTATCGACAGATTCAGACTGAATTGCTCCTTCTCCATATATTATGGCAATTTGTTTGCTTTCATCGGCAATTTTCTGCGTCATTGGTGGCTTGCTTGCCATGTAGTTACCAGGGGTAACCAAATGGAGTTTCTTTTGGGCTATATCTTTCTCATTAGCTTTCCCATAGACTTCTTGCTTAATGAAGTCAATAACTTCGGCTCGCGTTTTGAAATCATCGAAAAAGCCAAGATCTTTCAAAGAATCAGCACTATAAACCCCGCGATTAATAATTTCATAGAATTTGTCTTTTTTGATACCTCTACGGTTTTCAACAGCATTTGCAAGAATTTCCATTCTTTGCTTGAGCAGCACTTCGAGTTGATAGCGTGCAGAATCGCTGAAATTATTTCGCGAAAACATATCACCAGCTGATTTGAAGTCCTCGAAGCCAAGCACATAAAAATCAATGCCGAGATGGGTAAACATATCTTTAAAAAATAATGATGTTACGCCGAAACCGTTCATTTCGACTATACCTTCTCTTGGGGTAAAAATTTTATCAGCGGGCAGGGCGAGAAAATAATCCAACTCAGAGCCAACTTCGACATAAGCATATAGGAATTTACCACTTTTACGAAAATCTTCCAAAGCATTATACAATTCCACGGCTTTGGCATAACCCAAGCCTGCAACCCCCGCTTCATAGAAAACACCCCTAATGTTGTTGTCATTTTTTGCCCTCTCGAGCGCAGTGAGTGTTTCGCTAAACGTTGCCTTTTTGCTTTGAGAAAACAGATCAAATGGATTTGAGGACTTATATTCATCTAAATCGCCCACAATTTTCAGGTGAATAACCGAATTTTCCTTTATTGTTACTTCTTTTTCTGAGAACATAAACGAGCCCATTGCACTATAGAAACCTATTGACAACACAAAGAAAAGTATGACAACTATGGCTATGATCAAAACCGGCACCCACCAATTTGTTTTTTTTTTCTGATAATGATATTGTGGGTACTGAGGCATCTGTTGTTGCTGTTGTTCTGCCATTGTTTGCTCCTTTATTATTAATAGTTAAATATTTATAAAACTAATCATTTTTACGAAATTATAAATTATTTGTTACATATTAAAATATCTAATGAAAAAATACTCTTGATGATTGTTCATAATAATTTGTTTCATTTACTTTAAATTGTCGAAAAATGTTTATATTATTGTAAAGTTTATTATTTTGCCTTTTGCATAAAGTGATAATAAAAATAATTTATATTTTATACGTTAATATTAAAATAGTAAGGAATAATAAAAAAATGTAAGTAGAAAAAGTAAACAATAATGCAATATGTTTGCATTCTTTTTATATTTTTTTTCATTTTTATTTGTTTTCGGAGGAATATTAATTTAAAAAAATTTTTCTTGGAGTAAATGATGAAAGAAATCGATTTCTCACCAGAAACACTATATCGCCTTCCTTGGAATTTAGCCGATAACGCCATTTCCTGGCTCGAACCAACTAGTAAATGCAATCTTTATTGCGACGGTTGTTATCGCGAAAATCGGAAAAACTCCCACAAAAGCCTTGAAGAAATCCAACATGAACTCGATGTTTTCCAAAAAAATCGCAAAACAGACGGTGTTTCCATTGCCGGTGGCGAACCTCTGACACACCCAAACATTGTTGAAATCGTAAGATTAGTAAAAGCAAAGGGGTGGAAGCCAATCATCAACTCTAATGGAGCCCTTTTAACTAAAGAACTCCTCAAAGAATTAAAAAAAGCAGGGGTTTACGGCTTTACCTTCCACGTGGATAGCGGGCAGCAACGCCCCGGCTGGAAAGATGCAAACGAACTCGAACTAAACGAGCTTCGTTATTCACTTGCTAAAATGCTTGCCGACGCTCGTAATATTTCTTGCTCTTTTAATGCTACTGTCTATCCTGAAAATATAGAATATGTTCCTCAACTGCTCAAATGGGGACAAGACAACATCGACAAAGTCCACGTAATGGTGTTTATACTCTATAGAATGGCAATACTTGGCAAAGATTATAATTTTTATGTTGGCGACGAGAAAGTGCAATTCGATGAAATAATGTACTCAAAAACTGACGACCAGCGCAGAACTGACCTCTCAAGCCCGGAACTTGTCGAAGCAATTCGCGAAGTGTACCCCGGTTTTATGCCTTGCGCCTTCTTAAACGGCACGATCAAACCAAACTCTTACAAATGGTTATTGACCGGCAGAATGGGCAACAAGCACGATATTTTCGGCTATGTAGGACCTAAATTTATGGAAATTGTGCAAACATTCAAGCATATATTCACGGATAGCTACCTTGCTTATTCCAGACCTTCTTACCAAAGAAGGGGACGACTCTATTTCCTCCTTACCCCATTCGACAAGGAGCTAAGGCAAATTTTCAAAAACTATATGCGAGTTTTTGCAAAAAACCCAAAATCCTTCTTAAGCCGGATACATTATCAATCAGTGATGATTATCCAGCCGGCAGACGTTTGCGACAATGGTGAAATAAATATGTGCGACGGTTGCCCAGACATTACTGTTTGGAACAACGAACTGGTCTGGTCTTGCAGGATGGAAGAGCAATACAAATGGGGACAAAACATTCGCCTCGTTCCTGTTCGATAAACTACTGCTTCAATGATTTCTTATATTGTTTTTATTTAGATAAATCGTAATAATTCAATTAGTTATATATCATGGCATTATTCTTGCTTTATTGTTTTTAGTGCTAAAAATATAAAAAATTTGATTAAATACGTTCAAGGAGACATTATGAAGAAATTAATAATATTTTTCTCGGCTTTGCTGTTGAGCCTTGGATCACTGTCGGCAATAACTCCGCTTGCTTCAATTCCTGCGACTAAACCCGATTTTGAGTCATTAAGCAGACGAGATTTGTTCAGCCAGATGCGCGAAATCTATCAAGCAGGATTGATTTTTACTGCTCAACTTGAAACTTTAGGCGAAACACCTCTGACACGGCTCGCTTCTTTTCCATCTGATAGAATGCTAGAAAGCATTTCTAAAAAAGACATTGTTGTCATAGCTGAAGATAACTATGTCATTGCTAAGAAACTTAAATTACAACTCGATTCCCTGCCACCTCTTAATATTAGAATAAGCGAAATGAAGGAGAAAATGAAAACCCTTGAAAAAAAGTTAATCGATAAAGATTATGAGGTTTTCGATGCTGTTAATTCTTGTGTTAAGGAAAAAATGGCTTTAAGCGTTGATTTAAACAAACATTGCGAGCGATATCTCGATGAAATGTTCGAGCAATATAATCAAAACTATAAAAACAGCGTTAGCATTCTCTCCTTCTCGCCCGTCGGTAATTGGTATATTTTCGATAATCCTCAGATTACAAGCGACATTTCAATGGGTGCGCGTCTCGATTTCAATGCCTATCCTATCTTACGATTTAATAAAAATATTGAAATTTGGGGCGAATACACTGCCCCCCGGATTTCTACAATTAGCCATTGGGAATTTGTTTCTGAAAACGGAGATATCATAGACGAAGGCAATATAACTGAAAAATGGGCAATGGATTTGTATTCGCTCGGCATTAGCTATGCCGTTCGACACGCCTTTTCGATTGCTGAAGACACTGATGTCGGATTTCGTTTTGGCTTGGGGTATATCTGGGGCGAAGGAAAAATTTACAACAGTGACCTCCCAAGAACAACTTGGGAATCTACTGTTGTGCGCATCGAAGCTAACGTGGTAAAATATCGCTGGTTCTATCCTATTGAGTTATTTGCTGCTTATAATTGGTACACAAATACAGACGATTTGGTGCTTAGAACCAACCTTCAGAATATTACTCACAATTCGTCCTGGCTAAACACAGTGCAGCTCGGGCTTCGCATGAGCTTCTGGTGGCAACCCAATGTGCAAGAGCCACAAACGAAAGCAACACAATCAAATGGAAAATAAACAAATAAATACAAGGAATCGAAAAATGAAATTATTAAAATACTCAACTGCAATGATAATTGTGCTTTTAGCATTTTCCATATCATTGCAAGCACAAAAAGACCAAACAGAATTAGGAATCCGCTATCTAAAATTAGGCAATTCCTATCGGGAATCTCATGAATGGGATCAGGCAACAAAGTATCTGAGAGAGGGTTACAATATAGTCCGCAGAAAAAACAACGACTATTGGACGGCAGTAGCCCACGAATACTACGGCTATTTCTACAGGGATGCCGCCAAAGTTAACAATCTCGACGAAAGCTACCAAGATGCCATTAATTCGTTTGACGAAGCTATTAGCATTTATCGCAGGATAATTGGTCAAAAAGATGGAAGCAACATAGCCGTTCCACTTGCAAAACTGAGAATGATGTACGACGAAACAGCCAAGCTAAAGCAAGGCATGACCGTCGGCTATTCGCTCAAGGGCGCCAAGTCGAAAACTTTCTTTGACATTTCTCAGGCTTCTCGCTATCCCGATGATGTTGTTATTCTCGACTTGAGCGCTACTGACCTTACTACTTTTCCGGCGCAAATAAAAAACTTTCATAATCTTGAGCGGCTCGATCTTTCAAATAATGAATTGCAAAAAATTCCTGAGGGCATTTTTTCTGAGCTTAGGAACTTAAAAGAAATTAATCTCGATAGAAATTACGACCTTAACATGCTCCCTGCTGATATTGCAACTATACCCAATTTAGAGGTTCTACGGCTTCGCAACACATCGATTTCAAAACAGGAGCTTGTCGATCTATCGAAAATGCTCCCAATGACAATTATTTATGCTGATAAACCATTAGATTAAAAAAAATTTTTATCCTAACTAAATAAATTCCTGATTGATTCGTTTTAGCATACGTGTTTGTTTTAACAATACAGTTAAATAAAATTCATATTACAAACTAATTTCAGGAGTTGATATGAACAGAAGTTCAATCAAAAATTTCTTCGCCATTGCATTGGCGCTTTCTTTCATCGTCTCTATGTCGAACATAACTTTTGCAGCCGATATCAAAAAAGTTAAGATAAAAACTTCTGCTACGTGCGATGGCTGCAAAACAAAAATAGAGAACAAGCTGAAAACTATGGACGGAATAAAAAGTTCCAATCTGAACCTTAAGGACAAATACGTAACAATACAATACGATTCTAAAGTAACAAATCCCAACGATATCCGCAATGTGATTGCAAAGCTTGGTTACGATGCCGACAACGTAAAGGCATTAAAGACCGAATGTAGCTCAAATTCAGAAAAGAGCTGCGCAGATAAGCCTAAAGGCAGTTGCTGCACAAAAGCTAAAAGCGAATGTAACGGCAAGAAATAAAGGTTTCCTTTAGTATTGCTTTAATAGAATAATAAGATATATATAATCAAGTCCAATGCCTTCAAGGTGTTGGACTTTTTTTTATTTCATTGATTTTATTACTGCTTCTCGATACAACTAATAAAATATTAAGATTATTCGCAAAAATGTGGTAAATTTATATTTTTTATTAAAATGTTAGTTGTTTTAAACAAAGAAAGCATAAGTAGATGAAAACGATGAATGTATTGTGGCTAGCGGCTATTTGTTCGATTTTTTGCATATCTGTTGCTTTGTCGCAGAATTTTGATTGGAATTTTCTCGATACTAAAACAATTGGTGCGCAAAAATTCATTAAGGAAAATCCCGAATGCGACGGCAGGGGCGTTATTATTTTCATTCTTGACACAGGCGTTGATCCAGCTATTAACGGCTTAAATCAAACAAGTGATGGAAAGGTAAAGGTTATTGATATGAAGGATTTTACAGGACAAACTGTGCTAGAACTGCAACCCGCCGATCTGAAATTGATTAACGGCGATAGCGCTGCCTCAACAAAAGACAATTTTTTAAAGGGTTACAACAAATTAGCCCTCAAGCCGATAGATGGTAAATATTTTCTGGCTTTGCTCGACGAAGACAAATGCTTTAAAAATTCTGAAGTTAAAGACATAAATAAAAATGGGAAAAACGATGATCTTATGCTTTTTCTCGTCTTTAAAACAAAAATCAGCAAAGAAATGATAGATGGCTTTCAAGGTCATGTTAAACCTGCAGAAAACTCAGAAATCTGGGTTTATTATCCTGATACTGATATGAATGGAAGTATTGATGAAGAAAAAGCGATGTTCGATTACAAATATAATTACGATGTTTTCAGTTTTGTAAGTCCAATTAGCAGCAAAACCCCACCTTATACGATGTCTGCTTATGTTGAAAACAATAATTTAATTATTAATACCAACGACGGCGCCCACGGCAGTCATTGTGCAGGCATCGCTGCCGGTTATAAAATATATGGTGCAGATGGCAATAATGGTATTGCCCCTGGTGCATATATCGCATCGCTAAAATTAGGTAATAACCAATTGTCCGGCGGGTCAACAACAACTGAATCGATGAAAAAAGCATACCTGTATGGCATCGATTTTATGAAAGAAGCAGGTTTTAAATATGCCGTTTTTTCAATGAGCTATGGCATTGACTCCGAAACTCCTTCAAAGAGCGAAGCCGATGAGTTTTTGGAAGATTTTGCTTATAGCAACCCAAATGTTATCATAAGCAAATCGATGGGCAATAGCGGCCCTGGAATAAACACAACAGGTAATCCTGTTGGCACAAGCGGACCAATAACCGTTGGGGCAATGATTTCTCCCGAAACTTTACGCGACCTCTATGGGTCGAAAAGAAACAAAGCATGGATAACTCATTTCAGCTCTCGTGGCGGCGAAACAGCCAAGCCAGACGTCGTTGCTCCCGGTGCGGCTCAATCAACAGTGCCTGATTTCAACTATGGAGAAGC
Organism: uncultured Hyphomicrobiales bacterium; assembly: GCA_964454445.1. Lineage (GTDB taxonomy): Bacteria > Bacteroidota > Ignavibacteria > Kapaibacteriales > UBA2268 > CAYVTD01. Next base: position 66,288 of record CAYVTD010000010.1, read on the forward strand.
TTTTTGGGGCACTTCCATGTCCACCCCTGAAGTTGCCGGCGTAGCTGCTGTTTTAATCTCTGCTGCCGAAAAAAATAATCTGCAATTCGATGCGCAGATGGTAAAACGGGCTATTAAATACAGTGCCGAGCCAATGTCCGGTTATAGCATTGTCGATTATGGTTGCGGGCTTGTGAATGTTCAAAAAGCTTTCGATTACCTTAAAATACTATCAAAACGCGATGAAAGCAAAAAGGTGCTTGACTTCGAAATTACAACTGAAAATACATTTTACAGCGATCTTACCGGACCAGCGGCTTTCTGGAAGGCAAATGGCTGGATACCCGATAGCAAAGACAGAGTCCTTGTCTCGGTGAAAGCTATTTTTCCAAAAGATATGGACGAATCTGTTAAAAGCAATTTCTATCGTGCCTGGAACTTAAAATCGACTGCTCAATGGCTTTCCACCGATAAATCCTCTTTTTATATGCGAGCAAATCAGAATGCAATTTTTAATCTGATTATAGACAAAAGCAAGATACAAAAACCTGGAGTATATTCTGCAAAAATTTTAGCTTATACAGGAAACGAGCCAAACGGAGGCTACGCCGATTTTGATGTGCAAGCTACAGTGGTTGTGCCTTATAAATTTGGAATTGAAAACGATTATAACCAAAATCTCACAAATAGAACGCTCGATATAGGCGATATTGACCGAATATTCGTGCAAACGCCGCCGGCTGCTTCTGCAA
>CAYVTD010000011.1:0-66842 GCA_964454445.1 uncultured Hyphomicrobiales bacterium
TATGTTTGTCATTCCCGTGAAAACGGGAAGCCTCTTTCGAGGGAATGACTCTCCTTATGTATTTGTCATTCCCGTGAAAATCGGAAGGTTTTGAAAATGTAATCTATATCTCTAATGCTTCGCCAAATTCCATCACTTTAGCGTTTCTTCCTGTTGCAATCACTTTATCAACAAATTCCTGCGGATCGCACTGAATGATAGGAAATGTATTGTAATGTATGGGGATAGCTAATTTTGGGTTTACAAACTCGACGGCTTTAACAGCATCGTCGATTCCCATTGTATAGTTGTCTCCAATAGGGCAAAGAAAAACATCGATTTCGTTCATTTCACCGATTAGCTTCATATCGTAAAACAGTCCTGTATCACCGGCGTGATAGATGTTTTTTCCAGTGAGTGTTATAATGACGCCAGCTGGCTCGCCCATATACTTGCCGTCAGGACTGGAAGAGCCGTGGTGAGCAATGGTAAACTTCAATCTACCAAAAGGAAATTCGTAACTGCCGCCGATGTGCATATTATGCGATTTCACGCTAAAGCTTGCAATATATTTGGCAAGTTCGTTAACGGCAATAATCATTGCCTTGCATTTTTTAGCGATTTCGATGGCATCACCAAGATGGTCGCCGTGGGCATGGGTTAAAACAATGTAATCGACAGAAATGTCTTTCACTTTGACAGGTGCATTGGGATTGCCGCTGATGAAAGGGTCGATTAATATGCGGTGTAGCCCATCGTCGAGCAAGAAAGCTGAATGACTAAGATATTTAATTGTTGCCATAAATATCTCTCTTTTAAATCAATTTTTATCGAATAATTCGTCTTCATCGTCGTCGTCGTCGTCGAAAAAATCGTTATCGTCGTCGAAGAAATCGTCGTCGTCTAAATGATCTGGGCCAAAATGATGCAAATTGAAATCATCAATTGTTATTTCCCCTTTAAGCATTGCAAGCATTAGATAGTTGAATGCTTTTTCTGCAGCCGAATCAGGCATTTTTTGTATAATGGTAGCTATTGCCTGTATTTCTGTTTTGAATTTTGAGTATGTCATATCGTTTCCTCTTAATTAAAAATTATTTCTTTACTCTCGATGCAAATATATAAATAAAATTTAAACAAATAAAACAATCCGGGCAATTTTTATTATTGGATTATTCTTTCTGTGAATTGAAATAATTTATTATATGCCCAGCTTGTTTTTTGTTTGAAATCTTTGCTATCTCTTCTTCGGAAGCATTCTTGACGGCTTCGACCGAGCCAAAAGCAACAAGTAGTTTTTGAGCAGTTTTCTCGCCAATCCCTTCAATTTTTGTTAGTTCGGATTGCAAAGTGCGCTTGTCTCGACGCTGGCGGTGAAACGTTATGGCAAAGCGGTGGGCTTCGTCGCGTAGCTGTTGGATAAGTCGCAAACTCGATGATGTCTTCGGCAATGAAATCGGATCAGACTGACCAGGCAAAAAAACTTCTTCAAGACGCTTTGCCAAGCCGATAATAGATACTTTATTAATGATATCTAATTCCTTTAAAACTGAAAGTGCAGATGACAGCTGCCCTTTGCCACCGTCAACAATTATCAAATCTGGCATTTCAAGCTTATCGTTTAATACCCTTGAATATCTGCGGCTTATGGTCTCACGCATCGCTGCAAAATCGTCATTTTTATGCACAGTTTTTATTATAAATTTTCGATAGTCCGCTTTTTTGGGTTTTCCATCAACAAAACAAACCATTGAAGAAACAAGCTCGCTACCTTGTATATGGGAATTATCAAAACACTCAATACGTAGTGGTGGGCGTGATAAATTGAGATCACGCTGTAACGATTGCACTGCACGCGGTATCGCTTGCTCTCGCTTTAAAATAGTTAATATATGTTCCTTGAGCATGTATCCGGCATTGGCTACAGCCATATTGACCATACTCTTTTTATCGCCGATTTTTGGAACTATCATTTGTAGCGACTTCCCGCGCATTTTCTTTAGCCAATCGAGAATAAACTCAGGATCATCTGGTTTCAAAGGTAAGAATATTTCGTCTGGAACAAACTCGTTTTCCATAAACCATTGCTCCATGGTGCTTTGGATTAAAGAAGCATCACTCCTGCCAGCAGAGTTTTTTATTATGAAATGTCGTTTACCGACTAATTTGCCATCGCGAACTTTAAAAATCATTGTGCAGGCAAGCTCGTCCTCACGAGCTATGCCGAAGATATCGCGATCTATTTCTTCAGAGCTAACAATCAACTGACGTGACAGGTAATCTTTCAAAATAGTTAAGCGATTACGAATAACAGCCGCTTCCTCGAATCTCATCTCTGAAGAATATCTTTCCATCTTTTCCCGAAGTTCTTTTTCGATTTTTGCTGTTTTACCGTTGATGATTTGAATGGATTGTTGGACTCTTTGGAGATATTCTTCTTGTGAAATTAGACCTTCACAGGGTCCATCACATTTTTTAATCTGATAATCAAGGCATAATTTGAATTTCTTTTGTTCTACAGTCTCCTTGGTTAAATAATACCTGCAAGTCCTTAGCGGCAGAATTGTGTTGAGGACTCTCATAAGCTGATGCAAGCGGGTAACTTCGGTTATAGGACCAATATATTTCGAACCGTCTTTCACAATCGTCCTTGTTGGGAAAATGCGTGGATATGGCTCGTTTGTAATTCGTATATATGGATATGATTTATCGTCACGAAGCATTATATTGTAGCGAGGCTTGTGTTGTTTTATCAAAGTATCTTCCAAAATGAGCGCTTCTGCCTCTGAATCAACAACGATGGTATCAGTATCGGCAATTTTGACGATGAGTGCTTTCGTTTTCGCGTCAACAGGCTTACCCTGTTGAAAATACGAGCGAACGCGGTTTCTTAAGTTTTTTGCCTTGCCTACATAGATTATTTCACCTTTGTCGTTTTTGTGGAGATAAACACCGGGCTTGGCAGGCAAGGAAGCGACTTTTTTCAACAAATCCTCTGGAAATTTTATTCCTTCGAGATTTCTTTGCCGGATCTGTTCTCTATATTGTGAAGTGTCCATATTATCGCAAATTAAGTAATTTTTTTATTTCATAAGCTGCTTTTATGCCTGCTTTTCCATCGAGCGAGTCGAATATTATTTGATTTGCTTTTTTGCGCTCATCGCTTTTTTCATTTGGATTAGCTATTGCTTGCTGCAATGCATCGTCGAGTTCGCTGGCATCGTCAATTTGATAGGAAATATCCCTTATTATTTTGACTACTTCAGGAACTAATCTCGCCCCTTGGGTAACTTTAAAAGTGATTATTGGTTTGTCAAGGGCGCAAAACTCTGCAATTATCGAGCTTGTATCTGCCACCATAACATCTGCAAGCATCAACCAGGGCAGAACATCTGGCTCTTCGATTAAATATATATTGGAACTAGATTTTATAATTTTTACATATTTTTGTGTAACCCAAGGATGAAGTGTAACTAAGACATTGTATTTTTTTGAATAATTTGCGAGTAAACCTGCCCATTTTTCTACAGCAGACATCCCGGAACCATCCCAAGTGCTACTAAAAATTATTGTTTTTTTATTCTTGTCAAAATTTGCTTTTGTTAAATAGGAATCTAATAGTTCTGCATTAATGGAACCATCAAAAGCTGGGTCGAGCTTCGGAAAACCGATAGATTTAGCAGAAACTATTCCCAGTTCTTCAGCTAATTGGACTTCCTTTTGGCTTGTCATAAAATAAACATTGAAAGCATTATAATAGTCTTTTCCAGCAAAAGATTTGAAATGATAAGCACCGTGTCGAAAGCCGATTTTATAGATTTTTTCTTCTGGGAAATGGTGGGTTGCGTGGCGGCACATAATCACTGAATCAGGATGGCAGAAGCGGGTAACATCGTCGATTTCAAGAGAATTAAGATAGTTATATGTCTTTTTGTTGTTTACAATATATTTTAAAGGCGGTAAATGTTTTAAAATAGGTTTCAGCACTACATAATCCAATGGCTCGGCAATATAAACAGCCAGTTTTGGCTGCTTGCTTGCAAATCTCATAAAACGCCACAGAAGTTTATATGGATATTTTTTAAGATAATATGTAAATACCATTCTTTTTTATTTCAATATTTATTGTTTTTGCAATATAAAAGAGATAAGTGCTTTCGCAATGTCAGATTCAATGTCGGGAGTAAAATTATGCTCATTCCATACTCCATTTGATCTTTTAAAGTATTTTTTTGATTGCATATAAACGTTAATTCCGAAATGCAATGCTTGGAACTCGAGCAGATGAAATGCTCCATCACTTTGGCATATATCCATCGACAAAAAGGGAGTATCAAACTTCGATTTTATAGAAAAAGCGAAATCGAGTAATTCTTTAGGAAGCTCGAAATCGAAATCGAATTTCTTCGTGCCGCTTGCCCGAAAGTCGCCCTTGTTTGCATGACGTTTCATTACATAATAATTTTCATTAAGCGCCAAAACTCGATAATCAAAACTAAGATTAGGGATATATTCCTGCAAAATAAAATTCTTTTCTTTTGTTATATAAGGTATCCATTCTTGCAAATCTTTTTTATTTGAATAGTCGGGATATACCTTGTAATGCTTAGACTTACGGAAATACCGCCTTCGTAAAATATCTAGTTTATTTCCCAAAGATATCTTAGTTTGCTTTTTTAATAAATCTTCTAATTCTTTTTGAGTTTTAACAAGTTTAACTCCTTTTGCATTAGATCCGTCTAAAGTTTTAAAAACTAATGGAAAAGATAAATTATATTCATCAATATCGTTAATTCCACTTAAATAAACAGCAGACAATCCTTCGATGCCTGTCTTTTTTTTAAACAATTCCTGATAACCCTTGTTTTCGTGGCATTTAAGCAAATCGTAAGAAGGAATGAGCAAATTAGTTCCATCATCGAGATAGCGAACCAAATCGAGCAAATAGTATCTAATATTCTCTTTTTGGCTGAAATTATAAAAAATAATCGAATCTTTTATATTTTGCAAATAGTTAGCAGCTTTATGATGAGTTAACATTATTACTTCGAAGCCACTTTCAGTAAGTATAGTTTGGATTTTAGCTGAATCCATACTTACCCATGGCTTTCTTGTCTGACCAAAAAACCCATTGTTAGATGATATAAAAAATATCTTTTGTTCCATTTCTCTATCGCTGTTTCATTTTTTATTTTTTGAAGATGTGTTTGCTAACTTTGCTTGTTGGTTCATCATCCAAAGTTTGTAATATTTCATAAAAATTGATATTGAGGCAACGACACACAAAACAAATCCGTGAAGTCCATCACGAAAACCACCTCTTATTATAAAATATTGAAAAAACTTTATAAAAGGTCTTATAGTAAATTGAAATATGCCTGTTCTTTCGTTTTTATCGAACATATCCTCAGCATACCAGACAGAATATCTGATTAGTTTTTTCCACTGGGCTTCGAAATCGCGTATTGGCTCGTGAATTAAGTATGCATCTTTATTTTTAATCCATGTCTTATTGTCAATTTTCATTTTTGAATGAACTCGCTTTATAATATAATTCTTATTAAGCTCCTTTTTAACAAGGCGTTTGCCACCACCGCCCAAATACGTTGGATGTTTGAGCAGTTTTCCCATAAATTTAGTTCTAATTTTAACAAGAAAACCATCGTATTTTATCTGCTCTTGAGTAAGTATCTTTTCGATTGCATTTCTTAATCCCGGGCTGCACCGTTCGTCGGAATCGATGATGAAAACCCAATCATGCGTAACTTGTGGCATTCCCCAAGCTCTCTGTTCACCGGAATTTATATATTCGTGTTGCACAAGCTTGACATTTGAATAGCGACGGCATATTTCAACGGTTTTATCAGTGCTAAAAGCATCTACAATAAAAATCTCATCGACCCAAGCGATTGAATCAAGGCACTCTTCGATGATGTCTCCGACATTTTGTACGGGTATGAAAGCTGATAGTTTACGACGCTCCATTTGCTATCCCATCATTAAAAAATAGTTTTTCAAATTTTTTACTAATAACTTTGCTACCAAAATTCATCGAAACATAATTCCTGTTTGTTAATGCCCTATTCTCCTTTTCATCTTGTGATAATTTGCTCCAATTAACTATCCCATTTATTAAATCATCTTCTGATTGATATCCCCAATTAGCCCAAAATTCAGAAATAAGCGGATTTTGCCACATATTGTAAAAGCCCTCCAACCCGCTGAGCAAACCTTCGGCAAGCGAGTAATGGAAAGATTCGTTTTCGCTATAACTCATTATTATATCATGTTTCATTATAATTTCTGAAATATTTTTTCTGTCCTCAACAAGCGAGCTAACCTTGTCTCTTTCAATTATAGTAACCTTTTCGCTTAGTCCAAGATCGATTATCTGCTTTTTAATTGTAGCCAAATTGTTTAAAGAGCCTGCTTGATTGATTGTCATGCCTAAAATAGTAAGACGAAATTCCGGGTCAATATCATGAAGTTTTTTAAACATATTAATCAGTAAATTGTAACCTTTCCTTTTGTCGAAGCCCAGCCCATAAGCGCACAAAGATTTGCCATATTGATGGCTGCGATAAGGGAATGAATCGATATCAATAGCATTAGGGATTGTAATTGTTTTAACATCAGGGCTTACTTTTTGCTTGAACTTATTTTCAAAATTTGAATTGACAAAAATGGCATTATCAATGTTTTCCCAATTAATTAATTTCATAAATACTGAGTCAATCTCATATCTGTGCAATCGAACAATAACTCGCCTGTCTTGCCATTTTCTTTGTGAAACTTGATGAGCAAATTTGTTTGCCCACTCGCACCATATTACTCTTCCTTTGACTTTAAAATGCCAATAATCTCGTTTGTGAACCATAAGAAGATGCTGTATTTTATACTTTTTTCCAAGTCGATCAAGAATTGGCTCAGCAAAATGCTCATGGTCTTTAGCACAGATAAAAGTTATGTCGTAATCGGGTATTTTCTTTATAAAAAACACTGATTTTCTATTTTGATTGGTTGTTAAAATTTAACATTGTATTATAATAATGATCAATCAATCGCGATATTTGGTTTTCCATAGAAAATGCATCTCTGCCCTCAAGAATATTTTTGACAATGTTTTGATATTGTTCGGCTTGAGGCAAAGAATCAGGGCTTTTATCATCAAGAATCAAACCAAAATCATTTTTGACAATGAATTCTCTCGATTCAACCAACAATTCCTGAACAAGCACTGGAATCCCTGCACAAATATAATCATAATTCTTATTTCCTAAAGCATATTGAATGTGAGGCAATTTTTTTGCAATAGCGTCGCTAAAAATCGAAAGCCCATAATCATATTGAGAGATTTCCTTAATTAATTCATTATAAGGTAGTTTGCTGTGGATAAAAAGATTGGGAATGCTTTTATAAATATTGTATTCTTTATTTTTAGATGGATAAATATGTATAACAAAACCTTTATCTGAAAGAATTTTCATAGCATCAATTATATTCCTGTGGTCGTTTTTGTGTTCGCTAATTCTGCCAATATAAACAAGATGACACTTGCCATCTTTAGCTGACAATTTAGGCAAAAATTGCTCTTGCTCAAGTTTGTTTTCAATTGGAAAATAATTTGCAAAGCAGATAGAATTATCAATCAAATTATAATATTTAGCTACTTCTGCTTTATAAGTACAAGTGATATAAACGCTGGCATCAGCTTGTTCGTTGCAAATTGCTTCGTATTTGCTGTCTTTACGGCTTAATTTATGTTTAAAAGACATGAAATCGTGCTGGTCATATACAACAGGTATTCCGAGCTTTGCAGAAATCAACTTTGCTCCGAGCCGGTCCGGTTCGTTATGAAAATGAATGAACTGTATATTATGTTTTATTATCAGATCTTTGATAAAGCCCGATTCAAAAAACTTATATTTAGGGAGCTTGTTTAATGTTGTAAAAGCGCTGCTACCAAAGCCATACGCTTGGTCAGGTGTTCTGCCCTGATGGGCAAGATGAATATCCAAGCCATTAGACTTTAGGGCAGATGCAATTTTTATTGTCCTAATGCACGGCGTTGAATCCTGCACAAACAAGACTTTAAGTTCATTTTTTCGTTGGTTCATAATGCCGCATTTTTATATTATGCTAAAAAAATAACTGAAAAATACTCATAATGCAAAAAAGAAAGGCGATTTATTAAAGCTATTATTTTTTTATAATGTTGTTAAAAAGAATAACACTATTACTCCAAATAAAATGCTAATTTGATGTTTAACTACAGATTTTTTATTAATATTTCAATAATCTTTTTTGAAGCATCTCCGTTCCCAAAAAAGTTATCAGAAAATTCTGAACTACATTCTGCTCCAACTGCCTTAATTATATTATCTTTAATCCTATCTCTCACTAATATGTTTGCACCTGATTCAACTGTTTCAATCCATTCAGTTTCAGATCTCAAAGTGATACAAGGAACTTTTAAAAAATATGCTTCTTTTTGTATGCCTCCTGAATCAGTAATTATTTTTTTTGCATAAGCCTGCAGATGCAAAAAATCGAGATAGCCTAAAGGCTCAGAAAAAAAGATATTATCTGATACATTAACTGAATACTTAACTAATTGCCTGCTTGTCCTTGGATGCACTGGAAATAAAATGGGTTTATCCAACATAGCAAATGCACTAATAATCTCAAGTAGTTGACTCATATTATCAACATTATACGGTCTGTGCAAAGTTGCAAGATAGTATTCATTTGGTATGAGCTTTAATCTGTCGAGCACATCAGAAGCAGAAGCAATTTCTTTATTTCGCAAAACAGCATCAAACATAACATCGCCAGTAAAAAAAGATGAAGATGCAAGCCCTTCGCCTGCCAGATTATTCATTGCTGTCTTCGACGGAGCGAAAAGCATGGTTGAAATATGGTCTGCTACTTTTCTGTTTATTTCTTCAGGCATTTCATTATTAAAACTTCTAAGTCCCGCTTCGATATGAGCAGTTTTTATATTCAATTTTGCTGCGGCTAAAGCGCCAGCAAGGGTAGAAGTAACATCGCCGATAACAACAACACAATCAGGTTTGATTTCTTCCATTAATTCTTCCAAACTTGAGAGTATTTCTGCCGTCTGTCTGCCGTGGGTTGTTGAAGTTATAGTAAAATGGTAATCGGGCTGGGGAATTTTCAAATCATGAAAAAAAATATCTGACATATTGCTGTCATAATGCTGTCCAGTGTGGACAACAATGGGGTGAAGCTCATCAAAATTCATCACAGTATCAAGCACAGGGCTTAGCTTGATAAAATTTGGTCTTGCGCCAGCAACAAATAGTATTTTTTTCATAAAATAAATTTTTTAGTTATGATTTTGAAAAAGTACGTAAAGCAAAAAGACTATCAATCCTCTTGTGTATATTTCCATCGATGATGCTGCCAAACCCAGTGGTCTGGATTCTTTCTTATTGCATCTTCGAGCATCTTCACATGCCTTTCTGTTAATACTCTAATACTTTCTTTGTTATATTCAAGGTCATCGTGTTTTATTTCTTGTATTTCCACATTGTAAACACCATTTTCGTCTCTTACAGGAAAACCGATAGCAATTGGAGTTTTGAACTTAAGAGCAAGGACAGCTGGGGTTTCGTAAGTAGCAGCAGGTCTTCCGAAAAATTCGACATAAATATCCTTGTTTTTTGTAGCTCTCTGGTCGGCAAGCAAGGCAACAACTCCTTTTTCCAAGATTGTTTTTACAACAACTCGAGCTGATTTTCGCATACTCACAACTTTGTTGTTTCCCATAGTTCTATATGAGTTTAAAATCTTGTCGGTAAATTTGTTTTTCTGATGCTTTACAATTATCGTAACCGGTATCCCGGTAAACAACCCAGCAGAATAAGCCAGAAGCTCCCAATTACCGAAATGACCGGACATAATAATTAGCCCTTTTCCTTCTGATATTAATTCAGATAAAAATTCCGGTCTGTCGTAGCGGATCATCTTTCTAATATCTTTTTCTTTAAAAGATTTGAAGGCAGCTACTTCGGCTAGTACAATACCCAGATTTTGAAATGATTTTTTCATTACATTCAATCGCCATTCTTTGCTTACCTCCGGGAAAGCATTAGTTAGATTTTCAAAGGCAATTTTGCGACGTTTACTGCTTATAATACGCATTATATCGCCTGCCAACCGGCCAAGTTTAAGGCGTTGTTTATGCGTTAAAAGGGAGGATAAAAAACCGATAAATATCAATAATCCGGTTGCAGCTAGGTCTAGTAATACTTTCATTATTTCCGGTTTTGATAGTATTCGTTTTGCAAATCTTGGTCGAACATAGGCACATATTGTTTGTACCAGTCATAATTGCGCGGTTGACCAATGGCGTCGGAATGGACTTGGATATAATTGTTAAATCCGGTGTAATCAACAAAATAAAACTTGATCCCCCCTTCGATTTGGTCGTAATACCAGATGTCGTAAGCTCGCAAATTTTGATTGCTTGCTGTTGATTCCACTTGAGTTGGTTCCCCGTATTTTAGCAGAACACGGCCCCTGTCTGTATTCCATCCTTCCCGTATTTTGCCAAAAGAAAAATACGTATTGGCGTAATTGATTAATCTTCTTTGCTCTTCGAGCTTTTCATTTATAGCAGTAGTAGTGTCGGGGTCTCGCATTTTCCAGAACCGAAACATAAATTTGCGTTTTGCATCGACTGATTCTATCATTTTGTATTGTTCTATTTCCAAGGCAATAGCGAGCGGCTCGGCTTTTTTAAACTCTATATCGACCTCTTTTTCGTTAAGAGTTGACCAATAGCTTGCTTCATAATCGACATTTTCGGTGAAATCTGTTTCCAATGATGGAGGAACTTTTGGATTGAGAATATAGAATTTTTTTATTGGTGAAAATGTTTGTTGCATCTGCTTAGCCTCGCCATAACTAACCTTCGCTTGAAAAAAATAGACTCCCGTTGGCAAAAAAGTCATCGGGATTTCTGTTGTTTCGAGTAACGCATCTGATAATGATTCTTTATGAGTTTCATATCGGAAAACAACTCTTTTCGCCCCGTCATATATTGCATACTCTATAGAAAAACCCTTTGGCGAAATGGTTTGGGCATTATAAACTTCAAAATAAGAAGTAAAAATGGGTTCTGTATTCGAGTATTCGAGAGATGGATTAGGCACTACATAATAAGAGCTTTTACCGAATGGACCTTTTAATAGATTAGTGTCCTGTGTTTGCAGAATATTGTTTGCAAGCTCAATATCGCTTATTATTACACTATTATTGACAGAAAAATCACGAATTACAAGGTCAAAATTTTGAATTGCATACGTAGAGCTATCATTTTTATCGAAAACTTTTAAGGATACTTTGTATTGACCAGATGGTAAGATAAAAGATTTTGTACCTACGACATTTTTTTCGTATGTTTGCGGTGGCTCATCGACAGTATTTTCGACAGTCCATTCTTCTGTATATAGTTCTTTTATAGCATCGCTAAAGCTAATATTAAAAACAAGTTGCCCCGTATATCCATCTCCATTTTTGACATAAACTAGCGATGTATCTGCAAAAATATAATACATTTCCCAGTGTGTTCGATTGTTATCAAACTGGAATTGCGCCCCGTCCAACTCCATAAAAATGGTCTTTCCCCAACTTGGAGCAACCATTACCAATAACAAAGAAAATATGGTGATTATTTTAAACATACTACAATAACGAATAAAGTAAGAAAAAAATGCTGATTGAGGAAAATTATATTTTTTTCTCCGAGTCCCTATTTATTAGATATTTCTCATTTTCATTCATAAGTGTTTTTGTAAATTCCAAGATCACTTATGCAAAATTACAATAAAATACGTATTTTTGTCAAGTATTAATTTGATATTGTTTAAGAAAATCAATGACAAAACACCAAATAATTTGCGGAGATAGCAGAAAAATGGATGATTTGAGCAATGAATCTATCCAGCTAATAATTACTTCGCCTCCTTATTGGCAACTTAAAGACTATGGAGATGACTATCAAATCGGTTTCATTCATACTTATGAAAAATACATCAACAATCTGAATCTTGTTTGGAAGGAATGTTTCAGAGTTCTCGATAAAGAAAGAATTTGAAGGAAATTCAAAGAATACATATTATTTAATAATCACCTTTTTATGCAATAGATGACTATTGCAAAAGGGATAACAAGCTATAACACTTTTTTTTCTGACAATAATAACTTAAAATTATATACTATTTATAGAAAAAAATGAAAACATTTAAAAGCAACGTTACTAACAAAGAACATCCAATTTCTGAAAAAGTCTCCGCTAAATCAATTACCCACTCCATTCTCAAGTTAATACAAAACGAAATGCCACACTTTACTACTGATAGCTTCATTTCAAAAAAAGAGCTAAACTCATATAGAAATAAAGCTAACAAGGAATATCTTCTCGAGCAAACAGGAGAACTCTCCGAACTTGACAAGCAGGTATTGTCTTCAATATCTGATGATGCAACAATAACCGACAAGCTCGATGGAGATGATGATCAAATATTAACAACTGGACAAAAAATAGCTGACAAGGTAGCTTCTTTCGGGGGAAGCTGGAAGTTTATTATTTCTTTTGCTGTTTTTATTATTATATGGATTTTTATTAATGTTTATTGGCTTTCTCACGTTAATTTCGATCCATATCCATTTATTTTGTTAAATCTGATATTGTCTTGTCTTGCCTCTTTACAGGCGCCCGTGATAATGATGAGTCAAAACCGGCAGGAAGAAAAAGATAGGGACAGGGCCCGAAAAGATTATATGATTAACCTTAAGTCTGAATTGGAAATCAGGATGTTACAAGAAGAAATCGACCACTTCATTAATCATCGCTTCGAGGAATTTGTGCAATTACAAAGAGAACATGCCGAATTAATGAAAGAATTAAGTAAAAAACTTTCTATCTCCTCACCAAGCCAGGCTCAGTAAGGAGATAGATAGATTAATGATTAGCAACGTTCTCTTGTGAAATAATGTGTGTGCAACAGATGATGTGATTTCTTACCAAGCGGTCCATCTTTAAGGAAATCCTTGTAAAGCGTGATGATGTCTGGATTTTCGTGCGATTTCCTAAGCTTTTTGCCTTCATCTTCCTGATAAATGGCATTTATTCTTTTCATTCTAACTTCATCGTCAGTGAAACGAGGCTGACCTCCGCCTCCAATGCAGCCACCTGGACAGGTCATTACTTCGACAAAATGATATTCTTTACCTTCTTTGATTTGCTCGATAACCTTTCTTGCATTGCCCAAACCGTGTGCAACAGCCACTTTCAATTCAACCCCCTCGAGAAATGACCAATCAGGCAAAGCTCCTTCAATCATTAAAGAAGCTTCTTTTACGCCGGTTAAGCCCATCAATGATTCGAGGTGGAGGTTCTCTGTTGGCAATTCGCGACCAGTTACGATTTCATATGCTGTTCTTACGGCAGCCTCCATCACTCCGCCAGTGTTTGCAAAAATATCGGCGGCTCCTGAAGATATACCCATCGGTGAGTCCATTTTCGAATCGGGCAGATTGTTGAAATCTATACCTGCTTGCTTTATCATCTTCGCCAATTCCCTTGTTGTAAGCACAAAATCTACATCAGAAACTCCGCTACTGTTCATTTCTTGTCTCTGAGCCTCGTATTTTTTTGCAGTACAGGGCATAACAGATACTACTGTTAGTTTATCGGGATCGATTGCCATTTTTTCAGCGAAATAGGTCTTTGCAATAGCTCCGAACATTTGCTGTGGCGATTTGCAGGTCGAGATATTTTCGAGCATCTCCGGATAGAAATACTCCATATATTTTATCCAGCCAGGCGAGCAGCTCGAAAACTGAGGCAAAGCTACGCTCTGGTTACCATCGGCTAATTTGTTTTTAAGGCGCATTAGCAGTTCTGAACCCTCTTCCATAATAGTAAGGTCAGCGGCAAAGTTTGTATCGAATACCTTGTCGAAACCAAGCATTTTCAGAGCAGTTACCATTTTCCCTGTTACTAATGTACCAGCTTCATTATCGAAACATTCGCCCAGAGCTGCTCTAATGGCAGGAGCGGTTTGTACAATCACATATTGTTCGGGATCGTCGATGGCTTCCCAAACCTTTTGAATATGACTTTTTTCAATTATTGCACCGACCGGGCAGACAGCTGCACATTGACCACATTGGACGCAGGCGACCATATCGAGATTTAAAGTAAAAGCTGGTCCAACGATAGTTTGGAAACCTCTTCCTTGCGGAAAAAGGGCGGCAACATCTTGGATTTCTCCACAAACGGTAACGCATCTTCTACATTTAATACATTTACCATTGTCTCGAATTAAAGCAGGTGTCGAAGTGTCGATATGAATATATGCCCGTTCACCTTGATAACGAACATCTGAAACACCATATTCGCGGGCAAGTGCCTGCAATTCGCAGTCTTCGTTTCTTTCGCAAGTCTGACATTCTCCATTATGCTCGGATAGCAGCAATTCGATAACAGTTTTTCTTGCTTCCCTTACTCTTTTAGAATTTGTTAGAATTTTCATCCCTTCAGTTATTGGGGTAGAACAAGCAGCGGCAAGTGTTTTCGCTCCGATAATTTCGACAAGGCAGACCCTGCAGGCGCCTTTCGGCTCTCTACCATTAAGGTAACAGAGAGTTGGTATCTTTATACCCGCCATTTCTGCCGCTTTCAAAACTGAAATGCCATCTTCAAACTGAAAACCTCTATTGTTAATATTAATATTTATCATTTTTTTATTCTCCTGTGAAAATATATTTTAGTTTTCAAAAATTAATGTCCGTAATCGCAACGCAAGCATCTTTTTGCTTGTCTAATGGCTTCA
The DNA here is from genome assembly GCA_964454445.1 of uncultured Hyphomicrobiales bacterium. GTDB lineage: Bacteria > Bacteroidota > Ignavibacteria > Kapaibacteriales > UBA2268 > CAYVTD01. The sequence goes on from CAYVTD010000011.1 coordinate 14,847, forward strand.
GCTTCGACCCAGGGTTGCTCGACTTCAGCAAAATTGTTCTTTCTTCTTTCGACAGAAAGCAGCTTCATTTTTGCCCTTGGATAAGTAACGGGATCGGCATCCGGATCGAAAAAAGTATTCAGTTTTACTTCTTTTCTCCAGAACGCATGATTTTCGCCTGTAAGGTATTCATCGATGCCAACAGCAGCTCTTTCGCCAGCAGCTATTGCCTCGATAACTGTCTTGTTGCCAGTCGTAGCGGCATCACCACCAGAAAAGACCCAAGGCACTGACGTTTGCTGTGTTGTAGGATCGACGTGGATACAATAATCGCGAATCATTTTTAGCTCTGTTCCAACGTATATTAGTGATTTATCAAAATCCTGCCCAAGAGCCATAATTACTTGGTCGGCCTCTATAATGAAAGAGTTATCTTCATCTATTGGTTTTCTTCTGCCTGAGTGGTCGAAATCGCCAAGCCGAATGGAACTACACCTGACGCCAGTAACGTTTCCTTTTTCGTTAACTAGGATTTCGCGAGGATTGGTCAATGGCAACAAATTAATACCTTCTTGTATCGCTTCTTCGACTTCTTCGGCATAAGCAGGCATTTCGCCTTGCGACCTTCTGTAAATAATGCTCACAGATTGTGCACCGAGGCGGATGGCAGTTCTTGCAGCATCAAAAGCAGCGTTGCCACCACCGACAATGACTAAACGATTTTTCACAGGAACAGAACCGCGAAGATTGTATGTTCTTAGGAAATCCATAGCATTGGAAACATCTTTGCTGTCGCTTCCCGGGATGTTCAGATTCACGCCTCGAGGGGCACCAATACCGAGGAAAACGACCTCATATCCATCTTTTCTAAGATCTTCAATTAAAAAGTCTCGTCCAAGTTTTTTATCTGTTATAATATCTACACCCATGTTTTCAATCATTCTTATTTCTCGAGCTAGGGTTTCGCGAGGTAATCTGTAAGCAGGAATAGTCTGTACAAGCATGCCACCGGGGCGATGTTCACCTTCAAGAACAGTAGGCATATAACCGAGTCGTGCAAGGAAATATGCACAAGTTAGTCCAGAAGGACCGGCGCCAATGATTGCTATTTTACGTTTTGCATTTTCCTGATTCTCCCTTACCTCCGGTAGTTTTATTACTATTTCCTGATCAACCATAAACCTTTTCAATGCACGTATTGATACGGCACTATCTAACGAAATGCGACGGCATTTCTCTTCGCATACGTGGAAACACACTCTTGCACATACTGCTGCAAACGGGTTGCGCTCCCTGTGCAATCTAAGTGCTTCCTCATATCTTCCTTCACCTATCAAAGATACAAAACCGGGCACATCCACGTGTGCAGGACAGGCACTCTGGCAAGGGGCGCGAACCAAACCACGACAAGTACCAGCTTCGCAATGCTTATCGCGTATATGTTGTTCGTATTCGTGCCTGAAATATCGAATTGTAGATAATACCGGATTAGGGGCGGTCTGACCTAAGCCACAAAGCGCAGTATCCTGGATCTGATGACCTAATTCGATTAATTTTTCTATATCGCCATTTTCGCCATCTCCGTTACAAATTCTTTCTAATATCTCAAGCAAACGTTTTGTACCTACACGACATGGGACACATTTACCACAAGATTCCTCTTGAACAAATTCGAGGAAAAAGCGGGCAACATCGACCATACACGTATCTTCATCCATTACAATCAAACCGCCTGAGCCCATAATAGCCCCGAGTTCAGTTAAGGATTCATAGTCGAGTTTCACGTTCAAATGCTCGGCTGGAATGCAACCACCGGAAGGTCCACCAATCTGAGCCGCTTTGAACCTCTTTTCGTTCGGAATACCATTGCCAACATCATAAATTAACTCGCCGAGTGTTGTTCCAATTGGCACTTCGACTAAGCCAGAGTTGTTAATTGCTCCAGCAAGCGCAAACACTTTTGTTCCCTTGCTTTTTTCGGTGCCTAAGGAAGCATAATAGTCCCCGCCATTTAAAATAATGAAAGGTATATTGGCTAGAGTTTCAACATTATTTAAAACGGAAGGTTTGCCCCACAGACCCTTATCTGATGGAAATGGTGGTCTTGGTCTGGGCTCGCCTCTTTTACCTTCGATGGAACGCATAAGAGCGGTTTCTTCGCCACAAACAAAAGCACCTGAACCCATTCTGATTTCAAGTTGGAACGAAAAGCCAGTATTTAATATATTATCACCGAGCAAGCCCAATTCGTTTGCTCTTTTAATTGCATTTAGTAAACGTTCCACAGCAAGAGGATACTCCGCCCTGACATAAACGTAACCCTGACTTGCCCCGATTGCATAAGCAGCGATAGCCATACCCTCAATAATACTGTGTGGGTCGCCTTCCAAAACGCTTCTGTCCATAAATGCCCCGGGGTCACCCTCGTCGGCATTGCAAAGCAGATATTTCGTTTCTGATTTATTCTTTTTGGCAAACGACCATTTTATCCAAGTAGGAAATCCGGCACCGCCTCTGCCTCTCATTCCCGATTTTTTCATTTCTTCGATCACATCTTCAGGCGTCATCTTGTTTAGAGCCTTTTCCAACGACATATAGCCGTCCCTGCCAATATATTCTTCAATGCTTAATGGGTCGATACTTCCGCAATTACGAAGGACAATCTTTGTTTGACGTTTAAAGAAGTGCAGATCGCTCATTAGCGGAATGGGCATTTGTGTCGCATCTTCTTTCCAGGTAAGCCTCTCTATGATTTCACCTTCTAAGATATGTTTGCTAACAATTTCTTTAGCGTCTTCGGCGTGAACTCCTTGATAAAAAATGCGATCCTTTGCCGCAATTACTATTGGTCCTTTGACACAAGGTCCGAGGCAACCAGTTTCGACAACTTTCACACTGTCTTGCAATCCATTTTCTTCAATGGATTTTAATAATTCAGCTTTTACTTTTAAAGCGCCTGAGGCAATGCACCCGCCACCGGCACAAACAAGAAGTTTCTCACGAATTGCTCCTCCAACTTGTTGATTCTCTATATCTACAACATTTTTAATACTGATAAGATCATCTAAACAAGTAATTTTGCCATTGTATATCATATTGCCTCCGCTATTTTTGCTTTTTCTAATGTTTTGTAATAATCAATAATCTCGACTAGTTTATCGGGTTTGACCCTTTGGTGCACGTCGTCGTTAACCATAATGACTGGAGCAAGACCACAAGCACCGAAGCATCTGCCAATATCGAGAGAAAACAGTCTATCGTTGCTTGTGCCCCCAACATCGATATGAAGTTCTTTTTTTAATGCTTGTAATACATCTTTGCCGCCCCTTACATAGCAAGCAGTGCCAAGACATACTCTTATCAAGTATTTACCTCGTGGCACAGTGGTAAAAAACGAGTAGAAACCGACTACTCCCGCTACTTCGCTATATGATATTTTTAATTTTCGAGAAATTTGCTTCAATGCAGGCTCGGGCAAGTAGCCAAATAGCTTTTGTGCTATCTGAAGCACCGGTATCAAAGCCCCTTGCTTGCCTACATATTCATCGATTATCTCGTCAAGTATTTCCAGGAGTTGCTCTTCGGACTGTTCGTTTTGACATGCGCATTCTGAGACGCTTATCAGTTCTTTCTCTATCATATTATCCTTTCGGAATATTAAATAAATAATGCATGAAAAACATATTCAAAATTAACTATTAAAATTTTAAAAAACAAATATTTCTATCAAAATTTTATTAAATTTTTATATATATAAACGATTATATATCAATGACTTAAATATTATATATATACTATATTCGATTAATATTATTTTTCTAATTATCATTTTATAATAAAAGAAGATTATTAATGAATTAAATAAAGAATATCTATAGATAATTTGTGAGATAATATGCTGATTTTTGTAAAATTTCTGGGATATAAGAGCAGAAAAAAAGTATAGTAAAAAAACTTACGCTTAAAGAAAGTTTTTTAGGAAAATACACCCTGTTTTTAAGTATATTATTTCAAATGTATAAAGAATTTTTGAATAAAATTCTTGTTTCTTTTTATATATATTTTTAAGAAGCCGGGTTTTAGAAGAATTCTTGGGGTTCATTACAAATGAAGTTAATAAAAGCTATTAAAAAAGGAAGAAATAGTGTCTTATTAAAAAAAAACGCTACGCAACTAAAAGATTATTCCAATTGCGTAGCGATTGCCGAAAGAGAATTAATACTATTTTATAATTACTAATTTCTTGTTTATTGCCTTTCCCTCTAATATCATTTGTACGGTGTATAAACCTGTGGGAAAATTACGTGTATCTAATTTGATATTATGTGTTCCAGCACTATAAAATGAATTTCTCAATGTCGTAACACATTCTCCTCCTAATGAATTGAAAATCTTAAAACTTACATAAGTGCCACCTTGAATGCTAAAGGAAACATTTATATCAGAATTCGCTGGATTAGGATACAAACCAAACTCGAGCGATGATACTGAATTTTCGTTGACTGCTACGCTTAAAGTGCTAACGTCATAATCCGGAGGGGCTTGCTCCTCATTGCCAACATTATCGACAGCAATGGAATAAAATTTATAGGTTTTACCTGCTTCGCCAGTGAATATATAATATGTTTCGCTGGTGCTATAAATAGGTATATAATCTCCATCGTCTTCAGACATATAAATAACATAATATGCCACTCCGCTTTGTTTATCCTCGCCATAGATAGACATTCGGTAAACATTTGGTTCGGAAGTATAGTAAATACCGGTTATTTTGCTATCTGGGGGTGCATAATCCAGACTGTTGGAATATTCATTGGTTACAATTGGCTCGTTAAGGTCAAAAATGATTTCTGCCCTTGCTTTTATCGTTTCGTCATTCAACAATGAATTTTTGATATTTACCAAATAAGAAACGCTACCTTCCCCTTCAGGGGAGTTCTGGTTTGGAGGCAAGAAACCACCCATTGGGTCTTCGGTTAGATCCATTGTTTTAGCGTCGAGGGTGATGAATTGCCAATTAGCTATTCCGCTTAAAGCATCAAAATTTGCATTTACACGAAGAATTCTGTTTGTTTCCTCTAAATCGATGTCAAGGGTAAATTGCTTCGAACCAGGCAATGGTGAGTAATATTTGCCTGAAAATGAGAATTGTCCAAAACTAAAAGTTGAAAAGTCATATTTTGTTTTGTCGAGCGTATCCCGAATGATTACTTCTTGAGCCGGAGCAGAAGCATCTTGTTTGTTCTCAAAGAATATCGTATAAGCAAAACCATCAGTATTCACATAATTCTTTTCAGTATAACCTCCTGGTCCGGTTATTTCGTTGGGGTCGAAGCTCGAAACAGCCGCGACACCCGTTTTACTGCCACCATATTTTTTATAGCATTCTCTGCCTGCCTGTATGCCTCCATAGATATTATTAGCAACAGAAAGAACAGCCACAGCCGCTTTAAAAGCCTGTTTCATTGGCAGAACATCGGAAGCACAGCCGGCAATGACAAGCGTAACATCTTTAAGCTTCCCGCCCCAGTCCCAAAAAGTTTCGCTCCAAGATTTTGGTCTGTTATACTCCGGATTTGTTGGCTCTGGCGAAATGTAACCTGCAGGATCCATAACGGTATTCAAAATTGAATTAGCACAACCAACCCCTGGAATAACATTATTGACAATATCCGCAATGCCGTCTTTCATTGCTTGAGCCATTACGGCACGAAGGCATGCTGCCGTCTTCTTGTCCATAACTTCGCTTAAAATATCGTCTTTTTTCTGGATAATACCACCAGGAGCAACTTCGAACATCGAAGGAAGGAGCCAAGTATATGCTCTAAAAGAGGCATTTGTCTTTATTTTTAGCTCAACCTGCCCGCTAAAGCCAGCGGGAATAACAGGCAGATAAAAGGCATACATCCTGACTTTTTCGTCCCCGTCGAAAAAGCCAACATGTTCGATATAATCCGGCTCGAGGGACAATTCGTCGTAATACTCATTGTCCTTCCACTTGCTACTCATTTTGATTTTCAGATTCTTGAATTCCAATTCCAATCCATCTGCCATAGTGATTAAGAAATACAATGGAACACCAAGGGCATCGGTATTGCCGGAATTTCCGAAATTGATTGTATAACTTTGCCATCTGCCAAAAAATATTCTGTTCATGCCGTTGAAGCTGGCAAAAGGAGCCGCTTCTGTGCCAGCAACGATTTCAAATGATTTTTCAAGTATATATTGAGTGGCATCGGGTAGCTCGACAACAAGATCATAAAAACCTATTTCTTTTCCATATAGATCGAATCTTGCTTCCAGAGCATCGAGCCGGGCAAGTCGAACATTAGTGGCTTCCAAATACTTCGTTCCGTCCTTTTCGAGCCAAACTTTACTTCCATCTTTTAAACCTCCTCCATAAACTAAAACTGTGGCAAATCCATTGTTGCCAGCTTTGTTACTAACCACCTCGCGCAAGCCATTAACAGAAACTATTTTGCAAAGTGTATCACTGCCTAGCCTGTTTTTTGCTATCAGGCAAACATCATAAACGCCGGGCTTATTATATGTGTGGGTCGGGTGTTTCGTTGAAACAATACTTGTCTTATCTCCAAAATCCCATGAATAAGAGCTTCCAAAAGTGGTCTTATTCATAAAAGAAAAAGTATTCACTGTATTAAATATATCAAATTCGGCTTCGGGAGTGAAAAGCTGGGTAAAAACCGTACTAAGTAGCTCACCGACATCTTTGAATTGGATATTAAATGATTCTGTCTCTTCTAATGGAATTGGCACTAAAAGATTAATCTCTGACTGTTCGATTGGCTCGGGCAATTCGATTTCAGTTGCATTGTCGAAATCGTTGTCGAACCAATAGCGGTAAGAAGCTATCAGATTTGATTCGTGATTGCTATTTCCCATCTTGAAAAAAGCACTTTTTAAAACAGCGCTCCAATTGCCGCCAGCATCTTTAAAACGAATATAAAACGTGTGAAAGCCATTAGAAAATGATGAAACATCTAAAAATTTGTCTAAAATGATTTCTTCTGAATTTTCTAAAGCTCCATTTGTTTTATTGGAATAATCATCGACCCAAAATTCATATTCGACAATTACATTACTCTCGTTGCCATCATTGCCCATCTTAAAGATTATTTGCGAAAGGACACTACTCCATCTTCCTTCTCTATCTGAAAAACGTATATTGAAGGTATGAAAACCGGGTGTAGCTGCGGAAATATCCAAGTCTTTCTGTAAAAATACTTCTTCCGAACCACTTACTCCTGCTGTTATCTTGTTTGCATAATCACCATCAAGCCAATACTCATATTGAGTTATGGTATTTTGTGCTTGCAAAGAATAAGTCAGCAGAAGAAAAATAAATATATGAATGTATTTCATAACTTTTTTCCTTTTTTAAATTATAATATTTCTGCTTATTTATTCTGTGCTTTTACTTTAATTTCGACTTTTAGATGTCCTTGTGGATTAGTTGATGTAGATACATTTTTCTCTATTATTTGCGGATTTAAAGGAGCACCACCATCTTTAAAAGGATAATCTCCGCCATAAATGCCTACTTCGGTGCCATCTGTGCCTGTTATTGCTTCTGTTGCTTCTTGAGTTAAGTGGTAATTATCTTTGAAATTATATTTATCACCAGCTTGATTAATAAATAATTTATCTCTATCAATTAAGACATTTCCGGCACTCTGAACAACTCCGTAAGAAAATAAGCCTTCTGGTCTGCAATATAAGTTATTCAAATACAGATTGTCAGAATAACTATTAATAACTTGAAGACCTCCAACAGGAATAATATTATTACGAAATGTAGTGCCTGTTACCATATTGCCCATTATATCATCGACAGAAATTAAAATGTTGTTAGTAACCAATGCATTTTTAAAATATGTTATGGGTCTAGCTACAGTAGCTGTCTGAAACAGTATATTATTCGAGAAAACAAGGTTAGTAGCATCGCCTCCATATACTGCTCCCTCGATGACATTCTCGGTGATAGTAAAGTTCGAACCGGATTGCTTCCCAGCCCAGTACCAACTGAGCATTATCGTATTTACATAGCATCTACTAATTGTATAATTGTTTACAGTACTATTTTCATCAGAAGTTCCAAAGGAAATCGAACCGCTGACATAGACACCCTGCAATGAGCCTCCATCAGCGCCCGTCATAATTCTAAAATTACTGGTAAAAACTGTGGTGCCAGTAGCTGATGCTGTATAAGGATTGTAGCCCGCTCCAATTATGTGAACACCCTTGTTTACTTCGAGATTGTTCACATCATAAGAACCTGCTGACACATAAACAATATCACCGTTATTTGCTCCGGCGATGGCTTCGGCAAGTGTTTCATAAGCCGTGGACGTCGCGCCGTTTTGTACGATGATGTTTTTTGCTGAAAACAACTGGACTGTTGCAATTAAAAGAAAAATTGCTATTGAGATGCTTAACCTTTTCATAGCTTTGCTCCTGAATAAATTGATAATTATTATTAATTAAAGCACACTTTTATAGTAATTATAAAATCTTTCAATATTTACAATAGCTATTTGCTGATTAAAAAAAAGTACAATCAGAATCCAACAAATTCCAAATGCCAAAATAACTAATTTTTATAAGAGTTAAAAATATTTATTTTGAATAATCAAAAGCAATCGTCAAAAATTATTATTTAATAACAGATAAAATTATCTAATTTATTAAATTCAGATATGACAAGTAGGGCAGTAATTTTTAACTATCAAATTTCGTGGAAAAAACTTTTTAAGGCAGTCCTGCTACAATATCAATATTTTAAAGGCAATGATTAATCCAAATAAAATTCTTATGAGTGGCTTTTAATACGCAACATCTAATCAATATTATGACCTAATCGTCAATATCCTTTTTGGAGCTGTGCTTTTTATTGCTGTGTGCATCTTGATGCTGTCCTGCTTTTGGTTTCATTACTTTTCCGTTAAGCTTAAGCTCTTCCAATTCGGTAAAAGACAATGTTTTATAAGTGCCTGTATCTTCGAAAAAAAGATGGACATTGTCTTTAAAAATATCAACTTTCAAAATGCGAGCCTTGCCTTCGGGATGAAGTACACAGCTATCGATTTCAGGATATTTTTTGAATGCTTCGACATAGCTGTCGTTCTCGAAAAGCAAGCAGCATTTCAAACGACCACAATTTCCACTGAGCTTGGCAATATTATTGGATAGCATTTGCGTTCGTGCATGGTCGAGCGTAACGTGGCTAAAGTCGGTAAGCAATGAAACACAACATAAGTTAAGTCCACAGCAACCAATGCCACCAATGCGCTTTGCTTCTTCGCGAGCACTAATCTGCCGCAATTCTATTCGGGTGCGAAATGTCCTTGCCAGGTCTTTCACGAGCTCGCGGAAATCGACCCTTTGTGGTGCAGTAAAAAAAACGGTTAGACGGGAGCGATCAAACTGCCATTCGGCATTTGTTACCTTCATCTCTAATTGATAATTAGAAGCCAAGTCCCTTGTCTTTTCGACAATCTCCTTTTCTTCCTCACAATTTTCAATATATTTTCTAATATCGTTTTCGTCTGCTATGCGGATTATGCTATATTCAGGAGGCTCGTTTGCCGGCATCAGATTGAATTTCTCAAGCGCAGGCTTCCCTATTTTCAATATGGAACAAATCTCGGAACCATTCTCAGAATCGACGATAACATATTGGTATAATCGCAAAGCTAGCCCATTATCGTTGCGATAAAACTTTATCCGACTGCTTGTAAACATAACCTCTGCAATAGAATTGACCTCGCTATCCGGTTGGTAGCTTAAGCCGCAAACTGATGTGCGGCAACTAATTTCTGAATTAACAAAATAATTATCCATACGATGCACCTTGTTGGATAAATAGCCACTTTTATCCAAAAATGCACAAACCGGTGCTGACAGACCTATATCAAGATATTCGAGATTATCAAGTTTTTTTTGTGTATCTATGTTCTTTTCCATTTTTTCTAAATGTTAAAAAGCTCCCATCTCTAATTTAATTATTTTTTTGAAAGAATACAATAATTTATTAATAAATATAAAAAATTATTGATTCTAAAGCAAATTACAAAAACTTTCATAGAATTAATCATTTAATTGACTTATATATTAATTTTGTATGCAAGTGTTTTAAAATCTGAATGGAATATACATCTTATTTAACAATGACAAATTGCTTATTCATTATCTTTGTCGGCGTTGTGAGTTCTACGAGATATACACCTGTTGGCAATGTCGTAACGTCAAATACTTTCGTATAAATTCCGCTTTCGAATATGCCTGAAGCAAGCACAGCTAATTCTGTGCCTAAGCTATTGTATATTGATAACTTACAAACTCCTTTCTCACGAAGTGTATATGTTATTTCTACTTTGTCATTTGCTGGATTTGGGTATATTTCGAGAGACAAACCCTCAGTTTTGATAAATAAACGTGTATCATTCTCTTTGCATAAGTCTTTTAAACAAAATACACCATTGTTTGTAGCCGTAATCACATCAATTTCAATACATTGAGCAGATTCAAAGAAAATTGTTGCACATTCTGTATCGCCCCAAAGAGCTGAAAAAGGCAGGGCAGCAACTAACCCAAGAGTGTCTTTTAATTCAACTATATATTCTATTTTGCTCCAACTATTTTGTGTTTTGAGTATTTTGAAATCACGCACAGGTTTCATTATTGTCGAGTTTGTTGCTAATACTAGCCTAAAGTGTTTCGCTCCAGATTTTTGTAAATCTTTAGATTTTATTATATTTACCGGAACAACAAAGTCAGTGCCAATATTTGCAAAGATTGTATCAGCCAGGGCAAACTCAGCATAAGGTCTAGATATTTCATAATAAAACTGATCTGATATATTATCACATCCAAATTCATTATATACTTTTACACTGTAGCTAGCACTTTCCTTTGGCACAAAAAAATCAAGATTCTCATCTTGCAAGGGTTCATTATTTTTAAGCCATTGGTACTTATCAGCTTTACTCGATAATAATGTATCATTAGATAAAATTATCACAGGTTTTTCGGGTAGCGGATTGACTCGAACCGTAACACTATCCTTGCCAATACAACCATTGTCATCTATTACAGTTAAATAATGCTTACCACTATTTCTTACAATTATCGAATCTCCTGTTTGTCCGTCATCCCAGAGAATCTCAGGATATTGGCTATCTACATATAAAACAACCGAATCGCCATCGCAGAACTCTATAGATCCAATATAATTAATCTTTGGAACAGGGCTTGGAGATAATTGCACTTGTATCGATGTATCAGCCGAACAGCCACTGACAATGTTAGTTACAGAAAGGAAAACGTTGCCCGATCTGCTTTTGCCCCATTTTATTTGTATTTCGTTGTTTTTGTTCTCGATTATTTCACCATTGATTACTTCCCAATTGTATGAGTATTGTTCATCATATTGAGAAATGAAAAGCGAAATAGAACCATGGCATGCAAAAGAGTCCCCGTTGATATTGATGATTGGTCTGGGCATTCTTTTGATAATGATTGTGTCAGAACCCTTACATCCATAGTTATCCCAGACAGTTACATGGTAAATACCAGCATCTTTAACAATAAAATAACGTAAGTTACTATTATCATTCCATTTATAGACAGCATAGCCGATACCAGCATCAAGTATTATACTGTCTCCTTCACAAAAACTATTATCTGGCTTCGAGCTTTCAATTTTTGGTTTCAGTTCTTCGCTTATATTTACCTCAAAAGTGGTCGTGTCGTTACACCCGCTAACGGGAATAGTTTCGACAAGCATCAATGTTGCTGAGCCACTTTTTAGCCAAAGTGTTTCTATCTTATTTGTAGTGCTTCCGCGTGTTATCTCGCCGCCAACTATTGACCACTCATACTTATTGCCGATTACTCCCTTTGTTTGATATTCAATGCCATTAGAACCCAAGCACACCGAAGCAGGCCCTTCGATTTTTGGTGTAGGCTTGGGATTGACAAATATTTCAGTCGTTGCGCTACCTTCACAACCAAAAGTATCACTTACTTTGCAAGTATATTTCCCTTTTTGAGAAACATTAATGTATTGTGTAGTGTCGCCTGTTGACCATAAATAGCTTGCAAACCCACTGCCAGCATCAAGAGCAAGAGTATCTCCATTGCAAATAAAAATGTTCTGTGCGAACTTTGGTATTGGAATATCGTGGACAATTATTCTCACAGGTGCCGAAGTGTTAGAGCAGCCACCGGAATCTGTAACTGTTACAAAATAATCGCCACTTTTTTTGACGGAGATGACTCGTGATTTGCTACCATCAGACCATAGATAAGAAAAATAACCGGCACCAGCATCAAGTTTTACACTATCGCCTTTACAAAACTCTGTTGGACCAAGGGCAGTAATCTTTGGAAAAGGATTTGTTGGACAAAACTTTAAAAGAAAAATGTCTAATACACCAAGAAATTTGTTTTGAGAAATACCTCCTAGTACTGGGAAATCGGGACTGGATGTTGTACCAGAGATAATAACATTCAAGCTGTCGTCGCTAATTATATCTTCACCCCATTCCTCTTCAGAGCCACCGACGAGAGTTGACCAATAGAAATCCTTACCCGATTTGTCTATTTTCGAGACAAAAGCATCGAATTTGCCTGCTCTTTCGGTCATAAATGCTCCTTCGGTCAGAGGAAAGTCGTTGCTATTTGTTCTACCTGTGATTAAAATATCGTCGTTCGCATCGACATTTATTCCATAAGCGGCATCTTCCTCATGACCTCCGAGATAAGAACCCCAAATTAGTTTCAAATTGGTTGAGAACTTGGCAAAAAAGGCGTCTTCTTTGTTTTTTCTTTGAGCTTGGATATTACCCTCTGAAAATGGAAGCGAATCGCTTTCGGTTCTGCCGCAAATGAGTATTTCATTTTTGCTGTTAATTGCTATATCTTCAGCATAATCGTGGCTTTTTCCACCGAAATAGGTCGAAGCAATCAATTCGCCAAAAGGACTGTATTTGACAATAAAACATTCATTTGCACCATTGCTTGACTTTTGATACGCATCTTTACTAATGTTCAATCTATTGCTTTGCGTAAAACCGCTCATAATAATATCACCATTTTTATCGTAAGCCACTGAAGTGGCATTATCAAGCGAATCCGAGCCAAAAAAAGTAGCCCAAATGAACTCCCCATCCTGAGTGAATCTTGCAAGAAATGCATCATCAACTCCGCCATGAGTACCTTGCGAAGCATTTGGAGAAACAACGAAGTTTCTGCTGTTTGTCCAGCCGGCAACGACTATCAAACCATTTCTATCGACATCGATGGCATTAATATGTTCGTTGCTATAAGAGCCATAATAAGTTGACCAAAGCCATCTGCCATTGTTATCAAATTTGGCAATAAAACAATCTGTAGTGAAGATACTTCCCCCGAAAGTTGCCTGAAAAGCTCCTTTGCTGACGGGCATATCAGAGCTCCAAGTCCAGCCACCAATTACAATGTTTCCCCATCGGTCGAGTTTCATATCATAAACATATTCAGCCTGTGTACCTCCAAAAAATGTTGCCCATAAAAGCTTTCCGGAAGGATCGAACTTGGCAATATAAGCATCGAAATGCCCGCTCTTTTCGTATTGCCAAGCCCCGGTAGTAACAGGAAAATCGCCACTTAAGGTGTTGCCAGACAGATAAATGTTATTCTTTTCGTCTAATTGCAAGGAATAGCCGTGATCGCCATCTCTGCCCCCCATCATAAACGACCACTCAAGATTTGGATCTATGGTAATTGAACTGTTTTTATCATAATAATCTAATTGAAAACTTATTATATTATTGGCTAATTGGAAGCTGCTATTGATTTTTTCGAGGGGTTTATCATCGTTTTTTGAATTGTTGTAAAAAGTAAGTGGTTTTTTATCTTTGATTACAATAAAAGAATTGGAAATTGCAAGCGAACCATCATCTTTTTTTTTGATGCAATCTGCTCCTGAGTATTCGAGTATTATTTCTTTAGGATTAGCTCCTGGATGTAGCAAAAAATCATATTTTAAACTCCCATCTTCAGATTGATAAAAAATTAAATCAATATTTCTATATATGTTTTTATATGTCAATTTTTGAAATACTTCAATATTCTCAACACCTTCAGTATCCTTTGCAATAAAAAAGTTATAATGAAATGAATACTTACAAGAGGGTATCACTTTTTCAACTGATGCATTTTTTAATATCAAATCAATTCTTGCTATGTCCATTTCTGGAATATCATTCGACAGACAAGAACTATTATTCAAATTGGAATAAGATGATTCTCTCTTCCGGCTTGCCCGTTTAGAAACTAACAAAACTCTATCTTTAAAAAAATATGCAAAAGAGCCTCCGTTTTTCATATAAAACAAAACATCTGCCTGATTTTGGGTAGGAATTGGTTTAATTTGCCCTTTGTTTTCGATAAATCCAGTCTGTATTCTTAAAGCATTACTAAGCGATTGAGCATTGGTATAAATGCTTAGAAAAAACTGTAAAAAAAAGGTAGGTATAACAAGGTAAGCTGTTTTCATTGTAATTAGTTTCAAAATAATTTAATTTTGTACTCGTAATATATAAAAGCCAAATTTCAATCAGTTTAAAATAAACATTATATTACATAAGTAGCACTGTTTCAATCAAGAGCTATATATTTGCAAAATACGTAAATTTGTTTAAATAATTTTGAATTAAGGAAAAAAAGTGAAAAATATTGAGACTTTCGATAATCCCAAACCTGATAGACCATATACAATTACCCATATTAACCCGGAATTTACTTCGGTCTGCCCTATCACAGGTCTTCCTGATTTTGGCAAGATAACTGTAAAATATATCCCCGATAAACTGTGTATCGAGCTTAAGTCTTTGAAATATTATTATCTTGAGTACCGCGATAGAGGGATATTCTACGAAGCATTAACCAATGAAATACTCGATGATTTGGTTTCGGCATGCTCACCCTTGCAAATAACAGTTTTATCAGAATGGACGCCCAGAGGAGGAATGCATTCGATTATCGAGGTGAATTACAACAAAAAATAGCTGCTTTCTGTCCAAATATTTTTTATAAAATAGGTAGTTTTACTGATTATTATTTATAGGGAATGGATTAATTTTGATGTTTGCGTATTGCAGAATAATTAAAAAAGGATTATGAATCTTTTTTTTTCAAAATACTTAACAATACTGATTATAATCGGATTAGTATCTTGTTTGGCTCTGGCTGAAAGCAGGTCTAACAGCGAAATGATGCCGAATTTGCACAAAGCTCCTGCTTCGGAAACAGAAGTATCTATATATGACAAATACATCCAAGCCAATGCCCCTTCAAACGAAGCTTTTGTTGCCGTCCAGCGCATTGCCTCCAAGTATATTGAACAAAAACAATGGGAGCAAGCAGCAGAAATCTTTGAAAAATACCGTATATATTTTACTTCAGATGATAAAAAATTTCAAAATATAATTGACCTTATACTCGGTAAAAGTGATAGCTTGATAGTAACCAATCTCGGCCCAGGTATCAACACGGAAGGAGACGAATTAAAGCCAATGCCCACTATCGACGGCAAAAAGATGTATTTCACAGGCAGCAAGCGAGCCGACAACTCAGGAATTGACGATATTTTTATTTCCGAATATGAAAATGGTGCTTGGCAAAAAGCAAGCAATTATGGCAGCTTGCTTAATACTGGGAAATCTGAATCTATCACAGGTATTTCTACTGATGGCACGCGAATCCTATTGTTTGGCAACTATCCAAAAAGTCTTGGCAGAGGCGATATTTTTAAAATTAACAAAACACAAATTGGCTGGTCGCAAATAGAGCATTTACCGGCACCTATAAATAGCGAATATTTTGAATGTGATGCAACTTATTCCGCCGACGGCAAGGCAATTTTATTCGTTTCAGACAGACCTGGCGGTGTAGGTGCTTATCAAAAAAAAGATCTACCATACAATGGCGATGTTTGGGGAAATACTGACATTTATGTTACTATACAAACCGAAAACGGCTGGAGCGATCCGATTAATCTTGGCAATATCATCAATACCCCTTTTGCCGAGCGCACTCCTTACCTGCATCCCGATGGCAAAACGCTATATTTTAGCTCTGATGGACATTATGGGTTAGGCTTTCTTGATGTATTTGTATCAGTAAGATTAAAGGAAGATTCCTGGACCGAATGGTCTGAGCCGGTGAATTTAGGCAAAATGATTAATACAGCCGGAGACGATTGGGGCTATATTTTTGCGACGAAGGGCGACATTGCCTATTTTACCACCGATAAACTGCCAGAGGGCAGAGGCGGCTTTGATATCTATTCCATTACAATTCCTGAAGTCGCCCGGCCAGAGCGTGTTGCCACTATTAATGGACAAGTAACAGATGAAAATGGCAAACCATTGGAGGCAACGATTAATTGGGAAGATATTTCACAACGAGAAAAAAAGTCACTAGGCGAACTGTTCAGCGATCCTGTCGATGGCGCTTATTTCATTGTGCTGCCATTGGGTAAAAACTATGAATATTATGCCTACAAGAAAGGCTATTTCCCTACTACTAACAGCATTGATCTACGAAATCAAGCTCAAAACAGGAGTATCGAACGTACTGAAAACATTATTCTCGAATCTATTGTAGGATTGGCTGAGAGCGGCGTTAAAAAGTATATTTTGAACATTTTTAATACCGGTCAATATAATTTTAATCCTGCTGCGTATAGTTCAATAAATATGCTTGTTGACCTTTTGAAAGAAAACAGCAATATAAAAGTCGAGGTTTATGCCCACACAGATAGTCGCGGAACCGATGAGTTCAACGACCAACTTTCCGAATTACGTGCTCAGACAATGCGCAATCATCTTTTAAAAAACGGGATATCCGACGATAGAATAATAGCTATAGGATATGGAAAAAGACAGCCAATTGTCCCTAATGACAGCCCCGAAAACATGTCAATCAACCGACGGCTCGAATTCCGCTTTCATAATAAATAAAAATATTTTTTTCGTCCGATCTTGGCTTCAAATACTTTAAAAATGAAAAGGATAGACTAAATAGACCTTTGTCGTTTTGCCAAATTCAATTGCTGGCGAAGGAAATTTGTAATAATTTAAAGTTTGTTTTAACCAATTCCAGAACCCGGGCTCGCCAGGTATCATTTTTGCAAGGTCATAGTCAAGGGCAATAATAAATTTGGGATTGCCATATACATCAGGATAGATGTGTTCAGATTTATTAGAGCAAACAACTCCAGCAGTCATCGGAGCGCATAAATTTCTAGCTGCATAGCCAAAACTAATGCCAAGCCAAGGTACCCAATATTTCTTCAACTCATCAGGCAATAGATTATAAACATTTACAGTTATCCACAGAGTATGCGAACTGTAATCGTCGATGAACATATCCGAGGGCTGTCTGTGATTTTCGCCATGCCAAGGAGCAGGAACGTATTGAAATTTTGGAGTAAAATTTTGCAATACGGGACAGTAATACTGCCCGATAAAAAGCGCAGCCCCGGCTATATCAGCATAAAAATCTGTGGGGCAAAAGCCCCAATTTTTCCCGTAACCATCCATTATTTCGACATAAGTTGTATATGTTAAGCCCATTACAGCCCCAATAATAGACGATGTTTCCCATTTGTAACCAATACTCATCAGCGCCTCCGACCAGAAATAGGAGGTGAGATATGTTCCAAATAAATGCCCTGCCTTGTCGGCATAAAGAGCATATCTGCCGTCCTCTATTATTTTGAATTTACCTTGTTCCTGCCAAATCGTTTTCATCTGAATAATATGCTGAGTCGCATAAAACCCGACAACAATAGTTCCCAAAGCTATCGAAGGCAACAATTGAGGATTGTTTTCCTTATATGGCAAACCACCTAAAAAAGTGCTTCGCGGCTGGTTTGCATAATAAAATTCACTTTGCTCTATAAATAAGTTGGATGTATCTTTTGAATTTAATACTGTGTCTGCTTGGCTTATTAATGTTTGAAAAAATGCAATCAGAAAAATCGAGCAGATAATGGCTATTTTCATTCTTTTGTATAATAACTTTAAGTATTAACAATATCCTATCAACTTGTGAATCTGTAAAACAAAATCAATAAGTGTAGATTAAACAAGTGCAAATCTATAAATATTTTTTTAAGTTACCATTATGATTTTTGGCATTAATTTTTCGATTGTAATATGTGTAAAAATAATCAATGGATAGTATATTTATAAGCCATTTTAAAAACAAAAACTTAAAATTTATTAAGACACAAATATTCTTTTGTGAATGTAGAAATATTTAGTAAATTTGTAGTTCACGTTTGAATTTTTTTTTCTTGGGAATAATGATAGAACTAAGCGAAAAGCTAAGACAAGCACGCGAAAAACAAAAGCTAAGCATCGAAGAGGCAAGTGAAAAAATAAAAATAAGACCTCATATCTTGAAAGCTTTAGAAAAGGGTGATTTTTCAATCCTTCCCGATATTTATGCCCGTTCTTCAATTATTAATTATGCTAACTTCCTCAAAATAAATCGCCAAGATATCGAAGAAGATTTAAAGACCATTTTTAAGCCGGTTTCTCCCAAACAATATACAAACATAATAAAGGAGGTACCCCAATATAAAGGTCTTAAATCATTATACGATATCAAGGAAATAAAGAAATTCCTCGACAAAAATCATAAGAAGGTAGTCAATTATCTGGTTTATATAGCTATAGCCATCAGCATGTTAACCTTGCTTTACATCGCATTTTTTACTGGAAATAGTTCATCATCAGAATTAGCAGATGAAAAGCTTGACGATTCCGCAGACACAACTGTCATCGAATATGAAAACAAAGGACTTCTCTCTCTATTCGAATCGAAGAACGATAGCTTGGTCTTCGAAGCAACAGGCATCGATTCGGCTTGGATAGAAGTAAATCTTGACGGAAAATACAAAGAACAGTCGCTTATCACACCAAACGATTATCGTCGATGGTCTGCAAAAGACTTTATTATCCTTACCACCGGCAATGTCGGAGCTATCGAATTTAAAAGAAATGGTGAGATATTGCCACCACTTGGCAGGGCAGGAAGCGTGATTAGAAATATTAAAATTACTCAAGACCAAGTAATTAATCTTGCCATCAGCGATTCTTTAAGAAGGAGCAGAGAAGCCCAAAAGGAAACACCTGCCCCGCCGCTACTTGAGCCATCAAAAATTGAAACTCGTTCGTTCAAACCTTCTTTTAATGAAGAAGACAAAAAGAAATAGCGTTCTTTTAACTGCTCTGTAAGATTAAAATTTCTGAATTATTTCTATAATTAGTTTTCTCTTAAATAAAATTTTCTTAATTTGCAATTAGCTTTGGCATACTTTTTTCTAAGAGCGGTTTTTCTATGTTATATATTAGAAACATATTAATAGAAGAAGATATAGTAAGTTCTTATTTTGAATGTAACTTGCAAAAATGCAAAGGTGCTTGTTGCACTTTCCCTGGCGAGTTCGGGGCGCCACTAGCCAACGAAGAAATATATGCTGTTGAGGCTTGTCTGCCGCAAGCTATGAAATATTTATCTGAAAAATCCAAACGATATATTGAAGGAAATGGCTGGTTCGACAGTTCGTCAAATGGCTTAACCACCAAATGTATCGGTAAAAAGGATTGTGTTTTTGTCTATTACGATGGGAAAATTGCCAAATGTGCACTCGAAAAAGCATTCTTTAATAAGGAAACAGTATTTAGAAAACCCATTTCTTGCCATCTTTTCCCAATCAGAGTGAGCAATGGAAAAGATAAACGGCTATATTACATGCAAATCGACGAATGTAAAAACGCTAGAAAAACAGGCAAGCAAAACAACATAAAACTTGCCGAATTTCTCTGCGAAGCGCTGAAAAGGGCTTATGGCGCCGAGTTTTATCAGGATCTTAAGGAATACATCGACGAACTATATGCTAAAGATTCGTTTTTAATAAGATATTGATTTTTTTTAAATGAGTAATTAAAATATAAATGTCAATAAAATAATGAAACTATCTCTTGACCTTAGAACATCGCTGATGCAAACCCTGACTCCACAGCAGATTCAATATCTGAAGCTGTTGCAGTTACCTTTAGTCCAACTCGAACAGCAGGTCTATCAGGAAATCGAGCAGAATCCTCTACTCGAGGAGTCAGGAACAGAGCATAGCGAAGATTTCGAGCTTTTTTCCGAACCCCCTCCTGTCGTTCACGAAGCCGAAGAAGAAGATAAAACCGACTATTCGGAAATAAAAGACGGCATAGAAGCTCGAGAGTTCTTGCAAGAAAAAGAAGGTGACCCTTTCGAGTTTTACAAAATGATATGGCAAGACGATGCGGATTATCTGCCAAATTTAAAGAAAAGCAATGAAGAACACGATGATTTCGAGCCTTTTCAGATTAAAGACAATAACACATTTGTTGACGAGCTGTTACAACAATTAAGGATGCATAAATTCGACGAAGAGGAGTATATTCTCGGTGAACAAATACTTGGCAACCTCGATGCTGACGGTTATCTTAGGCGGAAATTAATTGACATCGTTACAGATACTAATTCTGTGATTTCTGAACTGAATTTTTCTATGCAAAAAAAGATAAAAAAGCAATTACAAGCCGAAAAAGAGAAAGCAGGATACAATCCAGCTCGGGAATATGCCCTTTCAAGCGAAATCGCTGAAGAATTTGGCTCGTTATCCTCCCCTGATTACTACGCTGATTATGTTTCTTTTCCAGATTCTTTCCAAGGTAGCAATATCGAGCCTCTTAGTCCTGTCTCTTTCGCCCAAGCAGAGAAAGTGTTAAAAGTTATACAAATGCTTGATCCACCTGGTATCGGTTCTCGCGATCTGAAAGAGTGCCTATTGGCACAGTTGAAGACTATTCGCAAGCCTAATGCCGCTCAAAAACTTGCTGTCGAAATTCTCGAAAAAACTTATGATGCTTTGACAATGAAGCATTTCAACACCATCCAGAAACAACTTGAGGTCGAAGAGGGGTATTTACGAGAGGCAATCGAGGTGATTAGAAAGCTCAACCCCAAGCCTGGTTACGGCGATTTTCATGAGGACACTAATACCATTATTCCTGATTTTATTATCGAAAGAGATCCCAAATCTGACGAATTAATCATTACTGTTAATGATTCGCGTCTCCCTCAACTCCAAGTGAGCAAGGCGTATGAAAAAGTAAAAAAAGAAGCTAAATACAAACATTTCAACAAGGAAACCCGCGAATGGATTCGCAATAAATACGAAGACGCCAAGTTTTTAGTTCAAGCTATCAGGCAGCGAAAAAACACTATGTTAAAAGTAATGACAGCCATCGCACATCTGCAAAAAGACTTTTTCTACGTAGGAAGCAGCGGACTTAAACCTTTAATCTATAAAATTGTTGCTGAAGACACAGGCTTGGATATTTCTACAGTATGCAGAATTGTCAATAACAAATATGTCCAAACAGATTATGGCACTTTCGAGTTAAAATACTTTTTCAGCGAATCTCTTGCCAACGAGGAAGGCGAAGAGATTTCTACCACTGTCATTAAAGAAATCATCAAGGGCATTATTGATAACGAACCAAAAAGCAAACCTTTAAGCGACGATTTAATTAGTAGCGAATTAAAGAAAAAAGGGCATAATGTCGCCCGCCGAACTGTTGCCAAATATCGCGAGCAAATGAGAATACCTGTTGCACGTCTTCGGAAAGAACTTTAAAACAAAATTTTTAAGACATAAATATCCCTTTTTGAAAATTTCTTTCGAGGGATTTGTTTTTCAAAATGGATAAAAGAGAAAAACAATTATATAATGTTAGTTTTGTTGCAATTGTTGGTAACGCTTTCCTGGCAATATCCAAAATTGCAGTGGGCATTATCTCCGGTAGCTTTGCCGTTATCGGCGATGGTATCGATTCGGCGACCGATATAGCCACCTCTTTCATCACTCTTATTACGGCACGTATTATCGCAAAGCCTCCTGATATTAAATATCCTTATGGCTATAAAAAAGCCGATAGTATCGCCGCCAAATTGCTTTCTTTTATCATCTTTTTTGCCGGCACACAACTCGCAATTTCCACTTTTCGCCGTTTTTTCGAAAACTCAAGCACCGAAGTACCTTCGATACTAGCAATTTATATCACTTTAGTATCAATTTTTGGCAAACTTGGGCTTTCAATTTATTTGCAAAGAGCCGGTAAAACACTTAAAAGCAACATGATAATCGCTAATGCCAAGAACATGCAAAACGATATACTTACTTCATCTTCGGTTCTCGCCGGTTTGGTTTTCACTCACATTCTTCAAATGCCAATCATCGACCTGATAACCGCTTTTGCCATCAGTATTTGGATTATGAAATCCGGCTATGAGATTTTTATGCACTCTTCTTCGGAATTAATGGATGGCAATGAGAATCCCGCACTTTACAAAGAGGTCTTTGATATCGTTGAAGGCATTTCAGGAGTTAACAATCCTCATCGAGCTCGCATAAGAAAAATTGGAAATCTTTTTAATATTACTATCGATATCGAAGTAGATGGAAAAATGACTGTTGAAAAAGCACACGAACTTGCCCATTCTGTCGAGCAAATCTTACACAATAAAATGAACAACATCCACGACGTCATTGTTCATGTCGAGCCCATTGGCGAGAAGGATTTGCACACTCATGAACGCTTCGGAGTCTCAAAAAGTGATTTTGAGACATAATTAAACTGGATAATATTCTGATTCTTTAATACTGACAGAACAGATAAGCATAAATGAGCGAAGAAAAAAATAAATCACAAGCAAAAGACGGCATCGAAAAAAACGACGACGAAATGGGATTTCTCGAGCATCTCGAAGATCTTCGGAAAAGAGTTATTTGGGCGCTAATAAGTGTTATTATCGGTTGTATTATTGCAGGTTTTTTTATTAATCCTCTTATGGAACTCATCTTGCTTAATCCTGCAAAAGCAGTTCATCTTGATTTGCAAAATCTCCGTCCTTTCGGGCAGCCATTTCTCTATTTTAAAGTGATCTTTGTTGTCGGTCTGATAATATCAATCCCTTTCATTCTCCTGCAACTCTGGCTTTTTGTCGCCCCTGGACTATACTCAAATGAGAGGAAATGGATCGGAAGCATCACTATCTTCACATCATTTTGCTTTCTTGTTGGCGTTGCTTTTGCTTATTTCGTAATGATCCCGGCAATGCTTACCTTTGCGGCATCTTTTGGCTCTGAAACAATAAAGAATATTATCGATATAAACGAATATTTCAGCTTCATTACGATAATGCTTCTCGCATCGGGACTTCTTTTTGAAATGCCAATGGTTGCCTATATCCTTGCTCGCGTTGGTATCATTACACCCCGATTTCTTTCCAAATACCGCCGTCACGCCATAGTAATAAATCTGATTTTAGCCGCCATTCTCACTCCAACAACCGATCCAGTCAGCTTGATGATTTTTGCTATTCCCCTTTTCGCTTTATATGAATTAAGCATCATCATCACTCGCTTTGCAAAAAAGAAAAAAGCAGATGACGCTGGATAATTCTTAGTTGATTATTATAAAAGGGGCTATCTCAAAATTAGAATCTTATTTTTGTATATAAACAAAATGTTCGATGAATAATAAGGAAAAGAGAAACCCATTAAAAACCAAATCCAGTTGTTTCTAGAGGGTTAGGCATCTTTGCCTGATAAATTATATAAAAAATAATCCTTTTAGGACAGTCTTTACACAATTAGTTCCTTCCACCATTATCACTTCTTAGCCTTTGTCCACTTGTCTAACCAATCAAAAAATTCTTGCGACCAAGCAAGGAAATTCTGTGGCTTCAAGATAAAATGCGTTTCTTCCGGGAAAACTAGTAGTTTAGAAGGAACGCCATGAGCCTGAGCGGCGGTGAACGCTTCCAAGCTTTGAGTATATGGAACGCGGAAATCGTTTTCGCCTGTGCTAATCATAATGGGAGTTTTCCAGTTCTGGACATAGCGATGAGGCGAATGTTTGTCGTAATATGCTTTATTTGCAGGGTCCCAATAAGGACCGCCGTTTTCCCAATCGGGGAACCAGAGTTCTTCTGTACTTCCATACATACTTTCAAAGTTAAAGACACCACAATGAGCAATGAGACATTTGAAATTGCATTCATTATGACCAGCAAACCAAAATGCGGCATAGCCCCCAGCACTTGCTCCAACGGCACAAAGTCCTTCTTTATCTACGTAAGGTTCTTTGGCAAGATCATTTGTGGCATCGACGATATCGTCCATAGGTTTTCCTCCCCAATCTTTGGAAATAGCATCATTCCATTGCTGTCCAAAACCGGGAACACCACGGCGATTGGGCAAAAGAACGATATAATTATGCGATGCCATTAGATAATAATTCCACCGGTAATGAAAAGTTTGTCCAATCATGCTTTGTGGACCACCTTGCAAGAAAGAAATCATTGGATATTGCTTTGTAGTATCAAAATCAGGAGGATAAACGACCCAAGTGTGAATTTGCTTGCCGTCTCGACTGGTTACGAAACGCTCTTTAATTACAACCTTTTTAATTTTATTGTAAAGGTCTTCGTTAATAGAAGTTATGCGGACTGGCTCGGGACTAGCAGGAGTAATTTTAAAAATATCTTGCGGGTGCATCATATCTTCCCTGCCGAAAACGATAGTTCCGTTGGAAGATATTGTGATTGGACCATCATTAAACCAGCCATTTGTTATGTTTTTCCAAGAACCATCTTCTACTTTTATGTTTAAAATATGCTCTTTACCATTGTCGGTAGCGACAAAATAAATTGATTTGCTGTCATTAGCCCAAACGGCATTGCTTGCCCATTGGTCGAGGGTTTTAGTTAACTCGCTAATGGCTTTTGTTTCACGATTGTAAAGCATTATTCTGTGCTTGTCCGATTCGAAACCTGCTCTTTCCATACTATTAAAAGCAAGCCATTTACCATCAGGAGAAAAGAGCGGCTCTAAATCATAACCTTTCATTCCTTCTGTTATATTTTCGGTGGCGTTTGTCTCAATATTTACTACATAAATATCAGAGTTAGTGTTTTTTACATATTCAAGACCAGTATATTTTTTGCTGGCGTAGGCAATAAACTTGCTGTCTGGGCTCCAGGAGAATTGCTCCCTGCCACCAAAGGGTTTCATTGGTGTATCAAATTTCTCGCCTTCGTTTAAATCTTTTACTTTGCCGTCGCTAACCGATACGATGAAAAGGTGGGAAACCATATTATCTTCCCAGGTATTCCAGTGGCGTACTGGTAATTGATCGTATATCCTTACATTTGCTTCGGGATATTTTGGAAAAAGCTCGGCAGTAGTTGGTGCTATTTTAACATCTGATGTAAAAGAAAGATACTTGCCATCAGGCGAAAAGAGGAGATTATCGACCCCATTTTCGACCTTTGTTATTTGTCGTAAGTTGCCCCCGTTAATATCCATTGTGAAAGCTTGCGAAACTCCATCTTCGCGATCGGATATAAACGCAATTTTTAAACCATCTGGCGACCAAATGGCATTATAATCGTTTGATTTATCGTCTGTGAGCAGCTTGTTCTCTTTGCCGTCGATTGAAACAATCCCAATAGTATTGTAAAATTTGTTCCCGGCGATGTCAGGTGTCTTCAAGGAATATAG
Organism: uncultured Hyphomicrobiales bacterium; assembly: GCA_964454445.1. GTDB lineage: Bacteria > Bacteroidota > Ignavibacteria > Kapaibacteriales > UBA2268 > CAYVTD01. The sequence goes on from CAYVTD010000011.1 coordinate 40,513, forward strand.
TACCCATTTGCCGTCAGGTGAAATTTGGGGATCGCTGATGCGCTTTGTCGAAAATAGTAATTCTGCATTAAAGTTGACGGGAGTGCTTCCTGCTAATGCACCTGTGCTTATGGCTTCACTTGATTTTACATTCATTTTATCGCTCGATTTGTCCTGACAACCGAACAGCAAAACTGCAAAGATAATGATAGAAGTAAGTAGCAAGTATGAGATTTTCATTTTTCCCTCTGAAAAGTTTTACAAATAAGAATTTTGACTTCAAATAATACAAATTAAACTTCATTTTTTAGAAATAATATTATATTTAAAAAATTTCAATCGACCAAGCCAGATTTAACACAATAATAGATAAGTTCCAGATTAGTCTTCATTCCCATTTTCTCTAAGACACGATTACGATATGTGTTTACGGTGCTAGCACTTAGATTTAAATTGCTTGCAATTTCATTAACGCTTTTACCAGAACCAATTTGCAGCAGCACCTGAAATTCTCTGTCTGACAGTTTTTCAAATTCTTTTTTATTAGGATTGTTACCGAAAGAATAGGCAAGTTGTTCGACAAGATTTTCGCTTATATATTTTCTTCCATCAAGCACCTTGCGAATGGCTTTTATCATTTCAGTGTTGGCAGATTCTTTTGTAATATATCCATTTGCTCCTGCTTTTAATGCCCTAAAAGCAAATCTATCTTCGGGATACATACTTAAAATTAATGCTTTCAAATGGGGAAGAACTGCCTTCAAGTCCTTTAGCACATCAAGTCCGCTATGATCAGGCAGATTAATGTCTAAAATAATTAAATCACAGGTGTTATGCTTGAAGAATGAGAAAACTTCGGCAGCGTTGGCGGCTTCGCCTACCACTCTTAAATCGGTTTCAGCCTCGATTAATCTTTTCAAGCCCTCTCGAATTAGATTGTGGTCATCGGCAATGAATATACTTGTCATCAATACTTCTTGATTCTTAAAAAATTATAATTAATGGTTTTCCGCAAGAGATAGTCTTCCTCTAACGATTGCTGTTTTCTGTCCTTCCAGATATAATTCTAAGTTTTCCCCAATTTTTATTACTTTACCCTTATGGATTATACTATTATCTCCATTCTGTTCATCAGACCAAATTTTTACTTCTTTTCCAATAATTAGCGAATTGTTCCTATAAATCTCAAGTAGTTCACGGTAATTGCCCCGCAAGAGATTTTTATAATTAATATTTAAAAAAAATAACAGTTTATCAAAAACTTCTTTTTGAGTTATAAAAATAGATGAAAAATCGTTTAAACAACTAGATTTCGCAACGAAAGCTGTTGGCTCTACCATTGGCGCCGCTTCAACATTTAAACCAATACCAATGACAGCGCCGCTTATTTCATTACCCATAACTTGCGTTTGAGCAATAACTCCGCATACTTTCGAAGATCCAACAACAATGTCATTCACCCATTTGAATTTAGCCTTTCCTTTTAATTCGGGAAACGATTCAATTGTTTGAAAAACAGAGACAGCGGCAAGGATTAAAAAACCAGTTGCGAAATTAGGTATTTCTTGTTTTGGAGCAAAAAAAGCAGCTAAATGAAGATTACCTGGCAAACTTTCCCAGGGACGATTGCGAAAACCGTGGAATTTTTTCCCACTGCCCGCCTGACAAATTAATCTATCTGGCATCGTGTTTGACTTACTTAGTTCGATTAACATATCGAATTGAGAAGTAGATGAGAATTCTTTGAAAACAATATGCTGCCAGCCATGATAATCATCAATTTCGCTTAAATAATAATCTTCGGTATCAAATATTTGCTGGATTTTATCGGAATAATTATTTCTTTTATCAGCAGTTGAAAATTTTGAAAACGTAAGCAGATTCTCAAAATAATTCTTCGCGAATTCAGTATTATCAGTATATATTTTCACTTATTTTTAATGATGAAAAAAAACAGGACTCTTATAAATAATTACTTTTTCAAAATCCAATCGCCAACTGTTTGAATTAAATCGTTTGAAACATGCCCTTCTTTGAAATAATCTTCATATCCTTTGTGTTCTGATTTCATAAAAAGATGGTTCAACCCCTTAAGCATTACAAAATCAGTGTTTTTCCTGCCGGAGAGAGCTTTTCTCCATTTTTCGAACTCACTCTGAGGCACTTGATAATCCATTTCTGCCTGCAAAACAAGCGTTGGTGTATCTATCTGCTTTGCAACAAGATCCGGCTGATAATTCCGCAAACTTCTCCAATATGATGGAGGTACGCCAAGTGGCAACGAGTCAACAGGAGTGTCGTCTGCCAAATTACTCTTTTTTAGAAACTCTCTTTGACGAGAGATTTTATTAATGTTATCAATTTCTTCTTGGCTTGGTTCGCCTTTTATTTCAGCAAGATAACGGATTTGCATAAGGATTAGATCTTCGAGCGGACTAAGGCTGCCAGCCATCAAAATGATACCACTTAATTCTTTAGCTCTTTGTGCTATCTTGGGAGCCATATATCCACCAAGGCTATGCCCTAGAAGAAAAATCTTAGTGGGATTTATGCTTTTTTGTTCCGAAATATGTTTAACAGCAAGAACTGCATCATCAACAGTCTCTTTGTCGATGTCGATATCGGTTCCAATCTTCTCCCCATGCACTTTAGTGCGCTTTTCGTATCTGAAAACGGCTATTCCCTTGCTAGCAAGTCCCAAGGCAATATCCTTGAATATTTTATTGGGACCGAAGCTTTCGTCCATATCCTGAGGACCTGAACCGTGGACAAGAATTAATAATGGATAATTGTCTTTATTTTTTGGAATTGTGATAATGCCTTTCAGTTTAAATCCTTCTTCGCCAAACTCAGTAGGAATCTCTATGATATTTGTAGTATCAGCATATTCCGGCGGCGAATAAGGCTTTTTGGACGTAACACTATCAATAACGAAGCCAATAATCAGTCCATCCGCATTAACAACAATCCGGAATTTGACTATAGATAGGTTAAAAGAAGTTGTTAAGATTACAATGCGGTTATCCAAATAGTTGCTGCCTTCGACATTTGTAATTGATTCGAAATCGCCATGTAGAGCTTTCAGCATTTGCCACAAACCTTCTAATTGTGGCAATTTAAACTGGTTCTTCACAATATTGTCGAAATAATTATAGGCAATTTCATATTCTCCATTACTTAGCTTTTCAATGAATTGCTTGGCTATTGCTTCGGGATTATTCTTATTCTTTAATTGAGAGAAGAGAGATGAATTGAATAGTATCAGCAGCATAACCATAAAAATCATATTTCTCATAATTATCCTTTAATAAATTTTTTATATTTAAATATCTATAACAAATTAAAATCGACAATATTTTATTTTGTCGAATAACAAATATAAGAATTAATTAAAGAAATGTGGCAATTTTATTGCTTAACAAATTCGTTGCCGATAACGGTGCAGTTCAGACGATTCTGATGACCAATGCCGAAGTAGCCACGTAGTAGTATTTTATAAAAGGTACCTGGTTTGAACTCAATTGCTGGTAGCTTCATATAGAGTTCCGTTTTGGTAGAGTCATAAATATTGATTTCCAGCGGGCCAGTCGGAAAAGCAGCTATATTACTCTTTTCATGATATGATAACGCTTGGTTTATGCTATTGCCGAAAGCATCTTTCAGTTCGACAATAACATTTGGAGCATCAGGACTTAGATGGAAAGTGCGAAAATAACTATTTGAATGTATTAACGAAGAAAGAGTATCCTCGAGATAAATTTCTTCGACACGCTTGTTGCTGCCATAAAATACGATGGTGTAAGATTGTTCTTTCTTTAGATTAACATAAGAGCGATAAACGAGTGAGGTATCTTTTAAATCAAAAATTTCTAAATCGATGTTTCCTATATCTGATTTGCGGTAGTTAGTATCTTGCACTTTATAATTCAATTGGTCAATGAATACTTTGCCGTTGAGCTTAATCCTCATATTTTCCATATCGGGATGGGAATTAATGAAAAGTATATTGGCAAACTCGGTGGGTACAACATCTCTAGGAGTATTAATATCCGTTACACAAGTGCAAGCACTCATTGCTAACAAGACAAGAAAAGAAAGAGTTTTTTTTAACATCAGCCGTTTATGCTAAATAATGGAATATTCCAATTAATAGAGTATGCTTATACCATAATTCACTCCAGTTTTGTCTGATGTATAAGTGTTATCTTGCAAGAAATACCATAAGCGTTTCGACTCAATGCCGAGCGAAAGCTTTACATTTTGCGCTAATCTGTATTCTAAACCAACACTTAACTTTCCAACAGGACCAACTGAGCTTGCCCCAGCAAATATTTGTGTAAAAGGATAAAATCTGTCTTTCCAGCCCAGATCGGTAGCAGAATAGCGATAATATGCACCATACCATATTAACATTGGGTTTTGAGTGTATTGATATTCTTTTCCGTTTTCGATGCTGTTGAACTTCATACCAAATTTTTCCTGTCCAACTTCGAGCCCAACTGTATGTTGTTTTGAAATCTTATAAAAGCCTCCAATACTGGCATTGGAAAACCAAGGATTACTGCCATCGTTGATTTTTATTGATGGATATGAGATAGTGGCAATTCCGTGAAGTTCTAATCCCATTGTTGTATTATCGATACCATCTTGCGGGACTTGGATATTATTGGGAATTGGAGTATAATTGATAGATGTTCCAAATCCTGCTGTTAATTGCTCATTTCTTGGCGGGCGGAAGTCTTGCAAAGTTGTATAGCTATTGAACGGTATGGTTTGGTCATTACTTGCAAGCTGAGAATCTTGGGCAGGATTCTCTTGTTGAGATTCACCTGCAGCAATGGTCTGTGCAAGTAAAGAAAACTGGTTACTCCAATAGGAATTGTTGTTTCTTAATTGTTTCTTAAGTCCATCAATCTCATCGTGGAGCCAAGTCAAGTCTTGCTGTTGATTCGTGCTTTGCTGGGCTGAAGGCGTAGTTTCTACAAATGAAGATACGGGGATGCTACTTTTTATGTCGCTAGCCAGAGTCCCCATCCTGCTCGAGAAAGAGCCGTTAAGCAACAAATAAAGAATCAGACCGGTAATAGCCGATGCAATAAAGGTTGTGAGCAAATTGGGCATAATATTTTTTAAAGAGGTAAACGCCCTGTTGAAAAAATGATACTTTTGGCTTTTGGGTGCTCTATGCATAGTAAGGTAATTGGCTGAGGGCATCGAAAAACCTAAAGTTGAGAAAATTGCACTAGTGCTTGCAAGTGGAGGTGAGATGTTTCTCATATCGTTTTGCGCTATTATCTGCAATTTCACTTGCGAATTGAATTCCTGACGGAACTCGCTGCTTGTAGCCAAACCCGAAAAGAGCAAATCCTCTTTTTCGGGGCTTAGATCTCCGTCCAGATATTCGTGTATTAATTTAGAGTAGTTCATCGTACTTAATCTATTTAATTGTTTGACAAATCTTCTAAGTAAGGTGTTAATATATTCTTTATCTTTTCTTTGGCTCGCCAGACTCTATTCCTAACAGCAGCTATGGTCTCGTTTTGCACATCGGCAATTTCTTTGTAAGAAAGCCCATGATAAAGCCGTAGAACAAATGCTTCGCGATATTCGAAATCGAGAAACTCGAGCGCAGTTGAAATCAGTTGTAAAAGCTCTTCATTTTCATATTTTTTTTCACTATTAAAAAACTCGAAATCATCAATGTTTGATGTACTCTTTTTATCACGCTTGTGATTAATGCATAGATTACGAGCTATTGTAAACAAAAAGGCAGCTACATTTTCCATTTTCTTTTGGGTAGTGCCAGATTTATAAAAACTTAGAAAAGTATCTTGAAACACGTCCATAGCATCTTCGGTATTGCCGAGTATGCGAAGACAATAAGCATAAATCCTTTGTGAAAAGCGTGCGTACAACTCAGAAAAAGCAGCTTCCGACTCGGGTTTTTCACCGCTCATCAGATTGAAGAGTTCTTCGTCGCTATATCGTGAGTAATTATGCTTCATTTTGTTTGTTTTATATTTATTAATGCTTTCAAATTACTAAAATATTTAAGCGTTTAATTCTTATTAGTCCAGAACGCTCTATAAGCATTATTTTTAATTAAATTTACCTCTCTTTTTCCAGTTCCAAGGAAGTAATCAATATTCAAAACTTCAATAACCCCGCTAAATATATCTGTCTGGTCGCTGTAGTATCTTGTATAACAAAGTTTCTTCCCATCAGCTGAAAACTGTGGATAAATATTGATGACAGGAAGTTCTGTGTTAGTTAATTTGATTATTTTTGATTCATACGCAACTATTAAAAGATATAAATTGCCGTCTCTACCACAATAGACAAGGCGGTCTTCCTGTGGAGAAAACTGTACCGTAAAAGCACCAATATTAGAACAAGGGATTGATAGTTCGTCGCTCAAATCGTTTTTATTTATGATTATGGCATCTTGTACGCCCGATTGGGTGATGACATAGCTCAACAGATTGCCTGTTTTAGACCAACTAATTGTTGGTTCACCCCTGTATTCATTTACGCCAAAAAGATATTCCTTGTAAACATAATTTACAGGTGGATTTTCCAAAACGTCGACTATTCTTATCGTAAGAGCATTCGAGATACTCTCACCTTGGAAGTAAGCAAGAAACTTACCATTAGGCGAAATCGAAGGGGTGGTTCCTTCGCAAAACATCGATGAAATATCTGAGAACAAACCGCCATCGTAAGAAGTTTCCCATAAATGACCATCTCCTGCTGAAAATGAAATAATATTCCCATCGGGAGACATTATTGGGTTAACTAAATCCATAAAAATATATTGTCCGATTGTCCTATTCGGTGAAATATTCTTCAAATCGCTGCCATCGAGTTTTGCACGCATAATGGTTTTTTCGCCACTGTTGTTTTTTGAAAGATAAGCTATGCGGCCATTATTAGATGGAGCTGAACACAAAATACCTTCAGTAATGACTTTCCTTAATTTTGTTCCATCGGAATTAACTGTATAAATCGAAGGTTGATCATTGTTTATTGTAAGTGCAGAAAAAACAAGTTCGCCTATCTCTGCAGAAGGGCCGGGTGTATGACTCGGGCTGCAAGGATCACAGGAGCTTAAGCACAACAAACAAGCCATGTTTAGCACTATTATAAATGATTTATATGTTAGCTGATTACTCATTTTTCCATATTAGCAAATACTTTTTATAATTGCTCAATTCTATATATTATATAACACATAATTATTAAAAACATCACAAAATAATTGAAAATATTTTTAAAATGAAACATGTCTGATTAAATAAACTGATATTTATGACAATTTTTTCTTAAATTTGTTTGAATTTTAATTAATTGACTTTTCAAATATGAAAAAATTGATGATATTAGACAACATTGTCACAACTGCGATGATTTTGATAGTGTTAAAGTATTTTTCAATTATTTTTCAAATTGACTTCCTCGACCAGATACAAAACACTTTACAAGATTTCTATGTTTCCGACATAGTCTTTTCAAAAATAAGAAATTATGATAAAATAGAAGTCGATACTAATATTGTATTAGTGAACATAGGTTATCTTGACCGTCGCGGATTTGCCCGGCAAATTGATATTATTAACAAATACCGCCCTGAAGTTATCGGAATCGATGCTTTTTTTCGTAGCGATTCAGGGGCAATAGACGAACCTCTGAGGCGCTCGCTTAAGCGATGCAAGCATCTTGTTATGGTAAGCGAATTGAAATCGTTTGATCCTGAGATGGAAAAAGAACACTTCGACACTTTGATTAAATCTAATAATAAATTTAGTCAATATGCCCATTCAGGTTTTGCAAATATCATAATTGGTTCGGAAGATTTTCGTATAGCCCGGGATTTTTCTCCAAAGGAAATGGTCGGCAAGACAACTGTACCAGCTTTCCCGGTAACAGTTACTAAATTATATAATCAAACAGCATACAATAATCTGATAAAAAGAGGAAATAGAAATGAGAAAATCAATTATAAACGAAATATAAACAAATACAAAACTTTCGATGTCATTGATGTTTTCCGGGATGGCCCTGAGCTAGAAGCTCTTCGCGGAAAAATCGTGCTTATGGGCTTTTTAGGTCCTGATTTGCAAACTCTTGTAACGGAAGATAATTTTTTCACCCCGATGAACAAACAATATGTCGGAAAAAGCTATCCTGATATGTATGGTATTGTTATCCACGCCAATACCGTGTCCATGATCCTCGAAGGCAGCTATATTTACAAAAAACCTGAATGGATTACCCTCGTTTTCGTTGTCTTGCTTTGCTATTTTAATATGTGGTTATATACTTACATACGAACTCATTACGAAACTTTTTATGAACCATCATCTGTAACCATTGTTTTTGTTGAAATGATTATTCTTTTTCTTGTAATCATTTATTCTTTGCAATGGTTAGATGTAGAACTATTCGATCCAATGGTTACAGCCGTATTCTTTGCTTTGTTGATAACTCCCATGATTTACGAACTTTATCACGATTCATTAAAGCCATTGGCTATTACTTATGTTAAAAAATTCAAAAGGAAAAGAAAGAAATGAAATTTTTTTCTTTTGACCATCTTATCATAACTATATTAGTTTTCATATCGATGTGGTTTTTCTCCACTGTTTTAAGTTTTGAATTGCTCGACCCTTTTTGGCAGGCTTTTTCTGATTTTCGAATTACTGATGTAAACCTAAATAAATTAAAATCTGAAGATAAATCAAGAGCAGACACAAGAATCATTCTCATCAATACAAACAAAAACGACAATCTCGAGCTTGCCCGGTTAATCTCAGTCATCAACCGTGATGAACCAAAGGTCATAGGCATAGAATTCGGTATTAATACAAGTGGCGACGCTCAAACCGACAATATACTCAGAATGGTTTTAGGAGGTGTTGATAATCTGATAGTTGCCCAAGAATTTGGTAATTGGAATGAAAAAAAACAAGAATTCACTACTTGCAAGAAATCTGATGATAGTTTTAGTGAACTGAACCACCATTTTGACAATTTATTGATTGGTCAGGACAAAAAGACAACAACTGTCAGACAATTCAGCCCTACAAGTGAATACCGCGGACAAAAAGACACACTATTCTCACTCAAAATCGCCGGAGCATATTCAAAAAAAGCAATGAATGAGTTTTTCAAACGAAACAACGACAAAGAAACAATCTTTTATAAGGGGAACTATGAGAAATTCTTTTTTGCAAATTCAATAGATATCATAAACGGAGAAATAAACATAGATTTCAAGAATAAAATTGTTTTGTTAGGCAGTGTTCAACCTATTGGAGAATCATTTGTTCTTGAGGATATATACTTTACTCCCCTTAACGACGCTGGCTCCGGCTCCGCCTTTCCTGATATGTATGGTTTGGTAATTCATGCAAATATAATTTCGATGATTCTCAATAGAGATTATTTCTCTTATTTACCTGATTTTGCTGCTTTTTTGATAGCATTTATAATTTGTTACATTAATATTGCAATTTATTCGTATATATGCTATTATAAGAAAGATTTATATGAAATTGGTTCTTTGATTATTTTTGTTGTTGAATCTATAGTAATTCTAATAACAACTGTTTATTTGCATCATAAATACAATTTTGAAGCCGAACTTACGATAGCTATATATGCTAGTGTTCTTTCAGGCTATGCTTACGAAGGATATCTGTATTCTATGAAACCATTGATACAAAATGTGTATTACAAATTTTCAAGAAAGGGAGTAAAATGAAAATATTATCAACCATATCAGCAACAGTATTATTGATTGCTGTATTATTTTGTGAGGCAAATTCGCAAAATAACGATTTTAGTGTCCTCGCTGTGAAAGGCATCGTCCAGCTTCAAACAACAGGAGCCTGGTCGAAAATATTAACCGGCGATAATCTTCCGGCTACTGGTAAAATCAAATTAGCCGCCAAGTCATACATCGGGCTTGTCTTTAAAAACGGAAATACAGTCGAAATCAATAAACCCGGCGAGTATTCACTATCTGAACTTGCCACAAAAATGAAATCTGCTAAAGGTGCTCTTTCAAAAAAACTTGCTGATTACGTTATGAACGAAATTTCGGGTTCAAAAGATATGCTCGCAAGCGAAAACTACAGAGCCAATATGGGCACTCTTGGCTCGGTCGAGCGTTCTGTCGAAATCGACCTGCTATCGAAAAGCAAGAGAATCCCGATCAGAGCTCCTTTCAAAACTGATATTCTACAAGACAATATCACTTTAAATTGGGTAAAAACAGAAGGTGTAGATAAATACAAAGTTCAAGTTACTGATTTGTTCAATTCGGTTTACACTGTTGAAACTTCAGACACGAGCTTCACATTAAGTGCTTCTAAAGCCAAGCTCGACAAAAATATTTATTATTTTTGGACAGTTTGTGATGCTTCCAATCCTGATGTGAAATCTGAGGAAAGCTGCATCCGTTTTCTTTCTGGAAAAGAAGCAAAGGAAGTTAATAACCAGCTAGAAGCTTTAGTCAAGGACATTGACAATAATTCTGCTCTTGGCAAAATAATCAAAGCTGCTTTTTACGAGAATAACGACCTTATTGTCGAAGCAAGACAGCAGTATTTACAAGCTATCAATATGGAGCCACAAGTAGATGAATATAAGCTATTATATATGCGCTTTCTGAAAAGAACGAAATTGTATCACTAAAAAATAATTTCCGATTTTTATATGATTAGACGCAATTGCTTAAAAGTTTTAGGGGGAGCCTTAGCGGCTACCCCTTTTGCTTTTAATTTTAGCTGGTCCCAAGAACGTACTGCCCAGTCAGCAAAATCAATGAATTCAATTGGATTAATTAAACCAAAAGTATTGCACGAAGGCGATGCGGTTGCCGTTATAGCACCCGCTACTGTTGTTTCTGATCCAGATGATATTGCACGTGCGGAAGAAGCCGCTCAATACTATGGATTGAAGATTATATTTGGTGAAAGCTTGCTGAAAGGAAGCGGCTACAAGACTCGTACTGTCGAAGAACGCATAAAAGACCTTCATTCCGCTTTTTCCGACAAAGACATCAAAGCAGTTTTTTGCATTAGAGGTGGATATGGCTCTGGTACATTGCTCGACAAAATCAATTATGATTTGATAAAAAGAAACCCAAAAATCTTTGCCGGTTATAGCGATATAACAGCTATGCACCTTGCAATCAACAAATATTCCAATCTCCTTACTTTCCATGGGCCAATGATGCTTTCAACTTTTACCGAATATACAGACATCAATTTTAAAAATGCAATGTTTACGACTCAGCCCCTTGGCTTGCTCAAGAATCCAGACGCCAAGAACAATTTCCGCACAAAGCATCCAATTAGAACTATTGTTCCTGGAACAGCGAAAGGCAGTTTAACAGGTGGTAACTTATCTTTGATTTCGTCGCTAATGGGCACTCCTTATGAAATAGAAACAAAGGGAAAAATACTCTTAATCGAAGATGTCGGCGAAGAACCGTTCAGAATTGACAGGATGCTCAATCAATTACGATTAGCAGGCAAATTGCAAGTCGCAGCGGGTATCGTATTCGGAAATTTTACCGATTGCGACTACTCTAGCCCTTATTCATCTCGTAGTTGGGATTATTCGCTTGGTGAATCAATCGACAATGTAATGAAAGACATTCCTGTCCCTGCTTTTTATGGACTTGATTTTGGGCATACAGCCGATCAACTCACTTTACCACTCGGTTTGGAAGTGGAATTAGATACCTCCGCAGGAACTCTGTTTTTCAACGAACCTGCCACCATCGACTAAAAATGAATACTTTCAAGATTCCAGAAATAGATTTAAATGATTACGACTATCAACTGCCAAAAGAACGCATAGCCCTTTATCCGTCAGCTATTCGAGGTAATTCGAAGCTAATCTATGCAAATCATCGAAACAAATCTATATCTCACCACACATTTTCAGATATTACTGATTTGCTACCGGAGAACTCTTTGCTGGTAATGAACGAAACAAAAGTAATTGCCGCAAGAATCCTGATGAAAAAACAAAGTGGAGGAAGAGCAGAGATTCTATGCACCGAGCCATTCGAAAATGAACCTGAAAATGCGATGCTCGATATTGGCTCATCGAAATGGAAATGTATAATAGGTGGAAGAAAGATCGTATCAGGCGATATCTTGCTATATGAAGATTGCAATAAACTCAATTTGCTAGCAAAAGTTTTAGAAAAAGAAGGCTCAGATGCGGTCGTAGAATTGAAATGGGAGCCAGGCAATTTGACTTTTGCTTGCGTTCTCGAGCTTGTCGGAGAAACTCCTTTGCCTCCATACATCAAACGTGAGGCTGAAGATAGTGATAAAGCCCGTTATCAAACTATTTATGCAAAAAATAATGGCTCTGTTGCCGCACCCACTGCTGGCCTTCATTTTACAGATGAGCTTTTAAATGAATTAAAAAAACATGGAATATTACAGGAAAAGCTCACTTTGCACGTTGGCCCCGGCACTTTTGTACCAATAGAGGGGGATATTGTCGGACATCAAATGCATAACGAGCGGATTGCTGTTTCTGCTTCAACATTGAATTATATTAAATCATATATCGAAAATGCCCGTCCAATAATTTGCACTGGCACGACCGCTATGAGAACGCTTGAATCGCTTTACTGGTTTGGGTGCCAGATTAGTTCTGATGTCCTAAGCATAATATCGGGACTGCCTCAGTTACATCAATGGACGCCTTATCAAACAGATTTAAAACGGATCTCTTTGCCGGAAGCAATCGACTCGATTCTTGATTATTTAGCTAAAAACAACAAACATACATTCGTTGCTAACACATCATTGTTTATCGTGCCGGGATATGATTTTAAATATTCAAATGGCTTGATTACAAATTTTCACATTCCAAAAAGCACCTTGTTGCTTCTTGTATCTGCATTTATTGGTTATGATTTGTGGAAGGAGACCTATCAGACAGCAATAAACAGCGATTATCGTTTTTTAAGCTATGGAGATGCTTGTTTATTTCTAAAATGAATCTATTGAAAAAAAATTTAAAATCAGAATAAACTAACTTATAAATTTGAAAAATCTGCTCCAGCGAATAGAGCCGAGTTTATCAAAGAAATTGGCAAACAAGCTAAGATCAGTGTCCCAGGACCAGTAAACAATTATTGGCGTGCCAACAACATTTTCTTCGGGGATAAAACCGAAATATCTGCTATCCAAACTATGGTCGCGATTATCACCCATTCCGAACACATAATCGCGTTCGACAATGTATTTGTTTGCTGGTGCCCCATCAATGAAAACAGTGTTTCCTTGTTTATAGACTTCGTGTCCTTCGCGCATAATAAAAATATACCATTGTAGTATATTATCTTCCGTAAGCAGTAAAGTATCCCCTTTGCTTGGAACAATTATCGGTCCATAATTGTCTTTTGTGAACGTTGTACCATAAGGAAAAAGTGGATTGGGATCCCAAGTGCCAACAGGTCTTGAATCGTCGAAGAGTCCGGTTTTAGCCAAAGGATAATGGACACCATTAACGTAAACTTCCTTGTCTTTTATCACGAGTGTATCTCCTGAAACTGCAATGCAGCGCTTGAGATAATATTGAAACTCAGCCGATTCGAGTTCGTTTTGATTGCCAGGGAAAATGAAGACTATTACATCGCCTTTAGCTGGCTTTTTTATTGGCGGCGTCTTAAGAAATGGGAGAGGAATGTTAAAAAATGGCACAACCTGCGGAGTTGATGGCCCATAGATAAATTTGTTGACAAACAGAAAATCTCCTGTCATCACCGTTTTTTCCATCGAAGGTGTCGGCACTACGAAAGAAGCTATCGCTACCCCATTAATCAACATGACGATAACGATTGCGCCAAGAATAGTTTTTGTCCAACTTAGCAGATGCTCTGAAAAAGTTTCCGGTTCTTTTTTGGGTTTCTTGTTTTTTTTAGTAATAAAGTTTAATAAACTTTTTTTCTCAGTTTTCTTAGCTGACGTCGCCATATTTTTCCTTCAATAATATACTTTTTTTTAATAATTTGTAGCAGATTTGTTCAAAAAATCTTTAAGAATCCTTTTTTTCCTTGTCTTCATTATCATCTTTCGAGAATTCAATCTTTCTTGTCATAATTTCGTCGATTATTCCGTATTGCAATGCTTCTTCGGAAGTCATATAGTTGTCTCTGTCCGCATCTTTTTTTATTTCTTCGATTTCTTTGCCTGTATGCTTTGCGATAATGCTGTATAGAGTATCTCTTGTGCGCATCATCTCCCGAGTATAAATTTCGATATCTGACGCTTGTCCTTGAGTGCCACCCATTGGTTGGTGCAACAGAATCCGGGAGTGAGGCAGGGCATAACGCTTGCCTTTGGTGCCTGCACACAAGAGAATCTGAGCCATCGAAGCAGACAATCCCATCGAAATGGTTACTATGTCGTTTTTAACAAATTGCATTGTGTCGTAAATGGCTAGACCCGCGTGGACGCTACCGCCGGGAGAATTTATATAAAGATTGATATCTTTGCTTGGATCTTCACTTGCTAAAAATAGCAACTGTGCAATTGTCAAACTTGCTACATTGTCGTCAATGGCACTGCCAAGAAAAATAATGTTTTCTTTGAGAAGGCGTGAATATATATCATAAGAGCGCTCGCCGCGGCTTGTCTGTTCGACCACTATTGGCACTAAATAATCTTGCATTGTATTTCCTTTTTTAAAAAATAAATAGATTTATAAAGCATTAACGATTATCGTCTTTCTATATTACGAAAAAAATAATAATGGGTTCCAAGAAAGCTGTACTTAATTACCTGTCATTCTTGCCGGCAACTTCTCTAAAAGAACATTCAATCCCGATTACTTATATTACTCCTCAACTTTTCATCTTTTCATCTTTTCAACGATTAATTCAGCAATTCTAAGCGCTTCGGCAGCTTCCTCTGCGCTAACGGCAACAGGCGAACCATTTGCAATGGCTTCGATAAAAGTTTTCTGCTCTTCGGCAATTGCATTTAGCCCAATTACCTCGGGTTTCTCGAAAAGAATTGTCCTATTTCTTGTTCCTGCTTCGATAGTGCCGAGCATTGTTGCTTCTCTGGTGTGTTCTTCCGGGTTATACTTACCGTCAATAAGACGATAAACTTCGACATCCTGCAACCCGAAGTCGATAGAAATATAAGCATCTTTTTGGAAAATCCGTGTTTTTCTCATCGGATGGGCAGAAATCCGTGAAGAAGTAAGGTTGGCAACTGCTCCGTTTTCAAAAGTTATCCTTGCGTTGGCTATATCAAAAGTATCGGTAAGCACTGCAACTCCATTAGCATCAATTTTCTTGATTTTTGATTTGATTAGCCATAGCATAATGTCGATGTCGTGAATCATAAGGTCAAGAACTACAGAAACATCGGTGGCTCGCGGCTTGAATTGACTTAAGCGATGAGTTTCTATAAACAAGGGGTTTAAATTGTAATTTTTAAGCGAATTAAGAGCAGGGTTGAAACGTTCGACATGTCCAACCTGAACAATAAGGTTCTTTTGTCTTGCTTTTTTAATAAGTTCTTTTGCTTCTTTGTAAATGGCTGTTATCGGCTTTTCGATGAAAAAATGGATATTACAATCAATACATTTTTCAGCAAGGGCATAATGTTCACTTGTTGGTACAGCAATCACTACCGCATCGGATTCCGCAAGCGCTTCGTCGAGTGTAGCAAACGACTTGCACTCATTTTCTTGTGAGCTGCGCATAGCCACATTGCTGTCTATATCGTAAATACCCGAAAGGATTACGTTTGGCTGTGTTTTCCAAAGGCGTGTATGAATATTGCCGAGATGCCCTGTTCCTATTACTGCGATCCTTAGTTTTTCCATTATGATTTTTTAACTTGAAATAATATTCAAACAATAAATTTAAGAAAAAATGAGCAGATTAAAAGCTATAGCTTAAAAAAAATGCAAAATTATTCTATAATTATAAAATAATATTTTGAAGTAAAAGTTTTTTTGTATATATTTACTTCTATATAATTGTGAAAATATTTTTACTTTTATAAAAAATTATATTTAATATGAAAAAAGTTGATGAATTATAAAATAATCATATTGCTATCCGCCTCATTTCTTGCTTTATTGCTTTATTCCTGTCAGGTCTATGACAATATCAATAATCCACAAGAAAATGGAATAATTGAGTCGGAAACAAAATGGAACCTTGATAAATATAATAATAGCAAGGTTAGTAAAGTATATTACAAACTATTCGACAAAGCCGGCAATCTCATTAATACAATAGAATATAATGAGCAAGGCAACACAGTTGCAGAAGCTAACTATCACATAAATGGCTCAGAAGTTTCAGTTGTAACTAACTATTACGGCGAGTCCGGCGCTGTTGACTCTGTCTCCAAGTCGGTTTACCATAATGATAATAATGGCAACGTACTTTCACAGATTAATATGACATCAATGGGCGATACTGTATCTATTTGCAACTATACTTACAACGATAGAGGCAATCTTGTAGAAAAACGCGAATATTCGCACGATGGCAAATTGATTTCCTATATAAATTATAGTTATTCTTATGATAACCAAGACAATTTGTCTGTGCGCTATACCAATCCCACTGATGATGGTAGTTTTCAGAGCAAGGACTCACTAGTTTATAATAACTCAAACAAAACAATAGACAGAGTTAATATAAATTCATCTGGTGAAATTGATAAAATTTTTACTTATGTCTATAATTCATCAGGAAAACCAATTTTTGAGACTGTCACTACAAAAAATGGGGAAATCATTTCCAAGTTTTCTTATGAATATAAGTATTATAAATAATTGTTTTTACTTCTTTTTTTCAACCAAATCATCCCGACCGAAGAAATTAGTCCCAAAGCGACAAAAGGCAACCAAACTATAAATGGTGAATACTCATTCCATAGTATTTTTTCTGCTTGTAATGAACTAAGATTTGCTTTGATGCACATCATTTCAAAAGCATTTTGCAATGAGATATTGTCTGTAACATAGCCATTTTCAGCAAGCCAGCGGAGAGCAAAACCAGCTTTTTCCCCGAAATGCTTGTACAAGTATCCACCCATTATGCTTCCACCAGCTAAGCCAAAAGCCCAAGAAATGTTGATCATACTCATATACAAGCCCTTTTCGCGGGTCGGTGCTGACAAACTTATGACTTCATTAAATTTTGGATTTGCCGCCATTTCGCCAAAAGTATATATTACAAAGCCGATAACTGTAAATATGCCAAGATCGCTTACGCCACTTATAAGCAACCCAGCTGTTGCAGAGAAAATTCCAATGGTAAGAACTAATAACTTGTTTTTTTTGGAAAATAACATTGAAATCAACACAACAAATAGGATAATCATAGCTGAATTGATATTATAAAACCATTCATAAGCTATTTGGGTGCCTCTGCCGCTTTGACGTAACATAAAAGGTGGCAGATAATTCACGATAGTCGATGAATCTACCCAATCGACAATAAAGTTTGGTAAAGTTTCGTAGAATTGCATATAAACCATTGTAAACCCACTCATTAACAGAATAATTGGCAATATCTTCGGATTTACGATAGTGAGCAATGTCCGTTTTAATACAATAAGGCTTGATTGTTGTTTTATCTCGGCTTCAATAGGATTTTCCTTGAAAAATAATATTGTTATAAAATTTAAACTAAATATAGCAGCACTGCCTATAAAAACAGCTTCCCAGGAAATACCTTTTAGCCAAATGGCAAGTGGCGGACCGAAAAACACTGCAAGATTAACCAACATAACATACAGTCCCCAACCGACTGGGCTATTTTTGTCAGTCATTGTTGATGCCAAAGCTCCGTGGAGTGCGGGTTTGAATATGCCAGAACCAAAACCAAGTAATATCGTAGCCATCAAAAAGGGCAAATACTCCCTTTGCGAGCCAAGAAGAAGATATGCAAAAACAATAAGAATAAAAGAGAAGAGTAGCGTTTTTTTCGAGCCATATTTATCGGAATAAGCACCTGCAAAAATAGGAGTTGTGTTTTGAACAAGCGCCCACCAAAAAAAAATAATACCTTTGCTTTCCTGCCCAAATTGCAAGCCACCCACAGTATCTTTTTGAGCAATATAAACAGGCAACTGCAAAAGAACTATCCAGAATGCGAGCCGTTCCGCCATTTGCATTAGATTTAAAATCCAAAACCTGAGAGAAAATGATTTCAAGGATACCATTTTTTATGATTAGATAAAATTAAAAGTCAAAATTACAAAAAAACTATTGAATATATTATTATTGATAATTAAAACCATTTTTAGAAATGGTTTTTTATTAGTAAATTTCATTTTTTTAAGCAAACAAAATATTAAAAATTGTTATAATTAATGGCAGATTTCGAACACAGAGAATATGATAAAGAGGCGCTAAAAAGGCAGTTTCAAAAGCAAGAACAGCCACAAAAAATAAAGCAAAAGAAAGAGAGACAAACCGATATTAGAAAGTATATCTTGTGGCTTGCCGGATTTGTTGTTTTTTTGTTTCTTTTTGCAGTTCTTACCGATCAAGTAGTCATACCTGCTTTTGTGCATAGCCGTTCAATTGTTGAAACACCAGATGTTACAGGCTTATCTATTAGAGAAGCAATAGATAAACTCAAAAGTGTTGGTTTGCTCTACAAATTATCGAATGAAGATATTGACCCTAGTCAGTTAGTTGTCAGGCAATCACCTCGCCAAGGAGCAATAGTTAAAGAAGGCAGAACAGTCTATCTTATGGCTAATGAGAATCTTCCCAAAGTCAGAATGCCGCGAATTATCGGAAAAACACTCGACAGGGCAAGACCTTATCTCGTCAGGCAAAACCTCTTCTTTGGCACCATCACTTACGAATATAACGACTCTATAGGGGTGGACACTATTATTTCCCAGAATATTCCGCCATATATGCTGATACCGGCAGAAACGAACATTAATGTTGTAATAAGCAAAGGCTCTGAAGGGCAAGCAATCGTTCCAAATCTTTATTTGTTATCGCTCGATGAGGCAAAATTAGCTCTTCAAAAGGCGGAATTGCAGCTTGGCAATGTTGATTATATTAGTGAAAAAACCTTTTTGCCAAATACTGTAATTGTGCAAAGTCCGATAGCAGGAGAAGTCGTGCCGCGACATACAACAGCAGTTAATATTACAGTTACAAAATAGATGGTATATCAAGAGAGTATTTCGTGAGAATTTCGGCTGGACCCTTCAAATAAAGCCCACAGATTTCAAGTTTTATATTTAGATTAAAACTTACTACTAATGGTATTTTGCTATGCGGAATTAGCTCAATAGGAGTAAGAATATTTTGATTTAATACTAGAGAAATAGCTGTGGAAATGGCTCCTGTGCCACAGGCACCAGTTTCCCACTCCACGCCCCGTTCGAATGTCCTTACGTATATTTTATTATCTATTATTTTGTAAATATTAACATTCACGCCATTAGGAGCAAACGCCTCGTTGTTGCGAATTGACGGAGCAAAGGCGTTAATATCAAATTCAAAAAAATCTTGCTCAAAATACCTTTCGTAATCAATCACAAAATGGTCGCTGCCGACATTAATGTAATCACCAATTATACTTGAGTTATTTATAAAAATTTCTTTGTTCAGATCAATCTTTTCAGGAGATGGAAAATATATTTGATATTGTGAGTCGATAATTAAACATCGATAATCATTTCCTTGCATATTGAAAAGAATATTCTTTCTGCTTATGAAATTAATAAATCCATTCTCCATAGCAAAATGGACAGCACATCTAGCACCATTACCACACATTGCACTATGCGTACCATCTGGATTAAAAAACCATACTTCAAAATCAGCTTTTGTATCGCCGGTTGATGGCATAACTACAAGCAAACCCTCTGTCTTTTTATTATATTCGGTATTGGCAGAGCATACTATTTGTGCAATCTTGCTGTAATCATCAATGGAAAAATTATAATTCTTCCCATCAATGACAGAAAAAATATTGCCAGCACCCGACATTACTGTTATATCGATTTTCATGTTTTTATTGAGGCTTCGAGATTATTAAGGGAAAACTATCTCCCACAATCGCATTGTATAAGTAAATTGGAAATCTGACTATGGATTTTGCCATTTGTTGCGAGAATAGTGTCGTCGTTAATGCAAAATTCGCTTTGATTATACTGGGTTACGAGACCCCCGGCCTCCCTGACTATTAAAACGCCTGCTGCGACATCCCAAGGTTTTAGATAAACCTCCCAGAAACCATCAAAACGCCCTGCAGCTACATAAGCGAGATCTAATGCCGCCGAACCGAGCCTCCTTATTGGTATCCCGCTCTGAATGATGGAAACAAACTGGTTGATGCAATTGCAAGGATTGATGTTTACATTGTAAGGAAAGCCCGTTACAAGCATCGAAACGCTCATATCATCGACATTAGAAACCCGGATTGGCTTGCCATTTAAGTATGCCCCTTGACCTTCTCGAGCTGTAAAAACCTCATTAGTCATTGGGTTATAGACGACACCGACAAGAATCTTGCCGTTAAACTCGGCAGCCACACTAACGCTAAATATGGGTATTGAGTGAGCATAATTAACCGTACCATCGAGGGGATCGATAACCCAACGAACAACATTATCTCCTTTCGCTCCAGATTTGCCGCTTTCTTCTGCTAAAAATTTATGATCAGGAAAGCGACTTTTAATTATCTCTATAATTGCTTTCTCAGATTTATGATCGTATTCGGTAACAAGATTGTTTTTGCTATCTTTGCTAGAAATTTTATAATCGGTGCCGAAACCGCTCTTCAGAATCTCCCCTGCTTGCAATGCAGCTTCCATTGCACATACAAATAATGTATCTATCATTAGTAAAAATCCTTAGCACTAAAGTTCATAAATATCAATAATCATTTTTTTGATTTATAAAGTAATAATAATATAATATTTTGTATTGTTTGAAATATTGATACAGCCATGATTGTTTAAGCTTAACAAACTTATAATTACTGGTTGTATTTTTCTTCTTTGTATTCGGTAATGTACCAATAATTGTTTAATTTTTCAGTTTTAAAGATAATTGTTCGGATATAATCAATTTCCATATTGATTTTTTCCGTATCGTCTGAGATGGTATCGTAAGTAACATAAGTGATTGGTTTTGAAGAGATTATACGTTTCATACGTGCTATTTCATAATACATGTCATATTTTTCGATGGCAAGATAATGCCTTCCAGATGCATCTGCAAGAAGGCGGGTAGCAGCTGGTATATTATAATTGTCGAGTTCTGTTTTAAACAGGTAAACAGTTCCAAAAGGGCTCAACTGAGTTGCATCTATTACTTCACGCTCAGGTGCTTTATTCCCAATACGAAAGATTTCACAGCCAGCAAGCGCCATCCCTGTGAAAAAAATTATTATTATGTATTTGAGGTTCATTTTTTAACGCAAATTAAGAAATTCCATTGTTTTTTCCAAAGAATTATTCAACGCTCTCGAAGGTAATTTCATCGGATGCGAAACTCCGAAAACATGACTTGCTTTTGGCAGATAATAAGTCTGTGTTTTGCTTCCTGCCACTTGCTCAAGTTGCATAGCTTCGTCAATCGGGACAGTTAAATCCAAATTTCCGTGAACAATTAACATCGGACAAGACAGTAACGTTACTGCCCGAGTAAGATTGTATCTTTCGGAATTGTTTTCCAAATCTTCTAAATATGACAAATTCATTTGTAGCAACTGACCTGTGCGCGAATGGGTAAACTCGATAAATCCACTTTTTTTCCAGAGACTCTTTTGCCTTTCGGTGTAGCGATCGAACTTTCCCACAGATGCCCATACAGCAATTTTATTTACAAATTTATTCTCGCTTGCATAAACAATGGCAATGCCTCCACCGAGACTGTGCCCAAGAAGATAAATCTCACCGTTCCAATTCCTTGATAATTCATCTCTGCCGAGCAAATGACCATTTTTAAAAGCATTGATGACTGTATCCAAATCCTTTAGTTCCTGAGAAATGGTGTTTCGAGCAAATTTTTCGGGGTATTCTACCCAATCGCTGCCTTCTATCATTCCACTTAAAGAGAAACTAAAAGTAATTGCTATTGTGTTTTGAGCAAATCTACCAGCAATAAACGGTAAAAATGCCCATTCTTTCCAACCTTTGAAACCGTGTAAAATAAAAATAGCTGGCTTCGGCTTGCTTATGATTTCGGGAAGGCGCAAGTCAATTGCAATTTTTTCATTAATTTCATTAATTACTTCAAAATTTCGTTTTGTTATATCCATATAATCAATATAAAACTTAGTATTTATAAAAAAACAAAAATATTTAAGGAATTCATCGAAAAATATTGTTTTTTATTTTGGAAACTAGTAAACATTTTTATATTTTGTAAAAGGAAAATGAGAAAATAATCAGTTAATGGTGCTTTTAATCAAAAAAAAGGGATAAAATATACTATAATTTCCTTGATGCTGCTTATGATGATTATTCAATTAATATAAAAAAAACATAGATAAATGATGCTTCTGCTGCAAAGATTTTTTCTTTACAGCAAAACAATGAAATATGCTAATAACAATTATTTGAGGAGATAAAAATGAATAAATTCATAAAATAAAGGGCTGATGAAAGTATTTGTAAAGATCATCAGCCCGGGAAAAAAAGCAATAATGCTAAAACTAATTTTCGTTTGTAGTGACGAAATTAGCGAAAAAATTGTGTTTTTTTACGTTTGTTCACAACGCAAGAAAAAACAAATGTAATAATTATTTTTATTTAATAAATATTAAGGTGTGAAAATGAAAAAGATAATAGTTATTTGGCTAGTAATTTTTGCATTTGTTATGAGTAATGTCGAGAGCAAGGCGCAATGTACGAACTGTGTTGTACCTTGGGTTTGCCATCAGTTTAATATATCAGTAGGATCTTGTCAAGGAATACTTGTAACAATGTGTGTTTATTGCGACCTATCATCAAATAAAACAAGAATTCAAATAATCGAAATATTTGGAATTTGTTCAGGTATATCGGAAGACGACGTATGGGATGCAGCAAATTCACATATTTGGTCAAATATTGAAACTTACTGCGGGAACCAACCTTGCGTAGGACAATCAATAAGTACTGTTTATATAACACATCCAGTTTGCGGGGATAGATCCTGGGATGGTACAAAGCTAAAAATTTCTGAAAACAGAGTATCTTGCGATTTGAGATGTACAAAAGTGTATGAATGGTGTTATTGTGATTGCGATCCAACGAATTGTTGGCATGATGACTGCCGATATATATACGTAGGTGTTAAAGTATTTACCGAAACAGATGACCCGTTTTTAACTGGTAATGGTGTCTGTCCTAAACACGAAAAAGAAGCCATAGGGCAAGATGCTTGGACTGAATATTGTGTAAAAATATATGAATGTGAACGAGACAAATAGAAAACATAGTTTAATATAAATTTATTTCGATATGTCGAAGTTCTAAAAAATAGTATTAATTCGAACAGACAGGAATATCTGCTATAACAAGTCATAATATTTCACAGAGGTTAGGCATTCCCGTCTGGTAAAATATTAAATGGAATCTTTTAAGTTAGTCCTAAAAAATACTTTAAAGGAGAATATCATGAAATATCCAACTAATGAAAAAAAATTAAATACAGTGTTTAATGAGTTTTCTAAGGTTTTAAACCATAATAGCATAATAAGAAATCGAGATTCTAGTTATCGTTGGACTATATGCTTTTTTTTTACATTTATATTAATTATAGAAAGTGCATTTTCACAAAATACTTTAGACGTGTTTCCAATTAAAATACACTTCTTCGGCTCTGTTTCCTCCGGTAAAAACATTATAGCTTATGGAAGCAATGGATCGTATTTGATTACAACAGATAAAGGCGTAACATGGCAACAACATTCGCTGAATCTTTTTGGCGAAATCCGAAAGATGGTTAATTATAATGATACACTTTGGGGCATCATTAGAGAGGGTTATATTATCCGCTCAACCGACCACGGGATTAATTGGAAAAAACATGAATTTGCTCTCGAAGAAGATGATGCACTTATCAACATTGAATTATGTGAACATAGCATCTATTTAAGAAGTTTAAAGCATATTTTCAGAATCAATAGAGATTATAACATCCAAGCAATGTTTACAGATCCAATTATTGAAATAACAGATGAAATGGGAATTCATTCTGGAATTAAAGAATTACCTGATGTTTATTCTAAACTTGATTTTATGAGATATGAAAAGAATGAATTATTTATATCCTTAATTTTTACTAAAGCAGCTTTTTTGAAATTTGATGAAGAGTTAAAAGGATACCAGACAATAAACTTAAGCGAAAAGTTGTTAACAGGTGTATCTTATCCTGGAGGTGATGTCTTTTATGATACTATTCAATATCTTGCTGACATGTTTGAATATAGAGGGCAAACAATATTCAATATCGCAAATAATTTATATATACCTGACAAAAAGTTCGAAGAATGGTCTTATTTCTTTATTGATACTACTTTTATGAATGTAAAAAATCCAAATTTTGGTAGATTATCTGATAATGCTATAGGTGGAGATTATTTTATCAAGACTGGCGATTTATTTGTTGGTTATTTAGCTGGAAAAGATTATAGCTTAAATTCCGATTTTGGTATAAGAAAGTATGTATCTGCACCATCAAACACTTTTATTAATTATAATAATTTATTTAATAATAACTTTTATACCTATACTTTGTATGCTGAATACGGATTTAACGGACATGCTTTTACTGGTTTGCTCTATCATGAAAAACCGTCAATTCTTGAAGATACAATATTAGTAATGACAGGTCTAACTAAAACACTACTACAAACAAGAGATGATGCAAAGACATGGGAATTAATCTCATATTTTTCAGGTAAACCAAGATTGATATTAAATGATTCTACATATTATTTTGTAAGAGACAACTACACCAATATTAATGAAATCACCTATAGCTTCGATTATGGAAAAACATTTCGACCAATCAAAATATTCAATAAATCAAGGTATTATGATGGTTATGACACATTAAGCTTATTCTATATGGATAAGAATGGAAAAGGGTTCTGTGGTGGTCAAGCGATACTTTCTAATTCAACATGTAGCGTATTTATAACTTATGATTATGGAGAAAATTATCAATATTTATTAATGCAAGATGTGTTTTCACATGGCATTCGATCAACAACTTATGAACCTCGAAAATATAGTAATGTATCAGAAATCAATGACCACTATCTAATCGGTTCTAGTACTGTCCCTATTGACTATAACGGAGCAATATATAATTATATTTATATTATTGATACATCATTTACAAAAAGAATCATTTTTAATCTTAATTCATTATATACAATCAACCATATTATAGCCGATAGATTAGACCAATATTATATTCTTTCTAGATGCCAAAGAAATTCTTACTCTGCTCCTGATAGAGTCGAGATCAAGGGAACACTCGACAGTGGAAGAACAATGAATACGATTTTAACAATAAACTATCCACATATCATAAATCAAACTTATGAACATAATAAAGATTCGTTATTTTTTGCCTGCCAAGACCCTACAAGAATTTATCTTTTTGATAGAAAACGTCTCACCATAGATACACTTTATAAAAACGATAATCAGAGTATTGCATTTATTATGGTTCTTAGCGACGAGTTTTACATAGTCGGCAATGACCTTTTTTTAAAAAACACCAATAGAAACGATCTAAGTAAATGGTACCCTGCCGAATGGGATTACGGTAATCCTTCGTTTGATGAAGTAATATTCAAAGGAAACGTAGCGATTGCAAAACTTAAAGACGATGTTCGCCCTTTGAATTATTATCGTATAATGCGAAAAGACAAACTTCCAGTTAGCGTTGTGCAGAAAACAGAAATAAAATCTTACTCGTCATATCTCTATGCTTATCCTCCATTTCCTTTGCCAGCGACAGACAGGGTGCAGACGCTAATCTATTGGGATACAAATCAGGAGTTTTCGCCCGGTGATGTTATTGTCCATAATATCTATGGCGAAAAGGTCTCAAAAGATGAGGAAATAACTCTCGACAGACTTAATTCTTACAGTGGCTATCTGCGCTGGGACTGCTCTTCTGTTCCCAACGGCGTATATTTAATCAAGATAAAACACGGCGTAACAACACGAATAGTAAAAGCCATCGTGAGCAGGTAAGAAGGGATTTAATTTTTTATTATTATTTAAAGTTAGAGAGGAGGTAAAAATGAATAAATTCATAAAATAAAGGGCTGATGAAAGTATTTGTAAAGATCA
>CAYVTD010000012.1:0-66457 GCA_964454445.1 uncultured Hyphomicrobiales bacterium
TCTGTTTTGAATCGTCCAATAAAGTTTAGATTAACATTTTCTAAAAATTTAATACCTCCGATTGAAGGTCCTTGTCCAGGTCCCCAAATAAGATCGAGTAACAGATTAATTCTATGTGATCTATCCCAGGGTTGAGGATACTCTGCCAATGGATATGAAGGCAAACCTGTGTATGGATCGAGAGGAAGGAGATAATTCCCCGCCGGGGAGCTCGAAGTTCCCATCGAGTTAGACAATGTATAATTTGCCATAAAACCAAGATGGTCTGTCAAAGTAGGCCTTTTTCTAAGAGTCAGTTCGATACCTTTAGAGTTGCCATATTCAGCTACAGTATATTGATAGTAGAATGTTGGGGTAGCAGGCACCCATTTTGTACCTTCTTGATTGTATATATCTCTATAATATGCAGCAATATCAAAAGCAAACAAATCATTCAGTTGATTGCTATAACTAATTTCATAAGCATTTTCTCTTTGAGCTTTCATATTTGGGTCGCCGAGTATCTGGTTGCCACGTAGATTCTGTGTGTTAAATCCATCATATAAGTTTTGCAAAGCAGCAGTTTTAAAGAAAATACCATAAGATAATCTGACGATTGACATATCAGTTATTGGATATGTTACATTAAAGCGAGGGCTAACTTGAAATTTCATAGTTGCATCGGCAAAACCCTCGTCTGAGGCAATACCTACAAATTGGTCGGATGATATCCTATATCTGGAATTTGGGTCAAAGAGATCGAAGCGGACACCTGGACTTAAGATAATACCTTTATATGTAACCTGGTCTTGCACAAAAGCTGCAATTTTAGTTGGCGAAAATGGCTTACTAGTTCTATTATAAACATCAAGACCTCCCTTGGTTTCGGCATATAGATTGCCACCCCACTTGTCAGTGTAAACATCAAAGAAGGGATTACTATCCCAAGGGTTGCTATTTTCATGTTTATGCTGCTCGAAAAGACGAACTTCAAAGCCTGTTTTGAACATGTGGTTGAAGTCCTTGCCGGTCTCAAAATTGGCACTATAATTACCATCAATTTGCCAGTAATTGCCATCTCTAAAGCTAAAGCCACTACCATTGCCATGAGTATAGGCATTTAAGCCATAAGGGCTGTAAATCGTTCCTGTCGAATTTCCTCCGCCTTCGTAATAACCAGTATAAGGATTCCTCTGAGGAAGCTCCTTAGGTAAATATCCATCTTTTGTATAACCAGTAGTGAAAATTTGCTCGTAGTTGTCGATTACCTTGTTAGGCCTGCCGATTTGAAGCACTCCTGCATTAGCATCCATATTATCTTCAGGATACCAAAGTTCGAAACCGGAGAAATAGCCCGGAGCATCATAATTCTTCCGCTTGGCTATCTCATCATTGTTTGCAGTATTGGATATGGTGATTTCATAGAATTGATTGTCGGAAAGCTGATGGTTAATACGAACCATTAGATAACGAACCAAATTGTTGCCTGCTGTTGCCTGAGCAACCGCTTCGGGCATATCTACGAGTATTGTGTCAAATAAATTAAAATACTTTGTGTCTGAACCGGGCATAGTAGTTATTGGATGTCTGTAACCTGGTTCATTGTTGTACAAGGATAACCTGTTTTCCCAATTGGTCATACCCCAAGAGCCACCAACGATAAAGCGTAAATTGTTAGTTATGGCAAACTTGATTCTACCTGTTATATTTTTTACCCAAGCTTGATTGTCTGGTTGTCTGCCGAGTGAAGTGCCGAGAGGATCCTTAATATCATACGTAGCGCCTCTCCAATTTTCATGCTGGTAACTTGCTGACAAATAAAAAGTCGTATTGCTCATACCCGGTATTGGCAAGGGACCACCAAAACCAGATTCAAATTTGTCTTCGCCAGAGCCCATCAGTTTGGCGCCTTCGCCTTCGAGAACTGGCTTGAGATATTGTCCTTCTCGAACGAGCTTCAATCCAGTGCTTTGACTGCCATATAAAGCATTTACATCTGTGCGCCAGCGAAGAAAGCCCTCGTAACGGTCGTTTCTGCCAGTCTTAACAATTGTATTGACGATGCCACCAAGAGCCTCGCCATATTCGGCGGAAAAACCTCCTTTGATTACTTGAACCTGTTCGGTGGCAAAAGAACTAACCATCGGGAAGTAGTCGACGCCAGCCACACCCATACCACCAGTAAACTGATTACCTACGTCGAGACCATCGACGCGTATCTGCGTTTCAGTTGAACGAGCACCGCGAATATTCCAGCCACCTCCTGATGCAAAAACACCCGCAGAAGTACCAATAATTGCTGTAACACCTTCGCGGGCAGATGAAGTAATTACCGAACTGCTGAAGTCATCGATTGAACCAATGTCACTTTTTTTAACCATCTGGCGGTTTCCTTTTACGGTAACACCTTCAAGCTTTTTGACTTCACTTTCGAGTTGGACACTGATCTCAGTTACCTCATCAGCACCAATTCTTACTTGGACTTCATGGTCTTTTTGCCCCATGTAAGTAATTTTTACTGTATAAGCTCCAGGAGAAATATTCACCAAGGTGAACTTTCCGTCTGCTTTTGCCTGAGCGCCCTGACTTGTGCCTTTCAGCATAACGGTGGCTCCGGCTGCCGGTTTGCCCTCGCTATCAAGTATTCTGCCTCTTAATGTTCCATAAATTGCCGCTGACAATGATAATGGCGTTAGGATGAAACCTAAAAACAGAATAATTAGAATAAGTTTTCGCATAGATTAACTCCTTAATACAAGCTAAATTAATAAAATATTTATATTGATGATTCTATAATTGTCTTTTTTTGAACTATGTTACCTTACAACAGAAAGCATTTTTGTTGTTCTTTGCCCATTGAAATCCAAAACACAATAATATGCACCTTGTGTTAGCTCTGCACTATTGAATCTCAATGTGTGTATGCCTGAAGATATCATACCATTGTAAATTGATAAAACTTTCTGACCCATAAGGTTAAAAATCTCTAATGTGGCATTACCACTTGCCGGAAGCGTAAAGGTAACATGCCCATCGCTGATAACAGGATTAGGCAATATTTCGTTGATTACAACATCAACATTCTTTTTATTATTTTCGTTGATGCCAAGGGCAATATCTGCATCAAAATGTCCTAAAAGTACATATTGGGGAGTTTCAATATAATTCTGCAATCCACGCTGCCCAACTACATCATTTTCTGATATTGATGGGTCAGGTTTGGTTGCTACTCTAATGATTGGTATATTTTTTAGATCATTTGGTATCAAATCGGGAATCCAAGTTAGGCGTTCCAATGTAACATCATCAGTTAATTTTATAACTTTTGACCATTCACCACCAACAGGACGAACCGCAAACCTAATATCAGTTGATAGAACAGGGTCTGTTACACCTTCGACATCCCATGCTGTTACTTCAGTCCATTTTGCAATCAGGTACTGTCCATCGATTGTGCGGCTTATCTGGAATTCGTAAACCATTTGATTGTGCCATTCACCGTCAGTATTGCGATAGAGAAGAATAGTGTTAATATCTATATCAGATATTGCTCTAACACCCCAAACACCGGATTCTCTATAAATCTCAACAACTTTCCTAAATCTTTGTTCGTCGGTAACCTGAGCGGCTTGTTCTTCAGTTAAATAATCCTGTAAAATACATAAATAACTGACGTCACCGTTAGGCAGCGCACACATATCGCGGCTAATGGAATATGATTGACCGGTTGACGAATTACTATAACCTCCAAAGGTCATCATAACAGCATCAGGGAAAACAGCATCGTTTGCTGCTGCGAAGGCAGTAATCATTTCTTTTGGCATAATATCATATTCGCTCCAAGTTTCGCCATAATCTTCCGATTCTGAAATGGCATAAACGGGCCAATTATTTTCAATCACATCACCAAACACTGCCAATGCAGACATTACCATTTTGCTGCCACCGGCATACTCCAATCCTGTTAATGAACTATAGCCTGCACCATCTTGGTCATAGTTAATATAATACTTGTTACTAGCCCATTGGTCGGGAATTACAGGTATCCACTTAGTAAAAGATTCATCTGGTTTTCTATAAGCAATATTGCTGTTTTGATCGCGAGGTGTCCCAGGGTCCGGAGGTGATACATGACCGGCAGCAAGCCCGTATGGGGTAACACCATCATCGTAAAAGCCAGCTACTAATCCTGCGTCTGTGCTCCAACTGAACGTAACAACTCCGCTTTGTGTATCCTTTGTAAAGCTGCCTGTAGTAAGGTTGTACTCATTGGAGCCTTCTATATAGATACCATTTAAAAATCCTTGCCAGCCGCTGTTGCCACCTGGGTCAGGACCTGTTATTGGAGCTGTGTATATCACATAATAATTGTTGTCTGTATCAACGAAAGGATACAAACTCGGATAGCGTGCCCAGCCAAGATTTTGGTTAGCACTGCTGTAAACTCTGATTGCTGGATCCCAAGTGAAGCCCAAATCATTAGAAATCAACAAAAACATATCGTCAAGCGAATTCTTTGGGTCTTGTTCCCTTGTGTTTGCGCCACGCTTTAAAGTCATTAGTAAACCCCTTGTTGGTTCATACATAAAGGGTTGTTGGCGATAGCTATAATATGAATAACCATTTTGCAAGGAGTCGATTATTGTGAAATCGATACTTTGAATGCGGTCGCTACGCAGCTTCTCGGATTTGTTTGATAGCAAGGATTGCGATACAACCCCACCATTATATGGCTTGATAGCAGGGATTAGACCAGTTGGCTCTGTTTGAGTGAGTTCACTAGATAACAACTCGGTATTTGCTGCAAATATCGGCTCTGCAAACAAACCTAATGCTATAATGGCAAGAAAAATTAGTAAATAATATTTCATAAAAGTTCTCCATTGTATTTTTTATAAAAATCGTAACAATTATCTTATTCAAACTTCAAATATACAAAGTTTTTTTCATTTGTTAACAAATTTTGAAAATGTTTACCTCAATAATCCATTAAGTGAAAATTTAGTAATTAATTATTAATAAATATATTTGTTTTTAAAACCGCATTTGTAACCCATAAATAATGGCAATTGTTGACTTTGTACTTCTGCCTGCTGTTAAAAAAGTACTTGGCGTTTCATAAGAAAAGACTCTCCCTTCTGCTCCTACTGTTAGATATAAACCACCAATAACATTATATTTTGCCATTGCCCTACCAAATCCAACGAAACCATCGTTTGAAGCACCAGCACCTATTCTGCCTGATAATGAAAAGATATCTGTTTCTAACAGGGATCTTTCATAAAAAGCTGATGCCCAGAATAAATGCTTTGTCCGCTTGTAATTAAAGGGATGTTCTATTAATATATCATCGTCCGATGGATTAAATGCCTCAATACTTGATCGATAATCCTGACTTAATTTTACATTTACCTTTACCTCTTCATTATAGCTATATTCAGTATATCCGATCTCAGCACCAAGATAATGTTTATCTGCTATCCGGTAGGCAATGCTCTGTGAAAATGACGAAACGGAAATGTTTTTGGCACCATCGAAACCAGCGCGGAGTACTTCTGAGCTAAGCAATGTCATAACATCAATACTATTTTGACTAATTGCGCCGAAATCATAAAAATTATTTGAAATACCTAAAGGAGAAAATTCTGACAAAGGAGTTGTGAGAGGTAAACGCATATTTTGAATTGTTGGATCTGAATTATACGCATTGAAAACATTAGAATTTAAAGAGCTAACTGTATTTGTTCTCTTAATATCTGCATCAGAATCTAGAAGTACAGAATCCGTAACTCTTTCCTTTGATAACGATTCTATTACGTCATTACTTTCGAAAATGTTTGGAATGGAGCCATCACTTTCTATATCTTCGATATTTTTTGCCAAGTTCAAATCATTGTTTTCAATCCATGTTTCTTTTGATTCTGTTTCTGATTTTTTGGCTAATAATGCATTATTCGATGAAAATGAGTTCTTTTCGTTATTGTGTTTATATTCGATTTCCGGTTTTTCATTTATACTCGCAAGATTATTATTCTCTGGAACAATCACTTTATCAGATTTTAAGCTCTTATCAGGTGAGGAATTTTCAGAAAAAACGCTGTTCAAGCCCGTAATATCACCGATTTCAAAAATACTTATTAAAAAGAAAAGCGCTATTGCTGCCGCTAATGAATAATAATTGGGGATAAGCACTTTTGGTTTCGCGTTTTCTGTTTCTGCAAGAATGCGCATCAAGACTAGGTCTTCGGTATTATCATATAAAAAGTTAGGGGTTTGAATTGTTTCTGCATCCTCGAAAAACAAGGAATGTATATGCAACGATGCATCGAGTTTCTGGCTAGCCAACTCATCGCTAGCAAGCATTTCCCTTAACAATTTATCTTCGGCGTTGTTTAGCTCGCCATCGATGTATTTCGATATTAAATCTTCAAGATTCATAAAGTTCCTGCCTTAAAGGTAATAAAAGTTTTCTTAAAGTGGTTCTTGCCCTAAATACTCTGACTTTAGCTAGCGACAATTCCGTGCCTGTAATATCTGCTATTTCTTGATAAGAATACCCCTCGTATTCTCTTAAAATAAGTGCTTCACGCAAAGTTTCGGGTAGAATGTCGAGTGCCTTCTGAATGTAATCTTTCAAGGCGACATCACTGGTTTTTTGTTCGCTGATAGCGTGATACTCTTCGTTGAAACTCTCCGATTCCTTGCGTTTTCTTATGATATTCAAGCAGTTGTGCCGGGCAATAGTGAAAAGCCAAGCCGAAAAATTATTACCTTTAAATTCCTTTCTATGCTCGTAAATATTAATAAATGTTTCTTGAAACGCGTCTGCGGCTTGCTCCTCGTCGCCCAGCATACGCAAGCAGAAACGATAAACTTTATTGTGATAGCGTTCATACAGCATACGATATGCCTCAGCGCTACCTTTCGGGAGGTTCTTCATCGCCTCCTCAAGAACAGCGTCGCCAGCATTATCGTTTTGCTTTTTGAACATTTCTCGCACTTCCCCTATACCGATTCATTCTCTCTTATTTTGTTTACCATTTCAATTAATCATAAGACACAACAGCCTTACAAAAAGTTACAATAGCAATTTAAAAAAGTAATTATTAATAAAAAAACTCATTTCCGACTTTATCATTTAATTAATAAAAGAACTATATTACCCTATAATTCTAAAACAGAAAAGAATATCCAGCTTCTCTCTTCTTTTAGTTACCGAGATCCTTTCCCTCCCTTATTTACAAGGTCAAGGGAGGGATTTCCAAATAATCATCTTCAGAAATCACTACATGATTAACCTCATTCAATCAAAAAATATATATCAACAAAATCCTTGTCAAACCAATGTACCATCAATTCCCGATAGGATTTGTAATCTTTTGCTTCTATTGTGCTATTCTCGATAAATATCTTCCTGTACACAATGAGTTTACCAGATTTAACCTCTATCTTACTTTTTAATTTGCCTGCATCGTTAGAAACATCAATAGTTTTGCTGTTTTGAGAAAATTTAATATTATCTGGCAAACTATATTCAAA
This sequence comes from uncultured Hyphomicrobiales bacterium, assembly GCA_964454445.1. GTDB lineage: Bacteria > Bacteroidota > Ignavibacteria > Kapaibacteriales > UBA2268 > CAYVTD01. Next base: position 7,519 of record CAYVTD010000012.1, read on the forward strand.
TTCATATTCTTCGTCGATGTTTTTTCCTATTTCAAGCGGTGTATCACGTTTTTCCGGATTAACAGTTAAACCTATATTTATAAGTGAATTCTTGGGATATGGCAAAGTAAAATACCAAATTTTATCTGTTATTTTTCCACAAGATTTATTTGTCATTACGATATTACGATCAACATTTGACTGCATATTTGTCTTATAATTATCTTTAATTGAAATTGAATCGTAATTAAGAGCTTGATACCAAGATTTGATTGTCTCGTTGATTTCGTCATTTTTAAAAGAAGGAATATTCCTACCTCCTAATTTCAGATACATTTTCGAGTTTATTACTTGGCTTTCTGTTATGTCGCCGTTAATTTTCTGATAAATCTTGTCAGATGGAGTAAAATTCTTTTGATTTTCGAGATTTCTCATTGTATTCTTTCCATAAAGTCCTTCAATACATATAGTATTTTGTGAGCTATTTGGGTCAAGATAATAGTTTAATCCATCAATTTCGAAAATGACTATTGGCTTTTTGTAACATAATATGTTTTCGACGAGTGGATCTTTTCTTTCAACAATAAAATCAATTTCATTTTTTATACCACTTCCATCTAAAAGTGTTTTCAATAAAATAGCCCTGTCTAGTGATGAACCACTTGCCTTCCGAAGTGTTTTGCTTGCTGAGCGTGGCTTAAAGCCAATAGTTTCGAGTTCGCAAGAACAATAATTGATCCGGGAATGGACAAATTCGTTTAAGGCAAGAGCTTTCTCCAATTGACTAGGAGTCTCATCATTTACTTTTTCAATCACTTTCTTTATATCATCGTCTTGGAAAAAGATGCTTTTATCCTGAAAAATATACTTTTCGACTTCTTCAGTTTTCATAGTGGTAAAGCTGACATAGTCAAGTAATTTTTCCATAGCAGGTTGATTTAGCTCATCTGGTACCAATGCAATTTTGTTAATAATCCAACTGTAAGTCTTTTTTTTCGAATTATTTGTAATTTCAGGAGTATAAGCTTTATTATAATACAAAGTTTCGGAGCTTGGTATTGTAACAATAATTTCCAACTTGTCAATAGGGCATCTACCGCCAACACTTATTAAACCATTAAGTCCTGGTAAAAAATCTGCTTTGGTTTCAATCGAATATTGTAAATCGACTGTCGAGCCTCGTTCGAGGCCAACGTGTGTTATTACCATTTCTCTTAAATTAAAATACGGTACATTACGTGAGGCACACCCAGGCAGGACTTCATTGAAAGCATTTGGCAATGGATCAACTTTTTTGCCATCTTTCATTGTTGTTGTCGCCTTTTTAATTGTTAGTTTCTGCCAATCTGGATTATAAACTATGAAAGTTTCTCCTAAAGCCCTGTTAATAGAGAAATAACTAAGATATTTTAATTGATGAGTATAATTCAAAACTGTCGAACCATCTTCATTTAAAATATATTCATATCTAATCAGGTTGTATCGTGCATCTTCGTTTGCACAGAACAAGCCCGAACTAAATACAGAAATAAATACTAATAGATAAAGAACTCTTACAATGAATTTGTATGTATATTTTTTCATAATATTTATCTCCTATTTCTCTATAATGATTTGCGAATTCATTAATTTATGTCTTTCAATCAAAGCTTCTCGAAATGTCTTCCAATCCTCTTTCTCATAAACTCTTTTACCCATAGAATGGCTTGCTGTAAGCTTGATTTCGTTGCCTTTAGCTTGATAACGAGCCTCGAAACTCGAGTTATCTTTCTCATTCAAAGTTTTGAATTCTGGTAATATCATAATTTTAAAATCCGCAGGAATAGTAAGCGTCTCATTCGCCAAAAATAATTTAGAGCAGCGAATACGAAAACCATATTTTTTTTCAATGAATGAAGTATCTATGGCAAGTTCAGGCGACATATATCCATCTCTGAATGGATTAAGAGCAGAAATAGGTGTAAAAATAAACCTCCCATTAGCATATCTTGCAAAATCTGGTATGTAAAAAGAAAATTTTATCCGCATTGGTTTGCTCAAATCGTTTACATCTGTTGTTTCAATATTATCAATCTTTGCCTGTGGAAATATATTTGACATATATTCAGGTATATACTTTTCTGCATAAGAAAGCCAAGATCTCGATAATGACCTGCGGATCATAGCATCAGACTGCCCTTCGGCTTCAACAGTAAGAGTTCCTTTCAAGGAAGCATCATTGCCAAGTTGCGATTTGACATCAATTTTCCAATAATGATTCTCAGGAGGAGAAACAGGAGTTGTTTGCAAATCAGCCCCTTCGGGTATCCCCATTAAAAACTCTTGTTGTTGTTCGGCGCTCGACCACATTTCGCGTACACCAGGTATCCAAGTCGGATCGAGCAAAATCCATTTGCCATTCTTTAATTTCGCAACAGTAACACTATGATTAAACTGGTCAGCAGGAATTTTCTCAATTCTCGAACCTGCCATTGTCATTGCTGCATAAGATTCAAAACCAGCGGCTCGCAACATCGTTACCAACATTCCAGCTTTATCCTTGCAAACACCACATCTATCAGAAAAAGTCATCTGACCCTTGTGTAAAGTATAGCCTTCGCCCTCACCCATCGAAATGCCAGAATAGCGGACCTCTTCGGCGACCCAGTGATTTAGAATCTCGATTTTTTTTATCTCATCGCTAACCCCACTTAAAAGTTCATCAGTTTTTTTCTGAACCTCAGGGCTTACCTCGAAGCTACCATAATTCTCGTTTACGCCATAAAACCAAAGAGATTTAGAACGCCAATCGGGCGATGTCGATAATAATAGCTTTTCAGCAACATCAGAAGGAGAAACCATATTAGCCTCGTATTGAAATGGACTAATATCCTTTTTACTCCAACAATACAAGGTCAATCCGGAATCAATTTGAATTTCATTTTTTTCTTCTCTTTTTTCATCTGTTTTAGCAGTTGGATTCATAAGAACTTCCGTCTCTTTTCTCTTTTTCTTGCCAAAAACTATTTTCGATTCGGCAGTGCCATTGTAAAATTGGTATTGCAATGGTTTATCTGAAGGTATTTCAAGGCAGTATGCTTTTTCCAAAGTCGGATTAGATACCCAAAAAGGAACAATATCGTAAAAATGTCCCCTCATTGGAGGAATAAACCTGTCGTCATCATCTTGAAGCAGGGCATAAGTAAAACCCTTGCGCAAAGTCATAATTTCAATAGCATCTCCTGGCTCAAGAAATCCAAACTCTATCGCTTTTTGTCTTGCTCCCCAATAGATCATCCTTGCAGGAGCAGGATAATCGTATATCTTTCCATGCCCAATTTCAAGAATTTCTCCATTTTTGCGGTAGATCTTTGCCCCAAGCACTTCCACATTTGCTGATTGTGGGTCGTAATCCATAGTATATAATACAAAAGATTTCGCTCCAGCGTCGTTTAACATTTTTATCAATTTATGTTCACGAGCATAGCTAAGCCCGCTTTCCTTCACTCGAACATAAGTACTATCAAAAATAACTAATATATTAGCTCCTGGATATTTTTTGGCATCTCCAGAGTTTTCAATAAGTTGATGGAAATTATCCTGCGACTTCAGTTCGGTTGAAACAAAGAGAGTTAGTAAAATAAGAAGGAAAAAGTATCTCTTCATCAGATTTTCCTTAATAAAAATGATAAAAACAACAAAAATAAGAAGTTTAAAGATAGAAAAAAAAGTTGATTCTGAAAAAATTTCTTATATGTTGATATAGGCAAAATCACGTTTGTTTTTTCCTGATTTTTGTCTTAACTTTATGTTTCTATGAATTGCAAAACCTAGATTAGTTTAATAACTATAATCTTGATCTTACTTATTGATAGAAATGCAACTTTTTTAAATGAGAAGATACTATTGTAAGACAAAAACTGTTTCGGCTTATCTTGAAAAATACGAATGTTGAATAAATAAAAAAAGAACAATGGACAACAAACTCCTCTACAGGATATTTGCATTATTATCCTTTGCAGTTACTTTTGTAGTGTATGCTATGACCGTACAGCCTTCAGTTCCCTTCTGGGATTGTGGCGAATTCTCTGCTGCATCAATCTGGCAGCAAGTCCCACATCCTCCGGGCGCTCCTCTTTTTTTAATGATTGCCAAGATTTTTCACATTCTTATACCTTTTGGCGATGACGGCTGGCGCATCAATATGGCTTCAGTAACCGCGACAGCTCTTACCGTGATGTTCCTTTATATAATAACAGTGAAAGTTATTTTGAATTTCCGTGAAGAACCAAAAAGCACGGGCGATTCTCTTGCTGTTTATATTGCTCCTTTTGTAGGTTCTCTAGCATTTACTTTTAGCGATACTTTTTGGTTTAATGGTGTCGAATCAGAAGTATATGCTACATCTTCAGTTTTTGTTGCGATAGTTGTTTATCTAATGATGCGTTGGAACGAAGAAGCAGATAATCCTCATAATGAGCGCTATTTGCTTTTAATAGCTTACTTACTTGGCCTTTCGATGGGCGTCCACTTATTGTCTTTACTTACTATATTTTCAGTAGTAATGCTTGTGTGGATGAGAAAATATTTGGGCAAAACATCAAAGCCGGTCAAGTCAGGCATCATTACAACCATTGTTGGCTTGTTTATTTTTATAATATTTTATAAAGGCTTCATCAATTGGTATCCAGCATTGCTTTCTGGCGATCTCCCTTTTAAAAATGAAGCAAAAGAGCATTTAATTGAGGACAGCCCCGCAGTCTTTGTTTTTGCCATTGCTCTGGTAGTGCTTGTGGCTTATGGTCTATATCTTGGCTTTAAGAAAAACAATTCCATTGTCAAGTTTATTTGCATGTCACTATTGCTTATGTTTATGGGTTACATGACTTATGCACAAGTGTTAATAAGAACCCACGCCAACCCCCCAATGAATGAAAATGAACCTAAAAGTTTTCCAAAACTTGCCAGTTATTTAGGCCGCGAACAATATGGCGAAGCTGACAACTGGCCCCGCCGTTATCAACGTGATGAACAATTTATTCAATATTATAATGAAAAAGACAGCCGTGGCAATTATGTTTATGGAGAATGGTATCCACCTGCAAGAAAAGAAGTAGAACGCAAAGATGGGCAATACATCGTCGTAAACGATTGGAAAAAAATTAATTTCATGGGCGAAATCAATTATCTCTTTAAGTATCAGATTTACCACATGTATTTGCGCTACTTTTTCTGGAATTTCGTCGGCAGACTGAGCGATGTTCAAGATGCTCCTGCTGCTTTTTTCGACAGCAAGGGCTTTGAAAAATGGAATTTCGAATCGGGCTATAAACAACTGTTTCCTATACGTTTCTTTGCAATTCCGCTCATATTTGGTTTGATTGGCCTATGGTTTCATTTTTGGCGAGATCCAAAAATGGCAGCTGTCTATTTGATGATGTTTTTGATGATGGGAGTTCTCGCTGCAATAGCTCAAAATCAGCAGAACCCACAACCTCGAGAACGTGATTATTTCTACGCAGGCTCGTTTATGGTCTGGTGCATGTGGATTTCACTTGGCACATATTATCTGATAGAATGGCTTGCAAAAAAGAAAAATCCCCTTATTGTGTCAAGTATCATTGCCGTTTCGCTTCTTGTTGTGCCTATCAATATGGCTATGGGTGGTTGGAAAATGCACAGCCGCGCCGGCAACTACTTGCCTTTCGATTATTCCTATAATATATTACAAAGCACAGAGGAAAACGCTATAATTTTTACAAATGGCGATAATGACACATTCCCGCTCTGGTATTTGCAAGATGTTGCCGGAGTTAGACGAGACGTCAGGGTAGTTAATCTTAGTTTGGCTAATACTTTATGGTATGTCGATCAATTGAAAAATCGAAGTCCTTGGGGTTCGCAAAAACTTCCATTATCATTCTCCGACGATAGCATAAAGATTTCTGATACAGACAAGGGCGCCCTTAGCTACGATTTCGGTGTTGCTTTTAATGTAGCTATTCCTGTTGATAGAGAAATATTAGAAAAATATACAAATGACCCTGCGATACTTGCTGATGGCAATATGCGATTCCAATACAAAGCCACTCCTTATGGGCAACAAGACGGTAAAGATTTCTTCCTTTATCAAGTTAGAGATAAATTAATACTCGATATTCTTAAACAAACAAGATTCAAGAGACCTGTCTATTTTTCAAGAACTGTCGGACCAGATGTTTACAATAATTTAGAACGGTTTTTCCGTACGGAAGGAATGGCTAATCGTGTGTGTCCAGTCGAACAAAGTAGTGGCGTTGCTTCGAGCATGGAACCGGCAATTATGGATAAATGCCTGATGTACGCGGACAATAGCGATAATTTTAGCAAAACACCCAAATATGGCTTCAAATTCAGGAATCTTGGCAAACCGGGCGTCTATTATGACGAAGTTCATCGCCGATTGATGAGAAGTTATCGCCAGCTTTACATCGAATACGCCCAACATGCTTTCTACAATATGAAAGACAGTGCAAAATCAATAAAGATTCTCGATGAGATGAACAAACAAATCTCAACCGTGTTGTTCCCATTTTCTTACGACCTCGAATATAAAGTTGCATTGATGTACGATCAGGCAGGAGCGAAGAAAAAAGCAAAGGAATATGCACAATCTGCTGTTAGAAAATGCGAGCAAATTATGAATAATCGAGAATTAGAAACTCAATTCAAGATATATGAGGTAATGGGACGATTTTTCGGTCCTTTCCAAATTGCATCTTCACTGTATGAAATGCTTGGCGATTACAAGAGCGCCCGCGAATGTATGCGAAAACTCGTAGATGAATCGCGAATGTATGAAGCTCAAATGCACCAGGATCCATCTACAAAACAGGAAGATATGCAAAGGCTTCAGGAGAATTTGATATACAATATGGCTGCTATTGATCGACTCGTAATTGACGAATTGACAAGCAAAGGCGACACTTCCGCCGCTATCGACTCGGCAAACAGGATTATTGACCGCTATGAGAAATCTAAAGATCCTTATGCTGTTTATTTGAAAACATTTATGAAGCGATCATTAATGGATATTCAAAAACAAGATTATAATGTCAACCAATTAATACAAGAAGCTGCCGAAGAACCCGTTAATCAAGCCCAGTAGCAAGTCTATTGAGGGCAATAAATACTTTTTTCATTAGGCGTAATGGATATATTCCTGTCTTTGATAATACCCGCATTCAACGAAGAAAAGCGTATCGTGCGCTCGCTGAATGCGGCTATAAAGTATCTTTCAAGCAAGGATTTTTCTTTTGAGATCATTGTAGTTGACGATGGCTCCGGAGATAATACTATTGGAATCGTAAATGAATATATTGAAAGCCTTGAAAGTGAATATAAAAACAATATCAGGATAATCTCTCTCGGAGCTAATCTGGGCAAGGGCGCTGCGGTGCGGAATGGAATGCTTGAGGCAAAAGGCAGGTTCAGGGTGTTTTCTGATGCCGACTTTTCTACTCCTGTTTATGAAATCGAAAAATTATTAAAGTACTTTTCTGAAGGTTACGATATTGTCATTGGTAGTCGCAGTATAGATCGTTCTATGGTAAAAAAGCATCAGCCTTTTTATCGTGAAACTATGGGAAAAATCTATAATTTATTTGTACAATTGTTCGTTTTCAAGGGCATTACTGATACTCAATGTGGATTCAAGGGCTTTAGCGACTTAGCTACTACCCAGATTTTTTCTCTTGCAAAGATTAATGGCTTTAGCTTCGACGTTGAATTGCTTTATCTTTCGCAAAAATTGGGATTGAAGACTAAACAAGTCCCCGTTGAATGGTATAATGACGAACGAAGTACTGTCAATCCTATAACTGATTCTGCTAGAATGTTTTACGAATTGCTGAAAATAAAGCGATTACATAAAACAGATACTTGATTAATGTTTGCATTTGATTTGGTGAGTTTATTAATTATAACCATTTAGGTTCTTAGCAGATTATTTCTTTTTTATTCTTATCAATATTATATTTTTTGAGCATACTCTACTGGGACTGATTCTTTTTGAGAGTGATATGCTCGTCAGTTTAGAGTTTTTTTCTATATATTTTTTTAATTTATCTGCTGCTCCTGCCCTGTTTTCATCAAAATATTGAATTTCTATAGACTTTGTAAGCTCTTGATAAGCTAGATAATATTGCAGAAGTTTAATATTTTCATCATCGATTAAAAAATCATCAGCAATAGAAAAAAGATAAAACTCGAAATAATGCTCCCCTTCGCTTGTTACCGTCTTTTCTTCGATTTTATCTACATGAGAAATCAACAGAAGGCGTTCAGTCGAGTCAATACAACCATCAGAACTCTCATAGACATAGCGAAGCACTAGTTCGTCAGAATTTACTAAAAGTTGTTTGGGAATATTATCCAAGTTAGCATTGATTTCGCTAACGAAGCTATCATCACTACTCAATTCAATTTCTTTGCCTTCGTTGCCGATTAAAGCTGTCAATCGCCATTTTTTTATCAATTTCTCATCTTTTGTATTTACAAAAACAGTTAGCTCTTCAGGATCGGTAACAAGTCCTCCATCAATGTTCGTATTTATAATCGGTTCAGACTGAACGGAATGATTGAGTTTAATCCTAAGAAAGCCAGCGATGTTTTCTGGGAGCAAATATTGCTGATTTGTTTCCAGAACTTCTATCTTAACATTTTTGAATTCTTTTAATAATAATTCCTGATATTCAGCAGCTCTTTTTCTGATTTTTTCTTTGTTATAGTCGTTTTCTGAAAAAAACTCAATTGTAATAGATGAAACTTTTCTTAGCCTCTCTAGCGGCATTGCTATGCCAAGCTTTCCGCCAATTTCAGACGAAGCACCTGGGAAAGATCCATAAGATAAGCTGCTATCCACACAAAGGGAAACAGGAAGAAACTTGCTATCAATTCCAATATTTTCTTTTGCCCAATCTTTATAAAAGAAAATGTATGGCAAAGGGCGACCAGCCGATTTCTTTAATTCTGCTTTTATTGTGACCAATTCAGAATTTAAGCCAATGGCAATTTTAATTTTTTCTTTTATTTCTTTAGGTTCTCCATATTCCTTTTTTGAAACATATAAATCATAATTTCCGGATCGATTTGAAGCAAAAATGGCTCTACCATCTGGTAATAATGAAAAATCGGAATCATCAAAAGAACTGTTTAGCTCCGAAAGAGGCTGTGGGCTCCTCCATTTTCCATCTATTTGGGCAGAAAAAAATATATCGAAATCACCTTTAGCCAAGCCGTGTCTGCCATTACTAGCGAAGTATAAAGTATCTCCTTCGCCAATATATGGAGTAATTTCATCTCCGGTTGTATTCAAATCAGGATAAGAATACTTCGACAAACTCTCTGGACCGCTCCAGGAGCCATTGCCATAATTAAAACATATCCAAAGGTCAGTATCTCCATTTGTATTGCCTTTGTTCGACGCAAATACAATAAAGCTGCCATCTGGTGAAGTCGCCGGATGAGAAGCAAAATACTCGCCTGACAGACTATCAACCACTCTTGAGTTGCCCCAGGCATTTTTATTCAAAGAACAAGTAAAAAGATTCAAGAAAGAACGTTTTTCATATAAAACAAAGGAAGAAAACAATGCTGTTTCAGCATCTATAAAGGTAATATAAGATTGATTGTTTCTTTTTTTGTTAATTCCATTTCCAAGCTTTTCTGCTGGTAAAAATTTCCCATCAACAGACAAAAATGATCGATAAAATAAGGAATACCCCTCTTTGGTGGAATTAAAATAGAGTGAATTATCATATCTATTGTAACTGGGGGCAAACTCATCTCTCTTGCTGTTTAATTCATCGATAGCCATAGGGATAGACCACTTCCAGGCTATCGCACCGGAATAAGATAGCAAACTTAAAAACACTGTCAATAGTATGCAAAATCGACCTTGCATAGCTATTCTGCCTCAGCCAACAGATCTTTAATTGAACTCTCTTTACAAAAAACAACAAGAATATCGCCTTTTTCTATACGAGTGTCAGGTTTGGGAATACCTATAATCACAGTCTTTTCCTTTTCATTAATCGAGAGCAAGCCCCGTTTGACAAATTGCTTTTTAATAGTAACAATATTCAAAGCATAGTTTTCTCTAACATTAAGCTCGATAAGCGTTTTCCCCACAAAAACTGCAGGAGCAAGTATCTCGAAAATCCCATACTCTTCTGAAAGCTCCAAAGAATCGATAATGCCAGGAATCAATAACATATTAGCTAGCTTGGCAGCTGCATCTGCCTCCGGAACTAATAAGTGGCTAATGCCCATCAGCTTGAGCAAGCGCTCGTGAACCGAAGAAATAACACGATTATAAATGTTTTTAACGCCAATTTCCTGAAGCAGGGCGCTTGTCATAAGCGAGCTTTCGAAACCCTCTCCAATGGCAACTATAGCTGCATCCATCTCCTCGATACCCATACTTTTTAATGTAGTCAGATCCGTCGTATCCATGCAAACTGCATGAGTTACCCTGTCAGCAATAAGATTGACTTTCTCCTGATCGATGTCGATAGCCAGCACTTCGGCACCTGATTCGCTTAATCTAAGTGCAAGATTTAGCCCGAAATAGCCCAATCCGATAACGCAAAACTTCTTTACTGCCATTGTTTTTCCATTTATAATATTTTAGTTATTTTGATTACTCTTTATTTAAAAAATTAATCTTATTTGTGCAATAAAACTGCATCAACCAATCATTACTTGCTCTTGAGGCAATGTGTAACGAATTTCCTTGTGTGGCTTGAAAAATGCAAGGAAAAATGTAAGAACGCCAATTCTACCTATAAACATTACAATAACATCCACTACCTTCCCTCCAGTGCCTAGAAGTGGAGATAGATTTCTTGAAAGCCCAACAGTTGATAAAGCTGATACAACCTCAAAAATTAGGTCTAGAGGCTCTTTGTCGGGTTCTATAATAATAAGAAGGAAAGAAGCAAGAAAAATTGCTAATAACGAAGCCAAGACAACCATCGATGCTTTTTCAACGATTTGGTGGCTGATTTCTCTTCCAAAGATGTTGAGATTCTTCTTGCCTCGCATTGTATTAAAAAAAGCAAGAGATAGAATAGCAAAAGTGCTTGTTTTGATGCCTCCGCCAGTCGAACCCGGCGAAGCACCTATCCACATAAGGAAAATCAGAAACATTACAGCCGGCGCTCCAAGCAAGCCAATATCTGTTGAATTAAAGCCGGCGGTTCGAGCCGTTACTACTTGGAAAATACTGTGGAAAAGTTTCGGAAAAAATGTAGTCATCTCGTTAGCTTTATAAGGCTCGATAGCCCATAAAACAAAACCACCAGGAACAACTAATATCATCGTTGTTATTACCACAAGTTTTGTCGATAGAGTAAGCTGATATCGGATCCTTTTCTGTCTATGCTTGCGAAAATTTAAAGATGAAAGATTCGTAAGTACAGAAAAACCGAGACCGCCTTCGATAATCAATAGCATAATAACAGTTAGAAAGCCATAATTATTAATGACTTCAGGATTCATCAGGTTGCCAGGATACGTTGAAAAGCCAGCATTGCAAAACGCAGAAACAGAATGGAATACTGCCACTTTCAAATATGAAGAATTAATAGCTGAAAAATCACCACCTAAAAACTTGTATAATAATGCCGCTCCGACAAGCTCAAGAAAAAAAGTATATAATGTAATGCTTATAAGGATTTTTGTAACACTGCCCAAACTATCCTGACTTAAAAGGTCTTTCATTAGCACTCGCATTTTCATCGACATAGCCCCTGAAAAAAAAGATGCGAAAAAAGTAGTAAGCGTCATCACTCCCAAACCGCCTATTTGGATTAGAAAGAGCAATATTAATTTACCAAGATAAGTAAAATGCGTTGCTGTATCGACAACGACCAGTCCAGTAACACAAACGCAACTAGTCGAAGTGAAAAGTGCATCTACTACGCTTATTCCAGAGTGGGTAGATTTGGGAAGCAAGAGCAACAGCGTTCCAGTAAATATTACAAAAGCAAAGCTGATGGCAAAAATGGCACCAGGATGCAAGGCTATTTTTGATATTAAATAACTATATTCAGTTGCACGAAATATTTGGACTAGCACGAGAAAAATAAGAATAAGCTCGAAGTATAATTCTTTGACAATATTCTGCTCGAGCGATGACAGTAGAAAACTAATTATTGTAGTTAGAAAAGATGGGAAAACTATAATAAAAAGCAGGATAAGAGACAAAATATTTTCGGCAAGCCGTTTTTTTAAATGGTGGAAAAAGCCATCAGAATAAAACCATCTAAATATTTCCTGAAGAATGTAAATAAAGACTACTATATAAGTGAACATTGGAAGATAACTAGCTCCCTCGAACGGCACATAAAAGCCGACATACATAATCAAGACAATAAGAGAGAGCAAACCGATTGACACAGCAAGCCGGTCTAGATAACTGATTATTCTACTCTTTTTTAATTCTTTTAACATAAAACACCACTATTTGCCTGCTTTTCGCAATGGCTGGGCTGCATATTCATAAGTTGTTACTTTTATTAATTCTTTGTTTTTCACATCGCCTTTGTATTGACCTTCGTAACTACCGAAAAACTCTTTTTGCACAATTTTTCCTTTGGAAAACTCAACTTTTGTATCTTTCGAGCTAAAAACTTCTCGATGAAGACAATAGCTCATTTCCTTTATATCAGCATTAACGAAGCCAAAATTATTTGGAATGTAATTGCCCTTCCAATCGATATATTTAGCCGAATGGAGCTTGTCATATTGTTTTGTTTTATTATTATACTTAAATTCTTCGAACATAGCTTCATAACCATTTTCAGCATAATCAAATACCATTTTCGTGGAGGTTTCGTCAAGTTCCTTCATTTCTTTGTCTGGAAAACCAATGATGGCAATAGTTTGTCCTTTCGCATTTTTTTCTGTCTTATACCATTCTTCGACAGGATGCATCGAGCAATCTGGCTCGCTAGTGCGATAGTAGGTTGGATTGCCATCGATATCAAATTCTGTGGCAACCTGATAAATGATTTTTCCAAATTTATCACCTTCTTCTATCGAATATATCTTTTTATTTTGGATGAAGTAAGTCAGATAGCTCCCGTCTTTTTGCCCGGCATCTTTAGGAAAAAACTGCAAAATATATTCATCTCGCTCTTTGCCTCCATCAACATTTACATAACCGGGAATATTAGGATATCTGGCTCCTCTTTCTGATATAAGGAAACCTTCATTGTTGTAAGTAAATGAATTCTCGCGAACCAACATCTCTATGTTATCAACAATCTGATATTCTGCCTCATTTAATTTATGCAGGTATTCTTTGTCGTAGCAAGTTTTATAGAGCGTCGTCTTTTCTCCTCCAAAAATCACTGTCGAACTAGTAGGCAAACGATTCTCGTCAAACTCTACCTCGATTGTCTGTGTTATTTTGCCTTCATTATTCTTATGAACAGATTTTTTCCAGAAATAATCATCTGGCTTTTCGTAGATATATTCAATAATGGTTGTGTCTTTTTCTCCATCGTTGATTTCTATAACTGTCTGCTTGGATATTTTCAAGTATTGTTTACCATCGGGAACATCAGTCGTGGAAAGATCATCTTTTCTTGAACAAGAGGCAAATAAAACCAAGATTCCAAGAATTAAAAAGGCAAGTTTTCTTTTCATTATTCACTCCATAAGATTTGAACATTACACAAAAAACAAACGCAAATATCGAAAAAAATGTTAAAAACAAAAAGAAAAATGGTAAAAAGTATTTAAATAAATGAAAAATGAATAATATCACTTTTAAGGCAATTATTTTTTCGTTAAATTGATTTTTGAGTTCTTTTAAAGTTAATAAATGTAAGTTTCAATAGGAGGAGTCAAGTATGAAGCCAATTTATCGACACATATTCTCAAAACATAGTGCTATTATGCTGTTAATGCTATGCCTTGCATTAATGTCTGCTAATGCACAAATAACCACAAAAGGCAAGGACTTTTGGTTCGGATTCATGGAGAACTACAACGAAGACAATCTTACTTTGAAAGTATTTATTAGCTCCGAGAATAACGCTAGCGGGGTTATCAGCATACCGCAAAACAACTGGACGCAGAATTTTACGGTTACTGCCAATCAAAGCACAATAATTGCCATACCCAACAATGTCGGGCACAGTAAGGGCGCTGGTGCGCAAAAAACAGCAATTCACGTTACTACCGACAATGAAGTAAATGTCTTTGCTATGAATTACCGCAAGGAAAGTTCAGATGGTACTTTGGTTTTACCAACTAATGCATTAGGCAGCAATTATTATGTTATGTCATATACTCCAATGATTAATTCAGAATTTTTAATTATTGGGGTTGAAGCCAACACTAAATTAGATATAATTTCGCCGTCTGGCACTAAATCGACTTTGACTCTTAACAAAGGCGATGCATACCAATTTAAATCAAAAGAAGACTATACCGGGTATTACATCAGTTCTGATGCTTATGGAGCCAAGCCCTTTGCAGTATTTAGCGGTAATCAATGCGTAAATATACCTCCTTCGATAAGTGCTTGCGATCATATTGTCGAGCAGCTTTTTCCGGTTCGCTCATGGAGACGAACCTTTGTTACAGTGCCTCTACAAACCCGCAACGGCGACACATACAGAATTTTAGCATCCAGAAACAATACAGAAATCAAAATAAATGGCACTTCGGTAGCAGCCCTCAATCAGGGACAATTCTATGAATTAATTTTAAAATCTCCAAGTGTCATTGCAGGTAATTATCCTATATGCGTTGCTCAATATAGCAATGGTCAGTCTTATGATAATGCCAATGCAGACCCGTTTATGATAATTTTAAGCCCTGTCGATCAAACAAGATATGACATTACTTTCCACGTCTTCGATTTCCCAAATATTTCTCATAATTATCTTAATGTTGTTACCAAAACTTCATGTGTAAGCACTTTGCGGCTCGATGGAGCTGTGATTTCTTCAGCCTTTTCACAAGTTCCATTCGATCCGAGTTACTCTTATGCACAACTTTCCATTTCGCCTGGCTCGCACCGGTTAATTGGCAATGAAGATTGCGGATTCAATGCTTATGTCTATGGTTACGGTAGTTACGATTCTTATGGCTATTCGGCTGGAACTAGTTTGGATACTCTATCAATTTCCCTTGTAGTCAATACAAACTGCGCAGGCACCCCAACGGAATTTTTTGTAAAATCGCGCCCATACACCATCAAGAATTATAATTGGAACTTTGGAGATGGGAGTACATCATCGCTCGAGCGCCCAAAGCACGCATACAAATCAGGCGGGGTTTACGAAGTGCGACTCGTGGTTACTTATGACGACAATGAGAAAGACACTTCAGTCCAAACCTTTGTGATTACCGAACCTAAAGCAAAAATATATTATACTGGAGGAGGTTGCGGTAATCTCAAACTCCAATTTACAAATATGTCCACTGTTGTTGGAGGAGTAATTAATTATTATGAATGGGATTTCGGCGATGGTAACAAATCTTTTGTAGAAAATCCTGAACATATTTACAACAAGGTCGGTGAATATGATATTGTCCTGATGGTTAGAACAACGAATGGATGTATTTCCTTTGATACAACAAAAATTAATATTTATCCAATGCCAAAAGTAAATGCCGGAGCAGATGTGGAAATATGCTTGAATAGCTCAACAGAAATAGGCAGCCCTGCAACTAGCGGCACTGCACCATACATTTATCAATGGTCGCCTTCCACTGGTCTGGATGCCGTCGATAAGCCAACAGTCATTGCCTCACCAAAGGTAACAACAAACTATATTGTTACTGTAACAGATAAACACGGCTGCATTGGAAGGGATACAATTCAAGTAATTGTCAATCCGCTTCCGGTTGCTAACGCAGGAAATGATGTTAATATATGTTTTGGCGAAACAATAACCATCGGTTCTCCAGCTACTGGAGGCACTCCCCCTTATGTAAAATATGAATGGTCTCCTGCCGAAGGGCTAAGTGCAACAAATACTTCTTCTGTCGATGCTTCACCTTTAGATACGACAGTATATATTGTAACAGTAACCGATTCCAAAGGATGTATTGATACAGATACAATTAGAGTAAATGTTTGGCCCCTTCCAACACCGGTTATCAAACCATTAGGTCCCACTTGGTTTTGCTCTTGCGACAGTGTAATATTAGATGCACAAAACTTCGGTTATACTAACTATTTGTGGTCAACAGGCGAAACAACAAGAATGATTACTGTTCGCGACCCTGGCAATTATACCGTTACGGTAACTGATACCAATGGCTGTGTGAATACATCACCCCCGGAGACCATTAGCGTTACTTATCCCACTGCCAAGATAGCATTACCCTCAACCATTCAATCTGCCAGTACTGGTTCTCAAATCAGCATCCCACTTTTTATCAAAGAATCAGAACATCTTGACACTTGCAAGGTATATAAATATCAGGTAAAGATCAGAATGAAACGCTCTTGTCTCGTGCCAATGGATCCTAATAACAAAGGAAATATCGTTGGAGAAGAAAGAACAATGACATTGAACGGCACAAGAAAACAAGGCGATAGCGTTTTAATGCTCTTTGATTTTATGGCAGTTTTAGGAAATACATCATCGACTTCGCTTGAAATAATCGATTTCCAATGGCTCGATTGCCCATTTCAAGTCGATACAAGCGGTTCATTTTTCCAAATTGATAATATTTGTCTTGCTGGAAACAAAGAGCGTCTCTATTTCGAAAATTCCAATCAAATTTCACTAATGCCAAGTATAATAAACTCACAAACAGATGTCCTTTATAAAGTTGCCGAAGATGGCATAGCTAAGCTATTTGTTGTCGATATTCTCGGAAGGACGGTCGATAAAATTCTCGAACACAACCATAAGGCAGGATTTTATCAAATCACTTATGATGCTTCAAAAATTAACACCGGAATATATTTCTTTGTTCTACAGTCCCCAACTAAAGTTGTTACTAAAATGGCTGAGGTGCAAAAATGAAAAAAATAATATTAATAATTTGTATAGCTATTTTCCCATTATCGATATTTGCGCAATTTAGCCCAATCGTAACCAATCAAGGCAATGATGCTGATCCTTATACTCACAGCCGTTATGGCGTTTGGCTACATTACAACATTAATTTCCACCGGGCTGACTATCTTGCGCAAGAAATTAAAGTCGAAAGTTGTTGTGACGGTTTTGAAAATGCAAATGGAAGCGGGTTTTCCTTTGGTTTACTTTATGAAATGCCTTTAGTAACTGATTTACTCCTCGGCATAAGAGCAGGATATTTTATGAATGGCGCTAAACTTGTTGCCAAAGAACCGATAACATCAGGATTATATGATTACGATCATGATACTTGGATAGATGGATTGTTCGAGCATTCTCTCGATTTGACAATCAATCAAATAGCTCTCGAACCAATGGTCAACTATCGTTTTTGGGACCAACTTGCTATCCACGGAGGCTTCCATTTCAGTTTTGCCAACCTTAGCAAGGAATATTCTCATAAAGAAAAAATCCTCAAGCCTGCAACTGGAGTTTTTGAAACAGGTACCCGCGAGCGACTCCTTAGCAAGGGAGATATCCAAGATATTTCGGGCATTGGATTCGGTTTAATCGCTGGACTTAGCTATGAATTTGCATTGGATAGAAACAAGAACTTTTTGCTAGCACCGGAGATCTTTTACCATTATTCACTTACTACGCAAGTTCCCGATGTTAATTGGAATATCGATAATTTGCGAATGGGGCTTGCGTTTAAATACTGCCCATTTTCGCCTGGAAAATCTAAAAGTATTCTCAAAGGCGATATCAAGGCTAGTGGACTACTTCCTGATGGTTCTCTCAGCGAGAGCATCGTTCTAAAAGTCGAAGAGTTCGAATCGACAAGAATGCGTCCCTTGCTAACTTATATCTTTTTCGATGAAAACTCAGATAAAATTCCTGAACGTTATGAATCACTCACCGCAGAGCAGACTAGCAGGTTTAACATCGATAAGCTACACGGCTACGGAGTAATCGAAACCTACAGGAATATATTAAATATCATCGGAAAAAGAATGTTAGAGCATCCAGAGGCAAAAATCGCCATCGAAGGCTGCAATTCAAATCAGGGAGCCGAGAAAAACAACTTAACCTTGTCAAAAAACAGAGCCGTTGCTGTGCGTGATTATTTGCAGAATGTTTGGGGCATTCCTGCCGACAGAATGTTGCTATCCGAGCGTAATCTCCCCGTTGAGCCATCAAATGTAAACGATCCCGACGGTATCGTTGAAAACCGCCGCGTCGAGATTACTTCCAATTTGATGGATATTATTGCTCCAATCATAACTAAAGACACCCTTCGCCTCGTTAATCCACCTAAAGTAGTTTTTAACCCAAGTTACAGAAGCGACGCTGGTCTTGTAAATTGGTTAATTAATGCCGAACAGGACGGAAAAACTATCCAGACCTTTGATGGTGCTGGATCACCTCCAGAACAAATCGAATGGACTTTCCGCCGCGAACCGAATTCCATACCCAAGAAAGATGCCATGCTTAAATATAATATGATATTGCTCGATGCAGAAAATCAAACATTGACGACCGATACCAAATCTCTGCCTGTCGAACAGATTACAATAAGCCAAAAACGCCGTAATCGCGTTGCTGACAAATATATAGACGAATATTCGCTAATACTTTTTGAATTTGACAAATCGAAATTAAGTTATTACAATACCCAAATTATTGATTTGATTAAATCAAAAATGACACTACAGTCGGAAGTTTTCATATCCGGACATACCGACAGGATTGGAAACGCTGATTACAACAAACGTTTATCAGCAGAGCGAGCAGGGGTTGTTGCCAAGTCGCTGCCTCAAGTGAAAAATTCTACAGGTTTCGGCAGCGAAGAGCAGCTTTTCGACAACAATTATCCTGAAGGCAGGTTCTATTGCAGACGCGTAGATATTCGTGTAGAAACACCCGTTGAAAGATAGAGGATTACTTTTATCACACTACACGTTTTTTTTTTTCGTCTTATGCTCTAATAAACGAAATAATTTCACAATAGGAGTTTTTTTATGAAAACAGCCATTATTTCAGTAATTGCGCTTGCTGTCTTGTCTCTTGCATCTTTTGCCCAGCCAAAACTCGAAATTGTCGGTGGAGATACATACAACTGGGGACAAGTTTCTCCCAAAGATTCACCTCTGAAAGCCAAAATAAAATTAAAAAACTCTGGTAATCAAACATTAAATATCGAAAACGTCAAGCCAACTTGCGGTTGCACCACTGCTCCACTCGATAAAAACATTCTTCAGCCAGGCGAAACTGCCACACTCGACGTTACGCTCAACGTAACAAGTCGAAATCAGGAAGTTAGCAAATCTATCAGGATTACTTCTAACGACCCGGCTCAAAACCTGAAAGTGCTTCAATTAAAGGCAAATGTCGTTGTTGAATTAGAAATCGGTCCTACCCCGTATTTTGTTTTTAAAGATATGGAAGTCGGCAAAGAAGCGGAGGCTTCTCTTGTTATTTCCAACCATTCGAAGAAAATAGTTAAAATAGAATCCATTGAAATTACACCTGAAAACTTCGTTATTAATATTCCAAAAAAAATAACATTAAAAGCTGGCGAAAGCAAAGAAATCATCGGAAAAGTTGTTCCAAAAGAAGCAGGCTATTTCAGCTCTAAACTAACATTGAAAACAGATTTCCCCGATTATGAAACACTTGTAATCCCCGGTTATGGCAACGTAAAAGAATCAAAAATTTTCAATAATTGACAATTATTAATTTGACTGAAGATTATTTATTTTGAACGAATTAACAAAAAGAATCATCGTAGCGGCAATCGGCATACCGATTGCCGTTGTTTTGATTTATGCCGGCGGCGTCATATTTACAGCAGCAGTAATTATAATTTCAGCTCTCACTCTTTCCGAATTTTACAAATTAACTGAAAAAAAGGGAGCCAAACCTCATAAGTTCACCGGCATTCTCGCATCTGTTGCTCTACAATCTTCCTTATATTTCGTTTTTGTTAATAGCGAATTATCCTCACTGTCTTTCATAGTCCTTATGTCGCTAATGCTATTAAGTGTTATAGTTTTTTCATTCGAACTATGGTTAAACCACAAGAATTCTATCATTAATACATCAGTAACAATAAGCGGCATTTTATATATATCTTTTACTTTAGGGGCGCTTATTGGCATACGAAATATCCATAATTTCAACTGGCAACAACTATCAGGCGTTTTTCCTGATTTTGCAATTAAAATACGTTCGTACCAGCTTTTCGAGGGATTCGATGATAGGTGGAGTGCAGGAATTCTACTCTCGATATTTGCAACAGCTTGGATTAGCGACACTGCGGCATATTTTACAGGAAAAAAAATAGGGAAAAACAAGCTCTTCCCCCGTGTTAGTCCCAAAAAAACCTGGGAAGGAGCCATAGCTGCATTTATTTCTGGAATTATCGCATTTCTTGGACTTACCGAGCTTCTTTCCCCAGGCTTTCCTCTAATTCACATAATTGTAACTGGTATTATTATAAGCATAATAGGACAAATCGGCGACCTTGCTGAATCTCAATTAAAAAGAGATTCCAATGTTAAAGACAGTTCTTCTGTTTTACCCGGGCATGGTGGTTTTCTCGACCGATTTGACAGTATTATTTTCATTGCTCCAGTTGTTTTTTTGTATCTGCTCGCCTCAGTTCTATTTTAATACTGACTTTCCTTTAAGAAAAATAAATAATAAATAGCAAACACTAACAAAGTAGTGCCAACTGTATAACATTGATACAATTATGATAATATAGCTTTTTTAATAAATCCACCTGATTCTTCTAGCATTTTTTTTGCCTTTTCAGCGTCAACATCAGCAAGAATCATTACAAGTGCTGTTTTCACGTGTCCCCCACTTTCAAGCAGATATTTTTCGGCAAGTTGATAACTGATGCCGGTAATGGACATTATTGTCCGTTTGGCACGTTCCTTGAGTTTGGCATTTGTCAGTTGGAGGTCTATCATTATATTTCCATAAGTTTTGCCAATTAAAATCATAGACGCTGTTGTAAGCATATTTAAAACGAGCTTCTGAGCTGTTCCCGACTTCATCCGTGTTGAACCGGCAACAACCTCAGCCCCAACCTGAGGATTGATGATAATGTCAGCCTCGATTTTCAAATCTTTAATATTTTCATTTGAGCCGGTAGTAAGCAAAATAGTAAAAATCTTCTGTCGCCTTGCTTCAGCCAATGCCCCGCGGACAAAAGGAGTTCTTCCCGAAGCGGCAATTCCGCAGACAACATCTCTTTTTGTAATTTTTCTACTTATAATTTCTTTTTCGCCGTTTTCATATAAATCTTCTGCTCCTTCCTGTGCCTTAAAAACAGCTTCCTTTCCACCAGCAATAATCCCTTGAACCATTTCAGCATCCGAACCGAAAGTCGGAGGACATTCCGAAGCATCGACAATACCGAGCCTCCCACTTGTGCCGGCTCCGATATAAAACAGCCTGCCACCATTGTAAAAACAAGTAGAAATCCTTTCAACAGCTTCGGTTATTTGCGGAATACATTTTCTTACTGCCGGTGCAACAAGCAAATCCTCATCGTTTATCATTGTCAAAATTTCAGCTGCTGAAACAGTATCTATATCCGTTGTTCGTGGATTATTCTGCTCTGTTTGCAAAGAAGCAATTTCCTGAAAAAGTTCGCTTTCTGGCATTATTATTAATCGATATTATTGGTATTTTTTCATTATAGAAAAATTTTTAAGACAAATCGTCAATTATGAAAACTATTGTAAATCACGGTTAATTAAGAATACTGTTTCATTGTTTCAAATAATATAATCTAATCCTAATTGCATTCGTTATCCATCTTTTTGTCGTCTTATCTTCTGGAAAAACAATAGTAAAACCTTTGAAAAGCCGTGCTATCTCATCCTTGCTAATTTTAAGTATAGGTGTATAAATTCGCTTTGTAGCGCCTGCCTTGAGTGCTTCATCAATACCTTTATAATCTGGCACTAAAAATTTTCCTTCCTGATCGGCAATGGCTATGGTATCCATCTTCCTTGCTTTGACTTTCTCAAAAGCAATAAAAGCAGGAATAACAGCACTTTCCATATCAAAGCTGAAAATATCGGCAGTTGTTGTCTTACCACTTGAGTCGTCAATTATAATAATTACATTATTTTTATCAGTTATATTATGTTTATTTAATATTTCAGCAACTATTGCCCCAAGATGGTAGGAAGAATAATTCCCAAGCAAAACTTTTTTTGAAGTGAATATTTCAGTGGATTCAAATTTGAATTTTCCAGAAGCATGCATTGCTGACAAATCAACTTCATCAATTTTTATTAATTCCTGAGAATACACACGACAATATAGAAAAATGAATGATATAAAAACGGCAAAAAGATATTTTTTCATATAATTTACTTAAAGTTAATACGTATATTCAACTGTGTTCTGATTGCAAAAATAAGAACATTTATTCATTTTTGTTACATGATTTTCGTTTAACAAGAAATAAAAAAATTTGCTCAAGCTAAAAAAAATGATTAATTTTAAGTTTTTAGCTTTCTGCTAAAAGAATTATCGGAGATATCAATGCAAAGAACTTTTCTAAAATCTAAAATACATAGAGCCAAGATAACAGAGGCAAACCTGCTTTACGAAGGTAGCTTTACCATCGACGAAGATTTGATGGATGAAGCTGAGATATTACCCTACGAAAAAATCCACATTTACAATATTAACTCAGGCGAACGAATTGAAACTTATGTCATTCCAGGAGCCAGGGGTTCGCGAGTCTTTGCTCTTAATGGCGCCGCCGCAAGAAAGGGACAAGTTGGCGATCAAGTTATTGCAGTTACTTATATTAATCTCGAGCCTGACGAGCTCGACGAGCATCGCCCGACTGTTCTAATACTCGACAAAGACAACAAGATAATTGAAAAAACTCACTCAGCCGAACACAAGCCCTTTATCATCAAAAACTAAATGAACGATTTCCAACGCAAAGATCTAGCTGTCGTTATCCTTGCAGCCGGCAAAGGAAAACGTATGAAAGATCCGACAAAAGCCAAAGTTATGTTCGAGATTTCCGGACAACCAATGCTCGGTTATGTCTTAGAAACAGTTTTCGAACTAAAGCCAAAAAAGATTATCCTTGTCGTCGGCAACAAGAAAGATGATGTTATTGAATACGCAACAACATTTAATATGCCAAATCTAGAATTTTCCGAGCAACTTGAGCAACTTGGCACAGGGCATGCTGTCGAGCAAACAAGAGCAAATCTTTTAGATTTCAATGGCGATGTTCTTATACTTGCTGGCGATGTCCCACTTTTAAATGTCAATACCTTGAAACAGTTCATTGTCGAACACAATAAAACAGATGCCGATCTAACCGATCTCACAGCTATTACCAGGGACCCGTTCGGCTATGGCAGAATTGTTCGTGATGAATATGGTAATTTCATTAAAATTGTTGAAGAAAAAGACGCTAACGACAACGAAAAGCTAATTAAAGAGATAAATAGCGGTACTTTTTTGATTGATAGCAAGCATCTCTTTGATGCCCTATCTAAAGTGAAGAACAATAATGCACAAGAAGAATACTATCTTACCGACCTAGTTGCTATTATGAAAAATGAAGGCCTCAAGGTAATAGCTTTCCCTGGCGCTAGTTTCGACGAGCTGCAAGGGGTAAATTCAACCGATGATCTGAAAAAAGTACAGGAGTATTTCGACAGGATTTGAATTGAACTCAAAAGTTCTTTGTGCTTATAATTAATTGTTCATATAAGACACTATTCACATAAGCATTTAGCTTGCTATTGGAATTCTTATTGTTATGGTGGTACCAGCATTGGGTTTGCTGTCAATTTTAAAGTCTCCATTATGCAGATCAATCAACTTGATAACTATTGATAACCCAAGCCCGGAACCCTGTTGCTCGTATATTTTTCTTTCAAACTGCATATATGCATCGACTTGACTGATCTGCTCCTCGGTAAAGCCCCTACCTGAATCAATTATTTGAATTGATAAATAATTATTATCTATTATAGCCATAATTTTGACAATAGTCCCCTTGTCAGAATATTTTAGTGCGTTGTCAATTAATTCTTCAACAATTTTGCTAAAATACTCTTCAGATATACTAATGGGGACATCTACGATTGATAAACTAATGTCATTTTCCCGGGAATATTTCTGAGAAAGCATTACAGATTTATCGTTCAAGGTGTCATAGATGGAGGTTGTTACTTGTTTTTGAAGATTTAAGATTTCGAACATATCTGAAGAAATGAGAGATAGATTAGCATAAAACAAATAATTCTCTGTTAATCGCCTGAGTCGCTCAGCAGATAGTTTAGCGTCGTTTAGCACTTCTTTTGCTTCATTATATTCGATTTTGTCGTAATAGTTGATAAGAAAATCAACCGTTCCGATAATTTGATTGATGGGCGTTCTAAACTCGTGAGGCAAAGCCATGCTAAGATTCGATTGCAGATCTTCAAATTTATCTGCAAGTTGCTTTTTGCTCTTCACTAGGTTCATAGTCCGGAAAGCAACCATTTGCTCGAGAGTATCTAGATTTTCGAGCTGATTGATGTGAAGTAAAACATTTTCAAGCGTTATAGCAAAAAGCCCGGAATGGATATTGCATACTAAAAAAAATGTTTGCCCTAATTTTTCCGGTGGGGTATCCACTCTAAGAATAATTATACCGATAACTCCATCAGCTTTTAGCAGTGGAACAGCAACACTATAACTATTATCAAAAAATGTAAATTCACTCTGTTCATAAGAAATGGAAACATTTTTCAAAGCATCACCAATAACTCCCTTATCTACAAGCACTTGAAAAATATTAGAACATAGTTCAGCATCCTGTGCAGGTAAGGTAAGGTCGTGATAAAACTCGAATGTTTCTTCGTTCAATAAATATAATGAGGCACAAATCACTTGCGGTATTTGAAGAAAAACATTCAAGCCCTGATTCTTTACAATAGGCAAGCGCCTCTCGTGCATACTAAATTTACAGTATTCTTCGATTGCCTCGAGAGTAACACAATATTTTTTTAAAACTAACTCTTTCATTGTCAATGTCCTTTTGAGCTAATAAGTATAGAAACTGCATCTTCATAGCTTTTTATTATCACAGGAGCTATGTTTGAGAATTGTTTTATATCAAGATTCAGAATCTCCCATATCTCTGGATTAGGTCTTGGTATGACTTTGTCACCAGCACCTCCTAGATGCAAAGCCCTTGCAATAGCATCTGCCAGATGAACGCAAGCGACTAAATTATCTGGCTTCCCATTTACTGTTCCTTGTAAATGGTATTTAATTACGTTGATAAGAGATTCAGGGATATCCCATTTTTGAGCTACCATAGCACCAAGCTCAAGGTGGTCTATTCCAAGCACAGCTATCTCAGCATTACCAATTCTCGTATTATTTTCAACAACATAGTTTATCACTTTTGAATAATCAATCTTTCCGTGATAAAGCAACAATAGTTTTCCGATATCATGAATGATTCCAGCAACGAAATAGTTATCCACTAGTTTTTCGTTAATTAGAGTTCCAAGAATCCTTGTTATTACTCCAACAGCAATGGAATGTTTCCAATGATCGACCAAACTAAAATATGGATTAGGCTTGTAATTCTTGAACATATCAATTATCGAAAGCGAAAACACAATATTCTTTACTTCATTGAAACCGAGGAAAAAAATTGCTTTTTGAATTGTATCTATCTTTGTAGAAATACCGAAAACTGGAGAATTAACTGTTCGTAACAGCTTCAAAGTAGAAGCCTGATCTCTTTCAATGATATCAGAAATATCCTTTGCGGAAGTCCGTGTATTACTCATTGCTTCCAACAATTGAGAATAAATTGTTGGTAGAGTAGGCAAATCTTTTACATTTGTTAATATATCAGAAATATCCATTTACTTGGCACTAATTCTATTGGCTGTGGCAATTAAAGCCATATTGTAAATTGCTTTTTCGTATTCATTGTTTGGTATCCAATGCATATATCGTTTTAGTTCATTTTCAGCAGCTCGTCTTAATTCTTCGCTCATTGTATTCTCTTCCTCTCCGGTGTCGCCTGCAGTAATTATAACTTTTGTTATACTCCAAGTTTTTAGCAAATTTATATGCCTTCGGCTTAGGACAGTTCCAGCAGCCAAAAGTGTCTGACCGAAAGTGTTAATAACATTTTCAGCGAGTTCCATTCCCTCAATAATATCTTTTAGCTCTTTTGTTTCTTTCATTATATTAATTTATTACAAGAAATAGCAATCCTGTTTAATATTAAAAATATGAAAATTTTATTGAAATTTCGAACTTTTTTTATATTTCTTAAAAAGAATATAAAATGGCGCTAATCCCTCCCTAACAGCTTTACTAAAGGCATTTCTGATATAAATTGATGAAAATAAAGCATTTGCAATGTATATAATAGTGCTGTTTCGCTTTCCTCATTCCATTTATATGATATTTCCCCTTGCCTTTGGAAAATCTTCTCGCTTTCGTCGTCTTTTTCAAAAATATGAATATGACCTGTGCCAATTTCTGCTAAATTAAATAGTTTTTGTTCCAAACCCTCGGGATGCTCTTCAGAATGGCAAACCCAAAAGCCGATTGGGAGGGGATACTGATTGATTTCATACCAGTCTTCACTAATATCTGATACTATTTCTTCATCAGCTAAATCGCCCCAGGCAACAAATGCATCATACTTTTTTAATGTATCATTTTCTTTCCTGCCTATTTTTTCTACAAAGGGATGAATACTATACCTTTCAGCCAGCAATATTTGCATTATTCTAGTTAAATAACCCTCAGGATTCACAGAAGCAATTTTTTCTATTGTTCTTATATTCTTAGCATAAGCAACCGAGGCAAATCTCGTATAATCTTTCAAAAACAATGCTATTTCAGGAATGATCATCATATCAGCTTTGCCTACTGCCTTGCCATATTGCAATGGCGTAAGCACCGCAGCAGATACTCTATTCGACAATAAAAGCTCTAAACACAATTCTTCAGTCGTTTTTATTATACTTAAACCAGATTCACCAGATTTGTCTATATCCTTACTCTCTGCTTTCTTATAAAAAAAATCAAATGTTGTGCCAAATGGAATTGCTAACTTTAATTGCATAAGTATTCCCAATTTATTATTTTTAATTTTTTAAAATTGCAGAATTAATAAAAGTAAAATGGAAATTATAAAAACTATTGCTGAAATGCAAGAAAAATCTAGAAGTTTAATCAAAAATGGGAAATCTATTGCTTTCGTTCCGACAATGGGTTATTTCCACGACGGACATACATCCTTAATCAATTTAGCGAGCGATTACGCCGATGTTGTCGTAACCAGTCTTTTCGTCAATCCCACTCAATTTGCTCCAAACGAGGATTTCGCCAAATATCCCCGCGATTTTAACCGTGATTGCACAATTGCTGAAAATGCCGGTTCAGACATACTCTTCAATCCCGATGTCGGAGAAATGTATCCTTCTAATTACTTTACCTCTGTTGTTGTCGCAGAGATTTCCGAAAAATTTGAAGGTAAATTTCGACCTACTCACTTCACAGGAGTTGCAACAGTTGTAACAAAACTATTAAACATAGTCAATCCCGACTTTGCTATCTTTGGACAAAAGGACTACCAACAGTTGCTAATCGTCAAAAAACTCGTTAGAGACCTTAACATCAATACTAAAATCATTACTGCGCCCACCAAACGCCAATCCGACGGGCTGGCTATGAGTTCCAGAAATGTTTATCTTTCGCAAGGAGAGCGCAACAATGCCTCCATACTTTATTTAGCAATGGAAAATGCGATAAAAATCATTGAAAATGGAGAAAATAGAAGGAAAATAATAAACGCAACAATGCACAATACATTAAGGAGCGTTCCTGACATAAAAATCGACTATGCAAGTGCTGCCGAAGCTGATACCTTAGCAGAACCAGAATTTTTTTTACCTGGAACCCGTTTAGTTCTCCTTCTTGCTGTATATCTTGGTAAAACCAGACTTATTGATAACTCTATTGTATCCTTGCCTGAACAGAAATTTGAAAAGCCAGAATGGGTCAAGGAGGTTTTATAAGTCAATTAGTCTTCCATTAATTATTTGTTTTCTTTTAACTGTTTCACACATAATCATAAAAAAAATGAAAACTTTAGCAGAATCTGAAAACTATCTTGCAATTCCAGAGGAGAACTCCAATCTTCAAAATTCAAAAATAGTTTTATTATCAGCTCCCTACGAAGAGACCACAAGCTACGGAGGAGGCTGCGCCTACGGTCCAGAAGCAATAATTGCGGCTTCGGCTTACGTCGAGTTTTTTGACGACGAATTTGAACGCGAGCTATGCTTTGAAAAAGGTATCGCAACCTTGGAAGCTCTCGATTTCACAGGGCGAATCGACAAAGAAGCCCTGCAATTAATCGAGAAACAATGTACTGAACTCCTCGAAATGGATAAATTCGTTGTTACCCTTGGAGGCGAGCATACCATATCTTTTGCAACTATAGCCGCACATTATAAAAAGTATCCCGAAATGTCCTTGCTCCATTTCGATGCCCATTCTGACCTCCGTCAGGAATATTTAGATAACAAATATTCTCATGCTTGCGTTATGGCAAGAGTGTGCGAATTTTTCCCACCACAACGGATAACCCAAGTTGGCATCAGGGCGCTTTGCAAAGAAGAACATTCCTTCATCAAAATGCATCATATCAGCACCTTTTATGCATCTGCCATTAGAAAAGGCATATATGGAAGCAACTGGCAAGGACAAATTGCCGAAACACTCTCGGATACTATCTATGTTAGTTTTGATATTGACTTCTTTGATCCATCTTTAATTCCTGCAACGGGAACCCCCGAACCAGACGGTTTCTTTTATAGCGAAACGATAGATGTCTTTAGAGAAATTAAGCGTTTAGGAAAGAAAATAATTGGATTTGACCTCGTCGAGCTTGCACCCATAGCCGATTTACACCACTGCAACCTTACCGCTGCCCGATTGGCTTATAAATTAATGAACTTCGCGTTTTAAATTGAGCAATGAAAATTTAATATTTACTTTTTTTAAAGTATTTCTCATTATTATTTGAATAGATTACTATCAAGGTTAAAATAAAATAATTATATTTAATTTGAAACAGCTTTTTTTTCGATTAGGAGCTTATCGAAATCTTCTTCATCAATATAGTATTTTGCATTGCAATACTGGCAAATCAATTCATTTTGCTTCATCTCTTTCATATCTTTGATTTCTTCATAACTTAAAGTCAGTAGTTTATCAAGAAATCCATCTTTTGAGCATCGGCAAAAGAAATCGACAGGAATAACTCTCAAAACATCGAATTCTTTATTGATTATCTTTGCAATAATTTCTTCAGGTCGGGTTGCCTCTTCGTAAAGCTTTGTAAGTTTTTGGTAGCTTTTCAGATCATTCATAATGGCATTTATTTCACTAATAGTTGCTCCCGGCATAGCTTGCACCAAAAAACCGGCAGATTCTGTTATGAAGCCATTTTCATTGAAATCGACATCGAGAATAACTGCCGTTGGGATCTGCTCGGATCGTGAGAAAAAACCAGCAATGTCGGTCTGAATATCAGTTTTTTGCAATGGAATTATGCTCGTTATTGGCTCTGGTCTGTCGTACATTATCTTAGTAACTCGCAGGGTGCCTTCCCCAAGATAATCAGAGCTTGATGGCAGGGACAGATTTACTTCATTCGTATATCTTGCAAATCCTCTGATTTCGCCAGTTTGAATCGCTTCTGCGAATATCTTTTGCAGCGAACCATCGCCTTCGATATCGATAATAATTCGCTCTTCGCCTTTTAATAAAGAAGCCATCATCATAGCAGCCCCCATTGTTTTAGCAAGAAAAACGGCTGGTATTAAAGAAAGATTGTGCCTTTTCTGGGCTGTTTTTGCGGTAGATGTATTTCGTATGGAAATAATTCTAAATTTTCCGTCTTTTGTTAAAGCTCTGACCGAGCGATCTCTTTCCCGGAGTGCTTTTTTTTTCTGCTCTAAGTCCATTTTATCCGATTTTTTAAATTAAACTGTGCTATTAACGTTGAAATATGCAGAATATTATTTATTTTTGCATTTTTGAAACTATAAATCGGACAAGATACATGAGAAAATGGCGTATTGAAGATTCTGTCGAGTTATACAATGTAAAAGGCTGGGGCATAGATTATTTCGATATAAACGAAAAAGGCAGCGTAACGGTAACACCTAAAGCAGGAATGCCTGGCATCGATTTAAAAGAGTTGCTCGACGAATTGCATATTCGCGATGTCTCAATGCCTGTTTTATTGCGCTTTCCAGATATACTTGGCGACAGAATCGCCGGCATCAACGATTGCTTTGAAAAGGCATCGGAAGAATTTGGTTTCAAGGGCAAATTTTATAGTGTATATCCTATAAAAGTCAATCAAGTAAGACCTGTTGTCGAAGAACTGATGAGCTATGGCGATCAATACAACATCGGTCTCGAAGCAGGCTCGAAGCCCGAATTGCACGCAGTTCTTGCGATTATGAATAATCCTGATGCCTTAATTATTTGCAATGGTTACAAAGATGAAGATTTCATCGAACTTGCCTTGCTTGCTCAAAAAATGGGTCGCAAGGTTTATATAGTTGTTGAAAAATTGAACGAATTGAAGCTAATAATCAAACTCGCAAAAAAGCATAAAATAAGACCAAACATTGGTATAAGAATCAAACTTGCAAGCTCGGGCAGCGGGAAATGGGAAGAATCGGGCGGCGACCAAAGCAAATTTGGTCTGATGGCTAGCGAATTGCTCGAGGCAATCAGTATTGCAAAAGACCATAATGTATTAGATTGCATTAAATTAATCCATTTCCACCTCGGCAGTCAAATAACAAAAATACGCAAGATCAAGAATGCCTTGCGAGAAGCAGCTCAATTTTACGTTCAAATGTGGAAAATGGGCTGTCAAGTAGAGTTTGTCGATGTTGGCGGCGGGCTTGGTATTGATTACGATGGCTCGAGGGCTTCTGCGTCGAGTTCGAGCGTGAATTATTCAATTCAAGAATATGTAAATGATTCGATTTTTATGTTTCAAGATGCCAGTGATAAAAACGACTTGCCTCATCCCAACGTTATTGCCGAATCGGGCAGGGCATTGACGGCGCACCACTCTGTTTTGGTGTTCAATGTTCTCGAGAAAACATCATTGCCCATCTGGAGAAACGATTTTAAAATTGATGATAATATGAATGAACTTGTTGTCGAGTTGCGCGATATTCATTCTCTCATTTCAACAACTACTTTACTCGAATCATGGCATGATGCTCTTCAAATACGCGAAGAGGTTCTCGATCTCTTCAGTTTGGGAATGCTCGACTTGGAAACTCGCGCCCTTGCCGAACAGCTATTTTGGACAATAGCCCGGGAAGTCTATCATCTATCAGTCGATATAAAGCATCAACCCGACGAAATACGCCAATTTGCAAAGAAACTGACGGATAAGTATTTCTGTAACTTTTCTTTGTTTCAATCACTTCCAGATTCTTGGGCAATTGACCAGGTCTTTCCGATAATGCCTATCCACCGATTAAACGAAAAACCAGAGCATCCTGCTTCCATTCAAGACATTACCTGCGATTCTGATGGTAAAATTGATAGATTCATTGGTTTTGGCGATGATGCTAACCGCATAATGTTACACAGCTTAAGAGATGACGAACCATATTATCTCGGTGTGTTTCTTGTAGGCGCATATCAAGAAATTCTCGGCGACCTCCACAACCTTTTTGGAGATACCAATGCCGTGCATGTTACTGTTAACAACAATGGTTACGAAATAAAGAAGATTATTGATGGCGAAACAGTCGATGAGGTCTTGGGCTATGTGCAATACAACTCAAAATCGATGGTGCGTAGTGTCGAAAAATGGGTCGCTTCATCGATGAAAGAAGGAAAGATTTCGTCTAAAGAAGGCAAAGAGTTTCTTGACAACTATCGTTCGGGGCTGTTCGGTTATACTTATTTGGTTTAAATCTTAGTAAGGAACTTTTTTAGGTTGATATTTAGTTTTTACCTGAATATAAAGGCTTATTCGCTTGAAAATCATACAAGGACAAACGACGTATCCTAAAATATGAAATCCAGTAATTTTGAAGTGTATAAATGTAAGATTGCATTGCCGCATCTTTTTCATTTTGAGCAATAAAGAGCGAATTCATATCAATTTTCCCAATTATATACCTGTTTTTCGCCACATCAAATCTGCGTGCAGCTATTGTATCTGCCCTTGCCGCAACTGCTACTTGTTTCTGAAGTTGCTTGAAGCGTAAAATCTGATATTTAACCTCTAAATCGAACTCATATTTTGACTTTTCAACCGAAGTAAGCACTCTTTCGCTGTTAGCCAAAGCAGCTTCGTATTCTGCAGAGCCTTTTCCCCATTGCACGATAGGCACAGTAAAACTTAAATTAAGCGATTCTTGATCAAGCAAGTCTTTATAGACCTTTGGCAAATTGCCTGCACTCTGGTTGTATCCGATACTAGCGTTAATCGTAGCCCCAAAACTGTTTATTCTCTCGGTTCGTTTTAGCTCACGCTCGGCACGCAACTTTTGCAATTCAAAATCGATTCTATCGGAACGATTTTGCAAAGCCATTTCTAATGCTTTTTCGGCAGAAACTTCAAAATCAGGGAGTTCGAAAGGTGGCAGAAAAGTAAACTCTTCCGTGCCTTCGAAGCCCATGGTTTTCAATAGATCTTCCGAAGCCCGACTATAATCGAGCATAGCGTTTTCAAGTTCAATTTTTTTATTGCTCAGGGCAAGTTCGCTTTGTAGTAAGTCATTTTCAGCTATTGTCCCTACCTGAAAGCGTCCCTGAGCAAGCTGATAAAGTGTATCGTTGACTGCTACATTCTTGAGGGCATTTTCCACTTGCATTTGTTTGATATACAAGTCGAAAAATTTTGTTGTTACTTCAATGGAAATGTCCTCGAGCCCTTCTACCAATTGCCTGTCTGCCATTTCATAATTAAGTTCGTTTTCTTTACTGTCCCAAGGATATGGATTGAAACGAAATATTGGTTGAGATATACTCAAATTGATTGGCGTCGAGCGCCATAGCATACTTTCGTTTGTTTCCAGAATATCGATACGGGATACACCCGAACTTAAACTGATTTCTCCACCTGTTAAGGGAATACTCTGTGTTAAATTAAGATTGAGATAGCTCGAGAGCTGACTTTGAGGAAAAAATAAATCATTGCCATTAATTGGAAAAGTACGGATAGTGCGAGTAAGCCCCGGAGCGGATCCGCTTAAACTTAATTGAGGATAATATCCTGAGCGAAATGCCCTGTAATTCTCTTTTTTTTGCTTATAAATATTATTTAACATTTTCGCTGAATAACCGCGATCCTTCGCTATTTCAATACATTGCCAGAGTGTCAATGTTTGTTGTGCATTTGTTTTCGCAATAAACAACAAGACAAAGAACAGAAGGCAAATAGTAATCTTTAAAAATTTTAAGTTCATATCCTTTCCTTGAGTTTTTATCATCTCATCATTACTCATATCTCAAAGATTCTATTGGATTTTGCTCTGCAGCTCTTTTTGCGGGCATTATTCCAAAAATTATCCCGATTGTTATCGAAACAAAAAAAGAAATTGCGATGGAATACCAAGTTACAATAGTCGGTATCTCAGTAATCGATTCGATAACATAACTAGCCGCAATTCCCAATGCTATTCCAATCAGACCACCCGTCAAACTGATAGCAACCGCTTCACTAAGAAATTGCATCAGCACATCTTTTTTCTTTGCTCCTATCGCAAGCCGAATGCCTATTTCCTTTGTCCGCTCCATCACCGAAGCGAGCATAATATTCATAATGCCAATACCACCAACAATCAATGAAATAGATGCTATCGTCCCCAACACCATATTGAAAATTTCCCTTGTTTGCTTTTCTTGCTGCAATAGTAATTCGGGCACTATTATTTCATAATCCAAAGCTTTATTATGCCTCCTGAAAAGCAATCGACTGATAACTTCAGCAGTTGGCATCATATATTTTGTACTTGTTAGAGTAACAGTCAATTTGTCGAGCTGGTTGGTATTTGTTTCCTCTTGGGAAGAAAACATATTTGGAGCTTTTATATCTCTTTGCGTAATAAGCCCTCTATTAATATATCTTATCAGCATGCTCGAAGCAGGGATATATACATCTAAATTAACATCACGGACGCCCAAAGATTTGATATTATCTTCAGAAATCCGTGAATCTTTCATCACACCAATAACTTTTAGCCACTGATTGCCACATTTTATTTGCTTACCAATTGCCTCCTCCGACGAAAAAAGCCGCGATTTCACACTGGAGCCAATGACACAAACAGGCTCGTTTAATCTATCATAAGTCTCTGTAAAAAATCTGCCTGCTATCAATTCGAAATCCTTGATTTTAAAAAACGAACTCGAAACGCCAACCAGCTTGATTTTCTGGCGAAATCCCTTGTGAATTGCATAAGTTTCCATTATTATTTCAGGAGTTACATAATCAACATTTGGGACATTGTTCATAATGCTAATTGCGTCGGCTATTGAGAGCCCTGGTGAAAATCTTTTCTTTTTTGGGGTTTCTACCTGGGAATTTTCACCTGTTCCAGTTGTTTCTTTTTCCTGCTGACTTTGCATTTTTTCATCGCTTAAAGCCTGTATAATAATATTATTAGCGCCAAGAAGCTTCATTTTCTCAAGAATTTTTTGCTGGGCGCCACGCCCAATGGCAAGCATAGCTATCACGGAAGCAACGCCAAAAATAATGCCGAGCGAGGTTAGCACAGCCCTCAATTTGTTCGTACTCATTGCCTCCAAGGCAATGGCAAAGTTGCTTAAAAATGAATTATACATATCCTATTGGTTTTTCCTGACAGCACTTTGCACTTCCGATTTAAATTCAGCGGGAACCGACAAATAAATCTCGTCGTCCTTTTTTAATCCCTTTTTGATGATCGCCTCATTGTCATTGACTAAACCGAGTTTCACAATCTGTTTCACAGGCGAACCATTTACAGATTTATAGACAAAAGTCGTATCGTTCGAGCTATGAATACACTCCAAAGGCACAAAAATGGAGTTGTCGATAGTTGCTGTTTTTATTTCATTACTCGTAGTCATTGCTGGTCGAAGCATTGTACCTGACTCCAAGACAGTAATCACGACCTCAAACACTTTGGAATCGGAATTTCGCCTCTGTTCGCCAATATTTGCAACACTTTTCACAATTCCACTCAATTTTTTTGCAGGATCTGCATCCAACGCAATTTTCACCTTCTGACCTGTCTTCAACTTTTGAATATCAGTTTCATTCACATAAGTTACTGACTCCATTTCAGTTAAATCAGGTAGTTCAGCCACTGTTGGGTTCCATGCTGCAACTGTGCTGCCAACTGTTATTTTTCTGCCGTCCCATTCTCGTGAATATATTACCATCCCGGCAGCAGGCGCTTTAATAGTAAACTCAGACATTATACTCATCAATTTCGATAATTTTTTCAACTTTTTTGACAAATCTGTATTGATAATTGAAATATCCGTTAATGCCTTTTGCACTTTTGTTTCATAATTATTTACAGCCTGCTTATAAGCTCTTTCCGCCTTTTCATAGTTCATTTCTGCTTGCCTTTTTGTTGCAGGCGGTTCATATTTTGATTGTTCAATAAGCAATTTCTGCTCTTCCATGCTATATCGATAATTTTCAATTTCGTTGCGAGCCTGTGTAAGTGTCAAAGTGCTATCTAGCTTGCTTTGCAAAAGCTTTGTTCGTTCCTGCTCGATGTTCAATTGTTCATCTTTAATCTTTGTCAATACGTCGGTTTTATCTAATTCTGCAACAAAAGCACCGCTATCAACAACCGTCCCTTCTGGAATTAACTTCGATATTTTCATCTGATAAATCTCTATCGTCGTTGCTTGCATCGGACCTCGAATCTCGATTGAGTTTTTTGCGCGAAGTTCGCCAGAGGTCGTTACAGTTACATTGAACTTGCCATAACTTGGCTTTATAATTATATCAGCGCTTTCTTCCTTATTAAAATACAAGAACTTAACTGCGATTGCCAGAGCAATGACAATAATCAGCGCAACAATAATTCTAATCTTCATTTTTAAAAATCATTTTATTCATAATTCAAAATTTTTATTTGGAAATATACGATTTTTAATATGAATTGTTGCTGATCTTTTAAAAATTTGACAATAATCTATTGCTCTGAATTGTTAAAAAGAGAGTATCTTACTGTGGAATTATTGATATTGGGATAATATCTCAGAAATAAAAAAAAATCTCAGGGAGATTTTTTTAAAACAATCTAAATGTCTAAGAAATGAGATGCTTATAGAAGCGAAGTTCAACGATATGATCCTTTGATGTCTAAAAAAGACTGTCCCAAAAATGATAATTTTATTATTCAAAAACCGGGGTAGATTTTATAAATATTTATTTTTAAATAAGATAACTTATTTTAAAATAAAATTTCTCATAATTGGGACTTTTCCCTTTGAAATAATTTAGAACAGACCGGATAATAATCGATTAATTAAAATCCGATGGTAGCTTCGAGAGTAAATCCATTGAATTTAGCCCCGGCATATTTGCTTGTAGCGGCAAAATCTTCATAAGATTGAGTAACATAGTTTAATTTGGCAAGAATGTTTTCAGTGAGATACCAACCGGCTGCAGCTTGAATTCTATTAATGGTTACTTTATCATTAAGGGCGGCGGCATCATCTCCAGAAACGGAATTGTATCTACCTCCTATATAAAATTGATCTCTATATCCAAATCTGTAAATCAATTCCGAAGCTATCTGCGACCAGCTAATGTTGTCGTCTGATGAAGTCTCAAAAGTTGAGAAAAGCTCGAATCCTTGGTATTTTAAAAGATTATTGAATTGGATGGCAGTAATTCTCTTTTTAAAGGCAGGAGCGTATCTACCAGCACGAAAATCGGCGGCGGCTCCTTTTTCTTGGATAACACTGTAAAAACGAGAGCCTGTCCTATCGCCACTATATAAATTAATGCCACTTGCTTGTGCTGTATGATAAAGAGAGCCGGTAATTCTCAAACGAAAATCATCTGTTAGTTGTTTATCATAACCAACTTTAGCAATGATAGCGGGGGTTGTGGACTCAGGATTAACGACATTCTGATTTAATTTTGCGTTCGAGAATCCAGCCATAGCGATAACACCAGAGCGAAAATAATATAATTCAGCCCCTACTTCAGTAACAAAAGCATCCATTATGTAATTGCCTACAAAAGCATTTCTAATGGCATTGCCGTTGTCAGAACGCCTGAAATGAGCATCACCATAGTTATTTTCCATTTGCCCTACTTTTATCCTGGCATATTTCATAAAATCAGACAAGAAACCCTCGGATATAAAATTGAGATTATCGATTTGCAGATACCCGCCTTTTACCCAAGTTTCATTGTGGTGGTTTGATGCAAGGTAAAGCTCCATATTAAGCAAAACACCATCAGCAAGCTGTGCATCGATTGTCATATTAGCCGTAGGAAGGTTAAAATCACTTCCAAGCTTGATCAGATTATCTTTATCGTTGGAATGTGAGATTGCCTGCATTTGCAAAGCAAATGCACCACCTATTCTTACTTTTTTTCCTGTGTATTTGACATTATCGTTCTTTGGAGCTTCAAACATATTGACTGCTTCCTGTCCATTTGAGACGTGATTTTGAAGTTCGGCGAATTGAGAGAATGCTATGTTGCTTGCAAAAACGAAAGCAACGACAACTGCTAATTTAGCGGTAAATTTCGACATATTGATTTAACCTGTGTTAGTTAATAAAATTAATAAATGTATTTGAGATGTTTGTTACTTTTTTGAATACAAATCGGAAGCGACTTTGAGATCGATGAATAAAGTGATGTTCTCATTTGCTTTGATTAAACCGAAGAGGGCTTGAGGCGGTTTGATGTCGAAGTCTTTCATATTCAATTTAACGGAGCTTTGCACTCTGTATCTTAGATCTGTTTCGATGGTGCTTATGGTTGCTTCCAAATTGATAGGCTTGGTTTTACCGGCAATGCTCAAAGAACCTTTGACGAGAACAGTCGATTTTTTCCCTGTTTTATCAAAAGAAAGCAAGGATACGTTTTCAACCTTGAATGAAATGAATGCAAACTTTTCGGCTTTGAGGGCATCATACATATCTTCATTCATCATCTTTTTGCCACAATCGAGTGTTTTAGTCTTGACATTGAAAAAGGCATCGGCAAAATACTTAGTGGAAGCGTCTTTCCAATTGTCAATCCTTGCCATTAATGGAACAGAATCGAGCATCGCTTCACCATTGACGAGATATGTAAAGCAAGAGAAGTCATCAACAGTAGATGTGCCTTCAACCCAGATCTTGCTATCTTTTGTGATATAGTATTTTCCGAGTATAGATGCAAAAGAATTATTGACATTTACCAGAAAAATACTTATGATTAAAGCAGCAACGAAATATTTTTGCGATTTGTGAATCCCTTTAGCTGCTTTGCCGATGTTATTTACAAAACTTTTCATGATTTATTCTTTATTTAAAGATAATTCAAAAAATACTTTTACTTCATTTCCAGCTTTTATTGTTCCTAAAAACATTGTTGGGGGTTTGATTCCATAATCTGTCATCTTGACTACTGTATTGCCTGTAACGGCAATTGATCCGCTGTTGTCTTTAAAAATAACATCAAAACTAACTAGCTTAGTAACCCCTGAAATGGTAAGCTCGCCATTAACCTTTGCTTTTATACTCTTTGGATTGACACTTGACAAATCGTTAGAAGTAAGTTTAAACTTAATTTGGGGAAATTTTCCTTCGTTAAATGCCTCGTGCATATTTTCTGTCAAGTCCTCGTCATCATTTACAATTTTTTTGACTGGGATAGTAATATTAGCTTCGACTAAGCTGCTTTGTGATGTCGGAGAAAAAAGCTCACTTGAAGTTTTTATCTTACCAACAATTTGTTTGACATCACATTTAAAGTTGTGTAAAGTTGAAGTGCCTTCCAACCACATTTTACTGTTGCCGTTGATTTTATAAGAAACAGTTTCTGCAAACGAATTGTTGAAATTAAAAGCAACAGCAAAAACGATAGCTATTGTTAAAGCAAGTTTATTATTTTTTAGAAATCCCATTTTTTTCTCCTCGAAATAAAACATTAATGAACAATTCCCTTAAATAATTACAAGAGATGTGCCATTCAGTAGAAAATCAGTATAGAAAAGATATAAGTTGGTTAAAAAACGACTATTTAACGATTTAAAAAGAATAGATAGCAATTATTGATTAATTATCATAAGAAGAAAAAAGAGCGAATTTTCGTCGAATCGTCGAAAAATAGTCGATTAAATGGGATAAAATTTTTGAAGTCAGAAAAAGATAAGAAAAATGCGGATTTATGGTTTTATATCATATTTGTATATTTTTGTTCGTAGGGTTGATGATGGCAATTTGAGTAATTCGGCGGCTTTTGCCATATTTCCACCTGAAAAAAGAACGGCTTTTGTGATAATTTCCTTTTCAGTATCAATTATCATATCTTCGAATGATTTGCTTCCAATCTCGAATCTTTCGGACTTGAGCAAAGGGGTCCTGAGCTCTGGCGGGATTAAATTTTTGTCAATACTGCCTCCATCGGAAAGGATTAATAAACGCTCAGTGATGTTTTTTAATTCTCTGATGTTACCGGGCCAATGATAAGACGTTAGTATATCCATTGCCTCTTTTGTAACTTCAATTTTTTTACCTGGAGATAGAACAGAAATGAAGTTATTGATAAGTAGAGGAATATCTTCTTTTCGTTCCCGCAAGGGTGGGATATGAATTGGAAAGATATTAAGCCGGTAATACAAATCCTCCCTGAACCTTCCTTCGCTGACTAGTTTGCTAAGATCTACCTTAGTCGAAGCAATAACTCTAACGTCAATTTTAATTGTTTTGCTGCTGCCGACGCGTTCTAATTCCTGTTCCTGCAACACACGTAGTAATTTTACTTGCAAATCCAAGGGAACATCGTCGATATCGTCGAGATAAATAGTGCCATCATCAGCAAGCTCAAATCTGCCTGGGCGTTGCTTGTCTGCACCCGTAAAAGAACCCTTTTCATGACCGAACAATTCACTCTCGAAGACTTCGCGGGCTAATACAGCGCAGCTTACTTTTAAAAAAGGAGCATTTCTCCTATCACTGTTGTAATGAAGCACTCCAGCGTGCAATTCCTTTCCTGTGCCTGTTTCGCCTGTAATCAGCACAGTTGTTTTTTTCGCGGCTACTGTTTCGATTAATTTTTTTATATTATTACCTTGGGGGCTATTACCAACGATTGAGTCAATACCATAAGTTTTTTTAATGTCAGACTTTAACCAAAAATTTTCTTTTTTTACCTTATATAGTTCCTCGATTTTTCGCAGTTTCATTATTAGTTCTTCAGTTCTAAAAGGTTTTGTGATGTAATCGTATGCTCCATTCTGCATACATTGCACAGCAGATTCGACAGTGGCAAAAGCGGTCATAAGAATCACATATACATCGGGATTTATTTCCTTAGCTCTCTTTAATAACTCAGTTCCGTTCATCTTCGGCATACGAATATCGGAAACAATAATGTCAATGCCACCAGCTTTGAAAATGTTAAGCGCCTCGACAGGATTCTCTTGAGTAACAACATCATAACCGTTATCAACAAGCTCATCTTTGATTGTTACTCTAAGGATTTTCTCATCTTCAACAACAAGTATTTTTAATTTGCTGATAATAACTCCAATATCTTTTTGATAAAACTCGACGATATTTCGCAAAATTAATTTTTCAAGCTATTTTTATTCACTGCTTAAAGGCAGTTCAATAATTACAGTTGTTCCTTTCAAATATTCGCTTTCTATCTTTATTTCTCCTTTGTGTGCCTGAATAATTCCATAACAAACATACAGACCAAGCCCCGTACCCATACCGGGCTCTTTTGTTGTATAAAACGGATCAAATACCTTGACTTTATCCTCCCCTTTTATACCGATTCCATTATCTTTAATCTTTACAATCAATTTCCCATCTTTTGTTCCCGCAGACAATTCTATTAAAAGAGGAAAATCTGATTCTATTGCTGTTCTCGATTCGATAGCATCAATGCCATTAATCAGCAAATTCACAAAGACTTGCTCTAATTGGTTGAAATTCCCAAAGGTTAATGATATGTTTTCTGGTGTATTATTAATAATACTTACATGATGCTTCTCAAATTTATAGGATATTAAAAGTATAGATTTTTCAAGTACTTCATTAATTTTGACATTTTGGAAATTCATCTCCGGTGTCCTCGAATAGTCAAGCATGAGCTTTACTACATTTTCCACTTTATCGACTGCTTCAGCCATCATCTCAAGATACTCCCTACTTTGTTCCTTGTTACCGGACGATTTATTCAATCTCCTGATACAATTCTGGATTCCGGCAATTGGATTATTTATCTCGTGTGCCAATCCGGCTGCTAATATTCCAATCGAAGCTAACTTCTCTGTTTGTATCAATTTATTGTATGATTGCTCCTTTTCTTTATAAACCTCGTCTAATCTGCTAACCATTTCGCTGAATTTACTTTCCAAAATATCTAACTCATCTTTAATTTGAATATGTCGCGAAAATATCGGCATAAGTCGTTTTTGCAACTTTGTAAACATATTATAATTAGACTCGGATAATGTATATTCGATTTTTTCTGAGATTTTTATGATATTTTTTATTGGATTTGTTATAACTGATGCAAAAATGAATCCGCCTGTAATACCAATTGTTAAAAAGATTATTATCATAATTATTATCGGAATCAATCTTAATCTAAAATCTTTATAGCCAATATTATGATACATTCCTATTCTTACAAATACTTGTGGTGAACTGCTTATTTTATAAACAACTTCATAAATACATTCATCTTCTTTAACTCTGTCTTTTTTTGTAATACCAGCCCTTTTGGAAATTGCATCATAATCCTCAAGCAAATAGCTGGCTTCATCGCTTCTTCCAATTATTTTACTTGGATTCTTAATATAAATAATTGAAAAGGCTATGGAATTATCTGATTCATAAAATCTGTCTATATACTCTTGTAATTGC
Source organism: uncultured Hyphomicrobiales bacterium (assembly GCA_964454445.1). Taxonomy (GTDB): domain Bacteria; phylum Bacteroidota; class Ignavibacteria; order Kapaibacteriales; family UBA2268; genus CAYVTD01. The sequence continues at coordinate 49,773 of CAYVTD010000012.1, forward strand.
TTGTAATCACCAACTTTAAGGTAATATTTCGACTGTTTGGAAAACAACCTGGCTAAGGATTCCGTAGTTTTGCATACTCCTTCTTCATGGATTGACAGCAGGTTTTCATAAAACATTATTATATTTATTAATCCAAATACTATAACAATCGCTACAATAGCAATAGTAAACTTCCAGAAAAGCGGCATATAAAACTTTTTCATTTGGCCTTACCTTTACTTTCCCCTAATTGCTATCATTTACATTGTTATCCTTTTCTTCAGCTTTTAATTTCTGAAGATATTGCTCAACATTCTTTCTCTCAGTAATATCCAAAGAATATTCAATCATCTGAACAACTTCCCCATTATCGTCTAAAATCGGATAGCCATAGACCTCAATATCCCGAGGCTGATTGTTGTTATCATAGTGGATATGTTGAGTTACAAAAGGTTTTTTGCTTTCGATTACTTTTCTTATTGGGCATATATGCTCGGTTCCCGAGCAGGGAGCATCAATGTCGTGCGTAATTTTATAGCATTTCTTGCTTGCTAGGTCTTCACTAAACTTTGACGCCGAGTTTGCTAAAACTATCGAATAATCTTTCACATCAATCACATAAAAAGGGTGTGGCAGCGCTTCAATCACATCTTTAAGGAATTTGTTTCTTTCTTTTATCTCTTGTTCCACCTTCTTCAGCTTGGTAATATTTCTTTCGAAAACTGCCACTCTGGCAACCCCGCCGTCAACTCCAAACAGGGGATAAATCGTCGATTCATAGAAATCGTCCTTATCTTTCATCTCATAATTAAAAGCCGTACAATTCTTTAGAACATAATCAACTTGCTCTTTTTTGTCAAATAATTTGCTTTTATTTGCAAAATCATATATCTTAGAGCCAATTAGCTTGTCGGCTGTTTTGCCAATCTTTTGCAATCCTGCTTCATTCATCGAAAGTATTACGCCTTCGACATCGAGCAGATAAACAGGATCTTTTGGAGCATTAAGCAAAGCACGTGAAACTCTTTCGCTTTCTAATAACCTTTTTTCCACCATTTTCCTTTCGCTAATATCTCTTTGTATTGCAAGGAATCCTACCAATTTACCTTTATCATCGAAAATCGGATTCGCAGAACCTTCAATATTCAAAAAATCCCCGGATTTTTTCTTATTTATAAACTCTCCCCTAATTACTTCGCCTTCAGTTATTCTTTTCCAGAAATATTTATAATCATCATCTTTCATCACACCGCTTTTCAGTATTCTCGGCGTGTGTTTATTTACTACTTCTTCAGTCGAATGCCCGTAAACTTTAGTAAATTCAGGATTTATATATCTAATAATTCCTTTTGTATCGGTTAAAAATACAACTTCTCCCGATGTTTCGACAGCTTTCTTAAACATCATTAATTCGCTCTCTGCTTTTTTTCGTCTTCTAATAAACAAAATCACTAAAACACCAATGAAAAGCAAGATTGACAAGATTAACAATCGCCTTAGCATCATTGCATCTGATTGGACATAGATTAAGCTTCCCAAAAACGATTTTTCATAAACAAAACTCTCTAATATGGCATTAACAAACCACATTGCAATGCCCATTACGAATGCTAAACCGATAATAAAAGTTTTTTCTTTCATATATTTATTCATTTTTCTAAAAAAACAATCACTTTCTAATTATATATATATTTTTATGCCACAATATTTACAATATATAAAATTATTTCTTTTTCTCAACTGAATAAACAATAAAAAAACAAAAAACCACATAATTAATTTTTTTATAAGACAGAAATCTCAAAGCAAAAGCTATTATTTGCAATACACTATTTTTTACTATTAATCGCCTTATAAACAAATCAATTATTAAATAATATTTTTCGCGAGTTGGATATGAAATTTGTTACTGCTTTGTAATTAATGCAGTTTAACATATTGGATGCAAATGAAATGGCTGAAGAAAAAGCAAAAATATTGTGGATAGATGACGAAATAGAGTTATTGAAACCACATATTATCCTTCTAGAACAAAGGGGCTACCACGTAAATACATCGACTAATGGTGAAGATGCTATCGAAATGGTTAGAGGAACTCATTACGGTCTTATCTTCCTCGATGAATCAATGGTTGGTATGAGTGGCTTGGATACACTGCCGTTACTCAAGCAAATCGATCCGGTAACGCCTGTGGTTATGGTAACCAAAAATGAGGCAGAATCGTTGATGGAAGAAGCCTTAGGTAGTAAAATCGATGATTATCTGACCAAACCCGTTAATCCGGCACAAATCCTTGCGGCTTGCAAAAAATTTATCGAATCCGAACGTATAACACAAGAGCGGCTTACCCAGGACTATCTCGTCGGTTTCAACGAAATTCGGTCAAAAATGATGGATAGACTCGATTGGCAAGATTGGAAAGAAATTTTCGAAAAGCTTGTGAAATGGTCGATTGAACTCGATCGCCATCCCGAATTGGGCTTTTTGTCAACTTTGGAAGATCAATGGCGCGAATGCAATGTGCAATTCTCGAAATTCATCGAAGATAACTATCAGTATTGGGTAGAAAACGAAAATAACACAGATGTGCCGATAATGTCTCCACATATTAATGATAAATATCTATTGCCATTGCTCAAGACAGGCAAGCCGACAGTTTTTTTTGTAATCGACTGCCTTCGGGCAGACCAATGGCTTGTAATATCAGAACTACTAAGCCCATATTTTTCTTTCGATTTGGATTATTATCTGTCAATCATTCCTACAGCCACCCCATACGCAAGAAATGCAATTTTTAGTGGTTTATTTCCTATTGATATTCAAAAGTATTATCCACAATGGTGGTTGGGCGAGCCTTATGACGAATCGCACAAACAAAATGCTTATGAAAAAGAACTTTTAGAGGAATACATTTCGAGGAGAAGGCTCAAGTTAAAAAATAATTTTACTTATCTGAAGATACACGAGACCGAGTTTGGCAAGCGCGTGGAAAGCGACATTAAGCGGCTTGCAAAACAGCATTTAACAGCGATAGTTGTCAATGCAGTCGATATGATAGCACATAGCCGCTCGGATTACGCCATTTTAAAAGAAATAGCTCCTGACGAAGCGGCTTACCGCTCCTTGACCCGCTCCTGGTTTCAACATTCTTCCCTGTTTGGAATGCTCAAACAACTCGCAGAGATGAAAGATGTGCAAATACTGCTTACAACTGACCATGGCTCGATCAGGTGTATGCGAGGAGTAAAAGTGCTGGGCGATCGCGACACAACCACTTGTCTGCGCTATAAATTTGGCAGAAATGTGAAAGCAGACGAACGCCACGCCATCCAATTGAAAGAATTGCAAAAGTTCAAATTACCAAAGGCGGGGGTAACTGTAAATAATATTATTGCAAAAGAAGATTATTATTTCGTTTATCCAACTGACTATCACCATTATTTGCAACGTTATCGAGACAGTTTCCAGCACGGTGGTGTTTCGCTCGAAGAGATGATAATCCCAATAGTAAACTTGAAACAAAGGTAAGAGGTATTAATCAACCCACCAATCTCCATTTTTTGGTTTCTGATTTAGACCGGTTTATTGAAAGTATTATCATTCAAATTTTAATATTTTCATCTATTAGTAATAAGTATTGGTATCTCAAATTGATAATGCAATAAAAGACGTTTAGTTTAGTCTTATTTTTATTTAATAGTAGTAAATAAGTAAAAGTAATAATTAGAATTTATGGAAAAGAAACAACTTGTTGTACTTGGATTGTCAGCATCACCTGGGACTGGTAGTGCTTATGCTTTGATAATGAAGGAAATTGATGGTAATCGGCGTCTTCCAATTATCATAGGTGCCTTCGAGGCACAGGCAATAGCACTTGAAATGGAGGGAGTTGAGCCGCCACGCCCAATGACTCATGATTTATTAAAAAAGATATTAGATACATTTGATGAACAACTGACTGAGGTTTATATTAACGACCTTAAAGATGGAACTTTTTTCGCGAAATTAATTTTTGAGTATTCAAGTATAGAAATAGATGCTCGCCCAAGCGATGCGATTGCGCTTGCTGTTCGTTGCAATGTCCCAATATATGTAAATTCAGAAATATTAGACGAGACAGGAATAATACCTCAAGATGAGCAAACCGAGCAAGCACCTTATACGGCTCAGCCTTTTCAAGAGAAACCCGAACCATATAAACAGCCAAAAGCCAAGAAAAGTCGCCTGGAAATGTTAAATGAAGATCTCGACAAGGCGATAAAAGATGAAAATTACGAGCTTGCCGCTAAAATTCGCGATGAAATAAAAAATTTGCTTGAAAGTTCATAGATTTTTTCTTAATTTTGTAAATGTTTTTTTCAGCCGGAGTAGCTCAGTTGGTTAGAGCATCGGAATCATAATCCGAGTGTCGGCGGTTCAACTCCGTCCTCCGGTACAGCATAGCCTTTTTTTGGGGGGGATTTTTTTCATGATAATAGAATTATTTTCATTGAAAAACTTGCTTTTTTATTCGAATTTTTTATTATTTTTGTCTTTTGGCAGTTTCATAACTCTTAAATGAAAAAAATTCTCGTCATAGATGATGCTGGGTTTGTTCTCGAAAGTACTTCGACTTTGTTACGTTTTGAAGGATATGAAGTATTTACTGCTTCAGACGGTATCAAAGGTGTCGAAGCAGCCCAGATGTACCAGCCAGATATGATATTGTGTGATATTTCAATGCCTGGATTAGACGGTTATGATGTGCTTGATATGCTTCGCAAGAATCCTTCGACTTCATTAACTCCTTTTATTTTCTTAACAGCTTTTACAGAGAAATCTAATACGAGAGATGAACTGATTGCTGCAATCGATGCACAATGGGTAAAATATTCCCACTTTGCACAGCAAGTCAAAGACAAAGTAGAAGAAGTAGGTAGAAATGTATCCTATGCCCTTCCTCATGAATTTAGAACTGTCTTGAATGAGGTCATTAATTCTGCAAAATATCTTCAGACAAGTGCCAATACAGTAGAACCAGATGAAATCAAAGAACTAACTGGCGATATTATTCTTTCCTCCAACAGATTGATGAAAATTACTGAAAATTTTCTAATCTTTGTTAGAATCCAATCATTTAGCCACAATGAAGAAATGCGCCAACAGTTGCGAACTTATTTTACCGAAGAAGCCCCTACTGTTTTTGAAGATTTGTCGAAAATGAAAGCCAATAGTTACAATAGAAGTAATGATCTTGTTTTTAATATATCTGCTAAATCTCTCACACTCGAAGTATCAACCGAAAATTTCCACATAATCGTCGATGAATTACTTGATAATTCATTGAAGTTTTCCGATTCTGGCACAAAGTTGTATTTAGATTTATGGCTGGATAATAGATTTATGTTTGTTTCCCTCAAAGATGAAGGCAGGGGAATGAGCAAGGAACAAATTGATAGTATTTCTGCCCTGTCTCAGTTCGAGCGCACAATTTACGAACAGCAAGGCATCGGATTGGGACTAGTTATTGCAAAAAAAATGGTTGAGTTGCACGATGGTTCTTTTGTCATAGAGAGTGAAGAAAGTCAAGGAACACGCGTTATTTTCAGCTTGCCAATAAAAAAATGATCTCTTGCAACTATCCTACATTAAAATATTTCCTCTTTTATTCGTATCTCTTATTTTCCAATTCACAAAACAAAGGTAAAAATGATGAAATATTATAGAATTGTCTTATTATTAACAATAATGTATATTCTTGGCTTTGGAGCGCTAAACGCTGCTGAAAAAACAGGTTTCGACATAAAAGTAAGCTGCAGTCACGGTATGGAACACACATTAGACGATTGGGCAGGCAACTGGTTGATACTTGAATGGGTAAACTTCGAGTGTCCTTACGTAAAAAAGCATTATGAAACAAAAAATATGCAAAAATTACAAAAAAAATATACCGCAATGGGCGTGAAATGGCTTTCTGTTTGTTCTTCAGCACCGGGTAATGAAGGTTATTTTGATAATCAAAGTATTAACAGGCGTATTAAATTATATCAAGCAAACATTTCTATGTATCTTGTCGATGAAAAAGGCGATTTAGCCAGAGCATACAATGTTAAAACAACTCCGACGATTGTCGTCATTAATCCCGAAGGCGAAATAATGTATCAAGGATCTATTGACGACAAACCTACAAGCAATAAAAAAGATATCGAAGGAGCGAGAAATTATTTGTCAGAAATAATGGATGCAGTTTTAAAAGGAAGACCAGCTCCTATTACAAGCACAAAATCTTATGGATGTCCAGTAGAATATGAATGATTTGTCATTATTATGATGATAAACCGCTTTTTTTCTAATTATTTTCAAAAAAATAAAAATAATACTTGCATTTAAAGTTTTTTTTTGTATATTTGAATTGCGGGGGGTTGATATGGCGCCATCATCACCATCACACCCACACCAAAACACCACCAGATTAATCAGCCATATCAACCTTCCTTTTTTTATGTGGTGTTTTACAAAACATAATAATTTTTTTCAGACAAAAAAGAACTATTTTCAAAACATTTTTCATAGAAATATCTTCTAATCCTTGAAGTAATGATTCTTTTGAATTATTGCAAACAAATAAAAAAAAATCGCTTAGTAGTTTAGAGTTGCTCAAACCATTTAGCGATTATTGTTTATTTATATGACTAGAAAAACCAGGGGCTTCTCGAAAAAATCCATATTTTGAACTTGATACGAATAATTCGATACTACTTCCCGGCTTTTTCTCTCTCGTCGAGAATAGCTAATGCCTCTTTCATCATCTTGTCAGCCCGTTTAACTATTGCCTCAGCCTCTTCGAGAATTGTATTTTTATATTTCTCGTCATTGATACCCGGTAAATTGATTAAAACGTTTTTATATGCCCCCCAGATGCCCACTTCCAAAGCTCTAGCACCTACCTCGACATCCGATTTTGAATTAATATTGCCATATTTAGCTGTTCCGATTAGTGCATCCCAAGCGGCATTGCCATATTTCATCGTTGCAAGCGGTACATTGATAGCTTTTTTCAATCCCTCTTGCATAGCTTGCTCGCGTGCCTGCTTTTGCTCGTCTGTGTCTTTGGGCAAACGGATAGCGTCCATATAATCATTGAAAGCATTAGTGTCTGCATCAATCATTGGGATAAGATTTTGGACTTGTTTATATAATGGAGGAATTGCATTTCGCATTTCTTGCTCGAGATGGTCGAACTTGCGAACTCCATAAGTTAATTGTGAGACCATACAAGCCAAACCAGCACCAATGGCAGCAATAGCCGCTGAAGCAGAACCACCACCGGGTGCGCTAGTCCTTGCCGAAACCGCTTCGATAAATTTTCTTGTTGTGAGCGATGCCAACGGCTCTTTAGGCTCTTCGGCAATAATATATTCAATGATTTTTTCTTTTGGATTGAATGGACTAATCGAATTAAGCCCCAATCTATCGATGACAAGTTTAATTTTCGTTGCTTCGTCGATAATAAATAGATTATCTTTTTTAATATAATAATCAGCCGCCATAAGCATAGCTTCCAAAGGAATTAGCCCAACTAGCTCCGAACCTGCAACGGCTATTTTGAGTTCTTTTGCATCTTTCAATGCCTCTTCGAAAAAAACGTGAGGGGGGGTAACATTGTAATCAGTTAGATTGGCTGTAATCTGAGCCATACCGTATTCTTCGACAAACCAGCCCATAGCTTTCACTTCTTTCAACCGACCAGGTTCTTTATCGTTCCTGCCTTGCTCGCGAAGATTGAGAGCAATACGGTGCGCCTGATTATGTGTTGCAAGTATATTAACATTGTAGGCAATTAAAAAGGTCCTTGCACCGGTGGCAGTAGCTCCCCATTCGGGAACGAATTCGCTTGGCCCGAAATCGGGCTTCCATTTTGGATCCTTCATTTTTTCAGCCATACCTTCATACTCGCCTTTGCGAATTTGAGGCAGTTTCTTGCGATATTCTTGCTCGGCAGCTTCTTCATAAAGAAAAAAAGGAATACCGAGTTCTTCAGCTGCTCTGCGGGCAAATTCTTTTGCAAGAGCAACACATTCCTGCATTGTAACATTAGCAACCGGCACAAAAGGACAGACATCCATTGCTCCCATCCGGGGATGCTCGCCCTTGTGATGCCGCATGTCAATAAGTTTACGGGCAGTCCGAGCCGCAGATAATGCCCCTTCAACGACATCTTCTGGCTCGCCGACGAAAGTATATACTGTCCTGTTTGTCGATTTACCAGGGTCAACATCTAAAAGCGAACAACCTTTGGTATTTCTGATTGCTTCGGCAATAGAATTAATTATTTCTTCATTTCTTCCTTCCGAAAAATTCGGAACACATTCCACAATTTTTTTCATTTTTTCCTAATTAATTATAATCCTAAAGTGAATAGTTTTCCATTAAATGAATTTATGCTGTCCTTAGCTGCTTTGCTATTAATTGTCGATAAAAAACAATTAACCTTTCATAAGGTCTTCGATTTCCTCAATTTCAATCGGAATATTTTTCATCAGGTCCACAGGTTCGTTTTCTGTAACTAAAATGTCATTTTCAATACGAATGCCTATTCCTTCTTCTAAGATATAAATTCCTGGCTCGCAAGAAAAGACCATACCGGGTTGCAAAATTTCTTGTTTGAAGCCTACATCGTGTACATCGAGTCCCATAAAATGTGATGTGCCGTGCATATAATACTTATCTCTAAGCTTTTTCTCAGGATTTTGATTTTTAACATCTTCTTCGCTGAACAAACCAAGCCCGATCATTTCTTTTTCCAATACATCTTGCACTTTGGAATGGTAAGCATCGATAGTTGTGCCCGGTCTGAGCATTTTTATTGCTTCTTTCATCGAGCGAAGAACAGCATTGTAGCATTGTTTTTGTCTATCACTAAATTTGCCGTTTACTGGTATTGTTCTGCTAAGGTCGCCAGAGTAATTTGCATATTCGGCTCCAATATCGAGCAACAACAGATCTCCGTCTTTGCAAACCTTATTGTTTTCGACATAGTGAAGAACACATGCACTTGCACCAGAAGCAATTATCGGATAATAAGCATGCCCGTTAGCACGATTTCTAATGAATTCGTGAATAATTTCAGCTTCGACTTCATATTCCATCACACCCGGCTTTACAAAACGCAAAACTCGACGAAATGCCTTTTCAGTTATATCGCAAGCCTCTTGCATAAGAGCAACTTCTTGTGGCATTTTGATAGTGCGCAAACGGCCTATAATGGGTGCAGAGCGTTTGTATTCGTGCAAAGGATAGCGCTGTTTCAACCATTTGACAAAGCGCAATTCTGAAGTTTCGACAGGGCTTGCATAGCGAATATTTTCATTTATATTTAGATACACGTTGTCTGCGTTAGCCATTAGATCGGCGAGGATACCCTCAAATTTATCGAGCCATTCGACGCGCTTTATACCGGAAGTCTCTGATGCTTCGTCTTTAGAATACTTTTTTCCATACCAAATTGCAATTTCTTCGCTTGTTTCTTCGGTGAACAAGATTTCGAGCATATTCTCGCGATTCGAATCCGGATACATCATCAGAATTGATTTTGCTTGGTCAATTCCAGTAAGATAGAACATATCAGAAGATTGACGAAACGGAAAAAACTGATCGCCATTGCGGGGCATGTCGTCGTTAGAAACAAATATAGCTAACGAATTGGGCAACATATTCTTTGCAAAGCGCTTCCTGTTTTCTATAAATAAACTAGCATCGATTCTGTTATATTTCATTTTTATCCCCTTATATAATAAAAAAATATTGAAAAATTCTTTATAAGAAAGCAAATATACAATTAAATTGAAAAATTTCAAAGTTTTCATCATTTTTTTTGAGTTGTTAGAGGCAAACCTTCCGAAGGTTTATAACCTTCAGAAGGTTTTATATTAATACTCACAAAAAAAATATTATTTTAAATAAATTGTAACTTTTCAGCGAAAACTATGTATTATCATATATGTAAATGTGAAAATCACAAAAAACAAACCATTAACTTTAGGAGTATGTATGAGAAAAAAACTAATGTCTCTAACTATAAGCATTCAACTTATATTAGTGTTTTTCACCTTAAACGCTAGCGCTGATGATATATATATGAATAGCTTAGAATTACGCTTGCCACAAGAAAAGTATCAAAGTGTGGAATTGCTTACAACTAAAACACCGGAATCGACTCTTTGGCAAAAATTTTATAAAGATAACGGCGAATGGACAATCAATTTTGATAAATTAACATTGATGCCACATCGAGCTTTCGGTAAGTCAATTAAAATCGACGGATTTGAAAAAATCAATAAAGAAAATATACAGCAGGCTGCTTTATCTTTTTTAAAGGAATATGAATCTACCTTTAATATTAGTGTAAACGATCTTCGATTTTTAAGAGCAACAAAAGCTGGCAAGGTTTGGTATGTAAGTTACCGCCAATTTGTTAAAGGAATCGAAGTGCTAACTTCAGAAATCGAGTTGAGAATCTTTGAAAATGGTAAGGTAATGGCATTTGGAATTGACTTTTTCAACGATATTTCGCTTGAACAAACTCAAATTGGAAATGAAAATGGTTTTTCGTTAGAACCCAAGATTTCTTATAATGTGGCAAAAGAAAAAGCAATGACTGGATTTAGCGAGAAAGCAAGGGCAAATGCTGTTATTTTAAGCGACGAACGCAGTGGACATACATATATCTTACCTGTCAAAACAAGTAACAAAATCACATATCATCTCGTTTATGATGTTAAAGTTCGCAGTATGGAGCCGTTTGGCATTTTTCACACTTATATTGACGCAAAGAGCGGTGAGATACTCCGTCGAGTTAATTTAGTCAATAATGCTACGCAATTTGGTGTTTCCGGTGATGTTAAAATGAAAAGCGCTAACGATACACTTGTAAACAAGCCCTTTAGTTTTCAAAACATCAAGATTAATAATAACAACTATGTTACTGACATAAAAGGCAATATCGATGTTGAAACTTCCGGCGTATCCACATATCTTGCCAGTTTTGATGGACCATATTGCAAAGTTGATTATGATGGAAGAGTGCGTTCTTCTGCTAGTGGCACATTTTCTGCTAATGAGCCATTCGCCTTTAATTGGAATGACAATAATTCTACGTTATTCGAAAGAAATCTATTCTTTCATGCTAACCATATCAGAGAAAAATACAAGGAGATTGATCCAGATTGTAATGTGATGGACAGGCTGATAACCATAGTCCTGCAAATGAAGTCACAAATGGGGACCAATGCTTATTCTAATTTAGACTCGATTGTCTTTACCAATGTTAGCGACGAATCAATGGTGCTCGCTGGCGGTCCTTCTGTCCTCTACCATGAATGGGGTCATTCGCTTAATAATCTCTTATATCAATCACAAGGTTCACCGGAAGGAATGGTCAATCCAGGATGCCACGAAGGAACGGCTGATGCTACTTCTTGCTTGTTAATCGATGACTCAAGGATTGGACCAGGTGTTTTCAAAGCAGACACTAGCTTGTCTATAAGAAATTTACTCAATCAGAATAAATATCCAGATGATATCAGTGGCGAATCGCATAATGATGGGCAAATACTTGGTGGAGCTATTTGGGATCTACGTTTGGCAACAACAAATGAACTCACAACGCATTTGTTGCAATTTGCCAGATATGGCTTGCCTGATGACTATGATATTGGAATTGCTTTTTCAGAGTGGTTCATCGAGTTTCTTGTTGCCGACGATGACGATGGGGATTTATCTAATGGGACACCACATCTTTTGGAAATCATTAGTTCATTTAATAATCATCAAATAGGTACAAACCTAATCGCTGCATTGAGTTTTTCGCATATTTCATTGAAGGATACAGAAAATTATAAAGATCCTTTTACAGTCAATTTCGACTTTGATATAAAAAGTGCATTTCCTTTGAAGACTGATTCTGTCCGATTAGCATATACTACAGACGACTTTGCAACAATAAGTTACGTAAGCGCAACTGAGTATGGCCCTGGCAAATATACAGCAGACATTCCTGGACAAGAAGCAAGTAAGTTCATTAAGTACTTCATGGTTTGTTATGATCCTTACTCAAAGTCTTTTATAGATTTACCCCTAACGGGCAGAAAAGAGCCATTTTCATTTCTTGCCGGCTATAAACAAGTGGTTTATGAGAATTTCGAGGATGCAAGCAATTGGAAGATGGGTGATGTTGATGATAATTTTGCAGGCAAGGGCTATTCTATTGCAGAGCCTAAGGAGGTAAATCTTGGCATTTTTGGTGCCCCAGAAATTATACTTCAACCTGCCGGTGGGCATAGCGAGGAGGGAAAGAAATGCATTGTAACAGGTCCCGAAACGTCTAACGGTTTCAATTTCATCAATTATTTCTTTATTTCAGGCAAAACAACTGCTTTTTCTCCGATATATGACTTTTCCTCCTATAGCAATGCTATCTTAAGTTATTATGAATGGTTTAATGTTCTATCCTTAGGTGAGCCAAATCCAGATAATCCACCAACATTAAGCATCTCTTATAGTGCAAACGGTGGTGAGTGGACAACTCTTTATAAAGGAATGCCTTCAGGTTCGGGATGGCTCAAAAAAACAATCAGTATCCCGAAAGAAGTTAATGGAGCAAAAGAAGTGCAGTTTCGTTTTGTCTTGGAAAACCCTTCCCAACAGTATGAAGCATTAGTCGAAAGCCTTATAGACGACTTTGAGATATTAGTGCCAATTAGTAATATTTCGTCAATAAAGGACAATCAACTAATAGCACTAAGTACCGTACAATGTTTTCCAAATCCGTTTAACGAATACTCAAGAATAGATTATTCTATGAGCCAGTCAACTGATGTAACACTCCGAATTCTGGATATATTTGGCAATACTATATATGAAAAAACACTAAATAACCAGACGGAAGGGCATAATAGTATTATTTGGGATGGGCTCGACAGCAATGGTGTTAAGGTGTCGAGTGGAATGTATTTCGTAGAAATCAGTACTGGTGCCAAACGTTCGTTTGGAAAATTGGTAAAAATGTAACCCCCCCCCGCCCCATCTTCTAAAAGTTAGCTTTCAAGAAGGAAACCTTCCGAAGGTCTGAAATCTTCGGAAGGTTTTATATTAATACTAATACTCGCAAAAACTGTTGTTTTTGAATAAAACTGTAACTTTTTTGCGACTTCAAGTGTATTATCAAGTATGTAAATGTGAAAATCACAAAAATCAATTGTTTAATTAGGGGTAATTATGACAAAAAAACTAATATTACTAGCTATAAGCGTTCAGCTTATATTCGGATTATTCATTTTTAATACTAATGCAAAAGATGGTTATATTAAAAGCTTAGAGTTGCGTTTACCACAAGAAAAGTTTCAAAATATGGAATTGCTGACAACTATTCCGCCAAAATCAACTCTTTGGCAAAATTTTTATAAGGATAACGGTGAATGGACAATCAGTTTTGATAAATTAACATTGATGCCACATCGAGCTTTCGGTAAGTCGATAAAAATCGATGGATTTGAAAAAATCGACAAAGAAAATATACAACAGGCAGCTTTATCCTTTTTGAAGAAATATGAATCTACATTTAATATAAATATCAACGATCTTCGTTTTTTAAGAGCAACGAAAGCTGGCAAGGTTTGGTATGTGAGTTTTCGCCAATTTGTTAAAGGAATCGAAGTGCTAACTTCAGAAATCGAATTGAGGATCTTTGAAAATGGTAAGATAATGGCATTTGGAATTGACTTTTTCAACGATATTTCGCTTGAACAAACTCAAATTGGAAATGAAAATGGTTTTTCGTTAGAACCCAAGATTTCTTATAATGTGGCAAAAGAAAAAGCAATGGCTGGATTTAGCGAAAAGACAAAATCTAATGCTGTTATTTTAAGCGATGACCGCAGTGGACAAACATTTATATTGCCCGTCAAAACGAGCAACAGCATCACATTTCATCTTGTTTATGACGTCAAAGTTCGCAGTTTCGAACCATTTGGCATTTTCCATTCTTATATAGATGCGAATAGCGGCGAGATGCTCCGTCGAGTTGATTTAGTCAATAATGCTACACATTTTGGCGTTTCCGGTGATATAAGAATGAGAACATCTAACGATACAATTATGAACAAACCCTTTAGTTTTCAAAACATAAAAATAAATGGCCAGAACTATGTTACTGACGAAAAAGGCAATATCAACGTTGAAATTGATAAAAAATCCACATTTCAAGCAACATTTGATGGACCATATTGCAAAGTAGATTATGATGGAAGGTCGCGTTCTTCTGCTAGTGGTACTTTTTCTGAGAAAGAGCCATTTATTTTTGATTGGAATAACAATAATTCTACATTATTCGAAAGAAATCTATTCTTTCATACAAACTATATCAGAGAAAAACTCAAAGAGATTGACCCGAATTGCAGTGTGATGGACAGGCGGATGACCGTTCTACTCCAAATGAAGTCACAAATGGGGACAAATGCTTATTCTAATCTTGACTCTATTATTTTTACCAATGTAAGTGACGAATCAATGGTACTTGCTGGTGGCCCTTCAGTTCTTTACCACGAGTGGGGCCATTCACTTAATAATCTATTATATCAATCACAGGGATCGCCTGCAGGGATGATTAATTCTTCGTGCCACGAAGGAACAGCTGATGCTACTTCCTGCTTGTTAATCGATGACTCAAGGATAGGACCAGGTGTTTTTAAAGTAGATACAAGCCTGGCTTTAAGAAACCTACTGAATAGGAACAAGTATCCAGAAGATATAAGTAGCGATTCGCATTATAATGGGCTTATTCTCGCTGGAGCTATTTGGGATTTGCGATTAGCAACAACAAATGAACTTGCATCGCATTTATTACAATTTGCCAGATATGGCTTGCCCGATGACTATGATAATGGTATTGCATTTTCTGAATGGTTCATCGAGTTTCTTGTTGCCGACGACGACGATGGAGATTTATCAAATGGAACACCACATTATTTAGACATAATTCGTTCGTTTAACAATCATCAAATAGGGACTAATCTTCTCACAACATTGAGTTTTTCTCATAATTCTTTAAAGGATACAGAAAATTACAAAGATCCTTTTATCATCAATTTTGATTTGAATTTAAAAAGCTCATTTCCCCTTGAGCCAGATTCTGTCCGATTAGTGTACACTACGGACGACTTTGCCACTAAACATATCGTAAATGCAACTGAATTAGCCCCTGGTAAATATACAGCAGAAATACCTGGGCAAGAAACAAGTAAGTTCATTAAATACTATATGATTTGCTATGATCCTTACTCTGAGGCTTTTATAACTCTTCCTCTGAAAGGCAACACTAACCCTTATGCTTTTCTTGCCGGCTACAAGCAAGTGCTCTATGAAAATTTCGAGAACGCAGGCAATTGGAAAATTGGAGATACTGATGATTCATTTTCTGGCAAAGGCTACAGCATAGCAGAACCCAAGAAAGTAAGCCTAGAAGCTTTTGGCTATTCCGGAGTGGTATTTCAACCTGCTGCCGGACATAGTGAACAAGGAAAGAAATGCATTGTAACTGGTCCAGAAACTTCATTTGGTTATAATTTTATCAATCATTGCTTTATTTCAGGTAAAACAACTGTTTTTTCTCCGGTATATGACTTTTCATCTTATAATGATGCTATCTTAAGTTTTTATGAATGGTTCGTTATTTTGCCTTTCTTCTCTCCTAATCCGGATAATCCTCCAACATTAAGTATTTCATATAATGTAAATGGAGGAGATTGGATAACCATTTATCGAGGAACTAATTCTGGTTTTGAATGGATTAAAAGAACAGTAAGAATCCCTAAAAAAGCTAATGGTGCAAAAGAAGTGCAGTTTCGTTTTGTACTTAGAAATCCATCAAAACAAAATGATACTTATGTTGAAAGCTTGATAGACGATGTAGAAATATTAGTGCCAATTAATAATATATCGTCAATCGATGATAGCCAACCTGTAATAAACACGGTGCAATGTTATCCAAACCCATTTAGCGAACATTCAGTCATTGATTTTTCAATTAATGAGACGACAGACGTAACAATTCGAGTTATGGATTTATTTGGCAATACAGTATTTGAAAAAACGCTAAATAACCAGACAGAAGGGCATAATAGCATTATTTGGAATGGGCTCGGCAGCGATGGGGTGAAAGTGTCGAAAGGAGTATATTTTGTCGAGATTAATGCAGGCTCTAATCGTTCATTTGGAAAATTGATAAAGATGTAAAGATATAATCCCCCGCGTCGCCTTTGCAAGCTAAGAAATGATTTATTAGTTTTTATGTTTTATTCATCCTCCATAGAAACCCATTTTGCTTGCAAGGGGGGAGGGGGGAATTGTTAAAATTGATAATTAATCTCTTCCTCAAGTTTCTGCCGCGAGTAAATCTTTTCATATTTACCTTTTGCAGCAAGCAAGTCGTTGTGAGTTCCGCTTTCTATGATTTCACCTTTGTCCAAAACAATAATATTGTTGCAGTTGATAATTGTGGAAATGCGATGTGAAACAATTATTGTAGTTCTATCTTTCATAAACTCCTGCAAACGCGTAAGAATTTTTTCTTCGGTGCCTGCATCAACAGCTGACAAAGCATCATCTAAAATCAAAATAGATGGATTATTAATTATTGCTCTTGCTATTGCCAAACGTTGCTTCTGACCTCC
>CAYVTD010000013.1:0-62140 GCA_964454445.1 uncultured Hyphomicrobiales bacterium
ATTAACCACTTGCCTGTTCTCTCAAGATATGCAGCTCCCTTCTATTATAGTGGTGATAATCTTGAAACATGGGCTTTGGAATCTGGTTGGGACTTCCAAAACTGGGACGGGGCTAGCGGTTACATAACAGCTGCTGAAGCAGCAACCAATCCTCCTAATTTTGGAACAAAATACACTGCTTATGAAGAAGGAGTAACAGCACCAACTTGGAATAAAAACAACGCCGATTGGGGTTATACTTCACTGAATTACACACCAGGTCAAGACCAAACTGCTTTTGATGGCACTCTTCAAGCAAATTCACTTTCCGCAATGGTTGGTGGTGATGTCAATCAAGACGGTCAAATTAATGCCGCTGACAGAGCGCTCGTCAGAATCAACGGGTCGAGCTATTCAGTAGAATATGACATTACCGGCGATGGATATGTTAATGGTACTGATAGAAATATTGTGGACTTCAACAATAACAAGATATCTGCTCTGCCAGATGGAGTGCTTTCTATGATGGCTGCAAATAATCCTGGCGTTATTGTTCCGAAAATAAACAGAAATAATCCACTTGAGGCAGTTCTCGATGAAGCTCCAGATATGTCTGACCGTTTCAACCAAGCCGCTATTAGATACTTGAACGAAGGTGGCAAATATACTCATAATTCATTCGAGGATTTGAAGAAAAATCAAGTGCTTGGTGCTATGCAATACAAAGTTTTTGCCGAGCCATCATTGCAAGGTGAATATGTAGATGTGGACTTCTTCATCCAAAATGAAGGCGACGAGTTTGCACCCGGTAACTGTACATTCGCAGTGAAATTTGATAGAAGCTCGCTTCAATTCCTTGAATTGGTACTAAAACAAAACGTAATGTTTAGCAACAGAGCGGATATGGGCTATGCAAAAGTATATTCAGCTCCGACACAAATGACACAAAAGCCTATCTCAAGCGTAAGAACAGTTGAGATTGACTATGATGCTTATACACTTTACAAAGGCGCTAATGTACCTTATACCAAAACATATCTTGGAACTTTGAGATTTAAAGTTACAAATGAATCTGAGAAATATGATTTCTCGTGGTTCAAATCATCGGTCGTTCACAGGACAGATGGGAAAAACGTAACCGGCGACGGCGAATTTGTGCCTATCCAACCTATTATTGTTCCAAAAGCAACTGCTTTGAGAATACCCAATGGCGGTGAAATATGGCGCTCCAACGCACTATATACAATTGCCTGGACAGTTCCTTCCAAGCCAATTATGAGTTTCATTGAATACTCAATCGACGATGGAAAGACCTGGAACAGAATTAACGATCAACCTTATGATCTCCAAAAAAGAGATTACAATTGGAGAGTTCCTTCATTGCGTTCGACAGAATGTCTTGTTAGATTAGTCGATGCTGCTACCTTAACTGAAATCGATAGAAGCGACAATTGGTTTGCTATCGTTCCTTCGCCAGCAGAAATTACCAGACCTGCCACACAAGATCCAGTGTATTTTGGTGGAAACAAGGATATGATTCGCTGGGATGTTGCCGAATCACAGATGGTTCGCTTTGAATTCTCAGAAAACGGTGATGGTAATTGGATTGCAGTGAGTGCTCCTGTTAGCAGCGATGCAAAGGAAATAGCCTGGACAATCCCAGTTGTTAACAGTAAAACAGCACGTGTTAGAATGATTAATATTGAAACTAACAACGTGGTAGCCATATCTACACCATTTAGGGTTCTTGCTGGTCGTCTTGACTTGACAAGCCCAAGGGTTAATGATGTTTTGACAATTGGCAAAAAGACAAACGTATGCTGGACTCACAACAATGTAACTAAATTCGACTTACAGTTTAGTGCCGATGGTGGTGCAAGCTGGGATGGCATTGAAAATGGTATTATTGCTCTAAAAGCATGCTACGACTGGACAGTACCTTCAGTGAAGACACAAAAAGGGCTTGTTCGTGCAATTTGGAACAATGACCCCGATATGGAATACGACCGTACCGAATCATTCACTATCGATGGCTTCTTGTCAGTAAACGATATGAATGGTGACGGATTTGCGTTCTTCCCGCCTGTGCCTAACCCATTCGACGACCATACTCAGATTATCTTCCGCTTACCCTTCGATGAGAGAGTAACAATTACGGTTTATAATGCCGCTGGTGTGAGAGTAGCTCAGCTTGCAAGCGAAAAACCATTCGCTGCAGGTTTGCACACTTTGACTTTCGATGGAAGCGGTTTGTCCGACGGAATGTATTTCGTACATTTCAATGCTGGCTTTGTTAATCTGACAAGAGCAGTTGTAAGGGTCAAATAGCATTCATTATCAGTTTATCAAGCTTAACTTGGTAAATAGATAATAGCAAAGAATAAGACGGTTTCTTCGGAAACCGTCTTTTTTTATGGGAAAAAAGGAAAATGATTTGAATCCACGAACAAATTTAGATAAATCGTGCTGTTTATGATACAGTTAAAAATATGAAAAAATGTCACATAATCAAAGATAATTGCCAATTTAAAAGTTCTCGATTAAATACCCACCTATAAGAAAAAGCGCAAAACAACAAAATGTAAAAATCTGCAGCTAAAACCCGAAAATATTCCTGATTCTTTTGCATAAATCGATTAATTCGGTTTCGAGATAAGTGCCTTTCACGCCTGGAATTATGTAATCTTCAGTTTCTCTGACATATCTCTTTGCAAAATCAGGTGGGAAGCTGTCAGTATGGGTGTCGGTCAAGTTTGAGATTCTGTCGGCAGCTTTTAGTAATTTGCTGTTTTCGCTTCCAGAGTCCAAAATTCGTTTAAGAAATATGTTTTTTTCTTCGTTGTCAGGTTTTGTAACTTCGAAAACAAGCTTAAGCACTTCTTCGCCATCTTCTAAATCATTAATTTCTTGTGGGTCGGTGTTAGGTAGTTCTTCGAAAAGATCGTGGATCAAGCTTGCTTTCAATAGAACTGGATCATAGACATATTTGTGGTCAATCAAAATAGCCAGGGTATCCATCTGATGCCTAAACATATTCGAGCAGCCGCCTAAAGTCTTTCGTTTCAGTCTTATAAGGGCAGTTGCTTTTTGTATGTAGGGAGCAAGCCTCATTTCCATGAGGGCTTCCATTTGTGAGTTTACCATCGAGAAATCTCCAATTATTGAAAAAACCTAAAAAACTATTGAAGTAATTTCTATAAATTTATTATAAAATCATTCAACAGCCTATATGCAAAAATACATTACTTTTAAGCAATTCATTTATTAAAATCAGTTCCGATGTAATCATTGAGTTGCTTGAAAAAATATTGCAAAATACATACCGTTTTTTAATTTTAATGTTATTTTAACAATGTCGATTTTATCTTCAAAACGAATAACTGAACAAGAATTATTAACTTTTTAAGCGAGTGCAAATAAAATGTCAAATGAAATATATCAGCAACACTTTTATGAAAAGTGAAAATTTAATTACTAATCAAATTAATATACTTTTTAACCGTTTTAATACTTTTAAACTAAAAATAATTTTTTTAATTATTATCATAAAGAAAAATGAAAAAAGAAGAAATTACTGCCTTGATTTATGGAATAATTGACGAAATAAATACAAAATTACCAAAAAAGAAACAATTAGCGAAACACCCTGAAGAGTCATTGTTTGGTCAAGAGGGCAAGCTCGATTCCCTTGGTTTGGTTAATATGATTGTTGCTGTTGAAGAACGTTTAGACGAGGAATTTGGATTAGCTATTACGATAGCCGATGAAAAAGCTATGTCTATGCATAACAGCCCTTTTCGGACAGTTGGATCTTTAATTGATTATATCGTACAAATCTTAGAGGAAGTCAATGAATGACCAGCAGCAAGTGATGCTTATAACAGGAACTCGTAAAGGAATTGGTAAGTATCTGACAGATTATTATCTCGAAAAAGGATATTTTGTGTATGGGTGCAGCCGAACAGAAGCAGGATTCCCAAATGAAAATTATAAACATTTCTCTTTAGATGTTGCAGATGAAAGCAAAGTTAAAGCCTTATTCTCCTTTATTCGGAAGAATCATGGTAAATTAGATGTTCTTGTCAATAATGCTGGCATTGCATCAATGAATCATTTTTTGCTTACTCCTTTGAAAACACTACACAAAATATACGAGACTAATGTTTTTGGCACTTTTCTTTTTTGCAGGGAAGCCGCGAAGTTAATGATAAAAGCCGGCAAGGGAAGAATAGTTAATTTTGCAACTGTTGCCACTCCCTTAAAACTCGAAGGTGAAGCCGCTTATGCCTCGTCAAAGGCGGCTATTGAGACGCTAACCCGTGTTCTAGCTCGTGAACTTGCTGACAATGGTATTACTGTTAATGCAATAGGTCCCACTCCCATCGAAACTGACCTTATTCGCTCCGTTCCCAAGGATAAAATGGATGCACTAATACAGATGCAAGCTATTAAAAGATTGGGAATTTTCCGTGATGTCTCGAATGTTATAGATTTTTTCATCAAACCGGAGAGTGATTTTATAACTAGTCAGATTATTTTTTTAGGCGGTGTCTGATGAATATTGATTTTTTAATAAGCAGATTTGAATTAAACGAGGAAAAGATAGCTTTTATTTACCAGAATGAGCAGTTTACATTCAAATGGCTGCTTGATAATATTAATAGGTGGAAGTCAATTATTAAAGCTGAGCAAATCAAAAAAGGGACAAATGTAGCCATTGAATCAACTTATGCTCCTTATGCTATTGCCCTGTTGCTTGCTTTGATTCAATCAAATACTATTATTATTCCGTTTCCACCAACATTAAATACGAAACGAGATGAATATTTTAAAATAGCAGAAGTAGAATGTGTTATTAAAATTGAGGAATCTCAAGATTTCCAGATTAAATTTGTTGATAGACTATCATTTAATCCTTTATTTGAAGTATTAAAGAAAAAAGATACTTCTGGATTAATATTATTTTCATCTGGCTCAAGTGGGAACAGCAAAGCAATTTTACATGATTTAAATAAATTGCTACAAAAATATAAAAAACCAGGAAAAGATCTATCGACTCTTGCCTTTATGTTATATGACCATATAGGCGGTATAGATACATTGTTTTATTCATTATCAAATGCAAGTAAATTGGTACTTACAAATGGCCGGCAACCCAAAGATATTTGCCAGGCAGTTTTTGAAAACAAAATTGAAGTTTTGCCAGTTACTCCTACTTTCCTCAATTTACTTCTTATGAGTGAAGCTTATAAAGATTTTGATTTGTCTTCTTTGAAATACATCACTTATGGCACTGAGCCAATGCCGGAAATAACTTTGAAAAGAATTAATGAGATTTTTCCAGATGTGAGGTTATTGCAAAAATTTGGTACTACTGAAGTAGGGACACTTCGCTCAAAATCGAAAGAATCAACATCAACTTGGGTCAAAATCGGGGGCGAAGGCTATGAAACAAGAATAGTCGATGATTTGTTGCAGATCAAGGCGGATTCTGCTATGGTTGGTTATCTTAACGCTGAAAGTCCTTTTACTGATGATGGATGGTTTATCACCGGGGATCAGGTTGAAACAGATGGCGAGTTTTATAGAATTTTAGGCAGGAAATCTGAAATAATAAATGTTGGAGGCGAAAAAGTGTATCCAGCCGAAGTCGAGAATATTATTTTAGAAGTCGAAAACGTTGTCGATTGTAGAGTTTACGGTGAGCAAAGTTTGATTATGGGGAACATTGTTTGTGCTGATATTAGTTTATCTGATTTATCTTTAGAAAAATCAAGCATGAAAACTGCTATAAAGGATTATTGTTCGAAATATCTCGAACCATATAAGGTGCCTGTAAAAATCAAGTTTACTCAAAAAGAACTGCATACTGAAAGATTTAAAAAGAAAAGAGCGAATAAATGATAAAAAGTTATGTAAAAAAAGTTTTACCTGAAACTTTAAAAAACAGAATTATTCAGTATAAAAGCGAAGTTTTAAAAAAACAAGTTTTGACTTTACCATTAATAAATGAAAAAGATTTTGAGTGTATAATTATCAATTCATTAGGGATAAAATCTGGAGATATCGTATTCGTTCACAGTTCAGTCGATAAGATGAATCTTGGCTTTCCTTTCTATAACATCATTAATGTCTTACAAAACATAATCGGGGAAAATGGAACTTTGGTCTTTCCAACTTATAATAATATACCATCTTATGAGTTTTTAAAAAGTGGAAGTGTTTTTAATATAAAAAAGACGCCGGGCTTTACTGGTGTTTTAAATGAGTTTGCAAGAAGAAAGAAAGGAGCTATAAGGAGCTTGCATCCAACAAAATCTGTTGTTGCAATTGGAAAACTTGCGGAAGAACTTACAAAGGATCATCATTTATCCCCTTATTCTTATGATATGTGCAGTCCATATTACAAAATTGTAACTAATAATGCAAAGGTTATTGGAATTGGGGTTAAGACTACTTATTTATCAATGGTACATGCAGTTGACGATTATATGAAAGCCGATTTTCCTGTTAATCCATATCATCTTGAACTATTTCATTCGAGATGTATTGATTATAACAATAATGAGGTGATAGTTGATGCTTATGCCCATGATATGAAAAAAATGAATTTTTCTTTGCCGGATTATATCCATGAGAACATTCCGGATAATATTTGTAAAGATGTGCAAGAACTTAAAACGGATTTTTTTATTGCAGACGCTAAATTGTTGTTTGACAAGATGCTTGAATTAGCAAAAAATGGTATTACTATATATTCAAAAAAATTCTACAAACCAGGATATTAACTTATGAAGCTTGGATTAGCGATTACTAACGATTGGGAGCTTTTTGGAGACGGATCGGGCGATTTTTTTGAGATACAGCACGAGCCAATGCGCGAGATGCTCAAATTGTTTAAGGAGCATCAGAGAAAATTTACGATTATGGCAGAAGTCGGGCAGCAGTTTGCCCACCGCGAGCTTGGACGTAAAGAAAAATGGGCGAGAGACATAGTCTATGCTTGGGAGAACTTGTTGCGCGATACCATAAGGCAGCGCTCAGATGTGCAACTTCATTTCCATCCGCAATGGTTAAAATGTAGTTTCAACGAGGGCAAATGGCAACTGAACATGGATTATTACAAGCTTGAATCTCTCGATGAAATAACTATGAGGAAGGCTTTACTCAAGGGAAAAAGATACCTCGAGAGTTTGCTCAGACCTGTCTATAATAAATACAAATGTGTTGTGTTTCGTGCAGGTGGCTTTTGCATACAGCCATCTGAAATTCCTCTTAATTTATTGAAGCAAATTGGCATTGCTGCCGACACTTCGGTTGTGCCTGGTGCATATAGCAAAGATTTCTACGATTTCCGGAAGTCGTTTTCGAATGTTATGCCTTGGAACGCCGATTATAAAGAAGTAACCCACCCAAGTGGGGACAACAAAGCAGTGCTTGAATTGCCAATTTATACAAAGAAGGTCATAGATTCACAGATATTAAAGAAATTTACCCCTGATTTATATTATAAGTCGAAATTTGATATTGCCCCTCCTGCCGAGGAAATGGAATGGCAAAAAGAAAAAAGACGAATAAGAGACGAACGTTATCCTGTGGCGCAGCGATATTATAAAAAGAACGAAAAGAAAAACTTTAGCTGGTTGAAAAATGCCATTCTTGCCGAAAGATACATTCCATTAAATTACGACGATCTGCCTGCTTCGCTTTTTGTGAGTATCCTCGAAGAAATCTTCGATGATCCAGCGCTAGCCCGCTTCAAGGATATGGATATAAGCTTTCCAGTTATTGCCATTGGACACATCAAGGATATCCACAACGTCGATAATTTACGATGGATTATTGAAAAAATTGAGCAGAAATTTGACGACAAAGTAGAGTTCTGGTCTCTTCGCGATTTGGTCTTTTATTGGCGCAAGCAAATGCGCGATTTGCAAGACGATTGGGAATAAACTGCCGGGCTTTGCAATTAGTCGTTTCCAAGCAAAACAGGTGTCCATAAAAAAAAATAGTAATGCTAAAGCAATTGTGCCACCATTGCCACTGGTGGGCATTAGTATTTATGGTAAGTCGTAAATTTCATATAAACTTCTATAAAATTATTGACAATCTTCATTCCTTATTTTAAAAGTTTTAGATTAAAATGCCGAAAAGCCTTATTTTTGCTTAAGAGTAATAGATATAAAGTGATAAATGCAAATATTAGTATTAAAAATACAATATGATGGAACGGATTATGCAGGCTGGCAGATACAAAGCAATGCAAATACAGTGCAGCAAGAAATCGAAAAAGCATTAAAGAAAATATGTTCCTACGATTTGCGAATTACTGCCGCGGGCAGGACTGACGCTGGTGTGCATGCACGTTGTATGGTGGCTCATTCCAATTTGGGCAGAGGTTTTCCGGTGAAAAAAGAAAAGGTACATATTGCTATAAATTCATATTTACCACCAGATATTAGGATTTTGCAGGCAAACATTGTCGATTTCGCGTTTCATTCGCGTTTTGATGCCATAGCCCGCGAATATTCATATAGTATTTATAAAAAAGATGATGTTTTTTTAAGGAGATTAGCTTGGCAAGTGAAATATCCATTTAGCCCGGCACGATTAAACGAAGCAGCTGCGGTTTTCATTGGAAAGAATGATTTTACCACTTTTTCAAAACAAAATGATGATACACTGAGCTATGTTTGCAATGTTGAGCGTTGCGATTGGCAAAAAGAGGCGGGAATTTGGAGATTACACATCAAGGCAGATCGTTTTGTTTATGGCATGGTGCGTTCTCTTGTGGGGGCTATGATCGAATCTGCCAGAGGCAAACTATCGGCAAGAGATTTGCGGCAGTTTCTTGTTAAAAAGGATAGAAATCTTGCTCCAGCTCTTGCGCCAGCGAGGGGACTTATCTTTGAACAGGCTTATTATCCAGAGGATTTAAAAATTTTTTAAAAAATATAATAAAGATAAGAAAAAAATCATTTTTTTGGGTAGTATTATGTTAGATTATTTGTTAAGTTGTAGATAATGTAACTATGATAGGATTAATAATGAAAAATTTTCTTTTTT
Source organism: uncultured Hyphomicrobiales bacterium (assembly GCA_964454445.1). Taxonomy (GTDB): domain Bacteria; phylum Bacteroidota; class Ignavibacteria; order Kapaibacteriales; family UBA2268; genus CAYVTD01. The sequence continues at coordinate 9,046 of CAYVTD010000013.1, forward strand.
TTGTTTTACTTATAATTATAATATTCGCACCTGCATTATCTGAAGATAACGTACTTGATAGCCGCTATGGCATTTATGGTGCATTCAATTTCAATTTTCATTCTGCAGATTTCAACAAACTCAGAGATATACCAAATTGCTGTCCTCAATTTGAAAACGGCTCGGGAACAGGCTTGAATATTGGTGCTTTATATGAAGTGCCGCTAAGCAAGCAGCTTCTGCTTGGTTTTCGTTTTGGTTATATGACTCTTGATGGCGAATTGACGAATACTGAATCTACTTTAGTTATAGTCAATAGACGACTAGCAAGCGGCGAATTTACGCACACAATGATAGGTAAGTTTTCCAATATTGGCATAGAGCCATATTTTTCCTATCAGCTTTTTAATTATTTTTTTCTAGGTGTTGGTCTTCGTTTCGGAGCCAATCTGACAGCAACATACAACCAAAAGGAAGAAATTACAAAGCCTGCAAGCGTTGGTACATTTGCAGATTCACTTGGAAATGACACTTATAGCAGAACAAGAAATGTCCGCTCAGGAGATATTCCCGATGCTGTTTCTCCAATTAACCATTTGATATTTAGAGCGAATTACGATTTGCCACTTAATAAAGACAGATCTATGCTGTTGTCGCCTGAAATGGCTTTCTATGTTAGTTTAAACGAATTTGTCAAGGAAACAAGTTGGAAGGTCGGCACTCTTAGTTTGGGCTTGTCTATAAAGTATTCTCCGAAGTCTTTTCAAAAGAAAATCGAAGAGTTCAAGGAGGATATCATTATTGACACGATTCACATCGCCTCAGAAAACGTAAAGTCAGAGGAAATTGTCATTGGAAAGCAATTAAAGAGAACAATAGTAAAAGAAACAGACGGTAAAATCGAAACAACAGACTTCATAAAAAGAACTGACACACTTCTCTATCCAAAAACTTATGAACTATCTGGCGATATTTTTCTTTTTGGAGTTGATAAAGATGGCCAAGAGATAGACAATCCCTTGTTTAAAATCGAAGAATTTGCATCGAACCGCTATCATCCATTGCTCAATTATATTTTCTTCGATGAGAATTCGTCAAATATTCCAGCGAGATATGTGCGCTTGAATGCGCAAGAAACAGATAATTTTTTTATTGATAGTCTTTATAATGAAACGACTATTGAAGTTTATTTTCAATTACTTAACATTATCGGAAAGCGATTGGCGGAAAATGCAGATGCTAAACTAACAATAATTGGTTGCAATTCGGATATTGGCTTGGAAAAAGGGAATTCAGGATTATCTCTCAAACGAGCCGAGGCAGTAAAATCGTATTTGGTTGATGTATGGAAAATAAATGCAACCAGGTTGGAAGTTAAATCGAGGATTTTACCGGAAAAAGCATCATTTCCAGTTGAAGAAGAGGACAAGGCATCTGAAAATAGGCGGGTAGAGTTATATTCCGATAATTTCAAAGTTCTCGAGCCTGTCGTAATCGAAACAATCACTCGAACAGCAAATCCGCCAGTTGTCCGCTTCAAGCTAACAGCCAAGTCGGATACCGGTTTGGAAAAATGGAGAATTTATGCTACACAAACAAATATGGATAAAGACGAAAATTTTGAAAAAGTTGGCTCAGAGACTCTACCTGAAAAGGTGGATTGGCATCTTGAATCTTTTCAAAAATATATGCCTAGATATGCCCAACCAATTATTTATTCGCTCGATTTAACAGATAGAACTGGTAAAAATGAAAAAGTTGAAAAATCGTCGTCAGATATGAATATCATATCAATAAAGCAAAAACGCATTCAAAAGATCGACGATTATGAAATCGAAAACTACAGTTTGATTCTATTTGATTTCGATAAAGCTGATATCGAAGAAGGTAATAAAAGAGTCATTAACTTTATTTTAAGTAAAATAAAAGCATCTTCTCAGATTGAAATAAAAGGATATACTGACCGAACCGGCGACGACGCATACAATAAACGGCTCTCGGGACGACGTGCGCAAGCTGCAAAAGCCGCCTTGAAACGACAAGATGCCATTTCGCTGGGTATTGGAGAGGATGTTTTGCTTTATGACAATGATCTGCCAGAGGGACGATTCTATTGCCGAACAGTCGAGGTAACAATAAAAACAAAAGTTGAATAGGATCTTAAAATTTTAATGAAAAAAAAGAAAACTCAAATAAAAGATTATCTATCCTCAGGTGGGAAAATGCTGTTGTCCAAATCTTTTTTGGTGGCATTTTTCTTTGCCATTGCCTTGTGGGCATTTAATACAATGAACGACACTTATATAGTAACGTATTCTATTCCCTTGAGCATCAAAGTACCAAAGAACAGGGCTATCGAAGGGGTGGTACCTGAAAAGATTCCGGTGAAATTACGTGGACAAGGCTGGAACTTGTTTTTTATAATGAACTTCAACAACACAGCTCGATGCGAAATTGACTTAAGCAAAACAGATATTGCCGATTTTAAATATCATTTAACATATAGCGATATTTTATCTGGTGTCCAAGATATGGTCAATGTCGAGGCAGTCGATGTGGGAGGGAAACTTTTCGACCTTAGTATTGGCAAAATGGTAGAGAAAAAAATCCCGGTAATACCTGATGCTGATATAAAGACAAGGCGTATGCTTATGCTTGCAGGCATTGTCAAATCGCTCCCTGATAGCATCATTATACGAGGTAATAAAAAAGTGGTTGACTCTATCAATAGTTGGTTTACCGAAAAAATCGAACTCAGAGATGTTTATAAACCATTTAATCAAAAAGTTCTCTTGGTTAAACCACTGCCGGTTGTTACATTAAGTGTTACCGAAGTAAAAGTTTATGCTGACATCCAACAAACAGCCGAGATGTGTATTTACGATGTGCCGATTACTGTCAGAGGAGGACGGCTGCCAAGAAACAATATATTATTACCTGAAAAAATAACGGTTTACCTTCGCGGTGGAGCTAAAGATTTTGCTGAATATGGCTATTTAAACCTTCAGAGTTCAATCTCTGCATCAATAAATTATGCCGATTTAAACAACGACTCTGTTCAGTATACAATCCCGAAAGTCAAGGCACCAATTCAGTTTACGGTTATAAAAACAGAACCTGAACAGATTGCCCCGGTAAGAATAATTAGTCAGAATTAAAAATTTTGCTTATTGATGATCTTTGGGATTCTCACCATACTGGTTTTCGCCAGGCTTGCTGTCCATAACAAATAATATCAATAACACCAAAGCACCCAAAAAAGGAACAAGACCTATTAACATTAGCCAACCGGACTGACCAATATCATGCAATCTACGGACACCAACGGCTAATCCCGGTATTAAAACAGCCAATCCATATAAAATGCTTAATATTCCGAAGAGCCCGAGCAGAGTGTCGATAACTCCGAGTATTAATCCTATGATCAAGTTAAACAAGGCAAAAAACCAGAATTCGCTGCGCCTCGAACGTCCCTCGAATTGAGCATATTTCTTTAATGCAAGTAGATACCAATTCATAATTTATCCTCCAATTAGTGAAAAAAGGTGAATTCAAACAAAAAGAAACACATATGCTTTATTATAAAATAAATTTCAAAAAAGATTTAAGTAAATTACAAAAATACAATCGACAAAACAAAGAATTTATTATATTGGCATTATATTTTTTTATAAGCCCGCAAAACAAACTCTAATTAGATAGTTATGAAAAAAAAGTAAATATATTAAATTTTTTATTCAAATACTTCAAATAGTTTTAGTATTTTAAAAAGTTTGTAAATGTCAAAAACAGAGAAAGAGTTTATATCTAAACGTTGAGAGGAGATTTTATGGTTGAGGAGAAACGCTTTGTTCCTTTTGTTCCCGCTGAATCGAATATGCCGGAGTTTACGATTAAAGCATTAGTAATCGGTTTAGTACTATGTGTTATACTAGGTGCAGCAAATGCCTATCTAGGACTGAAAGCAGGTATGACCATTGCAGCTACTTATCCCGCGGCTGTTATTGGTATGGCTTTGCTTAAAGTTTTCAAGGGATCAATTCTTGAAGAGAACTTTACAAGAACAGTAGGCTCTATCGGCGAATCAGTAGCCGCAGGGGCAGTGTTCACATTGCCGGCATTCTTTATATCAGGGATATGGCCCGAGTTTTATACAACTGGAAATTATATTATTTCCAGCTTGATAATGCTGACTGGTGGCGTTCTTGGTATAATGTTCGTGGCATTACTAAGGCGAGTAATGGTCGAAGACAAAGATTTGCCATTCCCGGAATCTGTAGCAGCTGCAGAAATACATAAAACAGGCCGATCGGCTGGTGGCAATTCAAAATTTTTATTTTATGCAATGGCTTTTGGCGGTTTGGTCAAGGCGCTTGGCGAGTTCAAGTTTTTTGCATTTACTTGGGAAAAATTTGTCGCTTTCGGTAAAAACGTAATCGGCTTGACAGGCACCAGTACTACTGCGGCAACCCAGGGAGGTATGCTACTTAGCTCACCCGGTTTGAAGCCGGCTTATATAGGTGTAGGTTATATTATCGGACCTCGACTTGCATCTCTTAATTTTAGCGGTGGTATCTTGGCTTGGGGGCTTCTAACTCCTATTTTGCTCTATTTTATTGCTCCATACCTGAATTTGGAAGCCGCAATTCAAGCATTGATGGCAGGAGCGGATCACAAATCTCTAGAGGAAGCAACAGAGATAATCTGGACACGTGCTGCTTATGATGTTTGGAAATTTATTGTTCGTCCAATAGCCATCGGTGGTATGCTCGTTGGCACTGCATTTACGCTATGGAAAATGAGAAAAAGCTTGTTTGCAGGTATTGCCCGCTCTGTTAGCGATGTTAAAAAAGCCGCAACAGGCGAATCAACAACTGCAAGAACAGATAAAGATATTAGTTTCAATTGGATACTTATCGGTATTCTTGGAGTTGCGTTAGCTACATTCTTAATAACGTTCCTTATTTTTAAAACGGAATTTTATGTAGCTCTGGTTGCATCGATTGTTATGATTATAGCCGGATTTTTCTTCGGAGCAGTTTCCGGTTATTTAGTAGGTATTATTGGCTCGTCTAACAATCCAATATCAGGATTAACAATATCGACAGTAGTTGTAACTGCCCTTCTTATGTTAATACTTGGAGCAACAGGTATAGAAGGAATAGCAGCAACTCTCGCAGTAGCGGCAATAGTATGTGTTTCAGCTGCTGTTGCTGGCGAGATGCTCCAAGATTTGAAAGCAGGGCATATACTCGGTGGAACTCCTTGGAGAATGCAAATTGGAGATATTTTTGGGGTTGTTGTTGCTTCTGCTGTTATGTTCATTCCATTATTTATCCTACACGAAGGCGATATTATGTCGGGCGGAACTGGCTTTGGTGGCAAGGAGCTCCCTGCTCCACAAGCGAGTTTGATGGCATTATTATCGCAAGGCATTATCGGCGGCGAAATGGCTTGGCCCCTCATAATTGTCGGTATGCTAATGGGTGCCGGATTCATTCTTATGCAAGTAAAAAGCCCAATGCTTGTGTCGATAGGTATGTATTTGCCGTTGGAAACAACATTCGCCATTTTCATCGGAGGCGTAATAAAGGGTATCCTAGAGAGATTTCAAGAAAGAGCAAAACATAACGAAGCCCAAAAAGCAAGAACCGAAAATATTGGCGTGTTACTTGCTTCTGGTTTGATAGCCGGAGAGGCGCTCGTAGGGCTGCTGTTTGCTGGTTTGGCATTTGGTGAGATACAGATGTGGAGTTTCCCATATCCTTCGTTTATCACTAGTTTATTTATATTTGTGCTCATTGGTTGGATATTGGTCAAGCTTCCATTATCCAAAGCTGGTAGGGCAGATGAACCAGCTCCGCCAAAAGCCATGTAAGAAATATCAACTATTGAGTCTTTTGTGAAATTTCTATTAGAAAGCAGTTGTGAAATCTATAAAAAAAGTTAAAAAGTAATTTATAAAGATTTGTATAATGTATAATATATATTATTTTGTAGTAAAAACCATTGCAAATTGTTAATCGAAAATTCTACAAGAAAATCATAGTTAATGTTATTTTTTTTTAGATTTTATTGTTTTAAGTTGTATATTAGTAAATATGTTTGAACAAAACAAGATTTTTTACTTTTTTTAGGAAAAAAACAGGTTTTGTTTAAAAAATAAAAAAGTATTGAAAATAAATCATTTTACATTAATTAAGGATGAAGTAATATGTCAAAAGGCGGCGGCGCAGGAAAAGTGTACTTTGTTCTCTATCTTGCTGTTGTTCTTGAGCTTTTGATTATTATCGTCGAGCGTGACGAAGCTGAAGAACACCTGTTGAAAAAGCAAAAAGAGACAATGAGGATTGTTGAAAGTATTCTCCAACAATTACAATCAGGTTCGGGTACTGAAGGTATCAATACTCGACCACAAGACGAAATAACTTTTCTCCCTGAGGGTTTTAACTCACAGCAAGAATTAAATGTTGATATTAAACAATATAGGAAATACATTGTCGAAGTTGGTGTAACAGATATAACTAATGAGTTAAAATGGGACAAGAACTCAGGCGAATCTCAAACAGATTTCACCGTGCGACTGAAAAAACTAGTTAAACTTGCCAATGTTCAAGAGATTGAATATCAATTATTCTTCAATGATAGCGATGATCCAAATAATGCTCCAGCATTTATTTCTGAAGATACAATAAAGAAAAATAGAATAGATTTCACAAAAATGACTGCCGGTGATGAAGTTTATGCGTGGGATGGCACTCCTTGGAAATTCTTGGGGCTAAGGAAGCTTGTCCTCGATGATGGATTAACCTATAACAATCTGTTAAAGAATCATAGTATCGAAAATCTTACTTCTGATATGATTGTTCCAGAATATCCATTAAACAAACGGATAACTATTGGCCCAAATTTCGCGCCTAAAGACATTGATACTAACTTTATATTCCACTATACTGGTGATTTAGATAGTCTTGCTGATAATAAAATTATTAGCTCATCAACCTCGAAGAAAAGGTCATTCTTTGTTTATTTCGAACCACCACGCCAAGCCGGCTGGTACAAATTGAGATTTGCTTCGCAAACTAACAGAATTTTAGGTGTCAAATCTGATGCCAATTACGAAGAACTGCCTGAAAACACAACTGTAAATATTGGTACTGTCCAGCTTACAGTAAAGGATTTAAGGAAGGTTATGAAAGAGCTTACGTCTACTCTTGAAAAATATCGTGATTTTCTCCCCGATTTTGAGGCATTCGCCAGGGACAAAGACGTAGAAAAATTTAATATGGGTTTAGTAAAATGCAAATCGATGACAGATAAAAGGGAAGAAACGAATACCGAATCTAAGGAAATGCAAAGTAAAATTGATCTCTATGGCTATATTGCCAAACTTCTTGCTCCTGGTCAATCGATTAACTTTGATCAAAACCGTGGTTCGATTGAGTTTAATATTCGCGTTACAACTCTGAATATGCCGCCAACAAAACCAAGTGTTTCTGGTCTTCCAAGCTACATTGCTTGTTTCGACAAGTTGCCGCCAGTATTCGAATTTGAAATAGGTCCTTTCCAGGGAGTAGATAAAAATAAGGTTTTTGGTAGGGTGCTTAATTCTAAAGGCGTTGAAGTAGCAAAAATAAATTGCACTTTGTCGTCTCAACAGTCTGTCGTGGCAAGTGCTTCCTCAGAAATCGGGAAATCACGAAAATACATTGGCACCGTCGATAGGGTTCTTGATGTTGCAGAAAAGAACTATATTATTGAGATTACTCATAATATGGGATCTCAGAAAGCCGCAATTGATTCGGCAGATCTCGAGATATTTCCTTCGAAGATTGTAAATGAAGCCGATGTAATGAATAACTTTTCCGGGAAATATAGTAACTCATATTATGGCGAGAAAGTTAATGTGTCGTTCAAGCCAGCATCGGGAAACAAACTAATTCCCGAACAATTTAGAACTTATCTTTTTACAGATCAAGAAACACAGCCAGTGCCACAAAGAGGTTTTTCAAACAGTGTGAACTGCGATGCGAAGTCGAATAACATAACATTGAGATTTACTTGGGTTCAGCCATTTACAAATACCGAGATTGACTTGTATCCTCAGGTCTCTGAACCAATTAAGCAAAGGCCCCCAAGAATAAATCAAAACAATAAAAACAAATCAATAACCGGACCAGAGAATAGGATTTTAGTTGTTGTTTCTGGTATTATCATACCTGGCAGTTCTACGGGTAGCGCCGATAAACCTAAATCTGAAGTTGTTGTTGATAAAACTATTAAAGTCAATACAGATAATCTTCTTAATGTAAAATCCTCAACAGCTTCGCCTGTAAGAGTAATAGAAGAAGGAGACGATAAATACAAGTTCTCATTCGAGTTGAGTGTCAAAATGGCTGATATGAAAAACTCAATAGATGGCAATTTAAGTTTTGGAGTTTCTGCTTATTCAATTAATCCTGTAAATAACAAATCATCGGATAGAGAAACTGTTACAGTTACAATCCCAATGGATGATTTTTCACCCGATGGATTAGGTAGCTCCGGAGGCAGTTCTGGAGTTCCGGGCGGTAGAGGTTTACCTTCAAGAGGTAGTGGCGGCGGGACCCCACCACCTCCAGGCGGCGGTAGTGGCGGCGGAAGTGGGACCCCACCACCTCCAGGCGGTGGTAGTGGCGGCGGGACCCCACCACCAAGAGGAAGATAATTATTATTATGCTAATGAAGAACTAAAAAAATTGACGATATAATTTAAAAATAATAATTTTTTATAGTAATAGGGAAAGAATTATAATGAGAGGGAAAAGAATAAGGTTAATTATCTCCATAGCTGCCTTGCTGATTTTTTCTCAATCTGCTCCACCATTAAAAGCTAATGACGCTATAAATGACCCCGAAATCGAGCGGATTTTGAGAAGCTTTAAAAATTATCGCTTCAGCAATGTGTCTTTGTATGCTTATGATGAGATATCAATGCCTTTCGAGCAACTAAAAAAAGCTGTCGAATCGTTTTCAAATACTAGAAAAGGTGGCGCTACAGCAGTAACAGACGAGACAGTCAAAAATGCCTGCACTAGTCTTAGTGCTTCGGCAGGCAGAGATATTTGTCTTGAGATTGAATCTGCTATAAAAGGTGGGCAAAGCTGCCAGCAGGTGTTTAATAGCTTTAGCCAGCAAGGTATTGCTCTTAATCAAAATGAATTTGAAACCGCTTGTAGTTTTTACGATGAACAAATAAACAAGCGTTCAAATGAAGTAGTAATGCGACATGCTTATATCGTTACTTCAAGGCCTACTAAACAAGGGGACAATCCAAGTGAAATATATGCTTTGATTGTATCATATAATAGAAAAGATGGTTTGGAAGATAATCTTGAATCTGCTAACGCAGAAGAAATTTTTACAAAATATAGATTAAAGAATATTAAGCTTGACCCCGGAGAATTCGAAGGTGCTACCAGCTTCTATGAACTAATTGAAAGATCACTACTCCAAGGATTAGTAACTAATAGCACACCAGATATGCAAGGTATTGGTTTCTATGATTTTACTCCACGAAGCAACAATATGACTAATACCCTTGAAATTGACCCAGCTACTATTCAAACTTATGACCTTCAGAAATATGTTATGCTTTCTGAAGGCAGTACTTATTTTAGTGAGAATTTCAATCAACTTATACTTAGCCCAGATTTAATATCTTGGAAAAAATACAAGGATGTGAGTTGGTATCATGCCGAATATACCGACGAGAATGGGCAAGTTGTGAAATATCAAGCATATCCATCAAATTTTAATTTACCGGATATAGGCTTAGAAATCAGTTATGGCATAAATGACATCAATATCCCATCTTTTTGGAGCGAGCGAATTACTGCTTCAGCATTATGGCAAAGCGTAAAATTAGGCATTATTCTTCCTACTGCAGGCTACTCAAGCATAATGAAAGATGCTTTCGATCAAGACAGGACCTTGACCAATGCCGGATTTGGTATTGCTGGAGAACTCGATTTTCCAATAGGTTTAGTAAAAAATAGTGGCGTTTTCCATATTAGTGCTGCTTTGAACTTCGGTGATGCCGTTATTGCTGACTACAAGAATAGACCTAAAGATCCTTTGCTGATAGATAGTTCTTATTTTATACGTGGTGCAGATTTTTATGACTATCTCATAAGGGGAAATGCAACTGTACACTATACTTTTGGGCTGGCAATCGACCAAGATTATTGGATGCGTTTCCATATGGGCATATCGTATTACAATGTAGAGTATTGGTTTAATGATATTAAAACAGATCCAGTAACACAAGTGCAAAAGTTCAAATACATAGAATATAAAGATGAAAGTATTGTAGGGATTTCCGGTAAATTGGAGTTTATGTCCACAAACACAACCACACCTTTTGGTCTATCGTTATCCTATTTTGATGCAGCACTCGGAGCTAACGTATGGATGCAGATACCAATTGTTGAAAACACTTTTGCTTTGAAATTAGAAGGTAATGGTTACTTTGCTGCATTCCGAGATAATTTGCATAACTGGGAACGTAATAGCGTGTTTATACCGATGTTAAGGTTTATGGTTTACTTTTAGTGGAAATAATTTTTGAATAATCAGTAGGAAAATAAAAGGCATACAAAATGATGAAAAAAATCAAAATAACAGTTTTATTAGTAGCGTTTTTCCTCATCGGATTGAGCAATATTCAAGCTCAGTATTTTCAACCTGAACAGGAAAAACTGCAAACAATAAAGGATTTATCAACTCTTGATTCTAGTATAAGCAGGTATTTCCCGAGATGGAAGGTTTGTGAAGATAATTTAAAAGTTTCAATTTATCAGGCATTTGTGCTTAGTGGCGCAGATAAAGAGCTACTCGATATGCAAGACATTAGGATACTTGCCGCGCCGAGGCCAATAGGCAGCAATATACCTTTTACTATTTTATTAATTGAATGTGGCAAAGCTTCGATGAATTCTGTTGAAGTCGAACGCAATCTTGGTGGTAGGTTAATAGGCTTTATTGCCGGACAATATCCCTATATCCAATATACAAAAACTCCTGGTATGGCACTTAGGAACGAATATATTGATAATAGAGACTATTGTTACGAAACAATACCAGCAGATATTCCTGTCAATGAGAGCCAAATGACAGCTATTCAAGGTTATCTCGAACCAATCAATGTTCACCATGCCTTTACTGTGTCTTTATTTGAACAGAGTTTGAAAATTGGCAATACTGGATTTTGGCTTAAGGCAACTATGGGTAACGATGAGATTGGTTATCCATTCTGGTCATCAGGCGAAGCAGGGATTACCTTGTCAAGACCTTTATATGTAAACGAGAATCCTAAATATAAACGAATGTTTCCATATCTTATTAATGCTCATATAGGAGCCGGTTACAGAATCTCTAGCGGTGTTGGCAATGATAGCGAAATACTTGGCTGGATAAAACAGAGGAAATTGAATTCTGGTCCTTATGGAAAATTGCATGCCGGTTTCGATATTAGTTTGCCACAACATCCATTTTTTGGTCTTAGTGCAAATGCTATACTTCCTTTTGAATCTTTGAAAACCAAGAGTATAGATGAATCTGACTATACTTATTATTCTATTGTTAATCCAAAAACGGGATTGCCAAGAGTAACTCCCAGCATTTATTTCCCAAGTGAAGTCGCTGAGTTTTATAATACAGTAGCTCCAGTATTAACATCTTCAGGGCAGGTTGCATTTTTTTATTATTGGATGCCAAATATGAATAATCCTGAAAACTTTTTTAGGGTTGACCTTGGCATTTGCTATACAGAAGTACAAGAGGTTGGTGCTTATAGAATATTTACTAATGAATATAAGGAATTTACTCAATCCTTCAATATGTCACCTGATTTGTTTGACGGATTAAAGATGTACCATCCGACAGAATTTGGTGACTGGTTCTTTTTTAAATTGCAATATAGGAATCAAGCAGCTTTTCCATTTGGTATGAGTTTGCAATATTCTAACCAAATGCTCTTGGGCAGAGTCTATATCCCACTACTTGGCGATTGGCTTTACCTTGATGCAAAATATGCAACTCCTCTAAGAGGTGTTCGTCCTTATGAAAACCAAAGTTTCTATGTGATTTCTCCTTTGCTTAGGATTACGATCTAATTGGGATTGATTTATAAAATACTCCCTATAACAACTGTATGCCTTGTTGGGGAGTATTTTTTTTAACATTGGCGTATTGACAAAATGAAACGAACTCTTTTTATTATTATCTTTTCTTTGCTTTTTTTAGCTAAAGCTTTTTCCATCGAAGGAACTGTTGATGCCGATTCGCTCGACAGAGCTTTGAAATTAGCTCAAGAAGCTAAAATTCAAGCTGTTCAAAAGGAAATTGAAATAACTATAAGAAATGTTGATATTTCAAAATTTCCTGAGATTAATGTTATTATCGAGGCATTTAACAATTTAGGACAACCCTTGGATTCATTAAGCCCTCAAAGCTTGACTGTATTGGAAAATGGCGTAGTGAAAAAGATAATTTCTGTAAAAAGGCTTTCTACAAATGAACGTGTTCCCGTAGACTTTGTCTTTTTAATTGACAAAACAGGTACGATGCAAAACTATATGAACTCTGTTATGAGCAATATTACTAGCTTTGCCACATCGCTGATGGCTCGAGGTATTGATTATCAGATTGGACTTATTTTGTTTACTGACACTGTGGACGAGATCTATCAACCATCAAATAACGTTCTATCTTTTCTTAATTGGTTACGTCCTGTAAAAGCCACTGGTGGACACGATATCAAAGAGAATGCTTTAGAAGCTTTAGAAGCAGTCACACGTGATATAAAATTCCGTCCATCTGCTAATAAGGTCGTTGTTTTAATAACTGATGCCCCTTATCATCAAAAGGGCGATAAGGGAGGATATGGGATTACCGACCAGACAACAAGTTCAATAATTGATTTACTTGTTAAGAATGAAGTGCGCGTTTTTGCCATTGTGCCACCGGGTTTAAAAGAGTATCTAACTATAAGTGAAAGTACTCGTGGAAAGATGTATAACATAGATTATCCATTCGCAACTGTTCTAGATAATTTCTCAAATCAGCTTACTAATCTTTTTGCTTTAAAATATCTTACTGAACTCGAAGCCATACCGGATTCGATTGATATCTCGCTTATTAACGAACAAAAGCAAGAGCTTGTCAGGAAAACTATCCCCATTGTTGAATTAGGAAGAAAACTTATAATCGAGAATTTGCTTTATGAAACCAACAGTGCCTTGCTAGCAGATTCTATACCTGAACTTAATGTTTTATATGAATTTATGAACAACAAGAAAAACGTTAAGATACTTGTCGAAGGGCATACTGATTCAAGGGGTAGCCACGCTATTAATGATGTGCTATCGTTGAGACGCGCAGAAAGTGTAAAAGAATATCTTGTTAAAAAAGGCGTAAACCCCGACAGAATTGCAACTATCGGATATGGTAAACGCAAGCCCATTGCAAGTAATAATACTGCTTTTGGAATGAAGCTTAACCGTAGAACTGAGATAGTAATTGTTGCAAAATAATATTTTTTTCTTAGCTTACTCTTTCACGCTCTTTAATTATGTAATCGAAGAGTTCCTGAACGAAATCAGAGACAAGACAGTATTTCTCTGGTTCCACTTTAACACCGTTTAAATACAGAAATCGGACATAATCACCTTGCTCATCGATTTCAGGTATGATACCTACAAAGAAAAATCCCAATTTCTCTGCTTCTTTATACATTGTAGCAGTATCCGGATGCGACATTGGAAGGTCGAGAAAGTTAATCTCGATTTTCTTTTCGATGAGTTCTGCAAGTCTATGCTTGAGCATTGCAGAAAAATCATATCCATAATTGATGACACAAATATATGACATTTGTATTGATTCAATGATTTTCAAATTAGCTTCTGTGATTTCAGGAATTATCAGTTTGCCACTTGCAACACCATAAGTTCTATTAAAATTGTTTCTTTTATATATCTTATCAATTATTGTCTGGTGTCTGTGTGGGATATAGACGATGCGATTTGGTTCGGGATTAGTCCTAAGATAAAAGAATACTACGGATTGGCGAAAAGGGACGGCACCCTCATCTTGAATCTTTTTAAAATTCATAGAATCAGGAATAAAACACAATAGAAAGCCAGTTTCATAAGCTCCTATGGAAAGATTGCCTTTTTGGGTGTATGGGTGAACTGTTACGGCTTCGCTATAAACCCCGTAAAGGCCAACTTGCTGAGCATATTCGACCATAAAGCTTTTCATTCTTTTAAACAAATTATGTCCTCGATAACGTGGATCGACAACTGCCTGACCAGAATCTGCCACTTTTGCTCCAATTGATGGATATGCCAGAGCAAGATGCCCAACAATTTCTTTTGTATTTTTATCAATGGAAATTACCGATTTAACGATACCACTTTCCAAGTTTTCACGAATTTTATCGGGGTAATATATTGAATCAAGAGCATAAGAATAACCATAGCTGCGGTAAACACATCTTGCCATAGCAGTAGCATCATCAGGAGTCATAAAACGAAGTTCGATATCCGCACTTTCGAGCCTGGTTTTGTCCATTTCTTTCAATTCTTTTTTCTCTTGCTCGGTAAGTGTATCGCTGATGATTTTGTAAGGAATATTTTTGATTAATTCAACACATTTACCATTTTTGCCGAGATTTAAAAAAGTAACTTCGTCGGTCATTCCCCGGATAAGTTTTATTCCCATACCTTCTGACTTGCCTTGTTCGACTTGCCGGAAATCGACAGGAAGTCCTTTGTCAAAAACTAGCAAGACAACTTGGTTGGGCCGTCTTTCTAAAACAATGTCGAGTTCTCCTTTTTCATCGGGATCGAAAGCGTGTTCTATTACATTAAGTGATGCTTCCTCGAGTGCAAGCCGCATGCGGAGAGTGTCTTTTTTATCGAAACCGATGATTTTTAGCATACTTTCGAAGAAATCCAGAGCCGGTCCGAGAGCCTGGGTCTCTGCAGGTATTGATAATTGAGCTAAAGGTTTGTTTATATCAGGCATTAGAATTGTTTTATTACTATAACAAAAAAATTCAATGCAATTTACTGAGAATGAAGATAAAATGAAAAGAAAATTTTTAATTATTTTACAACATCGCAGTTAGCTAAAGGCAGATAAATAGACTTAGGATAACGACGGGCAAGGAGATCAAACATCTCTTTGGCTTGCTGCTTTTTGCCGGAAACACAATGCAGTTGACCAAGACGAACAATCACTTTTTCCATAATGGCATCAGGGATATTGCTTTTATACAGGTCGTTCAATATTGATTGGGCAGGATTTAGTTTATTCTCTAATATAAGACATTCGCTTAGATAGAACAATGATTCATACCGCAAGGAATCGGTTTTTGCAAAGGTTTCAGAAAGATGGCGAAACTCCGGGCAAGCTGAAGAATATAATTCTTTATCGAAATCCACAGAAGCTAAAGCGAATTGATTTACCAAATTATTCTTTGAGCTTTGAGGCGATGGTTCAATAATTATCGTAGTAGTGTCGGAAAATCTTGATTTTGCTGATTGTTTGGTCTGATCATCTTTACTGCTCCTGACAGAAGCTGGTTTATTTGATGCAACCTTACTTGACTGTTGAGATTTTGATTGTTTTGACCCAGTTCTAACAGAAGAGCAACCGGAAAAAACAAGTAAAACAGCTAAGATAACAATTATTAATAGATTTTTCATATAATCCTAAAGAAAAAGCTAATATTCTTTTATTAGCTATTTTACAAGCAAAATTGAAGCCATTTTTTCTTTATTTAAAATATACTTCGAATTTACAAAGGATATGCCAAAACAGAATTAGCAGGTAATAAAACGCGTCTTTTTTCTTCAGCTGTGGACTGGTCTGCAATTTTTGCAAAAATCTTACCGATTTCTTCGACCGTAATAATTAGTTCTTGTTTTTTGTCATTATATATTATCTGTTTATAATTAGCTCTGCCGGCAAGGGATATACCGCTAAATGATTTAGCATTAAAGCGTAAAAGATAATCTTTGGTGGCAACAAACGAAAGGCTATTGACAGTTGTAGCGTGAGAAATTGGGTTTTGCTCGACAGGATTAATGGTTGCAAAACCGATATCTTTTGTGCTAATGATGTTTGATGATAGCACATCAAAGGAAGTGGCAACAGAGGCAGTTTTTGTTGGCGAGTCGTCGATTTTTCCGGTGCCAATGGATACACAGACAACTTTTTTCCCACTATCAGCTACTGATAGAAAAGCAGGACGGTCTGCTACAGTTATTGAATGAATCTCCTCATTCGAGCGTGAATCGACAATAGAAACTGTGTTTTGAAATGTGTTTGCAGTAAATATCTGATTGCCTGAACATTCTATGGCGCAAGCCTTGCCGCTAATAGTTACAGAACCACTAATCTGAAAATTTGTTAAATCGAGGCAAGAGAGAGATTCGTCGTTTTCATGGGCAATATAGGCGGTTGTAGCATTTGCAAAACAAATATCACTTGGTATTTTTTTGCTATCTGTGAAATCGATTAGAGATACTCTATTCAGATTATCGGCTGAAAACACTTCAATTTTGAGCTCTTGCGGGATGACGAAAAAGAAAAGATTACCAAAATGCTTAATTCTTTTTACAGGGTAGTTATAGCTTGTCTCTGCTTTCTCGAGGAAAAGGTCATTAATTTCTATGCTGCCATCAACGACTTTTATTACTTTTACAAGTGGTTGAGCCCCGCCCACAACGACAAATAATCTGTCTCTATTCACAGTATTATCAATGTTTGGGGCATCTTCGTTGCAAGAGACAAGAAAAAACGAAAAGAAGAGCATAATTAGCAATACATTTAATTTTTTCATAACAACACACCACATAATTCTACAATATACTTATTTAATTATAGAAGTATTTTCAGGATTAATATTTTGCTTTGAACGAAAGAAATCAACGAGAAAGTTCAATCCCTCTTTCTGTCTAAAACGGAAATAGTTGTAATGACTTTTTTTGCGTAAACCTTGAGGCTATCTCAAAAGGATTATTTTTTATATAATTTGTCAGGCAAGGATGTCTAACCCCCTAGAAACAACTGGATTTGGTAGCATAAACATCCTTGTTTGTTCGGGACAATATTGGTTATGAGACAGCCTCAGGTTTTATCTTTTTCAGGTTAACTTGTTTAAAAATAAACTTATTAATGTTATCTTTGTCATTAGCGGCTATTATTCTATTTTGGACAAATGTGATAGAAACTAAAATTTTTCAATTATTTTCTTAATTAGCAAATTAAGGACTGGTTCCGCAGAATTTGCTGTTGCAATTATTTCATCTAAACTAACTGGTTTGAGTGAATCTGGGTAACATTCATCGGTAATAATCGACAAGCCTAGAACTTCCATGCCGGAATGATTGGCGGCAATGTTCTCTGGGACGGTGCTCATACCCACGACATCTGCACCAATAGTGCGTAAGAAACGGTATTCTGCTCTTGTTTCGAGATTCGGACCAGGCAAGGCAACGTAAACGCCTTTATGTAGTTTTATATGATTTTCCATAGAGGTTTTCTCAGCTATTTCAATAAGGCGTTTTGACCACGGTTGACTCATATCTGGGATGCGGGGACCAAGCATTTCTTCATTTGTTCCAATCAGCGGGTTGCCTCCTAATAAATTAATGTGATCGTCTATAAGCATTATCGAGCCTTTTTTAAAATAGGGGTTAAGCGAGCCACAGGCGTTTGAAATCAGCAGTGTTTTTGCTCCTAGTGCCTTCATTACTCTTATCGGAAATGTAATTTGGCGCATAGTATAGCCTTCATAGTAATGAAAGCGTCCTTGCATGGCTACTATTTGTTTGCCGGAGATTGCACCGAAGATTAATTTGCCGGAATGCGATTCAACTGTTGAAATTGGAAAATGAGGAATATCTGTATAATCAATTGAACATTCGATATTGATGTCTTTAACCAGCCCACCGAGTCCAGTGCCAAGCACAATGCCAATTTCAGGCGAGGATTGGGTTATTTTGCGGATATACTCTTCTGCTTCGCTAATTTGAGTAATCAGTTCGCTATTCTTTTTCATAATAAACAACATAAAAAGTTTAACAAAATGGAATAAGAATAAAAGAGTGTCCGTTTGTTTTGTCTGACACTCTAAAGATTTAAAAAAATATAGTAAGTAAAATTTTATGCTTATTTGTCCGGATCAAGATCATTTGTCATTATCGATATTTTTGTTCTTTAAACTACTTAAGATATCTATTCCAGTTGCATTTTCGAGCATTTCGACCATTGAAATGACAGAAGCAGGAAGCTGTGTAAGCAATTTCGGGATTTGTCCTCCATTGCCAGAGCCGGAATCGATAACGCTGAGTTTGTCGATATTAACGCCTTGGACAGTGTCGGAAAGCTTTTGGACTAGATCTGGCAACATATTGAGCATAAAGACCTTTTCGCCGTTGCCCTGAGCATTCAAGAAAGCCTGAATAGTCTGGTTGAGGACAAAAATCTTGGCATCTCCATCAGCAAGTATTGAAGCAGCCTTACCTTTTGCTTCGAGTTCGAGAGCTTCTTTTCTTGCCTTGGCAGGCTCGATGACGTCAGCAGCAAGTTTCTTCTTTTGTAACTCGATACGCTCTTGTTCCACCTCTTGTTCGAATACGACTTGCGCTTTTTGTCCTGAGACCACAGCTTCTTTTTCTTTTATAATAGCGTTTTTTTCGAGTTCAGCTTTGGTTATTCTGAGTTTGTTATTCTCGATTTCGATATTAGTACCTGCTTGTGCATTAGCAACTTTGATGTTTTTCTCGGCTTCGATTTTAGTTTGTTCTATTTGCTGTTTCGCAATGGCATTAGCTTTCTCAGCCCGAGCCAAAGAAGCCGCTTCTTGTTCGCGGGCTTCAGCAGTTTTTTGAGCTTTTGCAATGGCAACGTTCTGCTCGGAATTAACTTGAGCAGTTTCTATTTCTTGTTTAGCTTCAGCTCTAGCTTTTTCGGCTCTTTGATTGGCGTTTGCTTCTGCTTCAAGTGTTATAGCTGTTTGAGTGGATTTAGCGATGGCAATATTCTGGTCGGCTTCGATTTTAGCTCTTTCTATTTCTTGTTTAGCTTTAGCTTTAGCTTTTTCAGCTTTTTCGATAGCGCTTGCTTCAGCTTCTTCAGCTTCGGCTTGCCTGTTTGCTTCTGCTTTGCGTGCTGAAGCAAGGACTTCGGCTGTTTTCATCCTGCCGATTGAATTCAGATAGCCTCTTTCGTCAGAAATATTTGTAATTTTCAAAGTATCAAGCTGGATGCCAAGTTTTTGTAAATCGACCTCTGCTTCTTCCATAAGCACTTCAGCAAACTTCATTCTGTCTTCATTGACCTCTTCTGGGGTAAGCGAGGCAAGCACACCTCTTAAGTTTCCTTCCAATGTTTCTTTTGCAATTTTTTGGATTTCTTGCTCACTCATATTTAAAAATCTTTCGACTGCATTACCAAATTGTGGTTCTTTCGAATCGATTTTTATATTTGCTATGGCATCGACAGCCAGAGGAATACCTCCTTTCGAGTAAGCATTTGTAACTGCGAGTTCGATTGGAATGGTTTCCAGAGACATTCGCGAGGCTTTTTCGACTAAAGGCATGCGCAATGCTCTTCCGCCACGGATGATTCTATAACCTACGACTTCGCCGCCAGGTAATGTACGTTTCCTCCCCGACAAAATGATAACTTCATTTGGATGAGAAATCAACAAAAGCTTGCTTATTGTTACCAAGATGATAATTAAAGCAAGTACGCCAAGCACCACTATGGTAACTATAAATTGACCAATCATCATAACTCCTTGTTATAAAAAAACATAATTATAGAATGTATTCGTCGATGTATAAAATATTATTTCTTATGTCGATTATTAGCACTTCTTCGCGGGCATTGATTTCATCTCTTTTAGAAATCGAAGAAAGCCTTGCCAGCATTTCAAATTTTTCAGAGCCAGCGTTTACAAATACTTTTCCATTCTTTGCTTTACTAACTTTTATCGTAACTATTGCTGATTTACCTTTTAGCGAGTATATATCGATGCTTTTACCTGTTTCGCTTGCTTTAAAATATTTCATAAACTTATAGCCAGAAACCCAAGCAAATGAACCAAGAGCGAGTGAACCAATCAATCCCAAAAAAAATGGTATTGCAAGCAAATCAAGAACAACGCCGGTCAAGCCAAAAAAGGCGCTAAAAAAAACAAAATTTCTAAATGATACGAAACTGACAGCAGAGCCAGTATCGTGAACTATATGTTGTTGTATGTCAGAATGGGAAGTTGTTATGTCAGAATGAATATCGGAAACATCGGAATGAATATCAGAAATATCGGAATGAATATCAGAAATATCGGAATGAATATCAGAAGTAAAATCGTGTGCATCAAGAGCAGTATCAGTACCTAAATCGCCAATATTCAAATGATGGTCTATATGAGAATCGCTGTGGTCACCTCCAAATAAAATACTGAATGCTAGCAAGGAGCCACCAAATATTAGCGAGGCAAGATAGATGTAAAACATTTTATTACTTTGCGATTGTTTAACCAATAAATATAGTTATTTTTTTCAATTAAATCAAAATATTTTTTTAAGATTAATAATTAAATTAATCCGAATTTTTTAAATAAATTAGTATTAATTAAGAATAAAAATTAATAAAAATTAGCAAAAAATCCACTATTTTTGAAAATGAAATGCAAATAAAACAAGATAAATAATTGACAATTAATTGTAAGAATGGATAATATCGGAGATGTATAAATTTTAGACATTAAAACTATGAAATTAAAGTTGCAACCGTTTATGAAAGAATATCGTAATATTTTGTTTTATTTATTATTTACAATAATTTTTCTTCCGAACTCATCTTTTATTGGAAAAGCTGGTATTCTACCGTTTTATTCGATAGAAAGCGCCATTGGAGCTGTACAAATTAATCCATTAAAAAGAATTTCAAATCCAGCAATCACGGCATATTACAACGATTATTCACTGAATTTATCATATTCGCCTTCGGTATTTGGTCTGAAAGAACTATCACCAGCTTCGCTTCTGGTATTAATGCCATTTTCTGATGCGATAAAAGGGTCTGCAAAAGTGGACTATGTCGGCAATAACCTTTATTCTGAGTTCACTTTCAATGCAAGTGGATCTTATTCAATAAATGAAAAGATACATTTGGGTGTTTCGGCTTGCAACTCTCGATTGCAAATCCAGAAATATCATGATGAGTCGATTTTTATGCTCAATCTTGGCGGCGTATTTGAAGTTAATGATGTATTATCGACAGGATTCTCGTTATCTAATTTAAACCGGGCATCTTTCGAAGGAGGGGATAAATCAATCGGGCAAAAAGCGGTTTTTGGTGCTTCGATCCACCCAAAAGAAAACTTATTTTTTGATATTGATATGGTTATTTTGCTCGAAAGAAGCTCGGGTATTGCTTTCGCGTGCCGTTATGATGTGTCGGATTTAGCTTCTATTCGCCTGGCATATCTGAGTAATCCTGCTGGCTTTGAAGCAGGGATAAAAATAAATCCAACAGGAAATTTCAGTATAATCAGCGAATTTAATTATCATAGTTTTCTTGGCTTTTCTTCTGATTTTGGTATTTCTATCCACTTGTAATGAAAACCATAGTTTTTTTTATATTTTTATTAAGTCAATTAGCTGTCGCAGCTGACTTTGTTGGTTATGAAGATCTCGAAAATCTTTTTGAACGCGTGGCTCGCGACAACGAAACGGTCCCATCGCTCGAAGAAATTGAATTTCTAGTTAAAAATCCAATAATTCTAAGCAAGACAAGCCCCGAAGATCTTTTAATTATTCCAGGATTTTCATTATTGTTAACTCAGCGAATCGTTGATTTAGTGCAAACGCATAATATTACCAGTTATGATAGTTTAAAAGATAGCTTGGGCTTGACTAATGAACAATTAGTTCTTTTGCGGCTTTGCACAAGATTTGTAATTGAAAAGAATCTAAGAAAAGATAGTTTTTATTACAGGTTGCGTAGTTCTTCCATTACCTCGCCTACAAATATGAGTTTAAAGGATAGCAAGACTGGCTCGAAGCCGTCAATTTACAATCGTGCTGAGTTTTATTCCAGATACGTCAATTGTTCGGCAATTTTCAATAAAGATGCTTTCGAGCAGAGCTTGACAGATTATTATAGTGGCTGGTTGGATGCTAACATAGCAGGTTTTAATCTTATTCTTGGAGATTTTTATATCGAAAGCGGTATGGGATCGGTTTTATGGGGCAATTATGGTTTGATGAAAGGTAGCGAAGTGATTGCACCCGTTCTTCAAAGAGGGCAAGGAGCAAAACCTTTTCGTTCAACAATAGAAAACCTCAATTTCAGAGGCCTCTGCCTTTCAAAAAATGTGGAATTCGACCCTTTGAATGTGCTAAAATCTCGTTTTTGGATATCTGCAGCACCCAAATCTGCTAATATTGATGAAGGTGGGTTTGTTACATCAATTTATCAAACTGGGCTTTATCGAACTGAAACAGAAGCAAGAAAATATCACACTTTAAACGAAAAAGGTTTTGGCGCAAACCTTGAATGGTTGATGCCGCTGTTTACCATTGGAGCGAATGCTTTTTCGCTTGATTATGACAAAGAAACCATAAGCCAATCTAAATCAGTTTTCAATGGAAGAAGTGGTTTGCTTGGTTCAATATATGGTTTCGCTGATTTTCATAACACTTCGATTGGGTTCGAGATAGCCAAAGACGCCAAAAACAGTCTTGGAATAAAATCCAGTTTAGCGTATTACCAGAAAGATTATGAATTTGGTTTTCATTTTCGGCATTTTCCTTCGGAGTATCGTGATCCATACTCATATAATTTTGGGGAATCATCATCATTGGCAAACGAAACAGGTTTCTATTCGGGGTTTAGATGGAAAAGTATTAAAAATATTGATTTGAAGGTATTTATTGACATTAATAGAGGGACAGAAGCAGGTTTTAACCTTGATGCTCCAGTTCGTGATATCGATATTTTTACTGAAATGGATTGGAGGATTAACTCGTATAATACGGTAATATTGCGCTTAAAAAATGAAGAAAAAACTGATGCGGTGAAGAATAGTTCGAATAGAAACATTACTATTCAAAAAACACGAAGAATTATTAGATTAGAGCATATTGCAAATATATCTTCAAAGGTTTCACTTCGTTTTCGGGGGGAGTGTTGTTTTACTGATTATGATTTTGCAAAAAAGAATGAGCAGGGCTGGGCAGGATTTTCAGAAATCAGGTATTCGTTAAATTCAAATATTGCGATAGGTGCCAGGTATTCTCTATTTGATACTGGGAGTTACGACGAGGCGATATGGCAATATGAATCTTTCATACCAGGCTCAATGTTGTCAGTACCATTATACGGTTCGGGTATGAGGATGAACTTGTTTTTTTCTGCTAGAGTGTTTGAAAATCTTAGGATATGGGGGAGATATTATGAAACAGTGAAAAACAATACTAATAAATCCGGCAATGGATTAACAGAAGTTCTGGGAAACAGCGACAAAAGGGTCTCTTTTCAACTTGATATTAATTTTTAAGATGAGGAGAAGGATCCGCCACTTTTAATTTTCCATTTAAAAAATATGTTGGGTCAATTAAAGACGAAGGTTTTTCTTTGCCGAAGTAATTACCGCTTTGATAAGGTTTTACTTCGATAATTGGTGCTTTGTAAAGCTCTAAATGCAGCATACTTGGATTGCCTTTATGGACGAGTTCTCTGATGTAAAAAGGAGAATCCGGACCAATTACATCTGTATTAAGAGCAGAACCGACCTTGCCAACAAGTTCACCAGATTCGACGTAATCACCAATAGTAACAACAATTTCCTGCAATTCAGCATATTTATACATTACTTTTTCTTTTGTCTTGATAACTATGTAATATGTTTTTTTCCAAAAACTGCTATTCTCCGGGTCAGTGAACACACCTGCGTCGATTATATATCCGGATTCAATGGCAAGCACTTTCGAGCCTTCGGGAGCGTAAATATCCACTCCGCAATGTCTTCTGTCGTCGCGATCTTCCCAAAAACACCCAGGTTCGCCTTTCTCAGGTATTTGTTTTGAGTAGCTTTGTGGTACGGGCCATTGTTTCATAAAAATTGATTGTTCTTTATATGTTATTATTTTCTAGCAGACAAGCCATTTTTTTGTTTATAGTATTGCTTGATAGCCTTAAGAAAACCATTGCCAATCGGTTTGGATAGTGGGTTGTTTTCAGCCAAGCGTTCAGGATGCCATTGCACAGCAATTAAAAACGGCTTTCCTTCTGCTTCTTTCCACTCGTACGCCTCTATCAAGCCATCTTGCGACATTGCTGTAACTTTGAAGTCATCGGCAAGATGCTCAACTGCTTGATGATGGTTGCTGTTTACAATATCATTTGTAACCCCTGACAATCGATTGAGCAAAGAGCCAGGCAAGACTTGTACGCTATGTTTGCAATTTACAACATCTTTACACCTGTGGACAATATCTTTTCCAAAATCTTCAGGTATATCGACAATAAGAGAACCACCATAAGCTACATTTAAAATCTGTTCGCCTCTGCATATTGCTAAAATCGGTAATTTCATTTGTTTGGCTATTTTTATCAAAGAAAACTCCAGTGTATCGCGTCGATAATCAATTTCACAGCGAACCGAGTCATATCCTTTACCGTAATTAGATGGAGCTACGTCGGGTCCGCCGCTTATTATTAGTCCAGAGCATTCTTTGATGATGGCTTCAGCTTCTTTCAAGTCGAGATGATATAAATCGATAGCTTCGACATCGGAATCGAGCGATTCTATCCATTTGGCATATTGTTCGTAACCCTCAGAGCCAGCACTTTTGGAAATGCCTATTTTTATCGGCTCTTTGCAAGCTAAGAACAATGATGAAATTAGTGCTATAAATAGCAAAAATCTAAGGGACTTAAAAGATATTCTCATATTCAATAATAAAATTATAAAAGTGGCTGTTATAATACATTTAAATAACAAAAAAAACTTGAATTTGTTTATAGACTTTATTATTAAATCTTAATAGTTAATATTCATTACTGTTGGTAGTCGAATTTGCTATAATTATTAACAAAAAGTAATCAAAGAACTAATTTTTGGAGTTTGTCAATTAATAATTCCCTATTTTTTGATATTTCTGTATTAATTGGCATTACAATACATTTAAGTTTATTCTCTTGAAAAAAAGGGGCAAATTTAATTAGTTTTACAGCATCTTTTTCAGTAGTAATAAAAAATGGTTTTGCCGGGTAAGTGCCAATTCCCATCAGTTCTGTAATATATTCGTCGATTTTTTGTATATCTTTGATTTTATAGAAATAATGGTCAGAAAAAGTAAAATGGTTAATCACATTTATATCTGATTTGTGCAAAGTATCTTTAAAACGTTGAGGATTGGCAATACCAGATACTGCTATTGCTCCTATTTTTAAAAAAGTCATTTCTTCTAAAGATAGCGCTTCCCCGTCAATAATATGATAAGGAGTTCCTGTTGTAGTAGTCATCTGGACAAGCAATTGATCTTGCCGGATATAAGGAAAGATTTCTGCTTCTGCAACATTATCATGTATAACAATAAGCGAAGCTCTGCTTAAATTTTCAAAGGGTTCGCGCAAGAGTCCTGAAGGGATTAAATTTTTATGGTCAATAGTGTTTCTGTCGATGATAATAATATCCAAATCCCTTTTTAGAATACGATGCTGAAATCCGTCGTCAACTATTATGCAATCGATGTTAAACTTTTGTGATAAAGTAATAGCGCTAGCATATTTTTTTGAATTTGAGACTATGGGAACAGTCGGAATCTGCTTTGCCATCATTAGCATTTCGTCACCGGCAGTATCTGCATCGGCTAAAATGCTTTTTCCATCAGAAACAATGATTTCTCCTCTAGATTTCTTTTTATATCCTCTGCCGACAACCGCAGGTTTTTTCCCCATAGCAAGCAATTCTTTGGCAATTAGCACCGTAAGAGGTGTCTTGCCACTGCCTCCAACGGTAAGATTGCCAATGCTAATTACTGGCAAGGGAACTGAATATGAAGAATAAGTCTTATTGTCGTATTTCTTGTTGCGGAATTTAACAAAAAAATTGTAGATTTTAGAAATTAATACCAATAGCATTATTGTGTTTAAAAGAGTCTTTTCGCATTACAAATATTTTCTTATTACATCAAGGAATTCTTTGATGATTATCGGTTTAGTTATGAAATCATCGCAACCTATTTCATTTGCTTTTTGTCTATCGCTGAAATAAATAAGAGCAGTTTGGACGATGATAATGATGTCTGGGCGCTTTTTCTTGATAATTTCTGCTGCTGACAGCCCATCCATAACAGGCATTTTAATATCCATAAGAATAATTGAAATCTCAGGATTTTCATCGACTGCATCAATTGCCAATTGCCCATTAGTAACCTTGATTAACTTAAGATTCGTTTTGCGAAGAGCTTTGACTAATAGCTCAGAACTATTGGCATCGTCTTCGACAATCAAGAGTGTTTTCTCTGATGTTATGTCTTTACCGGTACCCAAGTATGCAAACTTTTTCATTTGTAAAAAGTTAATTATAATTAATCAAAGCAAAATCTATGCCTTAATCTTATTTTTCTTTTTAAATAAATCTGGAAAAAGTGATTCTTCGATTATTTCACACCAAATATGTCCTATTAAAATGTGCGATTCTTGTATTCTAGCTGTTACATTCGAGGGAACAACGACAGCATCATCGCATAGTTCAAGGATTTTGCCGCCGTTTCCACCGAGCAAGCCAATAGTGAGCATTCCCAGCTTTTTTGCTTGTTTCATTGCTCGGAACACATTTTCGGAATTGCCGCTTGTGCTAATGCCGACAAGAGTATCTTTTTTCAAGCCATAAGCTTCCACAGCCCTTGCAAAAACATTCTCGAAGCCCAAATCATTAGCACCGGCAGTTATTAAAGAAGTATCTACTGTGAGGGCAATTGCAGGCAAAGCTTTGCGATTGACATTGCTCCGAAAGCGGATAACGAATTCAGCTGCGAGATGCTGGCTGTCGGCAGCGCTACCGCCATTGCCACATAAGAGAATTTTCCCCCCATTGCCAAGCACTTGAGCAAGTTTTATCGAAGTTGAATATATCTGGTCAGCGCAATCGGACATTAATCGAGTTTTAACGGTAATGCTTTCTGCAATAATATCGGATATATGGTTTAAAATGGCCATAGACTAGCTCCAAGTTTTTTCTTATTAAGTATTTTTTTGTTTTTTTTATTAAAAAAATTCAGTTGTTTGAAAGATTTTTATATATTGGCGAGTTCTCGCTTTAAAATTGCGAGCAATTCGGTTCTCCCCAAGCCAGAACGAGAGGAATAAGGAAGAACTTCGACAATATACCGGCAATTTTGGACAAGATGCTCGATTTGTTTCTTTCGTTCATCAATATTTTTTTGTGATAGTTTATCGCATTTTGTTAAAATAATAATATATTTTCTATCGATATTTTCAAGAGTTTCGATAAGGGCAAGGTCGTTATCCATAGGATCGTGTCGGCTATCAACAAGGCAACAAACAAGTTTTAGATTTATTCTGTTTTCGAGGTAAGCCAGATTAAGCTCCTTCCATTTCAAGCGCTCTTTTTTCCCAATGGCGGCATAACCAAAGCCGGGAAGATCGGCAAAACTCCATTTGTTTTCAACAAGAAAGAAATTGATTTGCTGTGTTTTCCCAGGTGTCGAACTTGTGAAAGCAAGATTCTTTCTATTTACAATGCTATTGAGCAGCGAAGACTTGCCTACATTGGAGCGTCCGGCAAAAGCTACTTCAGGCAAATTGACAGCAGGGAAAGCTCCTGCTTCAATTACTCCAATTGAAAACTCAGCATTAAGGTTTTTCATCGAATATTTAACAGAAAAATCAGCCTTTATAAAAAAAATTGAGAATCTTAATTTACTTAAAGCGAATATACTCTAAAATATTATTAATACCAAAAAAAATAAGTTTAATTGCTATTTCGTTTCTATATATTTATTGTTTTCAGTTGGAAAAATATGATAAGATTACATAATTCGCTGTCAAGAAAAGTCGAAGATTTCATTCCTTTGGAAGATAATTTGGTCAGAATATATTCTTGCGGTCCTACTGTCTATAATTATGCACATATCGGCAATATGCGTGCTTTTTTGTTTGCTGATTTATTGCAAAGAGTGTTGCGAATTGTTGGTGCTTACAAAGTTAAATGGGTGATGAACATAACCAATATTGATGATAAGACAATTCGCGATAGCGCTCCTGGCAGCAGGCAATGGCTAGATGCTATGGGTGATCAGACTCAAGATTTGAAAGAGAATCTGAAGAGCTTTACTGATTATTTCGAAAAATCGTTTATAGAAGATATAAGCAAGCTTGGCATCGAGCTAGATCATTTTTTTGCAATGCCACGTGCAACAGAATTCATTGAAAGTATGAAAGTGCTTGTTAAAAGGATTGTCGATAACGGCTATGGCTATATATCGGGCGATTCCGTCTATTTTGATGTCAAGGAATGGCGTAAGCAACATACTTACGGGCGCCTTTTCAAGATAGATTTCGACAATTTCCGCACCGGTGAGCGAATTGATGCCGACCAATACGAGCGCGACCAAGTTAGTGATTTTGTGTTATGGAAGGGGAAAAAGGAAGGCGAACCCTTCTGGGAGTTCGAACTAAATGGTAAAAGAGTTGATGGCCGCCCTGGCTGGCATATCGAATGTTCTTGTATGGAGCAAGACTTGTTGGGCTTGCCGTTTGATATCCACACTGGGGGTGTCGATTTGAAATTTCCTCATCACGAAGATGAGATTGCCCAAAGCCACGCCGGTTATGGTATAGACCCCACAGTCTATTGGATGCACAATGAATTTTTGGAGGTAGAAGGCAGCAAGATGAGCAAAACTTTAGGTAATTTCTTTACTTTAAGGGAGCTAATTGAAAAAGGAATTGATCCGCTCGATGTTCGTTTTGCTATGTTTTCGGTACATTACGGCTCAAAATATAATTTTACTTTTAGTGGTTTGGAAGCTGCTCGCAAAGCACGATTTAGGATTCAAGATTATATTTATGACTTATTTAATAATGTTAATGGGAATCGTTCAATAGCTGTCGAAAGCGATTTAAAAGTAAAAATATATGATCAATTAGCTAATGATTTGCACACTCCAAAAGCGCTTGGGGAAATATTTACTTTTATCAATCAAAATCCTGCTACTGAATTAAATAGCGATTCGAAGAAAGCACTTATTTCTCTTTTTAACGAGCTTAACGGCATATTTAATGTCTGGTCAATTAACGAAAGAAAAGAGGAAAGGCAAGAAATACCTGAAAACATCATAGAACTTGCTGAAAATCGGCTGGCTGCAAAAAAGGCACGGGATTTCGCCTTGTCTGACTCTCTTCGAAATGAGATAATTGCTTTAGGATACTCGATTAAAGATACTAAAGATTCTTACGAAATTACTAAATAAATGAATACTATTGGAAAAATGATAAAATTATTGTAAATTGCTTTTTTTTAATTGAAAATGGAATAAAAATAGATTAGTTTATGCTTGAAAAAAAAATTCGCGTTTTGATAGTTGATGATCAAGCATTGGTTCTTGATATTCTAGCAAGGGGATTAGCAAAAGACCCATCAATATTAGTAGTAGGCACAGCGACAGATGGTCAGCTTGCACTTAATCAGATAGACCGAGTAAATCCGGATGTAATAATTCTCGACCTTGAGATGCCACGTATGAACGGGATACAGTTTTTGCATCATCTTATGCCTGTAAATCCGATTCCAACAATAGTTTTGAGTGCTTTAACCCAGAATAATTCGAAGGTTACCGTAGATGCTTTCGAGGCGGGTGCTTTCGATTTTCTTGCAAAACCAAGCGGTGGAGCACGAGCTTTGTCTGATTTGTTAAATCAATTATGGACAAAAATCAAAATTGCTGCAACTCAAGATAGAAGGCAGCTAAAAAAGAGTAATCTTGGCAAGTCTTTGCCTTCCAATGCTCTCGACAGAAAGGCAGTAACAAATAAAAGCATTCTTGGAATGGGGGCTTATGAAACATCAAATGACCCTGGAAAAGATTTGAAAATCTATGCTCTAGGTTCTTGTGTCGGGCTAGCTATGTTTTGTCAAGGAATGCCTGCTGTAAGTCTTGCTCATATAGTCTTGCCTGCATCAAAATCGGATACTGACAAAGCCCAAAAACTACCGGGTTATTTTGCTGATACTGCGGTTGATGTTATGGTTATGGGAATGCTGCAAAAAGGTTGTCCAAAGCAAGCTTTGTATGCCAAAATGGCTGGTGGGGCAAAAACGAACGTCGATATCGGCGATTATTTTGGTATTGGGCAACGCAACGCTGTTGCAGTGAAAGCAGCATTGATAAAACAGGGGATAAAAGTAGTAGCAAGCGACCTTGGAGGCGAAATATCTAGAACTGTTACTATATCGGCTGGTAAAAGCAATATGAGGCTTTACCATCCTGACAAGGGAGATTGGGATTTATAGCAATTTTGAGTTTTCTATGATTTATTATTAATCTATATGTTAAATTATGAGTGAGTTATTAGAAGGGCAGATTATGGCACCCGAAGATATTAAACGCTTGGCAAAAGCAATTTTTTTAGAAATGGATGCTATGTATTCAGCGGACATTGCTCCCAAGTGGGAAAGAGGATCTATCTTTTTCATTCCTGAGGATTCTACACAAAAAGACCACGAGATACCCATACAAAAGATTTTGCACAAGATAGTGATGATGCGCGACAATTTGCGAATGCTCGAAATGCAGATTAACAGCAACGACAAGCTGACAGAAGGAGAAAAAGTGAAGTTTCAGGGCTATATCTCTCGATGCTATGGTTCGATGACTTCTTTTAATTTCCTGTTTAGGAACCCTGAAGACAAGTTTGCTTCGAAATGATTTAATTTATAGCTTGTTTTATTTGATTCTTTTTGTTTGTTACATAGAAACTACTTGTGGTTATCCATTGCCAATCTAAAAAAGACTCAGATTTTTTTTAACGCTAATCCCTTAATTTTTCATATTATTATTTATTGCTTGCTTATCTACAAAAAAAGTATTATTTTGAAATGGCACAGATGTTGCTATTTTCTTTGCGAACAAAACTAAGGTATAATTTTGATAAAAAAATTTATGTCTGCAAAAAGCGATTACACAATCATTGGCATTGACGGCGGAGGCACAAAAACTCGTGGAATTATATATAAAAACAAAAAAATAATAGCAAAATCAAACGCAGGAACCACCCGCATTGGAGCTGTGGGAGTAGGCGAATCTTGTGAGCGGCTTTTAAATGTAATCGGTGATCTATGCGAAAAGGCAAATATAGATTCCGAAGAAATCGATGTTGTTGTCATTGGACAGGCAGGTGTCTGGCTCGATGAAGAGAAAAAGCGTTCTACACAACTTTTGAAAACATTGGCACGTTCTCAGAAAATGACTTTAAACGACCTCATTGTTACAAGCGATGCCGAACTTGCCGTTGAAGGAGCTTTCGACGGGAAAAACGGCATTGTGCTTATTGTTGGCACAGGCTCAATTGCCATAGGGCGCCTGGGCAAAAATAAATATATTCGTTCGGGCGGTTGGGGTATTGAACTCGACGACGAAGGCAGTGGCGCTTGGATTGGCAAGGAAGGGCTGACTGCTGCAGTGCGAGGCATCGATGGTAGAGACATTCATACTGCTTTTACTGATGCTCTTGCCGAGCTTTTCACCACGATAGACTTAAAGAATCCGAGGACTATTGTCAAAGCTTATGCTGAAAGAAATTTTGAATACCAAATGCTAACGCCCACGGTGATGAAGTGTGCCGAAGATGGCGACAAAAAATGCCTTGATATTATCGACAGGGCTGCTTTTCATCTAACTGAACTGCTCGAAGCACTCCTTAAACAATTTTCTATTCAGCAAGTGCCGGTTGCACTTATGGGAGGCATAATCGAAGCAGACACTTTGCTTGCAAGAATGCTTATCGAAAGGGTGAAAAGCCATCCAAGGATAAAATACACTCAACCAAAAGGGAATGCAATCGAAGGAGCAATTAGAATGGGTGAGGCACTTTTAGAAATAGTTGAATAGGTTGAATTTGAATAAGAATCTTTTAAGGCGAGCAAACAATAATTATTAATCATATATAAAATACTCGCTTTTTTTACCCCGTTTATCTACAGCTCTTGCTCGAAATCGAAAGGGTTGATCATCTTTCAAAGGAGTTAACATAAAAAACTGCTTATTACTATTACGTTTTAAGTTATCAGATTGAATATTTGGGAAATACTCCTGCCATTTTGCATTACCGATTATTTCAATATCAGTTACTAAATTCTTTTCACCTCTGTATAATCCTTGCGAAACAATTTCAAACGTGATTAACCGAGCGCTTTTTTCATTGAAATTAGCAATCGAGGGAGGTGGCAAGGGCATAATTTTTATGGGATAAGTCTGCCCGATCTTTTTTCCATTAACATATCTTTCTATGGACACGGTTTTGTCGATAAGATCAGTATTGGGCGTATATTCGAAAGTCGAACCTTGCCGACTTGTAAGGATTATATTGTTGTCCACAGTAAGCACAACTTTTACATCTTGTCCGGGTAAAGAGGGGAGCTTTGGATCGATGGTATAAGTGTTGTCAGGATACATTTCTGCGTCGTAATCTGGCTTGAAAAGAGGTTCTGGGATTATGCTAAAGTCAGTCATTACTTCCCGTTTATCATATTTTCTCGTAAGTTTAAGCTTGACGTTTGTTCTACCTGATGATGGGGTAGTGCCACTAAGTTTTATTTCATTGGCTGTAATGCCAGAAATATAGGCATTCCCGGCACCTGAAACGGCTAATTCGGGCAATTCGGCAAGGTCTTTCTGCGGGTTTAGTCCAATGACAATTATTCGGTTTTCCCATTGTTGATTGGCAATGCTTCTCAAGGGTGAATGGACTGTATAAAGCGACATATCCCCAGTATAAAATTCAGAATTAGTTCTTAAGTCTGCTTTTGTGGAATTAGCTTTCGCAGAATCGGCGGCCAAATCGACATTGTCGGAAGGCAAATAAATAACATTACCTGGTCGATTAACATAAACAGCGAGACGAAATTGAGCCTTCTTGACTATTGTCGGCAGAGTCGAGCTACCGGTTTTTTCTAGCAAGCTGTCCGACAAGTTGGTAGGATTAGCCCTTGCTGTAACGTTTACGATGTAGTTTTTATTCCTTCTTTCGTAAATGGGAGGTTTCCAATAGAACTTAACGAGATTGTTATCTAAGTTATGAGTTATATTGAAATCGCTCGATTCATAATCTTTGTCTGTTTCAAGCATTATACTGTTGTTAGTTTCCTCGTCGGTTATTGTAAAGAGCATCTTTACATTTTTGACTGCGCCAGAATAATGAATTGTGTTTTCGGCATCAAATTCAGAGATCCTTACACCCGAAGAATCGATATATAGGCGACAGCTCAGGGAGGGTTTAACAGGATTAATAATAAAGCCGGCACTAGTTTCGTCGAAAGCATCTTTATTGCCTTTTTTGTCATTATGCAAATCAGGCAATATTAGAATCAAGGCAGCCAAATAGAGGATAAAATAAACCTCTACCGGACCGCGTTTTTTTATTAATGTCCTGCTCATCGTTAATAGATTTTTACATAAAAATCAATATTTCTATGAAATAAAGTGCATCAATCACTCGATTTTACTCGAGATTAGTTTTTCAAGCTCTTGTTTTACAGCTAATTGGATTTCTTCGCGTTTTATTTTTTCAGCAGCTTTGTTCAATTCGTTTACAGTATGATTTAATTGTGAAAGCGCCTCGTTAGTTAATTTCATTGTTTCGAGCATCTCGGGATTGGGCGACACAGCGTCGGAGGCAGATTTGGCAATAAGTTGCAAAGCATCATTAGTTCGGCTCTGGGTAGAGGCAATGATGCTGAAATTTTCGTTGATACGCTCAATCTGAATTATTGCTCCGGCAAGGTCTTTTGCAATTTCACCAATCTCGAGCAAAAGCTCGGCGGCATTTTCGCGTTCATTGTCCTTGTCTTTATCTGAAAAATCGTCTTTTGGTGTGAAAAACATCACAACAAACATAAAAAACAGCAAGCAGGATTCGAGTGCCAAAGCGGCGATTATTGCTGTGTCGCTGATACTATTGCTAAATCTTCTGACACCTATTAATAATAGCAAGATTGATGCACCGAAATAAACGAATGAGTTAATGGAAGAGAAATAAAACCGATTTAGGATTTCTTCCATCCACAAACCGGTGCCTCGAAAAAAGCCTAATGGATGCAGTACGCTGACATTTCTATTAAGATAAGGGCTCAGATCTCTTTCGTGAACGCTAATTTTCCAGCATTGGATCAAAGTGCTGAAGGCACTGTATTGCCTGCTGTAACGGAGCTCCTTGAAAATTTCATTGATAAGCGTCCTGCCTTGCATAGAGGATAAAGTATCGATTTTGTCCATAAATTTTTCGTTTGTTAAGTCTTTGTTTTTAATAAAACGATAAGTCCAAAAATAAAGAATAAAATGTTTGCTAGCCATCCAGTCAGCATTTCATCTAATCCGGCAGAAAAGCCAATGGTTTGGCTTATTTTTGTAAAAACCAGATATAGAAAAGAGATAATCATAGCGGCGCCGATTTGAATTGCAAGACCTCCTTTTTTTCTAACTGAAGCAAAAGGCACTCCGAACAAAATTACAATAAAATTTGCGAATGGAAAGGCATAATTGCCATGATACTCTATTTGCTGCCTGCGTATATCTTTGCCGCCCATCTTTAATAGCTCTATATACTGTTTAATTTCATCGAAATTCATTTCGCTGGGCGATCGTTTTAACTGAATTATTTTGTTGTGTGTTATATTAAGAGAAATTTCGAGGGAATCGAACCTGTCCGAGCTTATTTTGCTGTTATTGATGTAGCGAATAATGCCTGAGCGGGCAATCCATTTATGTTTGTCATCTGACCAAATAAGCCTGTCTGTTTCAATTCTTTGACTTATTCTTGGTTGTTTCTCGGAAGTATAATCTTCAATAGTAACGCGAGTTGCTGACTTAGTTCTTTCGTCGTAATATTGCATTATTACGTTTCTCAAGGGTTTATCGCGGAAATAAATATTATAAAGCCCCATACCGCTAGAGCTTTTTCCGAGATATACTCTCTCAAGCTCGATTTTTCGCTCGTTTGCCTTAGGTACTATCCAACCGTTAAAATAAAGTTGGGCAAAACTTAAAACGATGCTGAACAAAACAAGAGGTATCATTAGCCGGTAAAGGCTCAAACCTCCTGATTTCATTGCAGTTATTTCGTTCATTGTAGAAAGCTTGCCAATAGTGAACAAAGTAGCAAGCAACATCGCTACGGGCGTCATAATTGACAATATATATGGGAAAAAATTAATATAATATTCGACTATTTCTAAAATACCCGCATTGTGGTCGATGAAATCGTCGAGTGTTTCCATCAGATTGACTATTAAAAAGATTAGGCACAGAGCTATTAATGAGAATAATAATGTCGAAATTAATTGTCGTAATATATATCTATCAATTAGCATTGTTTTGTTGATTGTTACTTATATGCTGATAATTTCAATATTCCAATTAATGACGTTTTTCTCTGTATCTACTTTTATTACCTTGGCATTTTGCAAATAACCATAAGAATCGGAATAGGGATAATTATCTAAAGTCAAAGTGGCTCCATTTGCGGAAAGCTCGATTATTGAAGTGTTACGCTTTATAACAGCTTTTTTTTGATTTAATTCTATTTCACATAAAGCTAGTGGGTGTAAATGGAAAGAAACAGTTTTTTTACCTTTCTGCTCGAGGGAGTCTTCTCCGGAGATATGATTGAGCTTGAACTCAATCTTTCGTGTATGTGCAACTCCAAAACCGCGATGCTCGCCGACGAAAAAGCTATTTCCTGTTTGCAAATGTCTAGCCTTTGTCCTGTCTTTTACTATCCAAAACAAATCGTCTTTGTCGCGGCTATTCCACAAGTTTTGCTCTTCATCGTCAAAACCAAGAGTATTGTGCATTTTTACAGAGCGGAAGAGATTTCGCTTTTCGTGGATAGCAGTGTAAAGATATGTGCCTGGATCAACAAAAATTGCTTTACCACCGCAAGTCAAGCACAAAGACAACTGGTCGTTGTGCGAATGTCCGCCTTTACCCTTTTGCCCAATACTGCCACACCTGACGTAAGCCCGATAGTAATGACAATCATAAATAAACAAGCCGAAATCTGGTAATTCAATTGCTTTAGGTTGATTTATGTTTGTGTTTTCTTGAATTTCTTGACGGTCAAAAAGCTTTAAGTCTTTTTTTTGAAGTGAAGTAAGGTAGGATTGATTATTAATACTGCTTCCATAAAATAAAGAGATAAACTCTGAAATAGATTGTTTGCCAGTAGTGTTTTTTTTAATAAACTTACCTGCTTCAGTGAATTTGATATTTTCTTTGAAATTTAAGTAATCTGCAATAGTTTTTTTGTCAGTAAACGAATAAGGAAGTTGAAGCATCAGGAAAAAGCCCCCATCATTGTCGCCGATTTGAGCTGTTTCTGAGTTTACATCTAAAATGGCTTCAGAAAACTCAATTATTTTTTTAAATTTTGAATAAAAAGTTTCTGACAATAATATTTTTTTTGTTGCTAAATCAATTTCAAATCTTTGCTTGCTCTTTGGCAGTAATTTCTTTTTTCCTTGCCAGCTTTTTTTGTCATAATGGTCTAATGAAAGGGTTTTTTCTTCAGGTAAAGCATTAATAATATAAACACACCACATCAGAGTTTCACAAGCAAAAAGGTGGTAGCTCGATGATGCCTCGAAATTGCCGCCATCGTCGAGGAACTGATATTCTATTTCGTTGTTTAACTCCTGCAGGACAAACGACAAAGTACTTGTGGATTCGCAATTAGTCGGCAGATAAGCAGTAAGGAAGAGCAATCCAGCCAAGTTAAGCAAATAATGGTTGCCGCGCATACCGCTGGACCATTCGAGGTTATCAATTATGAATTTTTTATGATCGCGGAGCGAAGCTATGAATAATCTCCTGAAAACTTTGTCTTCTGAAAAACCTAATTCGCAAAACAAGTCATAAGCAACTAACCAGTTGATAGCTCTAAGTGATACATCCATAGCGGTCATCCATTGCACTCCGAATCGAGGTGGATTAGAAGAAATAAAGCACAATACTTGATTTTTAAATTCTTTATAATAATCCGTCGGGTTGCGGAAGCCCTCAAAGCCTCTGAGCGAACAAGCAGCGGCATAAGCAAAATAGGGGAGATGCTGCATTCTGCCGAGTTCCCAAGGCACTCTTATATCAGCTCCCAAAAGATGCCCATATTGAATATCTTTGTGCCAAATGCTTTCCTTCCATCGGTAACCTGACTTAAAGTCGAGTTGCCAATCAATAGGCTTGTAATTTGCGTCGATTAGCAAGTAGATCTCTTGGGATTTTTTGAAATTATTTGATGAAAGGTGGGATTGCAGCCATTTTTTTCTGTCAAAAATGTTTTCTTCAAAACTGTATTTATAGTCCTCTATGCCATAAGCTCTCATTCCTGGGTAAACTCTTATCCATCCCGAACCAAATAAATTGAAGTAATGCTCATAAAATAAATCACTTAATTCCTTGATCAAAGGAGCATTTTCTTTTAAAAACTCGTCTGAAGGGATTGTAACGTAAGAAAAAGGAAAATCCTCTGAAGTTTCTGAAGGTTCTGAATAAGTGGAGGCTCGCATATCTGACATTTTTGCTATGGAGTTGGCATAATTTTTATAAGCCCAAGCCCAAAGTTTCTTAAATGCAATATTTGGCGAAAGCCGTAGCCCCTTTGATATGAGATTAAGTATCTCCAAACAAAATCATCATTTTTGTTTGACAAATTGTTTATAATAGAAAAACGAATATATTGAAAATTTTGAACATAATTAAAATTTATTTCACTTTGATTAGTCTAATAATTATTATAGTTGTATTTAATATTTTTTTTATTTTTTAGGAATTGAAATGAGTTTGGAAAAATCAAAATCGACTAAATATGACGATTACGAAGTGCTTATCAGAAGACGTGGCGAAAGCGAATATGCCTCATATTGTCCCCAGCTTAATTTTATGATTAAAGGCACTGAGCACGAAGAAGTTGCCGATAAAATGAAAGCTTACATCGAAAATTATATCGAAGAAATAAAGGTAATGCAGAATTAAAACAATATAATGTATCTTCCAACAACAATCGAAGAGTTAGATAGGCTTGGCTGGGTGAAGCCAGATATAATTCTTGTTTCAGGAGATACTTACATCGATTCACCTTACGACGGGGTTGCAGCTTTAGGCAAGTTCCTTTTATCAAAGGGATTTAAGGTCGCTGTAATTGCCCAGCCTGATGTTTCTAATCAATCAAATCTACTAAATTCCGTTCCTGATATTGCCCGATTAGGAGAACCTTCACTTTTCTGGGGTGTTAGCGCCGGTTGTGTCGATTCGATGGTTGCTAATTACACAGCCTTAAATAAGAAAAAGAGAAGCGACGACTTAACCCCAGGCAATATTAACAACAGGAGACCTAATAGAGCCACTATCGTTTATTGCAATGAAATCCGAAGATATTTCAAGAACACGAAACCAATTATTTTAGGAGGAATTGAGGCTAGCCTAAGGCGAATAGCCCATTACGATTATTGGTCGGATTCAGTTAGGCGCTCTATTTTATTTGATGCTAAAGCAGATTATCTTGTTTATGGAGAAGGCGAGCGTACTATCCTTGAAGTAGCTGAAAAATTGAGAGATAACAAAAATCTTTACGAACAAAAAGGTCTTTGTTATATCTCTAATACTCCGATTCCGAATTATATTGATATTCCGTCTTTCGAAGAAGTTGCTAAAGATAAAAAGGCATTTAACGTTATGTTTACTGAATTTTACAAGAATAACGACCCCAAAAATGCTAAAGGATTATTTCAAAAGAATGGTGAAAGATTCTTGGTGCAAAACCCACCAAATGACTATATCGAGGGAAAAGATCTTGATGCTCTATTTGATTTGGGTTATGAATATGATGTCCATCCATTTTATAAAAGTCAGGGAAAAATAAAAGCACTTGAAACTATATCTTTCTCTATCATTTCGCATAGAGGTTGCTATGGAGAATGTAATTTTTGTAGTATTACTGTCCATCAAGGGCGTAAAGTAAGGAGCAGAAGCGAAGAATCGATTTTAAAAGAAGCTGAATATTTCACTAAGAACAGAAATTTCAAAGGAATAATAAAAGATATTGGAGGGGCAACGGCAAATATGTATGGCAACGTATGCGCTGTGCAAAATAAGAGTGGTAGTTGCAAGAATAAAAGATGTGTTTTCCCGGTTTTGTGTAAAAAAATGGATATTAATCACAATGAATTGATAACTGTTTTGCAAAAGCTTGCTGCATTGCCAGGGGTGAAAAAGGTAATAACAGGCAGTGGGATTCGATACGATCTGGTAGTTGCAGATAAAGCAAACGGCAGGAGATATTTGGAAGATGTGATTGAGAAACATCTATCAGGTCAGATGAAAATTGCTCCCGAGCACACAGACGAAGAAGTTTTAAGCATAATGGGGAAACCGCAAGTCGCTTCTTTAAAGCAGTTTAAAGAAGAATTTTTTAGGATAACCAAGAAATATGGCAAGAAACAATTTCTTACTTATTATATTATTGCAGCACACCCGGGCTGCCACGAAAAGAATATGAAGAATCTCTCTGATTATATGCACAAGGAATTGAATATCAATCCTGAGCAAGTCCAGGTTTTTACCCCGACACCATCGACATATTCAACAGCTATGTATTTTACGGGGATAAACCCTTTGACAGGCAAGGAAGTTTTTTCTGAAAAAAGTTTTAAGAAAAAAAATATTCAGAAACAGATTGTCGTCGGAAAGAAATGAAACGAATCAAACGAATATTCATAATACTTGCTTTTTCTTTATTTTTTGCAGTAAGCGCAGTAGATGAAGATAAAATAAAAAACCGGCGGATTACACCGGTTGTTTTTACTATCGAAAACGTTCCGCAATATGGCAGGAGGATACCGATGAAAAGGCATTACCAGCCAGATTACCTGATAAGATTGATTTAATTTTCGTTTTAGCGAGAAATACTAAAAGTTCCTTTATTTACAATGTTTTTCTGGCGGCTGATGATGTAATAATAAACACCGGCAGAAAAATCTCTTGTTTTCAATGTCAATACATCACCATTTATCTGATAATTGGCATTATCAATTCTGTTGGCGTGAGAATTATAGACTTCGATGTCCAATCCAGATAAATCTGAAATAGAAGGAAGTGATATATTTATATAATCGTTAGCAGGATTGGGGAATACAGGCGCACTCGATTGGGTGGTTAATTCTAAAACGGAAGTGGTGCCTACGTTGTATGAGCACTCGTAAGCCACATAATCGTCTTCGTTAACCATAAAGTAAAACTTGACTTTCGATGTGCCGAATTTCCCGTTTGGATAAAGATGCACGAACAATTCTAATCCGTTTTCTGCTGTGGTCGATTCTCCAGGTTCCAGAGAAAACACTTCATCAGGTCGGTCGTAAATGGTAACAGGCGGAAAGAACTGACGGCACTCGAAATTGAAGCATGGGCTGAGAGTGTGCCCATCGACTAGACTAATTGTCTCGATTTTGATATAAATTGTTACTTTATGGTTGCTAATGTTTTTCACATCGCCATAAGAAACAAGCTCGTTGGTTAAGGTGCCGCTTACAATTTCGTCTCCACGAATTAGCTCGAGGCTTTGTGATTTTGCATTAAAAGATGCAAGAATAAATAGAAGGCAGATTGTATATAGTAGATTTTTCATCATTTTATATCCCGTTAGTTTATAAATTATTTATTTGTAAAACTTTGAACATATATAGACACATTGAAATCGTAAAAAGTTACAAAAACCTTATAAATGTTTGTTTAAAATATATGGATTTGCCTGATCTGTTGGCGTAATGGTAATATCTTGAATCATAACGTGAGCAGGTCGAGTGGCGACAAATAATGCTACATCGGCAATATCATAGCCTGAAAGAGGTGTATAACCCTTATACACTGCGGTAGCTTTTTCTTTATCGCCTTTGAAACGAACAAGTGCGAACTCAGTTTCGACAAGTCCAGGATCGATATTGCAAACCCTGACGCCAGTACCATTGAGGTCGATAGCCATAGCTTCGGAGAGTGCCTTGACTGCTGATTTTGTGGCACAATACACATTTCCCATCGGATAGGCCATTTTTCCAGCAATGGAAGCAATATTGATAACCAGACCGGAGCCTTTTTCTACCATTCCAGGCAAAAAATATCTGGTAGTGTATAACAATCCCTTGATGTTTGTATCAATCATTGTTTCCCAGTCATCTATGTTGCCGTCTTGAATTTTATCTAAGCCCTGCGCAAGGCCAGCGTTATTGATTAGAATGTTAAGATTTTTCCAATTATTGGGCATCGAATCGAATAATTGCTTTAATTGTTTTCTATCACGTACATCACATTCGAGGGAAAGTACCTCAGCGCCAAATTTACTTAGAAGTTCGCTAGCAAGAGCTTTAAGCTCTTTTTCGCGTCGGGCAAGGAGAACTAATCTTGCACCAGCTTCGGCAAAAATTTCGGCACAAGCTCTGCCAATACCCGCAGTTGCACCTGTTATCAGAATGGTTTTACGTTTTAACTTCATTGTTACCTCATAAATGTTTCATTTATCTAGGGATATTTTTCTCATAATCCCTTTTTCTTAATTTGTCAAGATTTTTCAATGCATCGCTCTTGCAGCCTCTTTCGGTTGTGCCAATGCGTACTTCCCAAGTGCCATCTTGACGCGGCGTCCACACTATTTGTTCATAACGAAGATTTTCTGGGACGAATATACTAGTCAAAGCAGGGCTTGCCACAACATATATTTGACAAAGTTTTTTAAAATTTATTGCAATTTTGTCGGTTTTATATGCAAGCTGTAGATTGTATCCGTCTAATGTAGATTCATAGATAATAAAAGTAGATTCCGGGTCGATACCATCGTAGATAAAGTTGACAGTTTGACCTGTGGCAACGGAGAATTTCTCACCAACTTTTGAAAATGTAATTATGGCATCAGGTTTCTCGGCTTCTGTATAGCCCGCAATGGGTGAAGAACCATCTGAAGGTATGGTTACGGTTTTTGTTAGTTCAATTTTTGGTTCTTCATCTTTAATTTTAGTTGTTTGCTTCGATTGTTCTTCTGCTTGGTAAGAAACACATGAAAAAAGCAAGGTTGCCAATAATATTACAAACAAGTAATTTCTCATAGATATTTCATTTTAAATTAATTTAACAAGATGTTTTATTTCACAACATAGGGTCGTTTGTCGATGTTAAGAGTTCTAGGCACCCAAAGCAAACCAGTAATCTGGTCAATTGCCTCATCTGGGGTTGGATAGCAACCATAGCGGAGACGAAGTGTTCTATTGCCAAACATATCAAAGATCTCAACTAAATGAGCTTCTTTTAACCCGGAATCTTGAATTGTTTTTAATGCAGCATTAGCCTCTTCTGCTGTTGTGTAAGAATAAAACTCCAGAGAATAGCAACTTTTCGAAGCATCTGATTGAGGAGGTGTAATTTCACTTTTTTCTGTCGGTGGCAAAGGCTTGCTTGCGACCTGGTTTTCGTTAAAAGCTGGTTCGATAGGTTTAGCTGCAGGGCTATCGCCAGGTTTTGAAGCAATGCCAAATGTAGATTGCCGTTTTTCATTTGTAACACTACTTTGAACCGTAGCAGATTCTTTGTTTAACTGACCGGGATCATCAATTTTTGGTGTTTCTTTTATTGTTTGTTTTTGAGTTGTTTTAATCTCCTTGATTATGCCTTTTTTCAGGCGTTTGTGGCTGGCAATTTCATCGGGTCTGAGGATATCGAGATAAATTTCAATTCTTCTACTTTGAGGGTCATCGCGCAGATTTCTTTCTTTAAACCCGTCTTTGTCGATACCGAAACCTTCAACGTCGAGAATTACTCTGTTATTATCTCTAAGTTGCGCATAAATTGGCGAACGCTTAATCATTTCAGCATCAAATGTTTCAAAAGTGAAATGAGCTCTCAGTTTCGATAAAAGAACATTACCTTCTTCGCCATCGTCAGGCAGACGGATTCGTTTCCCGTCGTCGTTCCAACTCTTAGCGAACATATCTATGCCATTAGAAATTTTAACAGGATTGCCATCGGCATCTATACCAACAACAATATTTTTCCCCGGGTATTTTCTTTTATAACGCGATCCGGGTCTGTATGGATGTTCATTTCCAGCAGAAAGACCGCGTGGATCGGTATATCCATGGACAGTTACTTTTAAATACAGAGTATCTCTACAAAAATCTTGGAATAATGGGAGAATTTTTTCAAGTGGTTGAAACAGCTTTTCTGAAAAACTCTGGTCAATTCTTTTTGCTGCTTTAATATAATCATGAGATGTCGAATCGACAAAACCAGTTTCATTGAAATATCCTTCTGCTTCCCGCTGACGAAACTTATCTAAGTTTTCACTTGTATTTGGCTCCCAATATCCTGTAATAAAATAG
Organism: uncultured Hyphomicrobiales bacterium; assembly: GCA_964454445.1. GTDB lineage: Bacteria > Bacteroidota > Ignavibacteria > Kapaibacteriales > UBA2268 > CAYVTD01. Next base: position 52,751 of record CAYVTD010000013.1, read on the forward strand.
GGCAGAGTATCGGTCGAGATGAAAACTATTGGTTGAAACTCGATTTTTTGTCTTGTAATCTGAACATCTCTATAATAAATGGTGTCGAGTCCAAAAGGGGCTTTTGTGAAAACTTCGAGCGTGCTTGGTCCTTCGATTTTATTTTGATAGCATTCTTCTTCGACAAATTTTGAGAATTTAATAACGTAAGTTTTATCGGGATCAACATCGATTGGTGAGCCGGATTTTGCATCAATAGTTGCTCCTGTGGCTCGCTCTTCAATAGTTAATGGTAAGCCGGTCTTTATAGTAGCAGGAAGTATTTCGATGCCATTGGCATCTAATATTCTTTCGCTCACGTTTACTTGCAATCGAATTTTCGATTTTGGCAATGAAAAGGCAAAGATATTCCTTTTATCAAGGTCGGCGGAGCGGTTTGATGTTAAAAAAATTGAATGTCTATCTGGAGTAATAAATGGGAATTCGTCGTCTGCTTCAGAATTATAATTAATATATGAAGGGAAATCGAGTCCATATTTTTTTGCATCTGCTCTTATTGCATCATCAAGTTTAACAGGTTTAGAAGGCTGTTGAAGTCCTAAATAGATTTGATAATCAGCTCGGAAAATGTCTTTGCCCGAGCTGCCTTTTGTGTTTTTGTCGAAATCCCAATTACTCGAAAAATAGAATTTGCCATCGGTACCGCAATGTGGCGAAAATTCGTCTCCTGGTGAATTGACATTAGGAACAGCTAGAGGTTTGCCCCAATTTCCTTCAGCATCTCTTATAGAATACCAGATGTCTAAGCCACCCGAGCCGCCATTTCTATTGGAAACGAAATAAAGTGTTTTGCCATCTTGCGAGAAAGCCGGCTGCGAATCCCAAGCGTCAGGATCGTTGATCTCATTTAATGGGCGCGGTGTCGAATAACCATCGCTTCTTTTAGTCATTTCCCAAAGGTCCAACAGATAGGAAGTGCCTTCGTTATTGCCCGAAGAGAGGTCTCGTTCCGCAGCAAAGATAATACGGTCTGCGAAGATGGCTTGAGTTCCGCGAATATATCCACTAATTCTTCCACTTTCGTCACTTAACTGAATTGCTTGGGACCAACCGGTGTTAATAGGTTTTCCTTCTTTTCTGTATGATGCAGGGCGGATTGAATAGAAAAATTCGGCGTTCAAGGCTGTTCGCACAGTTTTTGGAACGGGACGGGAGCTTGTGAAAATTAATGTGTCATGATCAGCACCATATATCATATATGAACCATAATCTTCATATTTTGAGTTCACTTTATTGTCGAGCATTCCACCTTCCAATTTTTCTTTTTCGGCTAATAATAGCGAACTTGCAAGAAAAAATGGAATTATTATTATAAAAAACAATCTTTTCATTGTATTTCTCTCCTATTTTGTTAAGGAATAAAAATTGGATATATAGCCCTGAATTCTATTCCAGATTGCTTGCTTGATGTTGATTCTGTTCCGTTATCGACACGTCTTATGTAAAGCAAAGAATAAGTAATGGCATTAAACTTAAAAGCGATAATATCACCGACATTTAAATTTGTAATTGGATTTGATGAATAGCCGGTCGAGTAGCCAGGATCAGCTGCAAAGAGGGTTACAATGCTTGAAACATTTGAAAAGTCAGCCTCAGGGACATTATTGCGCCAGACTTTCATACCGATACTGTTATCAACTAATTTTAATATTGGTGCCTGAGGAGGAATGGCTGATGCTAATGTATCGTTTACATCAACAAAAATATGCCCAACCCGTGGAGGATATTCGCCATAAGTGCCGTTAATGAAGTGGTTTATGGTTCTTGCATCTTTACCAAAGTAATATACTTCATTTTCAGGGGTAAGTCTTAATGGTGTTCGCTGGCTATATGCTCGCAAATTAATAATTGGACTAATTTCTGGAAAGACGGTTACCACAGAGGCAATATTAACTTCTTGCAAACAACTACCACTTTGCAAACGGAGCCGGATAGTAAAGGCGCTGTCTGAAACTCTGCCAGTATTGCCTCTGGCAGCCACTATCTGCTGCATCGTTTGTAAAGAAGGTGCAGTGAATGTTACATTGATTTTTGCTGAATCACCCGGTGCAAGCGTTATTCGTGTTGGAGTAACTTTGTAGTAAGAGCCTGCATAGTTGTCTTGTGGTATTATTGATGCATTGATTGTAACTTCGCTGCAGGCACTATCGGGGTTAAAAACGGTATATTGTTCACTTGCAACGGAGACAAAAGGTGGATCCACATTTATTATTGAAACGAAAACCCTGTTGTCTTTGCGGTTCGACAATGTATCTCGTGGTATTGGCGAATTAAAAATGCGCAGAGGATAATCAGTAAATCCAAGATATGGGCAAGTGTTGGAGCATCCCTGACCGCTAAAAATAACTAAATATGGGCAATTGTTTTGAGTGCCTTCAGGGTGAATGTTAAGTGATAATGTGTCGGCATTAGTCAAGGCATGAGTTGCTGAGAATCGTGCTCTGATTGTTAGCATTGCACCCGGGGCAAGCGTTTGTGGAAAGGTAGGCGACAAAATTGTCCAACCATCATTGCCATCAAAGCTGTTACGAGAGATTACGACAGTGCAGGCAAGGGTATTAGTAAAAACTACTTCAGTATGTTCGACACTTGAACCGACAGGAACACTTTCCGGCAATATTACTCTGTATAGGGTTTCCAATTCGCTACATTCACAGCCTGGTTCGATAACGTCTGCTTGTAGTCTTAAAACAAAAGTGCCTTGATTGTTGCCACAACTCAGAGTTAAGTTGATAGTCTCACGGAAAGCAGCAGCATTGACAGTAGTTACTGCAAAACAAATTGATAGAGTCGTACCTGGTGGCACAACAACAGGGTTAGTGCTTACTGGTGTTGAGCCAAGATATACAGATTGGACAGAAAAAGGTGCAGGCACTGATGGTATGGCTACTGTAATAGGCTCTGTCGTAGAGGAATTGGTCATGCTCCAGCATTTTTCGTATTTGTTTATTCCTTTTGGAGTATTCTGTTTTAATCCGGGAGAGCCGTTTTCGTCGATGAAAACAATAGTTTCACTACCATTTAAATTATTGCATTGCACATTTGAAACAACAGTAGTATCGAAAACAAAAACGAGTAAAGTATCCTTGCAAAGTAAAACATAGTTTTTGCTTTGTATTTGATTGTTGTAATTTGCAATAAAGCTTAGATTTCGTCCAGCAAGAGGGGCAAGGAGCGAAAAATTAGCAGCACCATTTTGGTTAGTTGTTTGTGTTGAGATGGCATTAGCGGCCCCTGCATCAAAAACACTAACCTGCACTCCAGACAAAGGTATCTTTACTCCATTTTGTATATTTACTTGAAACGCCTGAACAATAACATTTCTTTCCTTGCTATCTTCGGGGGCAGTTGTCTCCATACATCCCCAAAATGCCGTTGATATTGCAAGAAGCAATGCACAGCTAAGCATTATCGGCATTATCAGCTTGTTTTTTATTTTTTTCATAATTAATATTTAGATTTATGATACATAATTTTCTATTTTTTAAGCTTAGAATGTAAGACCAAAGCGCAAAAGAAGAACTGTCGATTTTCTAAAAGGGTTGCGGTCTTCATCGGCAATTGATGGGCAGCACTCTATCGGAGGTAAAGGAAGATTCATCCCCCGTAAACCCAAATCTATTGAGAAATCCACATCACAGTTGATTGCCCAATCATGTCCAATGCCAAATCCGTAAAAATACCTTTGGAAATCCATACTTGAGCCAAATAAAGGTGCATCTGTCTGAAAGTCAAGAGGTAAACCAGCATTAGCATAAAAATAGAAAGAGTTGCAATTTTCAGAGAATTTTGCCGGGAATTGATTGAAAGTGTATCTTAGATGAAGCCCAACCGGAACAAATAATGAGCCATCGACGGGCCAAATACCTGTTATAACACCCATCTGAAAATGTTTTGTCTTGTCGATGAAAGAAACATTCCACAGCCCTACTACTTCAAAGCCAAGCACTATCGAAGAGCCTCCTCTGTCGAAGCCAATGAAAGATGATTTATATACATCTTGTCCTGTAGAGCTTGGATAGACGGCGCTGTCTTTGCTCCCCCGGTATCCAATAGCACCACGGATTTCAAATTTATCGAAGAACCATAACCCATCTCTAACCCTGCAGCAGCCCTTGATTTCGGGCAAGTCCTTATGGGTTATTTCTAAAGGGGGCTGCAAGGGATCGCTCACGTAAGTAATTCTTTTTACCCTGGTAAGTGGCACTTCATACTCTGGAGGTTCTTCGCCTATCGAGCAAGGGATTGATTTCACACGTATTCTTGCCGAGCGGTCTTCTGTTTCAGGGATGAAAAACGGTTTTTCAGATGACTTGATAGAGTTGAGTTTTACGTCAGGGTTACATTTGTTGGTAATCGGAGTTTGCGATTCTTCCAACTCGACATTCCATGTTATTACTTGTTCCTTAGTTGATGAACAAGAGCTAAACCACAGGGAGAGAAGCGCTAGCATGAGCAGAAGCACAGGAAATCTAAGTGGTATTAAAGATATTTTACATGTTTCCTTTTGCGATAGTTCGCGGCTGGGAAGTTCTTTTCTCATATTTTTTTATGAATATTTGAACATATTTAATATAAAATTATGTTTTTTTTTTGAATTATCCAATAATTATATTTATTATTTTCAATGACTATCTAAGATTAAAAAAAGTAATGATATTTACTAAATGAGCAATAATTAATAAGTTTTAAAGGAAATGGAAATAGTTAGTTTTAAAAATGTCCTTAAATATTGATTATTATTTCAACATTAATGATTTTTCTCATAGACCTTACGTGCGCGTTCTTTGTATATTTTTTCTTTATCGTAATTTCCAGATAATCCAAAAATCAAGCTCAGATTGACTAATGCGTCGTAATGGTTTGGTTCGAGATATAATGCTTTTTCGAAATACTCAGCAGCAAAATTTACATCATTTATTGCATTGCAAAGCACTCCCATTAAATAAAATCCATTTGCATCACCGGGGAATTTTTTAATGTATAAACTACATTCTTCTTTTGCTTTGATTATGCTGCCTGAATCGGCTAATCTCTGGATTTCATAAAGAGTGTCCTTTTCTTCGACAGTTTGAGTTAATGGCGGTGATAGTACTTCGTTTATTTTTTGGATTTGCTTTGTTTCAGATTTTTCTTTTTTAATGGCAGGTCTCTGTTTTGGGTTAGGGTGAGTATGCGCTATTGCATTGAAAATAAATTCTTTCGTTTTTTTTATGTTATTGCTGTGGTTAGATTTTACCAAGGCAAACGAGCGTGGCTCTTTGACGCTAGAAAAACCTTGAGTTGTAAAGATAGGGATTTCTGTATGTCCGGCAAACAGTACTCCGTCGGGCTTAAGCAGCTGTCGAAGCTTGGTAATAGTTGCCAATCGGGCATCTTCATTTAAATAAATTAGTAAGTTTTTACAAAAAATCACATCGTAATATTGATATTTTGATAGGAAATCCTCTTTTAAGATATTAGAATGAAAGAAATTTATTTGGTTTTTTATATTATTGTTAATAAAATAATTACCTTCTTTTTCTTTGAAGTAATGATAAACAAAAGTCTCGATAAATGGACGAAATGAAGCTTTTCCGAAGCTCCCTTCTTTTGCTTTTTCAATATTCTTTTTACTTATATCAAGAGCATCTATACTAAATCTATCTGTAGGCAATCCTGCTTCAAACAATGAAATTGCAATGGAATATGGCTCTTCGCCCGTGGAGCAGGGAGCGGATAAAATCCGCACTTTTGCAGGATAGAGTAAACGCTTTGTAATAATGAACTTTTTTAGATAGTCGAACGGTCCCCTATCGCGAAAAAACCAAGTTTCGGGGACTGTTATTTCTTCTATTAATTGCTCAAATTCTTTCTCCCGGAGGACAAGTAATTCAGAATACTGCTGCTCTGACATTAAAAAATGGCTTGCAGCTCGACTGACGGCGGCTTCGATTGTCCTTCTTCCAATGGATTCAGGTGCCAAGCCGGTTTCTGTAGCGAGCAGTATTTCTATTTCGTTTATATCCAATGATATATGTAATAATTATTAAATGAATTATAACCATTGTATTTTGAGAAATTTATGATTAACAAAATTATTAAAAAGCTGAGAAAGTGCAAAAAATGTATTGAAATTTTGATACAATATTAAATATTACTAAATTGATTTTAATAATTTTGCGATATAAATATTGAAATAAGGCATTAGTTCTCGTAATAATTTTAATAATTTAAGAAATGACTATCGACAGAGCAGAGCTACTTGATACATTAAGGGAAAGATTTGGTCATTCAGAATTTCGAAGTGGGCAGGAAGAGATAATACTGAATGTTCTCGCATCGCAAGATACCCTAGTAGTTATGCCAACAGGAGGCGGTAAGTCATTATGCTACCAGTTGCCAGCTCTTTTTATGGAGGGTACTGCTATTGTAGTTTCTCCATTGATTGCATTGATGGCAGACCAGTGCTTAAGCTTGCAAAATAGGGGTATTCCTGCAGCTTTTATCAATTCGACAATGAGTTCCGACGAGATTAGTGAGACTGTTTTCAAATGTTATAACGGTTTTTATAAGCTTATTTACATAGCTCCAGAGCGCCTTGAAAACAATAGATTCATCGAGCAGATGAAAGGCTTTAATATTTCGTTTGTAGCTGTTGATGAGGCACATTGTATATCTGAATGGGGACATGATTTCCGTCCTTCATATTTAAAAATTACTAGTGTAATCGAGACAGTTGGACGCTTTCCAATCATTGCATTAACTGCTACGGCAACCCCGGAAGTGCAAGAAGATATTATAAAACAATTAAAATTAAGGGACCCGCAAAGCTTTATCAAAGGTTTTGACAGACCAAACCTAAGCTATATAACAGAGCTTTGCAGAGAAAAACTTGTTCGTATCAAAGAGATCTATGATGAAGACCCAAGCGGCTCAACGATTATCTATTGTGGCACTCGCAAGCGTGTCGATGAGATAAGCGAAGGTTTGCAAATGGCTAAGCTAAAAGTAGTTGCCTATCACGCTGGAATGGAGGATTATCTTCGAAAACGTTCGCAAGATCAGTTCACTTCAGGCGAAGCAAAAATAATTGTTGCTACAAATGCTTTTGGGATGGGTGTTGATAAGCCTGATGTCAGGAATTTAATCCATATTGATTTTACAACTACTCTCGAAGAATATTATCAAGAGGCGGGCAGAGCTGGTAGAGATGGACTACCATCGAAATGTTATTTACTATTTAATAACTCAGATAAATATTTGCCTCGATATTTTATTAAAAATACTTTTCCAAATAAAGAAGATATTCGAGAAGTATATGATGCCTTATACGACATTCATCAAACAGCAACAGGTAATATTCCAAACAAGCCAATATATCTCAACAGCTTCGAAATTGGCAATAAATTGAAAATTAGTCAGAGCATTGTCGAATCCTGTATGAAATTGTTTATTAGAGAGGGGATAATACGACGTGGGCAATCTTCTCCATCAGCCAAAATACAATTTCTTGCTGATAAAGACAGGATTACACAGTATTTCGATAATTTGCCGCAAGAAAAAAAACGGGTTCTGGAAGCTTTTTTGCGCAGTGTGTCAAGAGAGGCATTTAGGAAATCCGTTAGTTTCGATTATTGGGGAATGAAACTAAAGCACAAAATCAGTGATGAAGATATTAATGATGCTGTTCGTAACTTCGAGTTTGCTCAAATTTTACATTTTGACCCTCCAGAAAAGGAAAATGGTATAGTAATTATAAAAGAGAGAATGGCATCAGACAAGATGCCTATTGATTTCAAGGAATTTTATAAACGCCGAAGTCGTGCTTATGAAAAGCTTGGTTTAGTTTTTGGTTATGCAGAAACTTTTGAGTGCAAAAGGAACTACATTTTAAATTATTTTAACGAAACAGATGTCCGAGGGGCTTGCGGCAGGTGCAGTTCCTGTAATAGCAAGATACCGGCAAAAAAAACTCAACGAAATGATTATTTGTTGCACAAAGTTCTCGAAGGGGCTGCAGAAATCAGGGGGCTTTATGGAAGAAGGATTCTTGCATCAGTTCTTCAAGGGAAAAAAATAAAAAAAGTTACTAATTTTGGTTTGGAAAATTCTAGTATTTTTGCTATTGCCTCTAATTTTTCATTAAGCGAAATTAATGAACAAATCGATAATGCATTGGAAAGAAAACTGTTGATAATATCTGGTGGGCTTTTTCCGAAGGTTGTTATAAGCGAAAAAGGAAGACAGCTTTTGTTAGGATATAAATTAGATTATAAAAATGTTTTAATCGAAAAACCACTTAACAAAGGAAATGGCACTCAGCTAATTCCACAAAAAGAGGATAGAATATTAGAAAATCTCAATCAGCAAAAACTTTACGAAATTCTTAATACAATTAGACACGAAATTGCTTATAAAGAAGTTCAAACACCATTGTCTCTTGTTTCTGACCTAAGTTTGCGTAAGATGTCGGAATATATGCCTGTTACTCTTGAAGATATGGTCGAAGAAACAAATTGCAGCTATGAATTTGCAAAAAATTTTGGAAAGAGATTTATAGAAGCCATATCATTATTTAAAAAAGAAGTATTGGAACATAAAACTAAAGAGTTACAAAAATTATCAAGAACGATAATCAAAACAGAAAAAACACAAATAGAGGAAAACCCCATAATAAAACTTTCTGAAGAATCAATAAAAGCTATCGAACACAATAAATCTGGCTTCACTCTTGCCCAATCAGCCCATTTATTAGGTATAAGCGAAGGAAAAACTGCTTTGTTATTGCAGGATTGCATAGAGAATGGATACGAAATAAGCATACGTAACTACGTAACACGCGAGGATTTTACAAAAGTACATCTATTCATTAAATCACACCTATCTGCAACACTTAGCGAAATCAAAGACGCAACAAACATAAATTATGGTTTCCCTGTAATTAGAGTTTTAAGTGCTTATTCAAAGTACCACTTAAATAAAATAAAAAAACCATAATCTATAGTTATCCTAAAATTATAAACAACAATCAATATATATTTTGAAATAATAAAAAAATAAAGAAACCTTATTTTTTTTTCAAATTATTTTCGTAAATTTTGTAACAAAACACAAATAATTTTGTTATTATATTAAAATTTGGAAACATTATTAATAAAAAAATGAATTTATAGTGAAAAATTAATGACTATCAGTATTTTTTACCATACAAATGTGTTTTTTCTGCGTTAATAATTTGGAGGATCTTATGAAAAAGCTATTTTTACTTTTATTTTGCTTTGTTTTTCTGACCTTTTTTTATGCGCCAGTTCAAGTGCAAGCACAGCAAAACCAGGTGGATATAAAAAATATCCGGGAGACTTTGCCTAA